>DASVAL010000099.1:0-46039 GCA_036376355.1 Planctomycetota bacterium
CCCACCGTGCACCAGCTCGAACCGCTCGAGCGCTCAAGAGTGCGTATGGAAGCCTGCGGAAGTCTCCAGCCGTTTCGGTGTGCGGGCGCCAAGGCGCCAGATCCTGTGAGGAGGTGAATCCCAGCAACATCGCCCCTTGACGCCCTCGGCCCTCTCATGGAGGCAGATTCTCTCGTCCCACGAGTGTGAAGGACCCTCGTGCAAGGGAACGCCACCGGCTTCCCGGAGCGGTGGCCTTGGCTGGTCTGATTCGGCAGCATTCTCCTCGTTCCGCAAGCTGACGCAGCGCTTCGGGGGCGCAGCAGCGTCAGGCGAGCCGCAGGCTCCGGAGGCGCAGCGAGTTCGCGATCACGGACACGGACGACAGGCTCATCGCGAGGCTCGCGAGCATCGGGGACAGGAACAGGCCCAGCAGCGGATACAGCACACCTGCGGCGATCGGCACGCAGAGGCCGTTGTAGGCGAACGCGAAGAAGAGGTTCTGCCGGATGTTCCTGCGCGTCGCCTGCGCGAGGTGCAGCGCGCGGTCGATGCCGCGCAGGTCGCCTTTGACGAGCGTCACGTGCGCGCTGTGGATCGCCACGTCCGACCCGGTTCCCATCGCGATGCCGACGTCGGCGCTCGCGAGGGCCGGCGCATCGTTGATGCCGTCGCCGGCCATCGCGACCCGGCGCCCGGCCTGCCGCAGCCGTGCGATGACCGCGGCCTTCCCGGCCGGCAGCACCTCGGCCTCGACTTCGTCGATACCGAGCCGGCGCGCCACGGCCATGGCCGTGCCGCGCGCATCGCCCGTCAGCATCACGACGCGCACGCCGCGCGCACGCAGCGCGCCGAGCGCTGCGGCCGTCGTCGGCTTCAGCTCGTCGTTGACGGTCACGAGGCCCGAAGCCCGGCCGGCGGTCGCGACGGCGATGACCGTGTGGCCCTGCTGCCGGTGAGTCTCCGCGACGTCAGAGAGCGCGCGGACGTCGATGCCCTGCTCGGCGAGGAATGCGAGGCTGCCGGCGACGACGCGTTCGCCGCGGACCGTGCCGACGACGCCCTTGCCGGGGCTCGCGACGAAGTCCGCGGCCGCCTGGGTCTCGATGCCGCGTTGCCGCGCGCCGCCGACGACCGCGGCGGCCAGCGGGTGCTCGCTCGCGAGCTCGAGCGCAGCCGCGCGCGCCAGCAGGGCCTCCGGGTCCTGCCCGGGCAACGGCACGACGGCCACGAGGCGCGGCCGGCCTTCGGTCAGCGTGCCGGTCTTGTCGACGACGACCGTGTCGATGTTCGCGAGCGCCTCGAGCGCTTCGGCGTTGCGCACGAGGATGCCGGCGAGGGCCCCGCGGCCGACGCCGACCATGATCGACATCGGCGTGGCCAGCCCGAGCGCACACGGGCACGCGATGATCAACACGGCGATCGCGTTGCTGATCGCGGGGGCGAGTGCCGGCGCGGGACCGAGCGTGAGCCAGAGCACGAACGTCGCGGCCGCGACGAGCAGCACGATCGGCACGAACACGGCGGCTGTGCGATCGGCGAGCCGTTGCACGGGCGCGCGGCTGCGCTGCGCATCGCCGACGACGCGGACGATCTGGGCCAGCATCGTGTCCTTGCCGACGCGTTCGGCGCGCATCCGCAGGCTGCCCGAGCCGTTCAGCGTGCCGCCGGTGAGCCTGGCGCCGCTGGTCTTCTCGACCGGCACGGGCTCGCCGGTCAGCATGGACTCGTCGACGACGCTGCGGCCATCGAGGACCACGCCGTCGACGGGCACCTTCTCACCGGGCCGGATGCGCAGCTGGTCGCCGACCTGCACTTCCTCGAGCGGCACGTCGCTGTCACGGCCGTCGGAGCCGACGCGGCGCGCGGTCTTCGGCGACAGGCCGAGCAGTGCCCTGATCGCGGCGCCGGTGCGGCGGCGCGCGCGCAGCTCGAGCACCTGCCCGAGCAGCGTCAACACGGTGATCGCTGCAGCCGCTTCGAAGTAGACCGGCGGCTTGCCGTGCACGTGGCTCGCCGCCGGGACCAGTTGCGGGAACACCGCGGCGAACACGCTCCAGCCGAATGCCGCGCCGACGCCCAGCCCGATCAGCGTGAACATGTTCGCGCTGCGATTGCGCAGCGAATCGCGCGCGCGCACGAAGAACGGCAAGGCACCGAACAGCACGACCGGCGTGGCGAGCGCGAGCTGCAGCCACAACCCCGCGCTGCCGTGCAGCCACGCGAGGCTCGCGGCCCCGGGCACCATCTCGGCCATTCCGATCGCGACGACCGGGACGCCGAACAGCAGCGACCAGCGCAGGCGGCGCCGCATGTCCGTCTCCTCCTCGCCGGGGCCGTCCTCGGCCGAGGGCAACATCGGCTCGAGCGCCATGCCGCAGATGGGGCAGCTGCCCGGGTGATCGCTGACCACCTCGGGGTGCATCGGGCAGGTGAACTTGTCCGAGCCCGAGCCGGACCCGGTCGGTGCCGGCGGCGCCGGTGGACGCGCTTCGCTCACGCCGAGGAACGCAGCCGGGTCGGCGCGGAAGCGATGCAGACACGAGACGCTGCAGAAGTGGAAGGTCTGCCCGCCGTGCTCGTGGTGGCCGGCCGCCGTGGCCGGGTCGACGTGCATGCCGCAGACCGGGTCGAGGACGTTTGCGCTTCCGGAAGGAGCCGCGTGGGAATGCGAGGGATGCTGCATCGGTGTAGGTGTGGACACGCTGCAGACGAGCAGGCCGCCGGTGCATTACAGCCAGATCTTCCCGCCGGCGGCATGTCCCGCTGTTGTCGCCCCGACGGCGCGGACCAGACCGACCTGATAGAACTATCGCACACTCTCCGTTCGGAGCACATGACCATGACGTCGCGTTCCAGAGCGCGGTGGCCGCGCCTCGCCCGCTTCCCCCGCCTCGCAGCAGCCGCCCTGCTGTTCGCCGCCACTTCGCAGGGACTCGCGCAGGACACTCCGCGGCAGCCCGCGCAGCCGGCACCGCCGCCGGAGCTGGTCTCGGGTCCGGGTGCCGGCACGCCGCTGCCGACCTGTCCGGTCTACGCGCCGGCGGGGCCGTGGGCCGGCACGGAGTTCGACGCCGCGGTGCGCCTGCAGAAGGGGCCCGGGGTGCTGCTGTTCGTGCACGACCTGTCGCGCAACACGGCGCCGATGATCACGGGACTCGACCGGCTCGCCGTGCAGCTCGCGTGGACCGGGCTCCAGACCTTCACGATCCGCGTCGCGGCCGATCGCAACGATGCCGAGGCCGCGGTGAAGCGCAGCTCGGACGCGCTGCAGCTCGTGCGGCCGATCGTCGTGAGCCCCGACGGCCTCGACGGCCCCGGCGGCTACGCGCTGCATCGCAAGGCGACGCTGACGCTGGTGGTCGCGCGCGACGGCGTCGTGCTGCGTTCGGTCGCGTTCACGGACACCGGCCGCGCCGACCTCGGCCGCCTGCGCGGTCTCGTCGAGGAGGCCACGGGCGCGATCCCGACCGACACGAAGGCGCTGCGGGCGCTGATGGAGCAGCGTATGCCGCGGGATGCGGAACAGCTGCGTGCGCTCGCGATGGACCTCGCGCTGTTGCTGCAGCGCGTCGAGCAGACGAACGAGGCCCGCAATCAGCGGAACCGGACCGACATGAGGCCGGACGCGATGCGGCCCGACGCGAACGCGCCGGCAGCCGAGGCCAGGCCCGCGAAGCCGCGCGAGGGCAAGGCGCCCGAGGACGAGGAGCTGCGCGGGTTGCTGCGCCGGGCGATCCAGAAGGCCGCCGACAGCGCGGAGCTCGACGCCGTGTTCGCGGCCGTCGAGACGCGCGTCGGCACCGATGCCGCGCTGCGCGCGCAGGCCGTCGACATGTTCAAGCTGCAACTGAGCCTCGACTACGGCAACGACGAGAGCAAGACGCGCGCGAGGGCCTGGGTCGAGAAGCACGGCGCGAAATGAAGTCGGTGCTCGGCAGCGTGCTGCTCGTCGCAGCGACGAGCACCCTCTGGCCCGCGGCGACACCGCGGCCAGTGCCGCCGCCGCGCTCGTTCGACTTCACGCACGACGTGCTGCCCGTGCTGCAGCGATACGGCTGCTCGTCGGCCTACTGCCACGGCAGTGCCACGGGCCGCGCAGGCTTGAAGCTGTCGCTGTTCGGCAGCGATCCGGCAGCGGACCATGCCGCACTCGCGACGCAGTTGGGCGGACGCCGGGTCGACCTGCGCGAGCCGGACCAGAGCCTCGTGCTGCAGAAGGCGCTCGGCCGCCTCGATCACGGTGGGGGACGCCGCCTGCCTCGCGACGGCTCGGCACACCACCTGCTGCGCGACTGGATCGCCGCGGGTGCGCCGTGGAGCCACGGGGAGCGACGTGAGCTGCAGGCACTGCACGTGCACGTGCGCGGCGACCGCGTCGTCGCCGAGGCGACGTTCGGAGCTTCTCAGGCGCCGCGCGGCGGGCCGGCGGCCAGCGAGACACGCAACCAGCCCGATCGCGGCGACGTGGTGGACGTCAGCGACACGGCGCTGTTCTCGTCGACGGACCCGACCGTCGTCGAGGTCGATGCCGAGGGCCGGTTCGAGCTGCGCGGCGAAGGTCAGGCCTGGCTCATGGCGCGCTTCGGCAACCTGACGGCGCTCACCCGCATCGTGCGGCCCTTCGCGCGCGCCGAGGCCGCGGCGCCGCGGCAAACGGCGCACGCGCTCGATCGCGAGTTGCTCGCGCACCTCGGCGAGCTGGGCCTGCCGCACCTGCCGCCGGTCGATTCGCGGCAGCTCGCGCGGCGCCTGCACCTGGACCTCGTCGGCCGGCCGCCGACGCCGCAGGAGCTCGACGTGTTCGCGGCGAAGCCCGACGTGCCGGCGACGATCGCGCGGCTCGTGCAGAAGCGGGAGTTCGCCGAGGTCTGGGCTGCGCATCTCGCTCGCTGGTTCGAGCTTCCCGAAGCCGGCGACGAAGGGCCCGCGGGCGCTGCGGCGGCGCGCAGCCGCGACGCGCTCGTGCAGGCGATCGGGCGCGGCGACAGCCTGCCGGCGATCGCACGCGGCGTCGTGCTCGGTGCCGGCGGCGTGCTGGACCGCATCGGCGACGCGCGCGACCGCGCGGATTTCGCGGGCCGCGCGCTGCTCGGCATGCGCATCGGCTGTGCGCGATGCCACGACCATCCGTCGGATCGCTGGCGCCACGAGGAGCACGTCGCGTTCAGCGCCTGCTTCGCGCCGCCGCGGCCCGACGGGGCCGGCGGCACGATGGCGGGGGCGATGTTCGACACCGAGAGCGGCGAACGCGTCGAGCCGCGCTTCCTCGAGCTCGACGGGGCGCTGGCGCGCGGCAGCACCGCCGCGGACCGCCGCGGAGAGCTGGCCGACTTCCTGGTCGGCAGCGGCCACGACGCGTTCGCGCGCAACGCGTGCAATCGCGTGTTCGCGATGCTGTTCGGCCGCGGCCTCGTCGAGCCGATCGACGACCATCGCCTCGGCAACCCGCCGCTGGCAGCCGGTCTGCTGGCCGCGTTGGTCGGCGAGTTCCATCGCACGGGCGGCCAGCTGCCGGCGCTGCTGGCGTTCGTGATGACGTCGGGCGCCTATGCGGCGCCGGCCGCCGCTGCGGACGGTCCGGACGCCGCGTACCTGGCGGCGCGCACGTCGAGGCCGCTCCTGCCCGCGACGTTCCTGCGCGCCGTGACGGCCGTCGTCGGCCGCGACGTGCAGGGAGCGCTGCCCGCGAGTCCGCTGGCGCGCGAGCTCGCGCTGCGCAACGGCCCGCTGCTGCACTCGCTGCTCGCGGGCGGCGGCACGACGATCGATGCGACCTTCGAGGTCTGTGGCACGCCGCACGAACGCCTCGTCGAGCTCTGGCGCCTCCTGCTGTCGCGCCCACCGCGCGCCGGCGAAGAGCAACGGTTCCTGCCCATCGCGGGACAGGACCTCGCCGCGTTCCGCGACCTCGCCTGGGCTGTCCTGACCGGACGCGAGTTCGGCCACCACCGATGATGAACCGCCGCAACTTCCTCGGCACTCTGGCCGCACTGCCGTTCGCGATGCAGGCGTTCGCGATGGGGGCCCTCCCGATCGGGCCGCGGCGCCGGCCGCGCGCGCTGATCACGATCTGGCTCGACGGCGGCATGTCCCACCTCGACACCTTCGACTGCAAGCCGGAGGCTCCGCCGGAGATCCGCGGCGACCTCGGCAGCATGCGCGCTGCGGTCGACGGCGTGTTCGTGTCCGCGCACCTGCCGAAGCTCGCGGCGCGGCTCGATCGCTGTGCGCTGCTGCGGTCGGTCACGCACGGCGAAGGCAACCACGACCGCGGCTCGCACCTGCTGCTGACGGGCCACAGGCCGTCGCCGGTGCTCGTGCATCCGGCACTCGGCGCCGTGCTCGGCCACGACGACGGCAGCGTGCTGCCGCCGTACGTCGCGATCCCGCGCGGCGCCGACTACGCGGGCGCCGGGTTCCTGCCGGGCAGCCGCGGGCCGTTCGCGGTCGGCGGCGACCCGGGCCGCGCGGACTTCGCCGTGCGCGACCTCGCGCCCGAGCCGGGCCAGCAGCACGAACGCGCGCACGAGCTGCGGGCCGCCGTCGACGCGCTCGACGGCGCTGCGCGCGGCGCGCCCGAGGCGCAGCGCGACCACTTCGTCGCGATGGCGAAGCGGCTGTCCGAGGACGCCGAGGCGCGGCGCTGCTTCGATCTCGCGGCCGAGCCGGCCGAGGTGCGGCAGCGTTACGGGCGCCACCGGCTCGGCCAGTCGTGCCTGCTCGCGCGGCGCCTCGTCGCCGGCGGCGTCCGCACGGTGTTCGTCGGCGACACCGGCTGGGACCACCACACGCAGATCAAGACGGCGTTGACCTACGGCTTCCCGCCGAAGCTGCAGGCGCTCGACGAAGCGCTCTCGGCGCTGCTCGACGACCTGCGCGAGCAGCAGCTCGACGACGTGCTCGTGTGCCTCTGCAGCGAGTTCGGGCGCACGCCGCGGCTCAACCCGCTCGGCGGCCGCGACCACTGGCCGCGCGCGCAGAGTGTGCTGCTGTACGGCGCCGGGATCCGGCCTGCGGTCGTCGGCACGACCGATGCCCGCGGCGAGGAGCCGAGCGAACGCCCGATCGCGCCGGCCGACGTGGTCGCGACGCTTGCTCTGGCCCTCGGCATCGAGCGCGAGCTCGTGCTGCGCACGGCCGACGGCCGGCCCGTGCGTCTCGTGCCCGAGGAGGCCGAGCCCGTGGCCGAGGTGCTGCGCGCATGAGGTGGGCCTTCTGGCCTGCCTGCCTCTGTGCCTGTGCGCTCGGCCCCGCGACCCACGTCGGTCCCGTGACCGCGACGGCGGTCGTGGGTGAGCGGACGTTCGAGTGCTCGCAGGCCGGCGTGCTCGAACGCGGGCCCGCGGGGCTGCGGTTGCTGGCCGACCCGGGCTTCCGGCCGTTCGGCCTCGCGGGGTGTGCCGCGCGTGGTGAGCAGCAAGGGCTGCTGCTCGTCGGGGGTGGCACGCCGGCGCAGAGCGGCGAGCTCGCGCTGCTGGACCTCGACGGCCGCGTGATCGCGCGCCGCCGGCTCGCAGACGATCTCGTCTACGCCGTGGCCATCGGGCCGGAGGCCGAACGCGCGGCCGCGGCGTGCGCCGACGGCACCGTGCACGTGTTGCGCGTGCCGGGCCTCGAAGCAGAAGCGACGAGCTGGCGCCATGGTGGGCCGGCGGTCGCCGTGATGTTCTCGCCCGACGGCGCGCTCCTGGCCAGCGCGGGCCACGACGGCGTGATCCTGCTCGGCGACGCCGGCAGCGCGGCAAGGCCGCGCGCGCTGCTCGACCACACGGCGGCAGTGACTTGCCTGCTGTGGGCCGGGGACGGCCGGCTCGCTTCGGGCGCGCGCGACGCCAAGGTGCGCTTGCACGACCGCACGGGACGTCTGCTCCACACCTGGCAGCGGCTCGGCGGCGCGGTCACGCACCTCACGGAGCGCGCGGGGCAGCTCGAGTGTACGGTCGGCGCAGGACCCGGTGCGGCGCCGGCGCGCGTGCAGCTCGCGTTACCGTGAGACCGAGGTCTTCGGCGTTCCGGTCGAGGTCAGCTCCTGCCAGCGCATCGCGATCGCGGCCGGATAGGCCTCGCACTCGGCCGCGAAGACGCGCGTCGCGAGCGTGGTCGCGGTGTCATTGGCGAGCACCGGCACACGCGCCTGCAGCAGGATGCGGCCCTCGTCGTAGTTCTCGGTGGCCAGGTGGACCGTGCAGCCCGACTCGGTGTCGCCGCTCGCGAGCACCGCGGCGTGCACCCGATCGCCGTACATGCCCTTGCCGCCGTACTTCGGCAGCAGCGCCGGGTGGATGTTCAGCACGCGCCCGGCGAACTCGGGCACCATCGGCAGCAGCTTCAGGTAGCCGGCCAGCACGACGAGGTCGACGTCGAGCTCCATGAGCCAGGACCAGGTCGTCGACGGCTCGGTGAGGTGCCTGGCCTCGAGGCCGTGGTCCATCGCGCGCTGCAGGCCGAACGCGTCGGCGCGGTCGCTCGCGACGCCGCAGACGGTTGCGCGCATGCGATGGTCGCCGATGCGGTCCAGCAGGTTCTGCAGCGTACGCCCCGCACCGCTCAGCAGCACGCCGAGTCGCGGGCGCAGGTTCGCGCGTTTCGTCATCGATCCCCCACGGCCCCGACGACGCCGACCAGCAGGCTCGCCATGCGCGGCGCGGCGAGGTCGGCCGCGTCGATCATCGCCTCGATCGACACCTGCGAGGACTTGCCGGCGAGCAGCTGCTGCGTCACGCCGACGAGCGCCAGCACCTGGAAGCCCGCGTGCACGGCCGCGATCGCCTCGGGCACGAGCGACATGCCGACGAGGTCGACGCCGGCCTGGCGCAGGAACCGGTACTCGGCCCGCGTCGGCATGCTGGGACCCGCGACCGCCGCGAACACGCCGGGCAGGCACGGGATGCCGGCCCGCATCGCGACCTCGCGCGCGACCTCGCGCCACTGGCGCGCGTAGGGGTCGCTCATGTCCGGGAAGCGCGGACCTTCCTGATCGTCGTTCGGGCCGATCAGCGGGTGCAGGCCGCTGAAGTTCAGGTGGTCCTCGACGACCGCGATCGTGCCGGGCTCGATCTGCTGGCAGAGGCTCGCGGCACCCGCGGTCAGGATCAGCAGGTCGCAGCCGAGGGCGCGCAGCACACGCACCGGCAGCGCCAGCTCGGCTGGCGACAGGCCTTCGTAGGTCGCGAGCGGCGCGTCGGCGACGGCCACGGCGACGCCTTCGAGCAGCCCGATCAGCAGCGGGGAGTGCAGCGCCGCGCCGGGCAGGTCGTCGCCGTGCACGATCACCTTGTCCTTGAGCTGGTTCGTGATCGAGGCATGGCCGGAGCCGAGCAGCATCGCGACGCGCGGCCGCAGCGATGTGCGCTCCTCGACGAACTGGGCGACACTGCGGGCAACGGCACGGTGAGAGGCAGGCACGGCCATGGGGGCAGGGTAGCGGGTCGCGGGATGGTCGCACAAGCCGACGCCGGACCGTATGACCCGCAAATCACCGCGCCGGCGTCGGACTCAGCTCTCGGCCGGCGGCGGCTTGGGCGGCGCCTTCGCGGCCGCGTGCAGCACGATCCGCGCCCGCGTCGACACCGACGGCTCGACGAACGCGCGCTCGATCACGGACTGCGGGGCGCCCAGCGTCTGCAGCAGCAGGTCCGCGAGCAGGCTCGGCGGAGCGGTCGCGGGCAGCGGCAGGGGTTCCTTGAGCCTGGCCGACGTCGCGGCGAGCAGCCGCCGCGAGAGGTCGACGCTCTCGTCCTGTCCGGCTTCGATCTCGACGAACGGCTCGCACTGCACCTGGCGGTAGAGCCGCTTGCTCTCGACTTCCTGGATGCGCACGCGCACGAGGCCGAGCACCCAGATGTGGTAGCGGCCGTCCGGTTTCTTCTCGTGCCGCAGGATCTCACCGAGCCCGGCCACCGGCAGGACCTCGGGCACGTCCGGCGAAGCGCCGGCCAGCGCGACCGGGGTGCCGATCACGAAGCGGCCCGGACCGTCGAGCAGATCGCCGACCAGCTGCCGGTAGCGTGGCTCGAACACGTGCAGCGGCAACATCTGGTGCGGGAACAGGAACACCCCGGGCAGGGGGAAGAGCGGCACAGGTGAGGTCGGCAGCTGCAGATCCACTGCGCGTGAACTTATCACGGGACGGAGCCCGTGTGTTGCGCCCCGTCGACTTCCGCGCGTCGCGGCGGCCGGATCCCGACGTTGCGTCCGGGATCGTGCCGGTTCAGCGCTGGTAGACCTCGGCTGGCACCCCGCCGCCGAGCACCATGATCGTGCCGTCGGGCAGGTTCGCCGAGAGCGGGAACACGCGCGCCTGCGCCATCGAGCCGGTCGGCGCGATCGCGTTCGGGCTCGAGCTGAACAGATCGGCGGTCGCCGTCGGCACGAACTGGAACGTCGACGTCGTCGGGTTGATCGCGAGCTCGAAGCCGCCCGCGATCAGAGCACCGCCGTTCGGCAGCGGCGCGACCGCCGCGCTGGCGCGGCCGATCTGCATGCCGTTCACGGTCGCGAACGTGCCGAAGCTGCCGACGACCGGCGTGTAGACCTGGCAGTCCGTGCGCGTCGTGAAGATGATGTCGAGCGGATTCAGCGTCTGCAGGAACGTCGTGAGGTCGAGCGAGATGCCGCCGACCAGCAGCACGCGGCCGCCGGTCAGCGGCGCGGCTGCGTGCAGGAAGCGCCCACCCGAGAACAGCGCGGGCAAGCCGAAGCTGCCCGTCGCCGGGTTGAAGCGATAGGCCGTCGCCGAGACCGTCGGGATGCTGACGATCGGGAGCAGGCTGAGGCCGCCCGCGATCAGGACCTGGCCGTTCGTCAACGTCGTCGACGTGTGCAGGCCTCGCGCCTCGAGCATGTTCGGGCCCGGCGCGAACGTGTTCGTCACGGGGTCGAAGATCTCGGTCGACACGAGCAGCCCCGTGAACAGCGACAGCGGGTTCTGCAGGTCGAGCGCCGACAGGCCGCCCGTCACGAGCACGCGGCCGTTGCCCATCAGCGACGCACCATGACCGGCGCGCGGCGAGCCCATCGTCAACGTCGTCGTCGTCTGCGCGACCGGATCGTAGACCGCCGCGTTCGCGGTCGTCTGGCCCGTCGTCGGATCGATGCCGCCCGTGAACAGGATGCGGCCGTCGCCGAGCCCCGTCGTCTGCGAGAACAGGCCGACGCCGAAGGTGGTCCCCGCGGCCTGCCAGTCCTCGGTGCGCGACCGGTACCTCTGCGCAGCCGGGCCCGAGCCACCGACGAACAGCAGCTCGTTGTTCGGCGCCGTGGCCGTGCCGCCGGCGAGGATCGGCACCGGCGGCTGCTGCAGCGTCGGCGCGAACGTGCCGGGCACCTGCGGCGTGTAGCGCACGAGGTTCGACACGCGATACGGCCCGTTGCCGGCGATCGCCTGCAGCGAGAACACGAGGCCCTGGAAGAACGGGATGTTGGGCACCAGGGCCGTGGCCGTCGCGGCGCCGTTGTTGTCCGTGACGCCGGCGAACGTCGGCGCGTTCAGCGAGAACCAGGCGAACTGGTCCGTGATGTCGAGCGTGACGCCGAGCGCCGGCACCGGGGTCGACTGCTCGATCAAGTCGAGCAGCACGACGTAGCCTTCGTTGGGCTGACCCTGCAGCGGGAACGACACGACGTCGCCGAGTCCGCCGCCGAGCCGGTCGAGGCCGAGGTTCTGGGCCCGCAGAGGAGTGGCGATCAGGGCGGCCAGGCCACCCGCAATCAGGGCACACGGCAGGTACGAACGCGCTCCGCGGGCGGCTTGCATCATGGGAGTATGGCGTGAGTTCGCCGCGCGGGCGGCGCGGGGACAACTACTTGGGGCCGCTGCCGCCCGTGCCGCCGCTGCCAGGCCACCGCTCCGATCGGGTGCCTCGATGCGATGCCGCGTTTGCTCGCGCGGCGCCGCTGCGATGGGAGCTACTTCGAGTCCCCGCCCTTCTGCGCCTTCCACTTCGCGAGCAGTTCCTGTTCACGCTCGGCCGTCATGCCGGCCTGCCACTTGGCGTCGCCGCGGCCGTCCTTGATCCACGCCGCCGTGTCGCGGATCGTCTCGGCGATCGGGCGGAACCTGGCTCCGGCCGCGATCGACTTCGCGTTGCTCGCGCGGCCGTTCTTCGCCTTCGGCGTCCAGCAGCCCATCTCGCCCCACGACGAGACGCGGTTCTGCTCGAGGAACGCGTCGTCGACCCACGTGAACGAGCACGTGTGGTTCAGCGTGCCCTTGCCCGTGTGCAGGAACTCGCCGACCGAGATGCGGCCGTCGAAGCCGACTGCGTTGAACGGCCCCATGATGCCCGCCTCGATCAGGTGCACGATCCACTGGCCGAGGTCGCGCACGTCGATGAACTGCACCTCGTTGTCGGGGTCGCCCGGCGCGAGGCACTCGCCGCCGCGCACGAACCGCGCCGGCCAGTAGCTGAAGCGATCCGTCGGGTCGCCGGGGCCGACGATGTAGCCGGGCCGCACGAGCGTCGCCTTGCCGGGGAACGCGGCCGCCGCTGCGTCCTCGCAGTAGCGCTTCAGCGCGCCGTAGTACTCGTAGTTGGCGCCGAGCTTCTGCATGTACTTGTCCTCGCACTCGCAGAGCGGGCTCGCTTCGTCGACCGGCGTCGCATCGACCTCGAGCGTCTTGTAGACGGACAGCGAGCTGATGAACACGTACTGGCCGACGTTGCCCGCGAGCACCTTGCAGACGTCCTCGACCTCACCCGTGAAGTAGGCGTGCGTGTCGACGACGGCGTCCCACTTGCGGCCGGCGAGCGACGTCAGGTCCTGCGGCGGATCGTTCGGCTTGTCGGGACGCGGCCGGCGGCGCTGGCCCTTCAGCCTCTCGACGCCGGGGAACAGCTCGGGATTCGTCTTGCCGCGGTTCCACAGCGTGACCTCGTGGCCGGCCGCGAGTGCCGCATTGACGACCGCGGGGCCGAGGAACGACGTGCCGCCGAGCATCAGGATGCGCTTCTTCTCGCGCTGCGGGCGTGGCGTGCGCAGCGCTTCGCTGCCATAGGCGACGGCAGCCGCGGCCGCGGACGAGCTGGCGAGGAACGAACGACGCGAGAGTTGGCGTGGCATGCAGCCTGTTTACGCGGTGCTGTGGTCCGCGGTGAGCCGGCACTCGTGAGATCGGCGCGTTCTTTTTCTGCGCGATGTGCCGCGTCGCAGACATGACGGCTGCGCGCGTGCCAGCCCGACACTAGAATCCTCGCCCCGATGACCGCCCCGAAGTACCACCTGACGAGCTACGGCTGCCAGATGAACAAGCTCGACAGCGAGCTCGTCGAGAGCAAGCTGCGCCAGCGCGGTTACGAGCCGGCTGGCTCCGAGGCCGACGCGTCCGTGGTGCTGCTGAACACCTGCTCCGTGCGGCAACACGCCGAGGACCGCGTCTGGTCGAAGCTCGGCACGCTGCGCGTGCGCAAGCGCAACGAGCCGCAGCTCGTGGTCGGCGTGCTCGGCTGCATGGCCGAGGAGCACAAACGCTACCTGCTCTCGCGCATGCCGCACGTCGACCTCGTCGTCGGCCCGTCGGCATTCGGCGACATCGACCAGACCGTCGAGAAGGCCCGCCTGAAGAACCACGAGCTCGCCGCCGAACGCGAGCCGGCGCGCACGAAGCACGAAGTCGCGGGTGCCGGCGTGCTCGCGGTCGGCCAGGGAGTCAGCGGCGACCTGATCCGCCGCGACGTCCGCGTGCGGCCGCACCGTTCGCAGGCGTTCGTCTCGGTCATGCGCGGCTGCAACATGCCGTGCACCTACTGCATCGTGCCGACCACGCGCGGCGACGAGGTCTCGCGGCCGATTCCCGATCTCGTCGAGGAGACGCAACGCCTCTGCGACGACGGCGTCACCGAGGTCACGCTGCTCGGCCAGACCGTGAACGCCTACGGCCGCGACCTGGTGGGCCAGGACGCGACGCTCGCGCGCCTCCTGCGCGCGCTGCACGAGATCCCCTCGCTGCGGCGGCTCGCGTTCATCACGTCGCACCCGAACTTCCTGAGCGAGGCACTGATCGACGCGATGGCCGAGCTGCCGAAGGTCGCGCGCTACCTGCACCTGCCGGCCCAGTCCGGCAGCAACGCGGTCCTGAAGGCCATGCGCCGCGGCTACACGATCGAGCGCTACCTCGTGCGCTGGGAGCAGCTGCTCGCGCGCGCCCCCGACATCGAGCTGCACAGCGACTTCATCGTCGGCTATCCGGGCGAGACGGTCGCGGACTTCGAGGCGACGCTCGCGTTCGTGCGGCGCATCGGCTTCGCGCAGAGCTACGTGTTCAAGTACTCGCCGCGGCCCGGCACCGTCGCTGCCGACCTGCCCGACGACGTGCCCGATGCCGAGAAGGAACGGCGCAACCAGGTGCTGCTCGCGGCACAGGCCGAGCTGACTCTCGCGCGCAACCAGGCGCTCGTCGGGCGCACGGTCGAGGTGCTCGTCGAGGGTGACAGCAAGGTCGACGGGCGCTACAGCGGCCGCACGGCGCACCACCGCCTCGTGCACTTCGCCTCGAACGACCGCGGCCTGATCGGCCAGTACGTTCCGGTGCGCATCACGCAGGCGCTCGCGCACTCGGTCGTCGGTGAGCTGCTGCCGCCGACCGAAGCACAGGAAGGTGCGCTGGACGTCATCGAGGCCAAGGCCCCGTGAACCTCGACGGGCTCATGCAGGAGGCCCTGCAGCTCGCCCAGCGCGGCCGCGGGGAGGTCGAGCCGAACCCGCGCGTCGGCTGCCTCCTGCTGCAGGACGGTGAGATCGTCGGACAGGGCTGGCACGAGTTCTTCGGCGGGCGGCACGCCGAGCTGATGGCGCTGCAGGACGTCGCGCGCGCGGGCCGGCGGCCCGACACGGCCGTCGTGACGCTCGAGCCGTGCTCGACGGGCAAGGGCGTCGACGGCAAGAAGACCGAGCCGTGCGCGCAGGCGCTGGTCGCGGCCGGCATCAAGCGCGTCGTGATCGGCAGCGTCGACCCGGACCCGCGCCACCGCCGTCACGGCATCCAGCTGCTCGAGGCCGCGGGTGTCGAGGTGCTCGACGGCGTGCTCGCTTCGGCCTGCGACGCGATCAACGAACCGTTCCGCAAGTCGTTGACACTCGACCGGCCGTGGCTGCTCTGCAAGTGGGCGATGACCCTCGACGGCAAGACGGCCGCCCCGACCGGCGAAGCGCGCTGGATCTCGGGCCTCGAGGCGCGCCGCCGCACGCACGAGCTGCGCGCCCGCTGCTGCGGCGTGATGGTGGGGTTCCGCACCGCGCAGATCGACGATCCGGAGCTCACGGTCCGGCACGTCGAAGGCAAGCAGCCCGTGCGCATCGTCGTCGACCCGCTCGGCGAGATCGACGACGACAGCAACCTCGTGCGCACGGCACGGCAGGCGCCGACCTGGCTGCTCGCGAGCGAGGACGTCGATCCGCGCCGCAGCGGGCACCTGCAGGACCTCGGCGTCACGGTGATCCTCGTGGCGACCGCCGAAGGGCCGCGCCGGTTGCATCTCGGGCGCGCGTTCGCCGAGCTGCGGCGGCGCGGGCTGCACAGGGTGCTCGTCGAGGGCGGTGGGGGACTGGTGGCGCAGATGTTCGCGTGGAACTGCGTCGACCAGGTGCTCGCGTTCGTGGCCCCGAAGATCATCGGCGGCCGGTTCGCGCCGACGCCGGTCGGCGGCGAGGGGCGCGCGTTCATGGCCGAGGCCTGGCGCCTGCACGACGTGCAGTTCGAGCCGTGCGGCGACGACCTCGCGGTCTCGGGCTTCGTGTAGACGCACGGCCTGCACAGCCGCCGTCGCCACGCGGAGCGGAAGGGATTGCTGTAACGTCCGCGACCTGTCGGGCAATTGCTGCTGCATGGACTCGGTCGAGCAACTCTTCGCGCGCTTCGCCTGCGACGGTGACGTCGGCGCGCTGTCGGAGGTGTTCGACCGGACGGCGCCTTCGCTGCTGCGGCTCGCGGTGCAGATCTGTGGCCGCGAGGCCGAAGCCGAGGATCTGCTGCAGGCGACGTTCCTCGTCGCGATCGAGAAGGCGCGTTCGTTCGATCCGTCGCGCTCGCTGACGGCGTGGCTCGTCGGCATCCTGCAGAAGCAGGGCAAGAGTCTGCGGCGGCGAATGCGCCGAGAGGTGCCCGCGGCGGAAGCCGAGAAAGCCGTCGACCCCGGCGAACACGTGGCCGCGGGCGAAGTGCGCGAAGCCGTGAAGCGTGCGCTGCTGCAGGTCGACGAGCCGTACCGGCAGCCGCTGCACCTGCGCCTGCTCGACGGGCTGTCGACTGTCGAGATCGCGCAGCACCTGGGCCGGACACCGGGGGCCGTGCGCGTGCAGCTGCACCGGGGGCTGCAGCGCATGCGCCGGCTGTTGCCGGTCGGACTCGGCCTCGGCGTCGTCGCGCACCACCGCGGGCTCGCGGCGGTGCGATGCGAGGTGCTTGCCGCAGCGAGCGCTCCGGCGGCGCTCGGGACCGGCGTCTTGCTCGGTGGAGGACTGCTCGTGAAGAAGCTGATCGGGGCGATCGTCGCGGTGTGCCTGGCTCTGGCTCTGTGGTGGGGGTGGCGCGAACCGTTGCCGCCCGATCCCGTCCTCGCGCACGGCCCCGACCGCGGAGCCGGAACCGTGGCCGCGATCGCGATCCCCGAACCGGCCGCGGAGAGCCAGCGGCTCGCGGCCGCGAACGTCGACCCGGTCGCGCCAGCTCGCGACGATCGGTCCGGCAGCCTGCGCGTACAGCTCACCTACGCGGACAGCGGTGAGCCCGCCGACGGGGTGCCGGTCGTCGTCGACGCGCGTTCCGGCTTCCTGCAGCAGAAGCGCGTCGTGCGAACGAGCCCCGGCGGCACGGCACTGTTCCCCGTGCTCTCGCCGTGTGCCGTGATGGTGAGCACGATCGACACGCGCGCATGGCGCGAGGTCGACGTGCAACCCGGTGTCGAGACCGTGGTGGACCTGACTGTGCGGCGCGGCTACCGCCTCGTCGGGCGCGTGATCGACGAGCGCAAGTCACCCGTGCCGGGCGCCCACGTCTACGAGCGCCTGCCGTCGTCGAGTGAGTACTCGCGCGCGGCGGTCAGCGACGGCGACGGCCGCTTCGAGCTGTTCCCCGTCGGCGAGTTCGCGAGCGTGGGAGCGCGTGCGTCGGGCGGACGGCGTTCGAGCTTCGTGAGCGGCGTGCCGGCCGCCGATCGCACGATCCGCATCGAGCTCGTCGTGCGGAGCGTCGGGGCCGACCTTGCGGGGCGCGTCGTGGACGAGAAGGGCGCGCCGGTCGATGCGGCGCGACTCATGGTCGAAGCGGAGCAGGACGACGCCTTCGAACGCACCGAGGACGGCGTGTACATGCACACCGACGGCAACGTCACGGCGCGAACAGGACCCGACGGCCGCTTCGAACTGCTCGGCTTGCGCGCCGGCTCCGTGCTGGTGCACGTCGCGAGCACGGAGCACGGCCGCACCGAGCGCAGCTTCGAGCTCGCCGCAGGGCAATGGCACGAAGTGACGATCGCCTTCGCGCGCGGGGTCGCCGTGTCGGGCCGCATCACGTCGCCCGATGGGCAGCCGATCCCGGGCGCGTATGCCTACGGCAGCGGCGTCTTCGACCCTGCGTACGCGACGGGCACGGGCGAGTACCAGCTTCCCGGTCTGCCGGCCGGCTCGCAGCAGATCACGTTCGCGGCGCGCGGACATCGCAGGGAGAAGCGAACCCTGATGCTCACGGCGGGAACGGACGTGACCTGCGACGTCACGCTCGTGCCCGAGCCAACGATCACCGGCAAGGTGGTCGATGCCGCCGGAGCTCCGGTGCGCTGCCGCATCGACCTGATGTCCACCGGTGCTGCAACGCTGGGCGACCAGAGGGGGCGCACCGATGCAGAGGGTCGCTTCGCGATCGCGTCGCCGGCGGGTGCTCCGTGGCAGCTGCGCATCCAGGAGGACGGGTCGCAGTCGATGGTCTGGGGTCTCGGGGGCGCGGCCGTGCCGTCGGGCACCAAGGACCTCGTGGTCACGCTCGGCGAAAACGAACGGGCCTCCGCGTGGCTCGTGGGCCGGCTCGTCGACGAGCGCGGGGATCCTGTGTGCTTCGCGACCCTGAGCATCGCGAGCGGGCCGTGGCAACCGCAGGCCGGGACGTCGGACGTCGCCGACGGCTCGTTCCGCATCGGTCCGTTGCCCCCGGCGGAGTACCGGCTCCTCGTGTATCCGCGACCGAGCCGGCTCGCGAAGGCGACGCTCGGGCCGTTCGTGCTCGGCCCGCGCGAAGTTCGCGACCTCGGCACGGTGCAGCTCGGCGGCGCGGGCCGGCTCGTCGTGCAGAAGACGTTGCGCGGGGGCGGCGCCGTCGGCGACTTCCATGCACACCTCGCGGACGCCAGCGACATGAACACCTACCTGAACAACGAAGCCAACCGCGAGCCGGGTCAGTGGATGGCGCCTGGTCGGTACCAGCTGCACGCCTGGGGCGATGGGTTCATGAGCTGCAAGGTGCCGGTCGTGATCCGCAGCGGCGAGACGGCTCGGCTGGAGTTGTCCCTCGAAGCGGCCCAACGCCGCGGCGTGCGGTATCCGGTCCCGGCTCCGTCGGGCTGGAGCGCGGTGAAGCACGCCACCGTCGAGATCTGGCGCGACGGGGAACGCGTTTTCGACGACGAGCTGGCTCCCGCGACCGAGCCGCAGCAGACACGGTATCTCTCGCTCGGCATCGGCAAGTACGTCGTGCGCATCGTGTGCGAGGGCAGTCCCCGCTACGAGGGCACGTTCACCGTTGCCGACCTCGTGCGCCGTGGCCCGGTCATCGAGATCGCGGTGTCCGAAGTGCGGTGACTGCGGGTCGCCGTCAAACCACCGCCAACTCCCAAACCTCCACCTTCTCCCGCGTCCGTCGCCGCAGCGGCTTCACCCTGCGCGTGAGCTTCTCCACCAGCGTGAACCGCCCGCGATCGAGCTCGGTCTGGATGGGATGCGGCACGTCGGGCTGCGAGAGCTCGATGATGTTCGAGAACACGAGCACTACGCGGCCGCCGGGCGCGAGGCATTGGAGGGCCTGGTCGAAGAAACGTTCGAAGAAGCCGTCCTGGAAGTACATCGCCAGGTCCAGCGTCCGGCCCACGTCGCCCTTCATCCACGGCGGGTTGGACACGATGAGGTCGGCGGGACCACGCTCCGCGCCCAGCAGGTCCGCGTGCTGGAGTTCGATCGAGGGCGCGACCGGGAGCCGACGCAGCTGCCTCGCCACGCTCTCGATCGCGTTCGGGTTGATGTCCGTGGCGAGGACCTGCTCGAAGCCCGCCTTGGCCAGCTGGAGCGCCAGGACGCCGCAGCCGGTGCCCACGTCGATCGCGCGGTCGCGCGCGCCCTTGTACTTCGCGAGCCACGTGCCGAAGAGCTCCAGGTGCTCCATGCGGGCCGGAATGTACGTGCCGTAGAACGGGTGCACGCGATAGCCCAGCACGGGGAAGTACACGCCGTTCTCGTACCAGTCCCACGCGCTGCTCAGGACCTTCGCGTCCTCGACTGGCAGCGCGAAGTCGGCGTGGTCCGGGTACAGCTCGGAGAGGAATCCCGCATCCGGCGCGTCGGCGAGGGCCACCTTGCGTCCGACGATGGGCGCGAGCAGGTGCTTCGACGCGGACTGGAACGCCTCACGGAAGGCGCGCTTGGCGACGTACCCCGCGTCCTCGTCCGGCTCCTCCAGCTGCACGCGCATTGCTTCGAGGATGTCGAGCCCCGTCCCGAAGCGATCGGTCACGATCAGCGAACGCCCCTCACGCAGCCACGCCGCGGCCTGCGCCTTCGGGACGTTCCGGTCGACGGGTTGCGCGCGGTGGCGAAGGACGGGCTCGGGGCGGTGCAGGGCGGCGGGCATCGGGCGGATCCGGGCGGGCGAGGGGAAGACGCGGTGGGACGGCGTCGGTGTGATACCTCGCGAGACCGCTGGCCACACGCTCCCATCGCCGTGCATCTCGATCTCGCGACGTGGGGACGCGCGCGCCGTCCGCCCCGCCGGCGCCATGAAGTGGGCCGCGAGTCACGTGTTCGTCGGCGAGGCGTTCGCCGGAGAAGTGGTCGGTCTGCACCGCGTCGATGATGGTCGTTGGCACCTTCATCTCGGGCCGCTGCGGCTCGGCATCCTGCACGAGCGGTCGCGGACAATCGTGCCGCTGGAAACGGGTGTCACCCATGTGCCCGGACACGGTGCCCCATGACGAGGCACCAAGATGAAGACGGCCCGGCATCAGCGGTCACCCCCGCGCGCCGCGTAGCTCGGGCAGACCTGCGCCTGCCGGCGGGAGGTTCCACCGCGAAGCGCCGCTGATGCGGCCGCGACGCAGCCGCGGAACGCACCGTGCTGCGACTTGCCGACTTGCCTGGCCCCTAGCCAACCGCGGTGCGCCCGCTATGCTGCGGTGTTCGACGCTTGGCTACGAACTCCGAGAAGCCACAACCGGAGCCACTTGCCCCGGCTGCAACCGACGGCCCCACCACAGCATACGTGGTGGTGAAGGGGGCGCGTGAACACAACCTGAAGGGGGTCGACCTCAGCTTCCCGCGGGACAGCCTGACGACCTTCACGGGCGTCTCGGGGTCCGGAAAATCGAGCCTCGCCTACCACACGATCTACCAGGAAGGGCAGCGCCGCTTCCTCGAGAGCCTGAGCTCCTACGCGCGCCAGTTCCTCGGCCGCATGGAGAAGCCGAAGGTCGACCTCGTCGAAGGGCTCTCCCCGACCGTGTCGATCGACCAGCGCTCGACGAGCCACTCGGCGCGGTCGACGGTCGGCACCCTGACCGAGGTCATGGACTTCTTGCGCCTGCTCTGGTCGCGCCTGGGCGACCCGAGCTGCCCCGAGTGCGGCGCTTCGATCGAGGCGTGGTCGCCGGACCGCATCACCGACGCGATCCTGGCCGACCTCGCGGGCAAGCCCGCGATGGTGCTCGCACCCGTCGTGCGCGAGCGCAAGGGTGAGTACCGCAAGGAGCTCGCCGAGTGGGCGCAGAAGGGCTTCGTGCGGGCGCGCATCGACGGCACGGTGCGGCGGCTCGACGAGGACATCGAGCTCGCGCGCTACCAGTACCACACGATCGAGCTCGTGATCGATCGCGTGACGATCGCGGCCGACACGCGCTCGCGCCTGGCCGAAGCCGTCGAGCAGGCCGTGCAGCTCGGCTCGGGACTCTGCGCGCTGAGCCACGGCGAGAGCGGCTACCGCCTGTTCTCGACGCAGCGCAGCTGCCCGAACGGACATGGGGCGCTGCCCGAGATGGAGCCGCGGCTGTTCTCGTTCAACAGCCCGAGCGGCGCGTGCTCGCACTGCGACGGGCTCGGCGAGACGTTCGGCTTCGCGCCGGAGCTGCTGGTCAAGGACCGCACGAAGTCGCTGCGCGAAGGCGCGCTGCACGCGTTCACGGACGAGGGCAAGCTCGTCTACGGCCGGCTCACGCTCGACCACCTCGCGGAAGTCGGCAAGGCGTTCGGCTTCGACCTCGACACGCCGTGGCAGAAGCTCGGTGCGAAGGCCAAGAAGGTCATCCTGCACGGCTCGGGCAGCCAGAAGTTCGAGTTCAAGTGGAAGCGCCAGAGTGCGATGTTCACGACGACCGGCAGCGACCGCATCGTGTTCCCGGGCATCCTGGGCCACCTCGCGAACGTCTACCGGCCCTCGCGCGCGCGGCACCTCGACCGGTTCCGCTCCGCGGTGCCGTGCGAGCAGTGCGGCGGCGCGCGGCTGTCGGCGGCCGCGCGCGCCGTGAAGTTCCAGGAGAAGGCGCTGCCCGAGGTGCTCGCGCTGTCGATCGACGAGGCGCTCGCGTGGGTGCGCGGCCTCCAGCTGACCGGCAACCAGGCGCGCATCGGCAGGGAGATCCGGCAGGAGATCGAGCGCAGGCTCGAGTTCCTGACCGACGTCGGCCTCGGCTACCTGACGCTCGAACGGAGGGCACCGACGCTGTCGGGCGGCGAGTCGCAGCGCATCCGGCTCGCGGCGCAGGTCGGCGCGGGTTTGCGCGGCATCCTCTACGTGCTCGACGAGCCGAGCATCGGCTTGCACGCGCGCGACCAGGCGCGGCTGTTGCGCACGCTCGAGGCGCTGCGCGACCGCGGCAACACGGTCGTCGTCGTCGAGCACGACGAGGAGACGATGAACCGCAGCGACTTCCTCGTCGACGTCGGGCCCGCGGCCGGCGTGCACGGCGGCGAGATCGTCGTGGCCGGCACGCCGGCCGAGGTGCGCGAGACCGCGCATTCGCTGACCGGGCGCTACCTGCGCGGTGAGCTCGCGGTGCCGATTCCCGCCGAGCGGCGTGCGGCCGAGCGCGGCTCGCTCGAGATCCGCGGCGCGCGTCATCACAACCTGCAGGGCTTCGACGTCGAGATCCCGCTCGGCCGTTTCGTCGCGGTGACCGGCGTGTCGGGCTCCGGCAAGTCGACGCTCGTGCACCACGTGCTGGTGCCGGCGTTGATGCGCGAGCTGATGGACGCCGACGCGGGTGCTTCGCACTGCGAACGCATCGAGGGCATCGAGCAGCTCGACAAGGTCGTCGAGATCGACCAGGCGCCGATCGGCCGCACGCCGCGCAGCAACCCGGCGACCTACACGGACCTCTGGACGCACGTGCGCGACCTCTATGCGCTGCTGCCCGAGTCGCGGCTGCGGCAGTACGAGAAGGGCCGCTTCTCGTTCAACGTGCCGGGCGGCCGGTGCGAGGCGTGCCAGGGGGCGGGCGTCACGACGCTCGAGATGAACTTCCTGGCACCCGTCGAGGTCGTCTGCGAGCAGTGCGGCGGCGCGCGCTTCCACGCCGAGACGCTCGCGATCCGCTGGAAGGACAAGAGCGTGCACGACGTGCTCGAGATGACCGTCGACGAGGCGGCGGCGTTCTTCGCGGACCTGCCGAAGATCGCGCGCGGGCTCGTGGCGCTGCAGGACGTCGGGCTCGGCTACCTGCGGCTCGGCCAGCCGTCGACCACGCTGTCGGGCGGCGAGGCGCAGCGCGTGAAGCTCGCGACGGAGCTGCAGCGGCCCGCGACGGGCAAGACGTTCTACGTGCTCGACGAGCCGACGACGGGCCTGCACTTCCACGACGTCAGCAAGCTCATGGAGTCGCTGCAGCGGCTCGTCGACGCGGGCAACACGGTGCTCGTGATCGAGCACAACCTCGACGTCGTGCGCGCGGCCGACTGGATCGTCGACCTCGGCCCCGAAGGCGGCGTCGCGGGTGGGCGCGTCGTCGCGACCGGAACGCCCGAGCAGGTCGCCGCGGTCGCGGGCTCCTGGACGGGCCAGGCGCTGCGCGCGATCGGCATCGGCAGGAGTGCTTCGCCGAAGAAGGGCGGCAGCAACGGCAAGGCCTCGAAGGCGCCGAAGCCGGCGGGCCCGCGTGTGTCGCGGCCGACCTGCATCGAGGTGCGCGGCGCGCGCACGCACAACCTGCAGGGCATCGACTGCGACGTGCCGCTGGGCAAGTTCACGGTCGTCACGGGCCCGTCGGGCTCCGGCAAGTCGAGCCTCGCGTTCGACACGATCTTCCAGGAAGGGCAGCGCCGGTTCCTCGAGAGCATGTCGACCTATGCGCGGCGCTTCCTCGGCCGCATGGACCGTGCGCCGGTCGACCGGCTCGACGGCCTCGGCCCGTCCATCGCGATCGACCAGAAGCGGACCGCACGCAGCCCGCGTTCGACGGTGGCCACGACGACCGAGATCCACGACTACCTGCGCCTGTGTTACGCGCGCATCGGGCGGCCGCATTGTCCGGAGCACGGGCAGGAGCTGATCGCGTGGTCGCCGAGCCGCGCCGCCGCGACGCTGGTCGGCGAGTGGTCGGGCCGGCGCGCGTTCGTGTTGGCGCCGATCGTCGTGCCCGACGAGATGCGCAGCGATCGTGAACAGGCCTCCGAGTGGCTGCAGGCGCTGCGCACCGAGTGGCAGAAGGCCGGCTTCGTGCGCGCGCTCGTCGACGGCGAGGAGCTGCGGCTCGACGCGAAGTGGCCCGCCGCGGTGCCGAAGCAAGTCATGCTCGTGATCGATCGCACGACGCTCAGCGACCGCACGCGGCTCGCCGACGCGATCGAGCAGGCACAGCAGGCGGCGGTTGCGCACGGCGGCTTCGCGGCCGCGGTCGTGCGGCTCGCCGACGGCGTGGAAGCGGGCGAGCAGCACTGGTTCCGCGCCGACCGCGGCTGCCACCTGTGCGACTACAGAGCACCCGTCGATCCGCATCCGCGCTGGTTCTCGTTCAACCACCACAGTGCTGCGTGCACGGCGTGCAACGGGCTCGGCGAGGTCGTCGTCTGCACCGAGGACCTGCTCGTGAACCACCCGGACAAGCCGACCTTCGGCGGCGCGATCCGGCATCAGGGCGCTGGGTTCACGTTCCTGACCGGCCGCGACGGCTGGTACGCGGAAGTCGCCGCGATGGTCGCGAAGAAGCACGGCTTCGATCTCGACCTCGCATGGCGCAAGCTGCCGGCGAAGGCGCGGCAGATGCTGCTGCGCGGCTGCGGCGACGAACGCTTCGAGGTCGTGTTCCGGAAGCACGAGGCGGGCAAGCGCCGCGAGTGGCGCATGTCGGTGCCGTGGAAGGGTCTCGCGCGGCAGGTCGAGGAGTGGTTCCACGGCCGCGACGCCGAGCACGGCGGCGACGAACGGTTCCGCGCCGTGATGAAGTCGCAGGCCTGCCCGGACTGCAGCGGCGAGCGGCTGCAACCGGGGCCGCGCCACGTGCGCGTGGGCGGCGTGCGCCTGCCCGAGCTGCTGGCCAGGACCGTCGACGACGCGGCGGCGACGATCGAAGCACTGACGCTCGACGCGACCGAACGGCGCATCGCCGCCGACGTGCTCAAGGAGATCCGGAACCGGCTGTCGTTCCTGCGCGAGACCGGGCTCGGCTACCTGACTCTCGATCGCTCGGCCGCGACGCTGTCGGGCGGCGAAGCGCAGCGCATCCGGCTCGCGACGCAGCTCGGCAACAAGCTCGTCGGCGTGCTCTACGTGCTCGACGAGCCGACGGTCGGCCTGCACCCGAGGGACACGGAACGCCTGCTGCGCACGCTGCTCGAGCTGCGCGACCTCGGCAACACGGTGATCGCTGTCGAGCACGACGAGGTCATGGTGCGCGCCGCGGACCACGTGCTCGACATCGGCCCCGGCGCCGGCACACGCGGCGGCAAGGTCGTCGCGGCGGGCCCGCCGGCGGCGATCGCACGGAGTGAAGGGCTCACGGGCGCGTGGCTGCGCGGCGAGCTCGGCGTCCAGAAACCGGAGCAGCGGCGGCCGGTGCAGGGTCACGTGGCGCTGCGCGCCGTGAACGTGCACAACCTGCAGGCGCTCGACGTCGACGTGCCGCTCGGATGCCTGCTCGCGGTGACCGGCGTGTCGGGCTCGGGCAAGTCGTCGCTCGTCATGGACGCGCTCGTGCCGGCGCTGCAGGGCAACACCGCGGCCGTGCACTGGGTCGACGGGCAAGCGCGGCCGTGGCAGCTCGTCGTCGTCGACCAGACCGCGATCGGGACCTCGCCGTCGAGCAACCCGGCGACCTACACGGGCGCGTTCACGCACATCCGCGAGCTGTTCGCGGCGACGCCGATCGCGAAGCAGAAGGGCTTCGGTCCGGGCCGCTTCTCGTTCCACGTCGCGGCAGGGCGCTGCGCGAACTGCGAAGGCAAGGGCCAGATCCAGGTCGAGATGCACTTCCTGGCCGACGTCTGGGTGACGTGCGAGGTCTGCAACGGCCGCCGCTACAACAGCGAGACGCTGACCGTCGAGTACCGCGGCAAGAACATCGCGCACGTGCTCGCCATGGACGTCGACCAGGCGCTCGACTTCTTCGGCAACCACAAGCACATCGTGCGGCCGCTGCAGCTGCTGCACGACACAGGTCTCGGTTACCTGCAGCTCGGCCAGCCAGCGAACACGTTCTCGGGCGGCGAGGCGCAGCGCATCAAGCTGTGCGCCGAGCTCGCGGCGAGGCCGCGCGCGCACATGATCTACGTGCTCGACGAGCCGACGACGGGGCTGCACCAGGACGACGTCAGGAAGCTGATGCTCGTGATCGACCGGCTGCTCGAGCGCGGTTCGTCGGTCATCGTGATCGAGCACCAGCTCGACGTGATCTCCGCCGCGGACCAGGTGCTCGAGCTCGGCCCGGAGGCCGGAGAACACGGCGGCCGGCTCATGGCACTTGGCACGCCCGAGGCGGTGGCGGCGACGGGCAGCCACACGGGGCACTTTTTGGCCAAGCGGCTGGCCCGGCGGCTCGGGATCGGCCGGCAGGCCGATCCCGAGCCGGGAGGCCGCAAGGCAGAAGGCCGCAAGGCAGAGACGCGCAAGGTGGGGGGGCGCAGGAGCAAGGTGCTCGTGCGCAAGGGCAGCGAGGGCGACGAATGAACGAACCTCCGTTGATCGTGCAGACCGATCGCACGGTGCTGCTCGAAACGCAGCACCCCGAGTACGAGACCGCGCGCGACCGCCTGTCGCGCTTCGCCGAGCTCGAGAAGTCGCCCGAGTACGTGCACTTCTACCGCATCACGCCGGTCAGCATCTGGAACGCCGCCGCGCTCGGCGAGGACATCGACGAGTTCGTCGGCTGGCTCGTGCAGAACTCGCGCTTCCCGATCCTGCCGGCCGTGCTGACCCAGGTGCGCGAGTGGTTCCGGCGCTACGGGCTGCTGCGCCTGTTCGCGCACGGCGACGCGCGGCTGCGCCTCGAGTGCGACGACGCGAGCGTGCTGCCGGCGCTCGCCGAGCACCCGAGCCTCGCGGAGCTGCTCGAAGTCGACGCGCGCTCCGTCTACAGCGTCGCGGCCGCGCGGCGCGGCGAGCTGAAGCAGGTGCTCGTGAAGCTCGGTTACCCGGTCGACGACCGCGCCGGCTACCACGCCGGCGACCAGCTCGCATTCAACCTGCGCGAGGCACCCTCGGGTGCAGGAGGTTTCCGGCTGCGCGACTACCAGCACGCGGCGGCCGCGGCGTTCCACGCGGGCGGCAGCGATCGCGGCGGCTGCGGCGTCGTCGTGCTGCCGTGCGGCGCCGGCAAGACCGTGGTCGGCATCGCGGCGATGCATCTGTTGCAGACGAACACGCTCGTGCTGACGACGAACACGGTCGCGGTGCGGCAGTGGCTGCGCGAAGCGCTCGACAAGACGGACCTCACGCCGGACCAGGTCGGCGAGTACACGGGCGAGCACAAGCAGATCCGTCCGGTCACCGTCGCGACCTACCAGATCCTGACGCACCGGAAGGGCAAGCTCGATCCGTTCACGCATCTCGACCTGTTCGACCGCGGCGGCTTCGGCCTCATCGTCTACGACGAGGTCCACCTGCTGCCGGCGCCGGTCTTCCGCGCGACGGCCGGCATCCAGGCGCGACGGCGGCTCGGCCTCACGGCCACGCTCGTGCGCGAGGACGGGCGCGCCGACGAAGTGTTCTCGCTGATCGGCCCGAAGCGCTACGAGCTGCCGTGGAAGCAGCTCGAGCGCCAGGGTTTCCTCGCCGAGGCGCGGTGCACCGAGGTGCGTGTGCCGCTGGGCGGCGCCCGGGCCGCGCGCTACGCGGCGTCCTCCGCGAGGGCGCAGATCCGCATCGCGGCCGACAACGAACGCAAAGCCGACGTCGTCGGCGCCTTGCTCGACCTGCACGGCAAGGACCGTGTGCTCGTGATCGGGCAGTACCTCGAGCAACTGCAGCAGCTCGCCGCGATCTTCCGCCTGCCGCTGATCACGGGACACACGCCGAACCACGAACGCGAGATGCTCTACGCGGCGTTCCGGCGCGGTGAGCTGCCGCGTCTCGTCGTCAGCAAGGTCGGCAACTTCGCGATCGACCTGCCCGACGCGAACGTCGCGATCCAGGTCTCGGGCACCTTCGGCAGCCGGCAGGAGGAAGCGCAGCGCCTCGGGCGCGTGCTGCGGCCGAAGGCCGACGGCGGGCCGGCCAGCTTCTACACGCTGGTCTCGGCCGACACGCGCGAGCAGGACTTCGCGAAGAAGCGCCAGCTGTTCCTGACCGAGCAGGGTTACGCCTACACGATCCAGGGGGCCGACGACCTGCTCGCTTTGGCCGTGCGATACCGCGAGGCGCGCGCATGACCCGACTCAGTCTGCGCGTGCTGTTGCAGGGTGCCGGCGACGAGGTCGTGCGTGAGTGTGTGCAGCGCTGGTGCGCCGGCGAGGCCGTGCCTGCCGGGACTTCTGGCCCCGCTGGCCCGGCGCTCGCGGCCGCGACGACGGCGATGGAGGACGAACGGATCGTTTTCGGGCGCATCGCGGCGCTGCCGCGCAAGCTGCAGGACCTGCTCGAGGCGTTCTTCGCCGAAGGTGGCGCGGTCCGGTCCGTGCAGGCGCTGTTCACGGAGCACGGGCGCAACTTCAAGAGCCGGTTCGATCTCGAGGCCTCGGTCGCCGCGCTGCATCGCGAGGCATTCGTCTGGCACGTGAAGGACAAACGCTGGGCAAGCTTCGACACGCCGTGCTGGGCCGTGCCCAGCGAGCTCGTGGAGTGTGTGCTGCAGAGCCGGCGCCGCCGGCGGCACCGGCTGCAGGACTCGCTGACGCTGCAGGGCTTCCTCGACTCGCGGTTCTTCCGCGACCGCGCAACGGCATCTCACCGAGAGGCGGACACGGGCAGGAACGGCCAGAGGAAGAACGGCCAGGGCAGGAACGGCAACGGCAAGGCGCACGAAGGCAAGACCACCGACGGCAAGAACGGCGAAGCGAGGGCCACCGAAGCGAAGGCCGCGGAAGTCAAGTCCGCGGACCATGCGCGCAAGATCTACAAGCTCTACACGATGGAGAGCTCGATCGCGCAGCGGCTGCAGAAGCTGCCGGGGTCCGTCGCGTCCGTCTGCGACGCGGTGCTGCAGCGCCACGGCGGCATCGCCGAATGGGACGAGTTGGTGCGTGAGCTCGAGCTGCCGGATCCGCCGGACCTCGCGTTCGTCGGCAAGTGCCTCGAGGAAGCGATGCTCGGCACGACGGGGCCGCTCGACCTGGCGCCGCTCGGCATCCGCGCCGCGGAGCGGGCGATCGTCGTGTTCCACGAAGTCGCGCTGTTCGCGATCCGGCGCCGCGGCGAGCAGAGCCGCCCGCAGGTCCAGGAGGAGCTGAGCTGCGGCGGCGACATGACGACGAACGTCGGCCGCTTCATGCGCGAGCTGCAGCAGAGCAAGGTCCTGTTCACGGCGGACGGCGACCTGTTCAAGGCCTCGCAGAAGCGCATTGCGAGCCTCCTGCTGCCCGTGCCGGGCCGGTTCCTCGACGCCGAGACGCTGCTCGAGGTCATCTACCGGTTCTGCCTGCAGCGCCGGCTCATCGACCGCCGCGGCGAACGCTCGCTGCGGCCGACGCCCGCCGGCAACGAGTTCGAGCGCGCGCCGCTCGCGTCCCAGGTCAAGATGCTGCTCGCGCACTTCGTCGAGGATCGTTCGCTGCCCGGCGAGCAGTTCCACCAGACGCGCATGCGGCGCGTGCTGCTGCGCCTGCTGCGGCGCGCGGAGCCGATGTCGTGGCAGGAGGTCACGATCCTGCCGTTCCTCGCGCGCAACGCCTATCTCGCGCAGATCGACATCCAGCAGACCGAGGAGTTCTTCGCGACGCGCTTCCAGGGCGGTTGCTACACGCCGAGCGAGACGCTGCAGCAGATGTGCTGGAACCTGCTCGTCTGGGTCAAGAAGCGCCTGTTCCCGCTGGGCCTCGTCGACATCGGCATGCAGGGCAACCGCGTGACGGCGCTGCGGCTGTCGAAGCTCGGCGCCGAGCTGCTCGAAGCCGAGCCGGCCGGCAGGGTCGGCGGCACACGCAGCACCGTGATCGTGCAGCCGGACTTCGAGCTGCTCGTGTTTCCGGGCGACGACGTGCACGACGTCGTGCACCTGTTCGACCGCTTCGCGCACCGCACGAAGAGCGACCACGTCTACCAGTTCAAGCTCGATCAGCCGAGCGTCCAGGCCGGCATCGCGGACGGTCTCTCCGGCGCGCAGATCGTGCAGGAGCTGACCGATCGCGCGCGCGCTCCGATTCCGCAGAACGTGCTCTACAGCCTCGGCGAATGGTCGCAGAGGCCGACCGCGTGAGCGCGCCGCGAACGTTGTCGTCGGAGGACGCTGGACCTTCTGCGTTGCGGCCTGTCAAACGTCGCTCCTAGCTCCTCGCCGCTCGCTCCTCCATGCCGACTCCACCTCTCGACAGCAATGCCGCCATCCTGATCCTCGGCGCCGGGCCGGCGGGATTGGCGTGCGCGATGGAGCTGTCGCGCAACGGCAAGCAGAGCACGATCGTCGAGCGCGACGAGCAGATCGGCGGCCTCGCGAAGACGCTGACGATCCGCGAGGGCGACCTGACGTTCCTGACCGACATCGGGCCGCACCGGTTCTTCTCGAAGAACAAGTACCTCTACGACTTCATCGAGGACCTGCTGCACGAGGAGTGGCGCAAGGTGCCGCGCCTGACGCGGCAGTTCATCGGCGGCAAGTTCTTCAACTACCCGGTGAACTTCAAGCAGGTCGTGCGGACGCTCGGGCTCTGGAAGAGCTTCCGCATCGCGACCGACTACTTCCTGGCACGGCTGCGGTACGGCGTCTTCGGCAAGCCGATGCGGACCTTCGAGGACTACGTGGTCGCGAACTTCGGCCGCACGCTGGCCGAGTTCAGCATGATCAACTACTCGGAGAAGATCTGGGGCATCCCGGTCTCGCAGATCCACCCCGACTGGGCCAAGCAGCGCATCAGCGGACTCAATCTCTGGAGCGTGTTCAAGAACGCCATCGGGCTCAGCAGCTCGCGCGGCTCGCCGAAGTCGCTCGTCGACGAGTTCTACTACCCGCAGTTCGGCACGGGCCGCATCTACCAGGAGATCGGCAAGCACCTCGAGGCCTCCGGCACGCGAATCCAGACGCGCGCCGAGCCAGTCGTCGTGCGCCACGACGGCACGCGCATCACGAGCGTCGACGTGCGCACGCCGGACGGCGTGCAGACCGTGAAGCCCGGCAAGGTCGTCGAGTCCGTTCCGATCACGCACTTCCTCTCCCTGCTCGATCCGCCGCCGCCGCCGGCCGTGCTCGACGCCGCGAAGAAGCTGAAGTGGCGCGCGCAGGTCTACCTGTTCCTGACGCTCGACAAGGACAGCGTCACGAACGACAACTGGATCTACTTCCCGAGCAAGGACATCCCGTTCGGCCGCACGAGCGAGATGAAGAACTTCAGCAAGGACATGTGCCCGCCGGGCAAGACGTCGTTCTTCGTCGAGTTCTTCGCGTTCGAGACCGATCCGATCTGGTCGCTGACGAAGGAGCAGCTGCTCGACCTCGTGCTGCCGTACTTCGAGTCGTGGGGGTTCTTCACGCGCAAGGACGTTCGCAACTGCTACCTGATCAAGCGCTCGCACGTCTATCCGGTCTACGACAGCGAGTACAGCCATCACCTCGGCGTCGTGAAGCAGTGGCTCGACCGCCTGCAGAACCTCGTCTACGTGGGGCGGCCGGGCCGCTTCAAGTACACGAACCAGGACCACAGCCTCGAGATGGGCATCGTCGCGAGCCGCATCATCCTCGAAGGCCGCCAGTACGACATGGAGACGATCGGCGCCGAGAACGAGTACTTCGAGAAGGGCCCGATCTACGAGAAGCGGATCTGAGTGGCCCCGCTGGCTGGCTGCGCCCGCGCGCGGGAGGCTCCACTCACGATCCTGGTCGCCGCCGCGCCGGCTCCGCGCCACGCTGGCGGAACTCCGGTGCTACAATCCGCGCCGCCTCTCGAACGTCCATCCCTGGTTGGCGCCGGCCCCGCCGCGTCATGGACCAGAGAACTTCATGAGCTACCCGAGAGTGTTGGACCTGACGCGGGCCGCGATGGGTGCCTGCCTGACGCTGGCCCTCGCAACGACGTGTCGCGTTGCCGCAGCCCAGCGCCCGACGACCCCTGCAGCGCGCTCCGTCGTCGAAGGCGGCGTGTTCACTTCGTTCTACGAGAACGGCGGCGTCCGCGAGCGCGGGCGCGTCGACGGCGGCGGCAAGCGCACCGGCGCGTGGCGGCTGTCCTGGCCCAACGGCCGGCTCGCGGCCGACGGTGAATACAGCAAGGGCGAACGGCAGGGCCAGTGGATCTGGCGCGACCAGTACGGCCGCCCGACCGAGTACGTCTCGTACGGCGTCGAGCAACGCCAGGGCAACTCGCAGCTGGGGGACATGCTGCCGCTGCGGGTCGCGGATCTGCGCGACGGCATCGTCGGCGCGACCACGGTCGGCGCGCTGGTCGATCGCTTCGCGGCGGCTGGCGAGGACGACGCCGGCGACGCGGAACGCGCCGAGGTCGCGCGCGCGCTCGCGGCGGCGCCACCCGAAGCGATCGGCGTGCCGTTCTCGATCGCCGAAGGGCTGCCGGCCGCGTCGCGAGCGCGCTGGCTGCGGCTCTGCGCCGCGATGCCGATGCCGGAGCGTATGCCGCTCGAGCAGCTGCGCGCGTGGTGCGAGGACCCCGCCTGTGGCGCCCCGGTCGAGGAGGTGCTGACGGCGTGGTCGCGACAGTTCGCCGGCCAGTGGCAGCCGCTGCTCGAGCCCGCCGCGGCAAACAACCTGCACGCCGGCCTCCAACGGCTCGGCCCGAAGGCGCTCGGCGCGTTGCCCGAGCTGCGCCGCCGCATGGCCGACGGCACGCTGCGCGGGCCCCTTTGTTACGCGCTCGCGTCGATCCACGGCCTCGACAGGCAGAGTCCGGCGGCGCCCTGGCTCGCGGCGCTCGACCGCGCCGCCGGCGACGCCGGCCGCCGCGCCGAGGCGGCGCAGGTCCTCGCGGGCCTGGCGGGCATGCAATGGCAGCAGGGCCCGCCCGTGCCGGCCGCGACGATCGTGCGCCTGCTGGCCGATCCGTGCCCCGCGGTCGCCGACGCCGCGGGAACGATGCTCGGGTTCCGGCTGGATTTCCGGCAGCGGCCGGAAGAGTTCGACGACCAGGTCGACCAGCTCGCGAACGGCGCCGCGGCCACCACGCAACTCGCGGCGGCTACTCGCCTGGCTGCGCTCGGGCGCGTGGCCGAGGCCGAGTCGATCTGGTTCCGCATCGCAAGCAGCGAGCCAGCGTCGATGTATGGGTTCGACAGCTGGAATCTCCTGGTGCAGCACGCGCGCGACCAGGCCGCCGTTCGCGACCTGCTGCTCGCCGTAGTCGAGAAGGGCCGGCTCGAGGTGCTGGCTCCCCTGCTGCGCGTTGCCGGCGACGAGGCGCGAGTGCTGGACCTGCTGGTCGAGCACGTGCGCAGCAAGCCGTGGTTCCTGCACGCCGGGCTGCTGACGCCGCAGGTCCGGGGCCCGCTGCGCGGCAGGCTGCTCACACTGATCGACGACCCGCGTACTCCCGGCGATCAGCGCCGCAACCTGTTCAGCAACCTGTTCGCGACTGCCGCCGGCGACGACGCGCGGCGCGACGCGATCGAGCGTGGAATCGGCAACGCCGACGCGGCGATCGGGGTGATGGCGCTCGAGCACGCGGAGCGGTGGGGGGTGACGCCGACCGCTGCGCAGTGGCAGGTCCTGCTCCGTGAAACCCAGTCGCGTGAACGCGCCGCGGCGGTGATGGACCGCTTCCCGCTGCCGCAGGATCTCGATCCGACGCCCTGGCCCGTTCCGCGCACCGTGCTGGCGACGTGGGCCGACGGCCAGCCGCAGCGCATCGCGCAGCTGGTCGAGTCGTGGCTCGCGGGGAATCGGCAGGCTTTCGACGCGCTGCTGCTGCTGCGGGCAGACCTGCGTGCGGTCCAGCATCGGGCACCGCCGGTGACGTGGGTCTGGACGCAGAGCCATCCCGACGCTGCCCTCGTGCGCGAGCTGATGCCCGGCGCGGCAGCCGAGCAACGCATCCGCGACGCACTGGTGAGGCGCTCCGACGTGATCTGCTGTCCCGTGCCGCGCGTCGGCAGGGAAGGCCTCGCTTTGTTGCCGGTGGACGAAGGCATGATGGCCGCGATCCGACGGCGGCTGCTCGACGACTCGGCCGCGCAGCGCGCGGTAGGTTTGCAACTGCTGACCTTGCTCGGCGCCGACGGCCGGCCCCTGCTCGCTGCCCTCGAGGAGGCGCTGCCGAAGTTCACGGCCGCCGAGCTGGTGTTGCTGCCGCCCGCCGTCTGCGCGATCGCCCCCGACGCCGCGATCCGCCTCTGCGAGCCGTTGCTCGAGCACGCGGATCCCGCAGTCGTCGCGGCGGCGGTGCTCGGCCCGCAGCCGATACGGCACGAGGATGCCCCACGCGTTCCGGGTGGCGCCGCGTTTGCGCGCAAGATCGCGGCTCGCATCGTGGCTTCCGAGATTCCGCAGACATGCTGGTTCGCCGCCCTCGAGGACGGAATCGCCGCGTTGCCCACGCTGCGCGAAGCCCTGTGCGAGCAGCCGCGGCGCTACGCGATCGCAGCCGCGATCGGAAGTCTCGGACCGGCGGCGGCCGCGGCCGTGCCCGAGCTGCTGGCGGCGATGCCGCACAATCCGCACGTTGGGCATGTGGTCGCTGCGGTGTTGCCGCCCGAGGCCCGGAAGGCCACGTTGCTGGCCCTGCTTGGCACCGAGCACGAGGCACACATCCTGCCCTTGTTGTCCGGCCTGCGCCTCGAAGGGGCGGTGACGCTCGCAGCGATCGAGCGGTTGGCCGGCGATGGGCGCGAGGAGGTCCGCTTGCAGGCCCGGGCATTGCTCGCCTGCAGCGCCAGCGAGACCGCCACAGCCGATGAGGCGCGGCGCGAGCGGCTGGCCCACCCCGAGCGCGGTCTGCACGCCGTCGAGTTCGAGCACTGCGTGCGCGTATGGCCGCGGCTCTCGGATGCCGAGCGCAAGGCGCTCGTCGCGCAGATGGGGAACAGCCGGGCTGTGTGGTCGATGCCGGTAGCACTCGCCGACGCGATCGCGCCGATGCTGCAGGAGGACGATGGCAGTGCATTCCGCGCGCTACTGGCCGGCGCGCCGCTGCACCCGCGCGTGCTCGAGCGGATCGAAGCATCAGCGAGGTTCTGGAACGCTCCGGCCGTGGATCCGCGGTGGAACCCGCGGGCCAGGCACGCGCGCGCGCTGGTGCAGCTGTGGCCGGCCGCCGACGCGGCTTGTCGCGCACGCGCGCTGCCGTGGTTGCGACGGGAAGCGGATACCGCCGTGCAGGCCGCACAGGAGGAACTGCTCGCTCCCGGGCGGTGGGCGCCGCTCGAGTTCCTGGAGCTCATGCAACAGCTCGCCTGCTCGCAGAGCTGCGGGCCTACGTTCCACTTCCTCAACGACGCCGATCTGAACATGCGCCGGGCCGCGCTGCGCGCCTGGCTGGCGTCAGCGCAGGAACCGAACCTGGTGCAGACGCTGCACGCGTTGCTGTGCGAGGCTTCGTGGGAAGAGCGGTTCGGTCCGCTCGAGGGCCTGCCGCCGGCGTGCGCCGAGATCGTTGCGAAGCTGCCGGCCGCCGCGGAGCGCGCGGCGAAGCTGCGGCAGCAATGCGGCGACCCGCGGCCCGACACTGTCCACAAGATCGCCGCCGACCTCCCCGCCGCGCGCCTGCTGCTGCCCGAGCTGCGGCAGATGCTGGACCGGCGCAAGGTCGAGCAGTGTGCCGCCGTGATGTGGTGCCTGCGCCGGCTCGGCCCGGACGCCGCCGCGCTGCTGCCCGAAGTCGAAGCGTTGTCGCCGATCCCGTGGCTGCACTTCGAGGTGAAAGCCACGGCGTCGATCCTGCGCGGCGAGGCGCCGGCCGCGCCGGCGCCAGTCTGGCCAGTCCGTGGCCCCGGGAGTCCCGCTCAGGCCCAGGTCCGCTATCGCTGATCGTTCGCGACCGCGGCATGGTCCGCGCCGCGTGCTAGAGTGGGCCTGCCCATGCGTCGCCATATCGCCCTGCTCTGCGGCCTCACTCTCGCGCTGCACGCGGTGGCGCAAGACGGATCGACGGCCAAACCGCCTGCCACGGAGCAGGAGCAACGCCTGCAGAAGGCCGTCGACGAGATGATCGTGTCCGTCGAAAAGCACTCGGGGCTCGCGTTCGCGCGGCGTCCGAAGGTCAGGGCCGTGAAGGCCAGGGAATGGCGCGAGATCGTCAAGCGTGAGTTCCACCTCGAGAAGGAGCGCGACGTCTTCGAAGCCAGCGTCGCGATGCTCGGCATGTATCTCGCCGCGAGCGACGAGGTCGTGCTCTCGCCGCTCGTCGTCGGGCCGCTGGTGCAGGTCGTCGCCGACGATGCGCCACGGCACGTCCGCGAAGCGGTCGCTCACCAGAAGGCGACCATCGCGCACGAGCTCGTGCACGCGCTGCAGGAGCAGCATTTCGCGCTGCCGTCGCGGCTCGCCAAGGTCGACGACAAGGACGCCGAGGAGATCCTGCGGATCAAGGCGCTGATCGAGGGCCACGCCGTCGTGGTCGAAGAGCTGATCGCGGAGCAGGAACTGGGCCTCGAGGACTTCATGCAGCGCGGTCCGTACGGCTTGGGCACGGAGACGAGCTACGTGACCGGCCGGCGCTACTTCCTGCACCTGCTGCGAAGTGGCGGCATGAAGGCCGTCCGCGAGGCGCTCGCGAAGCCGCCGACGTGGGCCGCGCTGCTCGAGCTGGCGAACAAGGAGCTGCCGCCGGAGCCACCGCGCGTTCCGGCCGAAGCCGGCGAGCCGAAGGCCGGCGGCGGCAGCAAGCGCTGACGCCCGGCCGGCGCACTCACTGCCGACGCACCTTCCCCTCGGCAAGCCTGCGTGGTAGCTAATGCCCTCCATGGCCGAGGTTCGCCGGCTGGATCCATCTTTGCTGCGTCTCGTGCTCGTGACCGACGGACGCGGCGAGCTCCCGCGCATCGAGGCCGTGGTCGCGGCCGCAGTCGCCGGCGGTGTTCGCTGCGTGCAGCTGCGCGAGGCGAAGTGGTCGGCCCGCCAGCTGATGCTCGCGTGCGAGCGGCTGATGCCGGTGCTCGAGACCGTTGGCGGCATCCTGCTCGTGAACGACCGGCTCGACCTGGCCGTAGCGCGCATGGCGCACGGCGCGCAGATCGGCTACCGGTCGCTGCCGGCCGAGGTGTCGCGCGAGGTGCTCGGGCCGCACTCGCTGCTCGGCTACTCGGCGCACGACCAGGGCGAACTGGACCTCGCGGTTGCCGGCGGCTGCGACTTCGCGCTGCTGGCACCCGTGTGGCCGACCACGAGCAAGCCCGGCATGCCGCACCTCGGCGAGGCGCGCGCCGCGCACCTGACGACGAAGGCGCGCCTGCCGGTCGTGTGGCTCGGCGGCGTCGACCTCGTGAACGCCGCGAGGATCCCGCTGCTGCCGTCCCTGGGTCGGCCGGTCGGCATCGCGGTGCGCAGCGCCTTGATGTGCGCCGACGATCCGCGCGAAGCGGCCGCGGCGTTCCTGCGCGCGTTCCGCGGCGAGACGGAGCTCGCGGCCGAACCGCGTGCCGACGGCGTCGAGACCGATCCGGAGCACGGCTGAGGTGATCGAGGAACGCGCGTTCACGGCCGGCCTCGCCAGGTTCTTCGGCAGCGCGCGCGGCCTCGAAGTCGGCATCGGCGACGACGCGGCGGTCGTCCGCAACCGCGGTGCGAAGACCGTGCTGTGCTGCGACCCCGTCGTGCAGGGTGTGCACTTCACGGCGCAGGATGCACCGCGCGACGTGGGTCGCAAGGCCGTGAACCGGAATCTCTCCGACCTCGCGGCGATGGGCGCGGTCCCGGACTGGCTGCTCGTATCGCTGGTCCTGCCGCGCGGTTTCCCGCTCGCGCGGACGCGCGCGCTGCTCGGCGGCATCCGCAGTGCCGTGCGGCAGGCGCGCTGCACCGTCGTCGGCGGCGACGTCACGACGGGCCGCGGGCCGCTCGTCGTCACGGTCACTGCCGTCGGGCACCTGCCCGGCCGCGCGCTGCAGCGCCGCGGCGTGCGCATCGGCGACACGCTGCACGTGACCGGGCAGCTCGGCGGGTCGCGGGCCGGGCACCACCTGCGTTTCCGTCCGGCGCTGCGCGAAGGTGTCTGGCTCGCGCGCCAGCGCGCCGTGCACGCGGCGATCGACGTCAGCGACGGCCTGCTGCTCGATCTCGAGACGATGCTGCGGGCCAGCGGGGGGCTCGGCGCCGAGATCGATGCCGCTGCCGTGCCGATCCGCGGCGCCGCGCGCCGCCTCGCGGGCGGCGACGGCCCGCGTGCGCTGCACCGCGCGCTGACCGACGGCGAGGACCACGTGCTGCTCTGGGCCCAGGCACCGCGCGCGGTGCTGCCGGCCGGGGGCCCGTTGGCACCGCGCGCGCGGCGGCCGATCGGCCGCGTCATCGCACAGCGCGGTCTGTGGCTCGTGCGCGAGGATCGCCGCGAACGCGTCGAAGCCGGGGGCTTCCAGCACGGGCTGGCGTGACACGCGGCGCACGAGCTCGACCGCGGCGCCGGCCTGGTCCACGGTTTCCGCTGACCGTCAGTGTTTGCAGCAGCCCGGCCCGTCGCCGCGCTCCTGCGGTGGTGCCAGCGGAGCCTGCGCGAGCGGCGTGAACTTGGCGCCGCCCGCGGCGTGTCCGTGGTGGTGGTGGCCGTGGTCGTGTCCGTGGTGATGGGTGTGCCCGTGCGCGTCACCACAGCCGGCAGCCTCGCCGGGTCCGAGATTGGCGGGCGAGTCGTACAGGCGCTCGAGGAACGGCCGCACGCCCTGGCGCAGCAGCGAGACCAGGAAGACGCCGCCGAGCGCCACGAGCGCGATCGTCGCGAGGCTCGAGTGGTCGTGCGCGGCCGCAGCGAGCGCGGGCACCTGCGGTGCCGGCAGGAACGCGTTGACGAGGTAGCCGAGCCCCATGGCGCCGAGCCACATCGAGACCGCGAACAGCACCGCGGTGCGCCCGCCGTGCAGCTTCGCGAGCACACCGAACGTCGTCACGTTCGTGGCCGGCCCCGTCAGCAGCAGCGCGAGCACGGCACCGGGTGAGAGCCCCTGCACGAGCAGCATCGCCGCGAGCGGCGTGCTGCCCGTCGCACAGACGTAGAGGGGCAGGCCGATCAGCGCGGCGATCGGCACGTCGATGCCGGGCGGCAGCGCGGCGATCCACTCGGGGTTGATGTAGGGCATCAACATCGCGGACAGCAGCAGGCCCATCAGGATCCACGTCGCGGTGTTGTCGACGGCCGGCCCGAAGCCGAAGCGCAGCGCGGTCTGCATCCGCTGGCCGAGCGAGCCCGTCGAGCCGACCGGCATCGCGCCGCCCTCGCTGTTCCGCGCCGCGTCGAAACGCGGCGCCAACGACGCGACGAACATGCCGACGCCGAGCGCCAGCACGGCCGCCATGCCGACGCGCACGAGCGCCACTTCGCTGCCCATGAGCTGCCAGGTCAGCATGACGGCCGCGAGCTCGAGCTCCGGCGTCGCGACGAGGAACGCGATGGCCGCCGCCATGGCGGTGCCTTGCCGGATCAGCTCGCGGTAGATCGGCAGCACGCCGCACGAGCAGACCGGCAGCGGCAGGCCGACGGCGACGCCGCGCAGCGCCTGCAGCAGCTTCGGGCCGCGCGTCATGCTCGCGAGCCAGTTCGTCGGCAGGAACGCGTGGCAGAGGCCGACCAGCAGGTACGCGAGCAGCAGCGCCGGCGCCGATTCGATCGCGAGCTCCCAGAAGACGTGCGCGGGGCTCGTGTGCTCGTCGCCCGGGAAGTGGTCGTGGATCACGAACCAGAGCACGCAGACGCCTACCAGAGCACCGAGCACCGAGGCGACGCGCCAACGGCCCTGCTCGCGGGGCGCCGGGATGTGCGAGTGCAGCACGACGTGCAGCAGCGATCCCACGAGCAGCGACTGCAGCAGCGCCAGTCCACGCTGCGACGAGTCGGTCAGCACGTCGGCGCCGAGGAAGAAGCCGAAGAGAGTGCCCGACACGCTGACGATCGTCACGAGCACCGCGGGCCAGAGACCCAGCGTGCGCGGCACGATCCACCAGATGCCGACACCCTCGGGAATGCGGTGCAGGATCACGGCCCACGCGGTCACCTCGTGCGTGTGCCGGTGACCTTCGTGGTCGCCGTGGTGGTGGCTGCCCTCGGCCAGGAAGAAGCCGTCGAGACACGCGTGCGCCGCCATGCCGAGCAGTGCCAACACGAGCACGGTGCGGGTCATGCCGGCGTGGCCGTGGTGCAGCGTGCGTTCGGCCAGCGTCGGCAGCAGGAAGCCGGCGAACGCCAGCGGCATCACGAGCCAGCCCGCCTGCTCCGCGGACTCGGGCAGCAGGTGCAGCAGCGCGAACCCGCTGATCGTGATCAGGCAGAAGCTGTCGAGGCCGACCGTCGACCAGGCATGGCTGCGCGCGAGCAGGACGAGCAGCGGGCCGAGGGCCAGCGCGAGGAAGCTCAGGAGCAACAACACGGCCGCATCTTGGACTCTGCCGTCTGCCGCCGCAACGCGCGTCGCGCCGCAGAGTCATGAATCGTCGCGCGACGCAGCGATCCCGGTCGGGCCGACGGCGCGCAGCGCCTCAGCCCGCCGCTCCCTGCGCCGCGACGCGGGCCACCATGCGCGAAGCACGCGCCTTGATCGCTTCGAAGCGGCGCAGCTTCAGGTCGTCGGCGTCGAACAGCGTGCCGACGAAGCCGACGCCGAACGCGCCGGCCTTGAGCCACTGCTCGCAGTTGTCCTCGTTGACGCCGCTGGTCGGGAAGATGCGCAGGAACGGGAGCGGGGCGCGCACCGCGCGCACGAACTCGGGGCCGTTCGCGGGCGCCGGGAACAGCTTGACCATGTCGGCGCCCGCGCGGTGCGCCGTCATCATCTCGGTCGGGGTGTAGGTGCCCGGCACCGACACGAGGTCGTGCTGGCGGCAGAAGGTGATGACCTGCGGATCGGTCACCGGCGAGACGAGGAAGCGCGCACCCGCGGCCAGCGCCTCCTTCGCGTCCTCGACCGACAGCACGGTGCCGGCACCGATGACGATGCCGTGGCGCTCCTGCAACGCGCTGATGTGCTCGAGGCAATCGGGCGTGGTCATCGTGACCTCGACGATGCGGAAGCCGCCGGCGATCGCGGCTTCGAGCGCCGGGCGCACCACTTCACGATCGTTGGTGCGCAGGATCGCGGAACAACGGTGCTGCGCGAACGCAGCGAGAACGGCGGCTCGGGTGGGAGGCATGGGCGACCTGGGGTGCGAGAAACAGCGGCGAGGTGGCGGGACGGGCGAGCAGCATACGCAACGAGCCGCCGCTCGCGGAAGAGCTTGCCGGCATGCGTCGCCCGCGCGGTGACAAGGCCGTGACGCGGCCGCGCCGCGGCGCTCCCGACTACAGGATCCCGATCGGCGCGTGCACGTGGCCGGGGAACACGATGTTCGGATCGGTCCCGCCCATGTGCACTTCGAGGATCTCGCGCAGCACGCTGCGGAAGTCGTTGCTCGGCGCGAGGAACCGGCCGCTGATCATGGCTTGCTGCGAGAGCCCCGGCCAGATGCCGTGCACGAGGCCGCCGTTCACGGCACCGCCCGCCACGAGCATCGCGCCGCCGACACCGTGGTCGGTGCCGCCCGAACCGTTCTCGGCCGGGATGCGGCCGAACTCGGACATCGTCACGAGCACGACGTCGACGCCGAGCGTGCCGAGGTCCGTGAAGAACGCGTTGATCGCCTGGCTCAGCTGCGTCGCGGTGTTGTTGATCGCGGTGACGAGGCCGGCGTGATGGTCCCAGCCGTTGTGATCGACCGCGTAGAACTCGACGCCGAGGTTCGCCTTGATGACTTCGGCGACCTCCTTGAGCGCCTGGCCGATCGCGTTGACCGGATAGACCGCGCCGTTCGCGGGCACGTAGGTCGCCGGGTTGATGCCAGCGAAGATGTCGATCAGATCGAACGCGTCGATCCCGCTCTGGTAGGCGAGCTGCTGTTGGGCGTGCATGGCGCCCGTCGGCGTCGTGTCGGTGATCGCCTCGAGGGTCACGCGCATGTCGGCCTGGCCGATGAACGTCAGGTCCTGCATCGTCGCGACCGTGAAGCACGGATAGCTGCCGGCCATCGACAGCGGCAGCGTCGGGCGCAGCGCGAGCGCGCGCACGGGCGGGTCCTGCGTCGTCGAGGTGACCTGCAGGTGGCGGTTGATCCAGCCGTCGGGCGGCGAACCGGGCGCCAGGCCGGTTTCGTAGAGGTCCTGGCTCTCGAAGTGCGAACGGTTGTACGGCAGGTAGCCGACCGCGTGCACGATGCCGAGCCGGCTGTTCGGCGCCGTGAACCTCGCGTGGAGTCCGGTCATCGCCGGGTGCATCGAGAAAGTCGTGCTCATCGGCAGACCGACGACGGCCCCGGTCGAGCCCGGTGGCAGGACTCCGATGGTCGGCCGCAGCTGCGCGTAGAACGGATCGCCGGTCGGCGCATAGAGGTTCAGGTGGTCGGCGCCACCGCGTTGGAACAACACGACGGTGACCTTCGTCCCGCCGCGGCGGCCTGCACCGCTGCGAGCCGACAGCGGTCCCGCGAGCGTCATGGCACCCGTGGCGAGTGCACCGGCCTTCAGGAAGGTGCGGCGGTCCTGGCCTGGGCCGGCGTTGTTCGGCTTCTGATCGTCTGAGCTCGATTGCATGGGAGGTGCCTCAGTTCAGTTGGGCTTCGGGGATGCGCAGGACCAGGGACGTGAGGTCGCGCAGGTGCGGCAGCACCTGCGTGAGCGTCGGGTTCGACGGCAGCGTCGACAGCCGCGCGTTCATGAAGGCCGTCAGCGCCATCACGGTCGTCGTCGGCACTTCGGAGTCGACGAGGCGTGCGAGCAGGCTCGACACCCAGGCTGCACCGCCGACGGGCAGCACGGGGAAGATCGTCGACCACGGCACGCTGACGCCGCCGATCTGGTTGCGCACGAGCTGGTCGGCGAACTTCCAGCGCGGCAGCACGTTGCCGGCTCCCTGCCACGGTGGGCCGATCTCGGGATAACCGGTCGGCAGCGTGAACATGTGCGGCTGCGCGCGCAGCAGGCCGACGTGGTTGTTGAGGCTCGCGAGGTTCGGCGCGCCGATCGCGAGGCGCCGCACCGCGTTCGCGACGAACTCGAAGCCGTCGTGGACCTTCGACTTCTTGTTGACCGCGGCTGCGAAGTCGTCGTCGAGGAAGATCGCGCGCACGGTGGCCTTCAGGTTGCCGCCCGTGCTGACGAACGTCTGGCGCACGCGCGCAAGCAGGGCCGCCGGTGGTTGGTCGGAGACGAAGAACCGGCACAGCTTCTCGGTGAAGCGCGTCGCGGTGTTCGGATGGGCCGCGAGGAAGTCGAGCAGGCTGTAGCCCTCGAGGTAGCCGTTGGTGCCGGCGACGCCCGGCGTCGACCAGCCGAGCGACAGGCTCTTGGGCCCCGGGTCGTGCCGGTTGGAGCGGAACTGGAAGTAGCTCGACGTCGTGACCGTGCCGGTGACGACGTTGACGCGCGACCAACCCGTGAACACGCGCGCTGCGGCGGCGACGTCGGGCTCCGTGTAGCCGCCGTTGACGCCGATCGTGTGCAGCTCCATGAGCTCGCGCGCGTAGTTCTCGTTCGGGCTCGACGCGATGTTCACCTGGGAATCGAGGAAGTCGATCATCGCGGGGCTCGTCGCCGAGAGCCGCAGCACGTTCGCGAAGCTCGAGAAGCACCTCTTGAAGAACACCTCGTCCTCGACGGTCTCGCTGACCGGCTGCGTGTCGCCGCGGAAGGTCGAGAAGTGGTTGTTCAGGAAGTACGTCATGCGCCACGCGAGCTGGCGCCTCGAGTGGATCGCGCGCGCCATCATGCGCACGTCGGCCGCGTTGTTCGCGTACGGCGCGATCAGTCCCGGCAGCGAGTTCTCGAGGTGCGAGTCGTCGATGCCCTCGGGGCTGAGCTGCCACTCGAGCCAGGTGTCGAAGCCCATCTGCTGCATTTCGGCGACGGCGGCAGCATTGGCGCCGAACGTGGCGCGGGAGAGCACATGCAGTTCGAACGAGAGCGGTAGCGGCGCGACCGGGCGGCTCGTGACGTGACCGGACGTGGTCTTCCGGACAGGCCCGACCAATCGACGCGCCAGTTCGCGGCGCGAGAGGCGTGGAGGCATGGTTGGCTCCTGGTAGCGGGATGAGAACGAGTGGGCTGGCCGCGGCCCTGTGACCCGGCCACGGCGGCACATGCTACTCCGAGGCCGGCCGCTTTCGACGTCATCGCGCGCGGAAGCCGCGCTGCAGGTCGTTGCCGAGCGCCCTAGTCGTGCGCCGCGTCGCGCGCGCGCCCGTGCGGGTGGGCGTGGTCGTAGACGTCGCGCAGCCGCCCGATCGACACGTGCGTGTAGATCTCGGTCGTCACGAGACGTGCGTGTCCGAGCAGTTCCTGCACGGTGCGCAAGTCGGCGCCGCGGTCGAGCAGGTGGGTCGCGAACGAATGCCGCAGGCCGTGCGGCGTCAGCGACGACTGCAGCCCGGCGGCCTTGGCGCGATCGACGACGGTCTGGAACACCCACCGGGCGCTCAGCGCGCGCCCGAAGCGATTGACCCAGAGCGTGCCCGGATCGGTCCGCCGGCTCTCGCGCACGAGACGCGCGCGCAGCGGCAGCCACGCGGCGATCGCGGCACAGGCCGGCTTGCCGAGCATCGCGATGCGCTCCTTGCGACCCTTGCCGAGCACGCGCACGACCGCTTCGTCGAGATCGAGGTCGCGGATCCGCATGCCGGCGCACTCGCTGACGCGGCACCCGGTCGAGTAGAGCACTTCGAGGATCGCGCGGTCGCGCTGGCCCTGAGCGGACTCGTCGAACGGTTGCGCGAGCAGGCGGTCGACCTCGGGCGTGGTCAGGAAACGAGGCACCGCGCGCACGGCCTTCGGCCCCTTCAGCAGCCGTGCTGGATCCGCGTCGATGCGGCCCTGCTCGACGAGCCACGCGAACAGGCCGCGCAGGCTCGCGAGCTTGCGCTGCACGGAGGTCGCGGCCAGGCCCTGCTCCTCGAGCTCGACGAGGTAGCGGCGCAGTTCGAAGCGCGTGACCTCGAGCAGCGGCCGTCCGCCCTGTGCGAGCCACTGCAGGAACGCTTCGAGGTCGCTGCGGTAGGCGCGCACCGTCGCCGCGCTCTTGCGGCGCGCGAGCCAGCGCATGTAGTCGGCGAGGACGTCGTGCACGTTGCGTTGCAGCGGGTAGGGTCGCACACTCTCGCAGCGTTTGCATGCCCTACCTCGGCGAGATCTGTGCTCTGTGCACCGCGCTCTGCTGGACGGGCAGCAGCATGTCGTTCGCCGTGGCGAGCCGCGCCGCGGGCCCGCTCGGCAGCAACCAGTTCCGGCTGATCGCCGGCGTGCCGGTGCTGCTCGCGCTCGCGTGGCTCACCACGGGGCATGCGTGGCCCGCGCAGCTGCCCCAGGACCGGCTCGTGCTGCTCGTGCTGTCGGGCGTCACGGGACTCGTGCTCGGCGACTTCGGGTTCTTCTACGCGCTCGCGACGATCGGTCCGCGACACAGCTCGGTCGTGATGGCGACGTGGCCTCTGTTCGCGATGGGGATTGCGCTCGGCATGGGTGAACCGTTCACGCCCGGCATGCTGGTCGGCGCTTCGCTGCTGATGACCGGCGTGCTGCTCGTGCTGCTGCGCAGCAGCGAGGGCGCGTCCTGGAACCCGGGGCTCACGCGCAGGCAGCTCTGGACCGGCGTGCTCGGCGCGTTGCTCGGCGCGGCCGGGCAGGCGGCGGGCGTCGTGCTCGCTCGCGTCGCGATGGCCACGGGTCCCGACCTGCCGGAGGGAGTCGTGCCGCTGCAGGCGACCGTCGTGCGCATGGTCACGGCGCTGGTCGGCCTGATGGCCGTGTCGTTCCTGCTGCAGCGCGGGCTCGCGTTCGTCGCCGTCTGCAGGCACAGGAACGCGCTCGGCACGGCACTGCTCGGTGCTGCGTTCGGGCCCGTCGCCGGCGTCTGGCTCTCGATGGTCGCGACGCGCTACGCGGCGAACGTCGGCGTCGCCGCGGCCCTGATGGCCACAACGCCGATCTTCATGATGCCGGTGTCGGCGCTCGTCTACGGCGCGCGCATCGGCCGGGTCGGCGTGGCCGGCACCGTGCTCGCGGTCGCTGGCGCCGCCGTGGTGCTGATCACGCGGTAGCTGCTCAGATCGCAGCGAGCAGCTGCTGCACGCGCGCCAGCGTGTGGTCGCCCATGTGGCCGATGCGGAACGCCTTGCCCTTCAGGTCGCCG
>DASVAL010000120.1:0-31654 GCA_036376355.1 Planctomycetota bacterium
GTGACCTTCACGGCGCCGACGTCGGCGATCACGGACGCTTCCTTCTCGGCGGCGGGCATCTACACGCTGAGGCTCAGCGGCTCCGATGGCCTGCTCACGCGCACGGACTCGGTCACGGTCACCGTGGACGCGGCCGGCAGCATCGTGCGCGCGATCGCGGCCTCCAGCGACGACGCCGAAGAGGGACCGACTGCCGTGAACCGCACGAGCAGCGATCTCGAGATGGGGATCGACGGCACGGTGAGTCAGGTCGTCGGGCTCCGGTTCACGAACCTCACGATTCCGGCTGGCGCGGTGATCACGTCCGCCTACGTGCAGTTCACTTGCGACGAAGCCACGACGGATCCGACGCAGCTCACGATCGCCGGCCAGGACAGCGACGACGCAGCCACGTTCGCGAATACGGCCCTCAACATCTCGAGCCGGCCTCTCACGACGGCGACCGTCGCCTGGGCTCCCGCGTCCTGGACCACCGCGAACGAAGCCGGTCCGAACCAGCGCACGCCGAACCTCGCGAGCGCCGTGCAGGAGATCACGAGCCGCCCCGGCTGGTTCTCCGGCAACGCGATCGTGTTCGTGATCACGGGCACCGGCACGCGCATCGCGTCGGCCTTCGACGACGGCGCCGCGGTCGCAGCGCAACTCATCGTCACCTATCAGTGAACCAATCACGAAACATGCGGCCGAACGGATCTTTCCTGCGCTCCGCTCGCTTGCGCGCACACCGGCAGCGATGCCGTGCATGCCAGCTGCGGCAGTTGCATTTCGGTCGATGGGTGGCAGCAACGCGCCAAGGCGCTAAGGTTGCCGCCCGGTAGTAGGAGTCCCGCCGCCTTTGCCCTGCACCTCGATGCGCATCCCTGTCGCCCTCTGTCTCGCCGCAACGGCTCTCGTTGCACAGTCCAGCCCCGTCATCCAGCAGCCCCAGCTGGCAGGCGTCCTCGAGCCCCCTGAGGCGGCGCAGTTCCTGCTGGCGGTCCACGGGTTCTCCGCGACGCAGCTCGCTTATGCCCCGGTGCCGCATCCGGCGCTGCGGGCCGGAGCTGCGACGATCCTCGTGCCAGACCCGCTGTTGTGCTCGGCGAGCTACATCGGAGCAGAGGTCGCGCAGCTCGTGTTCGCGGCGCCTCAGGGGCCCATCGTGCTGATCGACGCCTCGTCGTCGCTCGCGTTGCACGTGCTGGCGGTTCCTTCTGCGACATGGTCTCTGCCGGCCGGGATCTGCATCGACGGTGAGCGTGAGCAGGTCGTGCTGCTCGACGCGGCCGAGCCGAGACTGCTGCGTATCGACCTCGCGAACGTGCGGGCGGGCAAGGCGAAGTTCGAGTCGACGCCGTTGCCTTCCGCGTGGAGCACGGTGCGCGGCATCGCATTCGACGTCGCGCGCGACCGCATCGTCGGCTTCGAGCCGGCGACAGGCGACCTGCTGCAGCATTCTGCGACCGATCCGAACCCGAGCGCCGGGACGTTGCGGCCCGTGCCTGCCGTGCTCGCGTTCGGCTTCGCGCCGAGCGAGAGCCCCGAGCACGACCTGTTCATCACCAGTGGCGACCAACGCATGTTGACCTCGCAGTGGACGTGGAGCGCCGCGGGGATCGACGTGCTCACTGCTACGCTGCGCGCGACCGTGCCAACCGGCTCGTGGTCGCCGTCGAGTCCCGATCCGTCGGGCATCGCCTACGACCCGCTCTTCGATCGGCTCATCGTCAGCGACGGTGAGGTCGACGAGATGCCGATCTACGCGGGCGCCAACGCGTTCGAGCCCAGTCGCACAGGCATCCTGGCGCGCACGAGTGCGACGTTGGCCTACACGCCCGAACCGTCGGGCATCACGCTCGACACCGCCACGCGGACCTTCTACATCACGGACGACGACCGCGACCGCGTCTACGTCGTCGGCGCGGGACCGGATGGGTTGCTGAACACAGCCGACGACTCGGTGCGCTCGTTCAGCGTCCGCTCGTTCTCGCTCGACGCCGAGGACGTCGCCTTCGATCAGACGACCGGCGAGTTGTGGCTCATCGACGGGGGCACGTCCCTCGCATTCAAGATCAACCCCGGCCTCAACGGCATCCTCGACGGTGTTGCAGGGAACGGCGGCGACGACGTGCTCACCAGCTACGACCTGGCGCAGTTCGGAGCGACCGATCCCGAGGGCATTGCCATCCGTCCCAGCGATGGCGGCATCTATGTGGCGGGCCTGCCGAAGACGCTGCTCCTGCACTTGGATTCCCAGGGGCAACTCGTGCGAGGCATCACGTTGCCGAGCGCGGGGCTCCTCAAGCCCGCGGGCATCGTGTTCGCCCCGAGCACGGTCGGCGCCGGCGACAGCCTGTTCCTCGTCGATCGCGGTGTCGACAACGACTTCGACCCGAACGAGAACGACGGCATGCTGTTCGAGTACGGGTTGCCGACGGAGATTCCGAGCAACACGCCGCCCGTCGTCGATGCCGGGCCGGATACCACGGCCGTCGGCACCTCGGCTGCATTCCTTGCGGGCACCGCCATCGACGACGGCGCGCCGGGCAGTCCGCTGATGATCCAATGGAGCCAGCTCTCGGGTCCTGGCACGGCGAACTTCACGACGCCGACGCAGGCAGCGACCACTGTCTGGTTCACCGCGCTCGGCACCTACGTCTGCCAGCTGCGCGCCTTCGATGGCCAGGCCGCGACCACGGACACCGTCACGATCACGGTGCAGGCACCGCCGCCAGCCGGCAGCGTGGAGCGAGCGGTCGGGACCTCGTCCGACGACGCCGAAGAGGGGACGACCTCGGTGAATCGCACGAGCACGGACCTCGAGCTGACGATCGACGGTACCGTGACCCAGACCGTCGGCATCCGGTTCCAGAGCCTCGCGCTCCCGGCAGGCGCCTTCATCACGTCTGCGTACGTGCAGTTCACCTGCGACGAGCCGACGACGACTGCGACGCAGGTCACGATCGCGGGGCAGGCGAGCGACAACGCGCCGACGTTCACGACGATTGCGGGCAGCATCTCGAGCCGGCCTCGCACGACGGCCACGGTCGGCTGGACTCCGGTGGCCTGGAACGTCCTCAACGAAGCCGGCCCGGACCAGCGCACGCCCGACCTCGCGACCGTCGTGCAGGAGATCGTGAGTCGCCCGGGCTGGAGCTTCGGCAACTCGATGGTATTCGTGATCACGGGCACCGGCCGCCGCATCGCGGCCGCGTACGACCGTAGCCCGGCGGTCGCGGCGAAGCTCGTCGTCGAGTACCAGACTTCGCCGCCTGCGAACCAGCCTCCCGCCGTCAATGCCGGTCCCGACGTCTCGACCGTGATCACGTCGCCTGCACACCTCGAGGGCGCGGTCGCCGACGACGGCCTGCCGGGCGGCCCGCTGGCGATCGAATGGACCTTGGTATCTGGCCCTGGCACGGCGACCTTCACGGCGCCGACGCTGGCCGTGACCGACGTCACGTTCTCGGCAACCGGCACCTACACCTGCAGGTGCAGCGCCTTCGATGGCGAGCTGCTCACCAGCGACACCGTCGTGGTCACGGTGACGGAGCCGCCCATCAACCAGGCGCCGGTCGTCAACGCAGGGTCCGATGTCACGACTCTGATCACGTCGCCTGCGCAGCTCTCGGGCATCGCGACCGACGACGGCCTGCCGAGCGGCACGCTGGCGATCCAATGGACCAAGACCGCGGGCCCCGGCACCGCGACCTTCACGGCGCCGACGTTGGCCGTCACCAACGTCACGTTCTCGCTGGTCGGCACGTACACGCTGCAGCTCAGCGCCGGCGATGGCGCACTGTCGACTTCGGACACGGTCGAGGTCACGGTGCAGCCTGGCGGCATCGTGGATCGAGCCATCGCGGCGTCCGGCGACGACGCCGAAGAGGGACCGACCTCCGTGAGCAAGACGAGCACGGACCTCGAGCTGGTCGTCGACGGCACGGCGACCCAGACCGTCGGACTCCGGTTCGCGAACCTGACGATCCCGGCGGGTTCCGTCATCGCGTCCGCCTACGTGCAGTTCACCTGCGACGAGCCGACGACGACTGCGACACAGCTCACGATCGCGGGTCAGGCCAACGACGACGCGCCGACGTTCGCGACGACTGCGGGCAGCATCTCGAGCCGCCCGCGCACGACGGCCACGGTCGCCTGGACGCCCGCGTCCTGGACCGTCGCCGACGAAGCCGGCCCGAACCAGCGCACACCGAACCTCGCGAGCGTCGTGCAGGAGATCACGAACCGTCCCGGCTGGGTTTCCGGCAACGCGATGGTCATCGTGATCACGGGCACGGGTCGCCGCATCGCGTCCGCGTTCGACCGCGGTGCCGCGTTCGCGCCGAGACTCGTCGTCGAGTACCAGACCGTGCCGGCTTCCAACCAGGCGCCCGTCGTGAATGCCGGGTCGGATGTCACGACCGTGATCACGTCGGCTGCGCACCTTGCGGCCACCGTCAACGACGACGGCCTGCCGGGCGGTCCCGTGACGATCCAATGGACCAAGGTCTCGGGCCCTGGCACGGCGACGTTCACGGCGCCGACGTCGGCCGTGACCGACGTCACGTTCTCGGAGACGGGCACCTACACGTGCCAGTGCAGCGCGTTCGACGGCGAGCTGACCGGCACGGACACGGTCGTGGTCACGGTGACGGAAGCACCCGTCAACCAGGCGCCGGTCGTCAACGCAGGGGCCGACGTCACGACCGTGCTCACGTCGTCCGCACAGCTCTCCGGCACTGCCACTGACGACGGCCTGCCGAGCGGCACGCTGACGATCCAATGGAGCAAGACCGCGGGTCCCGGCACGGTGACCTTCACGTCGCCGACGCAGGCCGTCACCAGCGCGACGTTCTCGCTGGCCGGCACCTACACGCTGCAGCTCAGCGCCGGCGACGGCGCGCTGTCGACTTCGGATACGGTCGAGGTCACGGTGCTGCAACCGCCGCCCGGTGGCACCGTGGATCGGGCCATCGCGGCCTCCGGCGACGACGCCGAAGAGGGAACGACCGCCGTGAACAAGACGAGCACGGACCTCGAGATCGTCGTCGACGGCACGGTGACGCAGACCGTCGGCCTGCGGTTCGCGGACCTGGCGATCCCGGCGGGTTCCTTCATCGCGTCGGCCCACGTGCAGTTCACCTGCGACGAGGCGACGACGACCGCGACGCAGCTCACGTTCGCGGCGCAGGCCAACGACAACGCGCCGACGTTCGCGACGACTGCCGGCAACATCTCGAGCCGGCCGCGCACGACGGCCACGGTCGCCTGGACTCCCGCGTCCTGGACCGTCGCCAACGAGGCCGGCCCGAACCAGCGCACGCCGAACCTCGCGAGCGTCGTGCAGGAGGTCGTGAATCGCCCGGGCTGGGCCTCGGGCAACGCGATGGTGTTCGTGGTCACGGGCACGGGCCGCCGCATCGCGTCCGCGTTCGACCGCGGTGCTTCGTTCGCGGCACGGCTGCTGGTCGAGTACCAGACGCTGCCGCCTTCCAACCAGGCGCCCGTCGTCAACGCCGGGTCCGACGTCACGACCGTGATCACGTCGGCTGCGCACCTTGCGGCCACCGTCAACGACGACGGCCTGCCGGGCGGCCCCGTGACGATCCAGTGGACCCAGACCGCGGGTCCTGGCACGGCAACCTTCACAGCGCCGACGCTGGCCGTGACCGACGTCACGTTCTCGCTGCCTGGCACCTACACCTGCCAGTGCAGCGCGTTCGATGGCGAGCTGACCGGCTCCGACTCGATCGTGATCACGGTGCAGCCGCCGCCCGTCAACCAGGCGCCGGTCGTCGATGCGGGCCCCGATTTCTCCACGCTGCTCTCCGCTGCAGCAACCCTCCAGGGCTCCGTTGCGGACGACGGGGTTGCTGGCCCGCTGACGATCCAATGGACCAGGACGGCCGGCCCTGGCACCGCGACCTTCACGACCCCGTCGCTGGCCGTGACCGACGTCACGTTCTCGGCGCCCGGCACCTACACGCTGGAGCTCAGCGCCAACGACACCGAGTTCACGCGCACGGACTCGGTCACGGTCACGGTGCAGGCCGGCGTCAGCATCGAGCGAGCCGTCGCGCACGGGCACGACGATGCAGAGGAGCTGCCCGACTCGGTGACGCGCGGCGGCAACGACCTCGAGATGGTGATGGACGGCACGGTGCAACAGGTCGTCGGACTCCGGTTCATCGAGATCCCGATCCCGGCCGGCGCCGTGATCACGTCCGCGTACGTGCAGTTCACGAACAAGGAAGCGAAGTCGGAGGCGACCCAGCTCATGGTCGCGGGCCAGGCAGCCGACAACCCCGGCAACTTCAAGACGACGGCCGCCAACATCTCGAGCCGGCCTCGCACCACGGCCCAGGTCGTCTGGAACCCTGCGCCATGGACCGTCGTGAACGAGGCCGGACCCTCGCAGCGCACGCCCGACCTCTCGAGCGTCCTGCAGGAGATCGTGAACCGCCCCGGCTGGACCTCCGGCAATGCGATGGTCTTCGTGATCACGGGCTCCGGTTGCCGCACCGGGTTCGCCTACGACCAGAGCCCCACGGTCGCCGCGCGGCTCGTCGTGACCTACCAGTAGTCGCATCGCCGCGGGCGACGCGAGCCTGCTGCGGGAGCGTTGCTCTCGCGGCAGGGCAGCCCCCGAGGCGAGGCGGCCGGGCACGTCCTTGCGTGCCTGCTACCGTTCCGGTCACCATCTCTGCGTGGCATCGGACAGACGGGTCCATTCCCGCATGGACGAATGCCGATGAACGCGGGACACTGGCGACGGCAGGCGAGGCTCGGAACCCGGACCTTGCACGTTCGCGAGGAACCCCAGTCAGAACCGATGAACCCACCAGCCGCCGCACCGACGCCACCGATCCCGGTCGCCACGCCCGACGAGCCTCAGGTCTTCCGGCGCATCGCGCGATTGCTCGGTGAGGCTGGCATCAGCTACTGCCACTGGAAGAGCAACTACCACATCCAGTACGCACTCGCCGGTGACGAGGACTTCGACATCCTGGTCGCGAGAGGCGACTTCGGCGCCTTCGCCCGCCTCATGCACGAGCAGGGCTTCAAGCCCGCCTCGACGCCGGCCAGCCGCCGCCAGCCCGGCGTGCACCACTTCCTCGGCGTCGACCACGACGGTCGACTGATCAACGTCCACGCCTACACGCGCATCCTGACCGGGGACCATCTGCTGAAGAGCTATGGTCTGCCGTTCGAGGCGATGCTGCTCGCGAACCGCCGGCTCGAGCAGGGTGTCTACGTGCCGACGAAGACCGCCGAGACGATCGTCTTCACGTTCCGGCTCGCGCTGAAGGTCGTGCGCGCGATCGACCGCCAGCTCGTCCGCAGGAGCCGCAAGCTCGTTGCCGAGGAGTTCGCGTGGCTCATGGCCGGCTTCGATCGGGCCCAGCTCCCGGAGCTGATGACCAGGCACTTCCCCGGCATCGAGGCGAAGCTCGTGCTCGACATCGTCGACGCGCTCTCGGCCGGCGTGGAGCCGCTGGACCTCGGTTCGCCCGCGCGGCGCCTCGCGAAGCAGCTCGGCCGCTTCTACCGGTACAGCGCCTTCGGGCGCGCATGGCGCTCCGTCGCCGGCCTGGCCGAGATCGGGTTGAACCGCCTCGCGAAGGAGAAGCACATGGAGTTCGCGGCGGGCGGCGTCGTGCTGGCCGTCGTCGGGCCTCATGCCTCGGGGAAGTCGACCATCTGCACACACCTTCGCAAGTGGCTCGGACGCGAGCTCGGGGTCCGCTACGTCCACGTCGGCAAGCCGCCGAGTACTTGGCTCACCTGGCTGCCGAACCGCCTGATCCCGTTGATGCGGCGGGCGCTCCCCGGAGCGAAGACCCATCACGGCGATCAGCAGGCGCACGACGACCCGACCAAGCAGCTGTCTTGGCTCTACATCGTGCGCAAGCTCATGCTGGCGATCGAGCGGCGCAAGCTGCTGCGCTGTGTGTTCCGCCGCAGCCGCAATGGCCGCATCGTGCTGTGTGATCGCTACCCGGCCGACGATCCCGGCACGGTCGACAGTCCGAGCTTCACGGAGGAGATGATCGCAGCACAGCGATCGAAGTGGAAACAGCGGGCGATGCGCTGGGAGACCGCGATCTACCGCGACTTGCCGCCCGCCGACGTAGTCGTCGAGCTGACGGTCAGCCTCGACGACGCGATCCAGCGCAACCTCGAACGGCACAAGCCGGGCCAGGACACCGAATACCTGCGCCGCCGCAGCCACATCGCGAGCGGCTACCGCTTCCAGCGTGCGCAGGTCGTGCGGGTGCCCGGCGGCATGACGGAAGCCGAGACGCTGGCGTTCGTGCGGCGCGAGGTCTGGAGCAAGCTGTGAGGCAGCGGTGTCAGCGCGGTCGTGCGTTGCCGATCTGTCGCCGGCAGGCGCGCCGCAGCTGCCTCAGGTAGGACCGGCCGACGGTCGCGACGATCAGGCGCTTCGCGAGGCGCATGACGCCACTGCTGCCCTGTGCGTCGTGAAGGCGGAACCGCTGCTGCAGCGCGATCTCGGCTTCGATGGCCGCCGGGTCCAGGAACTCGGCGAACACCTTCGCTCCGGCAGCGACGATGTCCGGATCGGGTCCTGACAGGAACCGCCGCAACGGCAGTCCCCAGTTCAGCAGGCCACAGGACACGAACAGCTTGGCGGCAGCTTCTTCGATCGGCGCCAGGTAGGGGCGACCGAGGTCGAAGATGACCGGTGTTCCGGGGACCAGACGTCCCTGCTCGTCGAGCAGCACGCCGATGTTGCGGACATCGAGTCCTTTGAAGCTCAAGGCCGTCGACGGGCTGCCGTATTCGCGCTGCTTGCACTTCAGTGGAGCACCGAGGGGGGCGCCGTGCGGCGACGAATTGCTGCACGCCTTTCCGGCAGCCGGCAGTGCACGCAGGAACGCGGCGGCACCGGCGAGGATCTGCGGCAGCACGCTGGCAGCCAGCCCCGGGTCCTGGCGCAGCAACTCGTCGGGGGTGGCCATGCGCATGGCCGGATACGCCAACACGGCTGCGTCGGGCGCCTCGCCGATCACGGAGACGACGCGGAGCGCATCCTGACGCACGAGGGCTGCCCGCCGGCTGCCGTCGCGTTCGTAGTCGAGCTGCTCGAAATGCACCTTGCCGCCGCGATCCACGAACTGCTTCAGGAACACGCGCTCGGCCGGCGCTCCGCGGCCGCCGCTGTCGACGTTGGCAATGGCGACTCGCGACCAGTTGCGTTGGCTGACCTGGAATGGCTCGACGACGCGGACCAAACCCCCGAAATCCACTTGCACGGGCACGCCGATCTGTAGCAGGGACGAGTTTGCGCCGGGGGTCATCCGATTACGGGCCGATCCGAGAGCGAGGATACTTGCGGCTGTGCAGAGTATCGACGACGGTGCGTGGAACGAGAGAGGTACGAGCGGCGACACCATTGCGTGCGGGAATGGCTGTGACTAGTCGGGGTTGCGGGAACGTCGGTTGTTGAGCACGGTGCCGATCACTCTGACGCCGCCGTCCTTCAGGATGTCGATCCCACGGTGCGCTTCGAGCCAGTGGCTCTTGCCGGGTGCCACGACGAACACCACGCCATCGCACTTTCGCGCGTCGGTCAGAGCGTGCTCGGCGAGCTCGACCGCGGGTACGTCGACGACCACGTACGCGAACGAGTGTTTCTCGACCACCTCTCGGAGCCCGGCGCTCTCGGCGCCGGCCGGCAGGATGTGCAGGTTCTCGAGCAGCGTCGCACGCAGCGGCGGGGCCGCGTCGCCGGTGCCCGCTTCGGACTCGCCGACCAGCGTGCGCGTGAGCCGCTGCGAGTTCAGGTCGCGGTCCACGAGCAGCACGGGTCCGTCGCCGCGCTTCGCGAGCTCGGCCGCGAGCACGGCCGCCACGCTCGTCGCGCCGACGCCGGCTTTGCTGCTCGTAACGCCCAGCACGAGCGGCCGCCGATCCGCTCCGAGCTTCGAGGTGACGCGCGCGACCATGAGCCGGCACTCGCGTGCGACCTCTTTCGGCAGCGACCCGTCCCACGGACGGTTCCTGTCGTGTGCGCGGGCGAGCGCGCGCCCGAGGCGCCCCGAGGCCGGGATCGAAGCGAGCACCGGGAGCCGCAAGCCGGCCTCGACGGCTTCCGGCGTGTGGAACGAGTCGTCGAAGTAGTCGAACAGGAACACGGTGCCGATCGCTGCGAAGGCCGCAACGGCGATTCCGACCATCAGGATCCACTTGCGGCCGGGGCCGACCGGCAGCGTGGGGCGGGTCGCTGCCTGGACCATGGTGATGTTCGAGATCTTCTGTTCCTCGAGCGCCTTGTCGATGCGCGCCTGCTCGACGCCCTCGAACCAACGCGTGCGCGTCTGCTCACTGAGCTGGATGTCGCGTTCGATCCCGGACAGCTCCTTCTCGCGCTTGTTCAGGTCGTCGAGCCTCTTGCGCGCCACATCGGCGGCCGTCAGCGCCGTGGCCAGGCGCGACTTCAGGCCGAGCAGCGCAGCCTGCTCGTTCACGATCGAGAGCTGGATCTGGTGCCGGTTCTCGTCCGGTCCAGTGGTGACGTGGGTGCGCTGCGTGTCCTCCTTCTCGAGCAGGCCCTCCGTGATCGCGATCCGCTCCTTCAGATCCTTGATCGTGAGGTTGTCCGGCTGGTACTTCGACGACAGCTCGCGCAGCTGCATCTTCATGTCGTACAGCCGCTGCCGCATGTGGTCGGAAAACCCGTTCTCCCAGCCCGACGTCTCACTGAGGACGCGCGTGGCCGGCAGCCGTTCGTACTCCTGCTGCAGCGACTCGATCCGCGACACCGCTGCGGCGATCGACGCAGCGAGCTCCGCGGCCGCCTCCTCGCGCGATGCGACGAGCTGGCCGACCGACCGGCGCTGCTCGTCGAGCGCGTAGATGTCGTCCTCGGCCTTGATCGTGTAGAGGCGCTCGCGCAGGCCGCGAAGGCGCTCGTCCAGACCGCTGAGCTGCTCGGAGAGGAACTCGTAGGCTCCGGGCGAGCGATGCACGAGCACCCGCTTCTCGAGGAAGAGCGCGATCAGCGTCTCGAGGACTTGCCTGGCCACGTCAGGCGACTCGTTGCTGTAGACGAGCCGGATGATGTTCGACTCCTGCTCGCCGCTGGCCCGCATGTTCTTCTCGAGCTGCAACAGCGCGGCTTCCGCGGGACTGAGCCTGCTCTGTGGATCGCGTGCCTTCGTGCCCAGGAAGGGCTCGGGGCCGAGCTTCTCGACGACGCCCCGCAGCAGGTCCTGGCTCTCGAGGATCGCGAGCTCGGACTGGATCTCGCTCTCGCGCGAGCGCGGAACGCCGGTCGTGCGGCCCGTGATCTCGAGCGGCTCGACCTGCCCGCTGATCTTGACCAGCAGCTTGGCCTCGGACAGGTAGATCTCGGGCCAGTAGACCATTGCGGCGGTCGCCAGTGCGGATACGACGACGAACACGGCAGCCGACTTGCCGAGGTGTCGCATGACGACCGCGGCCACGTCCCGCAGCGATCGGATGCCGATGCGTTGCGGTGGCAGGGCGGAGATTGCGGAGCTCACTGCGCTGCTCAATTGCCCGTCCCGATGCCGATCTGCCCCTTGCCGACCGGGTAGCGCCAGAAGAGTTCGATCTGCGGCATCATGTTGCTGATGTACTGCCTGACCCATTGGTTGACCTCGGCGACGCCCGTGCGCGGCACGAAGACCACGTCGAGCGGGCGCAGATCGAACGGCGGCGACGCCTCGCCTGCGAGCACCGGCGCGAGGTCGACCATGTAGCCGTGGCTCTGGTTGCCTTCGCGGCGGATCACGACGACCGACGAGACGTCCCCTTCGCGGTAGTCCGGTCCACCCGCGAGCATGACCGCCTCGAGCACGGACAGCTTCCCTGTCATCTCGTAGACGCCGGGCTGCTTGACCTCGCCGTTGACCCAGACCCTGCGATTCGGCCAGGTGCGGACGATCACGTTGATCTCGGGATTGACGAGCCGGCCCGCGTAGCGCTCGAGCAGGTCCACGCGCACCGCCTCTGAGGTCCGGCCCGCGACGTCGACGTCGCCGACGAGCGGCAGCGAGACCTTGCCGTCCGGACGCACCACCTGGTTGTTGTCGAGCTCCGGCGTGTAGAAGAACTTGACCTCGACCTGGCAGCCCGGTTCGAGCAGCAGTGGTCCCGGAGCCGGCGATGGCACCGGCGATTCCACCGTGTGCATGATGGGGAACGGGGCCGGAGTGGAGGAGCACGAGGCCAGCACGATCAGCAGTGCTGCTTTGAGGGCACACATCGCCCCTCGCATGTGGCCGATAGAGGACGGGCGCGCTGACCTCACGCCCGAGGGATGGTAACGGACCATTGGTGAGACATCCTAGCAGAGCCTCACACTCCCTGACGTAAGTCTCGCGCGATTTGCTCTCACATGTAGACTCCTCGAAAGAGTCGCTGGAAAACCTCGAAGCACGCGAGCGTCGACGAGACATGCGCATCCTGCAGATCTCCGAACCCGCATCCGCTGGCGTCGGAAGACACCTCGTGGATCTCTCTCAGGGTCTGCTCGCAGCGGGCCACGACGTGCACCTCGTCTACTCGAAGGGACGCATGGACGCGACGTTCGCATCGGACCTCGCGGGCATGAACGGATTGGCGAGCACCGTGATCGCGATGCGACGTGCGCCGCATCCGAGCGATCTGCTCGCTGCAGGCCGGCTGCGCAGCTATCTGCGCAAGAACGGTCCGTTCGACATCGTGCACGGACAGAGCTCGAAGGGCGGCGCGCTCGCGCGGCTCGTCGCGCCGCGTTTTGGCGCGGTCGTCTACACGCCGCACTGCGTGTTCACGATGAACCCCGACATCGGCCGCCTCGGCGCGGCTGTCTTCGGTGGCATCGAACGCTGGCTCGGACGGCGCAGTGACGCGGTGATCGCGGTCTCGAAGGACGAAGCGGCCCACCTGCGTGCGCTCGGGCTCGCGCCCGAGATCGTGCACTGCGTGCCGAACGGATTGCACCCACCGGGCTGGCGCTCGCGCGACGAAGCGCGCCGCGAGCTCGGAGTTCGCCCCGAGGCGACCGTCGTCGGCTTCCTCGGCCGGATGTCCCCGCAGAAGAACCCCGTGCTGCTCGTGCAGGCGTTCGCGCGGCTCGCGTCGTCGCACCCCGATGCCGTGCTCGCGATGGTCGGCGACGGCCCGCTCGAAGCAGATGCCCGCGCAGCCGAGGCAGCGCACGGGCTCGCGGGGCGGATCCTCTGGCTCGGCTTCCGCCGGCCGGTCGACGTCATGCCCGCGTTCGACGTGTTCGCGCTGCCGAGCCGCTACGAAGGCCTGCCCTACGTGCTGCTCGAGGCCGTCGCCGCTGGTCTGCCGATCGTCTCGACGCCCGTCGGCGGCAGCGAGACGGTCGTCCAGCACGATGCCAACGGCCTCATCGTCGCCGCGACGCCCGAGAGCTTTGCGGACGGGCTGGGCCGCGTGATCGGGGATCGCGCGCTGCGGGATCGCATGGCGGCCTCGGCGCGCCTCAGGGCCGAGGAGTTCTCGGTTCCGCGCATGGTCGAACGCACGCTCGAGGTCTACGCGAGCGCGTGCGACCGGCGCCGCCGCCGGAGCCGGTCGGCGTGACCGCGATCGTGTCTCGGATCGACGCGGCAGGTGTTTTCCGGACGCAGGCTCCGGAGCCCGCGAGGTAGACTCGCTGGGTCACACTCGTCGCGTCATGGTCCCGCCGTTGCTCCGCAAGCTGATCTGGCTCACCGTCGCGACGAGCTTCTTCGTGATGTTCGAGCCAGCGCCGTGCGATGCCCTGCTCTGCATGGCGCTGATCGCGGCAGCCGCGGCCGGGCGCCACCATGTCCTTCCGGCCGCCGGACTCCCGGTCTACACGAGCCTGTTCTTCCTGATCCTGGCGAACCTCGTGTCGCTCGCGTTCGCCGAGGAGGCCCTGCCGAGCCTGCGGTTCTTCGCGATCACCGTCTACCTCTTCCTGGCCTTCCTGCTCTTCGCGGGGCTCATAGGAATCGAGGGCCCGAAGCTGGCCGACCACTTGTCGAACGCGCTGTTCGTGGCCGCGCTCGCTGCGGTATTCGTCGGCCTGCTCGCTCACTTCCGGCTGATCCCGAACGCCGAGATCTTCTTCCGCGACGAGTACATGCTGCGCGTGAAGAGCACGTTCAAGGATCCGAACGTGTTCTCGCCGTTCGTCGTGACCGCGTTCATGCTCGCATTCTCGCGCGTCGTCGACGGCGGCCGCGGCGCGAGGATGGCCGCCTTCCTGATGGTCCCGTACGCGGTCGGGATCCTGCTCGCGTTCTCGCGCGGCGCCTGGGTGCTGCTCGCGATCGCGCTCTTCATCTTCCTGTCCGCGCATGTGCTGGTCCTGCGGCGCCCCGCCGCCATGCGCCGGCTCGCGATCGCAGGAGCCCTCGTGCCGCTGGTCGCCATACCGGTCCTCGTCTACTTCATCGCGGCCAGCGACCAGAGCCAGTACCTGCAGGGGCGGCTCGGCCTGAAGGCCTACGACGTCGAGGACCGCTTCGTGAACCACGGGGCCGCGATCCAGGTCGGCCTCGACAACCCGCTCGGCATCGGACCGGGCATGTACTCACCGACGCGCGGCCTGATGGCCGTGCACAACCTCTACATCCGCGTCTTCGTCGAGAACGGCATGCTCGGCCTCGTCGCCCTGCTGGCGTTCCTCGGCACCGTCCTGACGCGCATGGCGGCCGGCATCATGCGGCGCGGCGAGCACGCCGGAACCTACGCGTGCTGCATGGCCACCGTGATCGGCACGCTCGTCGAGAGCTGGATCATCGACACGCTGCACTGGCGGCACCTGTTCCTCGTCATGGGAATCCCGATCGGGCTGGCGATCTACGAAGCGCGCCAACGGGTGGAGGCCGTGCAGACCGTCAGGAAGCCGGAGCCCGCGCCGAGCGCACAGCCGAGCGCGCAGCCGGTCGTGCGGTCCCCGGCAGCTGGCGGCCGGGATGCTCCGGAGCTCAGTACCGCAAGTACAACGGCCGACCGTCGAGAGTGATCTGCTGGCCGCTGATCGCCAGGACCTGCCGGCCATAGATGTCGGACACGCTCTGCACGTTGGCGGCGAGCAGCCCGCTCGCGAGCGAAGTCAGCGCGAGCGTGACGGATTGCGCGGGCTCGACCCAGGACAGGATGCGGCGATCGGCCGCGCCGTCGACCGCGAACTCGAACACGTAGACGTTCGGACTCGGGTGCCGCAGCTCGACGAACGAACAGCCCTTCAAGTGTGCGAGCATCGTCACGTACGCGACATACGCCGGCAGCGGGTGGCCCGGATCATCCGCCACGCTGCTGTAGGAACGCAGTCCGAAGTGGTGCTCCGCGTAGTCGACGTCGGCGCCGCGGTTCTGGTAGTTGTACCAGTAGAGCCGCTCGATCCCGTTCGCGATCGCGAGCGCGTGGAACTTCACGAGGAACCTCGCGGCGTAGTCGAGGCTCGCACCCGGAACCTGCGACCCGCTCGCCGGGTAGCCGAAGAAACCGTCCGGGTCGTTCGTGCCGCGGACCGGCAGGCCGCACTCGCCGAACCAGAAGAAGTGCGCGGTGTGTCCCGCGGTGTTCATGCGGGTCCTGATGTCGGAGATGTGGCCGGGCAGCCAACCCTCCGGCGTCGGGAAGTCCGGCCACTTGTACGGGTCGTGTGCGAGACCGTCGTAGACGCCGAACGGCGCGCTCGCGAACAGCTGCTCGAACTCCTCCATGTGATCGCCGCGCGTGCTGTAGGCGAACCTGGTGGCCGGATTGATCGCGTCGGCCTCCGCGCGCAGCCTGCCGATCTTCGCGAGCAGGTTCGAGAAGTAGTGTGATTGCTGATAGGGATTCCCGCCGCCGTTCTCCTCACGGCCGGCCTGCCAGTACGGGACGTCGTCGGGTTCGGCCTGCAAGCGCATCGCGAACCTGCTGCCGATCTGGTCGAGCTGCGCGGTCCCGATCGGCTCGGTGTCGACGCTGTCCCACGGGACATCGCTGATCAGCGGCATCTCGGTGCACCCCGCAAGCGTTCGCTCGCCGATCTCCTCTGCCCACGACCCGACGGACTGCTGCCAGGTCTTGGTCTTCAGGTGGAGGCCGATGACCTGTGCGCCCGATCCGGAACGCAGATACGGATCTTCGATGTCGCCCTGGATCAGCCCGAACGGTGAGCTCTCGTCGATGACCGGAGTCCCGGACGGTGGGGGAGGCAGGACCGCAAAGCCGTGGACGGCGCTCGGGAAGCCGGCCGGCTGCGGCGGGAACGCGACCGCGGGGTTCGTCGACGTGAACACGAGGCCGTAGAAACCCGGAGCCGTCGACGGGCTCTGGATCGCGGTTGGTGTTCCCGACACCGGCATCGCGTCGCCGAGCGGTTGGCGATGTTCGTCGACCCACTGGCAGCTGACCGTGGCCCCGAGCTTCGCGCTGCCCACGTAGTGCACGTGGACCTCGAACAATGCGCCCGGTGGGTGCGTACGCCAGATGTTCGCGTCCGTGACGACGACCGCGAGCTCATTGGAGTCTTCGTCTGGCGAGCACGCCGCTGTCAGCAGCGCGACACTGGCGCATGCCAATGCATGCCTCGAGACCATTGCATTCCGGCAGATCGTTGGCACACGCATGGACCGATTGGCCGATGGATCGTGACAGGCCATTGGAGATCCATCGGCCAGCGCGTGCAACCTGCCGGAGCCCGGTTTCCGCCGCGTGCGCGTCCTGGCGCGCGATTGCCTCAGTACCGCAGATACAGCGGTCTGCCGTCGAGAGTGATCATCTGGTGGCTGATCGCCGGAGCCGGCCGGCCATAGATGTCGGACACGGTCCGCACGTTGGCCGCGAGCAGTCCGCTCGCGAGCGAAGTCAATGGCAGCGTCACGGCCTGCGCGGGTTCGACCCACGTCAGGATCCGGCGCTCCTTCGTGCCGTCCACGGCGAACTCGAACGCGTAGACGTCCGGTCTGGGGTGACGCAGCTCGACGAACGAACAGCCCTTCAGATGCGAGAGCATCGTGATGTACGCGACGTAGGCCGGCAGCGGGCGCCCGGGATCGCTCGACTCGGCGCTGAAGGAACGCAGCCCGAAGTGGTGCTCCGCGTAGTCGATGTCGTTGCCGCGGTTCTTGTAGTTGTACCAGTAGATCCGCTTGATCCCGTTGGCGATCGCCAGCGCGTGGAACTTCACGAGGTACGTGGCCGCGTAGTCGAGGCTCGCTCCGGGCACGCGCGACTTGCGCGAGGGATAGCCGAAGAATCCGTTCGGATCGTTCGTACCGCGGACGGGCAGGCCGCACTCGCCGAACCAGAAGAAGTGCCGCGCGCGCCCGGCCTTCAGCATGCGGGTCCGGATGTCGGCGATGTGTCCGGGCAGCCACCGTTCGGGCGCCGGGAAGTCGGGCCATTGGTAGACGTCGTGCGCGAGGCCGTCGTAGAAGTCGCCGAATGCCTTGCTCGCGAACAGCTGCTCGAACTCGGTCATGTTGCTGCCGCGCGTGCTGTAGGCGAACTTCACGTCGCGGCTGATCGCGTCGGCTTCGGCGCGCAGCCGCGTCATCTTGGCCAACAGGTTCGAGAAGTAGTGCGACTTCTCGTAGGGCTCCCCGCCACCGTTCTCCTCTCGGCCGGCCTGCCAGTACTCGACCGTCGGTTCTGCCTTCAACAGCGTCGCGAACCTCGTACCGATCTGGTCGAGCTGCGCACTCCCGATCGCCTTCGTGTCGCCGCCGTCGCTGTCCCACGGGTCGTTGTTGATCAACGGCATCTCGGTGTGGCCGCCCGCCGGGCGCTCGCGCAGGCTCGAGCCCCACGACGCGGCAGACTGACTCCACGACTTCGTCTTCAGGTGGAGGCCGAGCACGCGCGGTCCCGATCCGGACCACAGGTACGCATCCTTCAGGTTGGCCTGGACCATCCCGAACGGCGAGTTCAGGTCGACGACCGGCGTGCCGGACGGTGGGGGAGGCAGCACCGCGAATCCATGCACGGCGCTCGGGAAGCCGGCCGGCTGCGGTGGGAACGCGACGCCGCGGTTCGTCGACGTGAACACGAGCCCGTAGAACCCCGGAGCGGTCGACGGGCCCTCGATCACCTTCGGCTTGTCGGACACGCGGATCGCTTCGCCGAGTGGTCGACGATGCTCGTCGACCCACTGGCAGGTGACCGTGGCAACGAGCGAAGCGTCGCCTGTGACGTGAACGCTCGCGTGGAACTTGTCGCCGGGTGGATGCGTGCGCCAGTCGTTCGTGTCCGAGACGACGATGTCGAGGTCGAGTGGTGACTTCGCCCGTGCGGGGGACTGCCCCTTCTGCGCGGTCGCGGCGGAAGCCGCGATGACAACGCAGGCCAGGAAGCGCAGACGAGTGGTGTGCATGGCATGCCTCGATGCGCCCGGCGACCCGCCCTGGGCCCGCCCGTGCGAGCGCTTCATCGCGAAGATTACCGCGCGCCGGCGGTCTTGGTGCCGGTCATTGCCCGCGTGGCGTGGGCGAGCGTGAGATCCTGGGTGGTTTCGCCCGCGCGCGGGCGGGGCCACTCAGAACCGCAGGTAGAACGGCCGGCCGTCGAGTGTGATCTGCTCGCCGGTGATGGGCGAGACCGGCCTGCCATAGATGTCCGACACGGTCTGCACGCTGGCCGCGAGCAACCCCGGCTTCAGCGAGGTGAGCGGCAGCGTCTGGGTTTGCGCCGGGTTCACCCACACGAGGATCCTGCGCTCCGCCGTGCCGTCCACCGCGAACTCGAACAGCAGCGTGTACGGAGTAGGCATCCTGAACTCGACGAACGAGCAACCCTTCAGGTGCGCCAGCATCGTGATGTAGGCGACGTAGGACGGGAACGGGTGCCCCGGATCGTTCGACGGCGTGCTGAACGAACGCAGGCCGAAGTGGTGCTCCGCGTAGACGATGTCGTTGCCGCGGTTCTTGTAGTTGTACCAGTAGAGGCGCTTGATCCCGTCGGCGATCGCCAGCGCGTGGAACTTCACGAGGTAGTTCGCGGCGTAGTCGAGCGAAGCACCGGGAATCGCCGTCTGGCTCTCCGGGTAACCGAAGAACGCGTTCGGATCGTTGTGCCCTCGCGCCGGCAGGCCGCACTCACCGAACCAGAGGAAGTGCGAGTGGTGACCCGCGTTGAGCATGCGGGACCTGATGTCGTTGATGTGTGAGTTCAGCCAGTGCTCTGGCGTCGGGAAGTCGGGCCACTTGTACGGGTCGTGCGCGAGGCCGTCGTAGAGGCTGCCGAACGCCTGGCTCGCGAACAGCTGCTGGAACTCGCTCATCGTGTCGCCGCGAGTGCTGTAGGCGAACTTGACGTTCGGATTGACGAGGTTGGCCTCGGCGCGCAACCGCGTCATCTTGGCCAACAGGTTCGAGAAGTAGTGTGGCTGCTGGTACGGAAGCCCGCCGCCGTTCTCCTCCCGGCCTGCCTGCCAGTACTCGACATGGACTGGCTCGGCATTCAGCAGCGCCGCGAACCGGTTGCCGATCGCGTCGAGCTGTGCGCTCCCGATCGGCTGCATGTCGTCGCTGTCCCACGGATCGTCGTTGATCAGCGGCATCTCGGTGTGGCCGGCGAGGCGTCGGTCCAGGATGGTCGCGGCCCACCCGCTCGCCGAGAAGCTCCAATGCCTCGTCTTCAGGTGGACGCCGAGCACGCGCGGTCCCGATCCGTGCCAGAGATACGGGTCCTGCCGGTTGGCATGGATGATCCCGAACGGCGTGGTCTCCTCGATCTCGGGCGTTCCCGTCGGCGGGTTCGGCAGCACGGCGAACCCGTACACGGAGCTCGGGAAACCGGCGGGCTGCGGCAGGAACGCGAGCCTCGGATTGTTCGACGTGAACACGAGGCCATAGAAACCCGGCGCGGTCGACGGGCTCTGGACCGTCAGCGGCGACGATGTCACGGGGATCGGTGGACCGAGCGGCTGGCGATGCTCATCGACCCACCGGCAGTCGACCGTCGAGCCGTTCAAGGAGTCGATCGGGATCAGGACTTGGACCGTGAAGAACTGGCCCGGCGGGTGCGTACGCCAGATGTTCGTGCTGTTGACGACGGCGGCGATCTCGACCGGCGGCAGCTTCGCGGACTGTGCCCGCAGAGCGAGCGGGCAGCAGACGACGACGGCGGTGTAGGCCGAGAGCTGGAGACGAGTGGGGCGCATGGCAGACTCTCGGTGGTGGCGTCACCGAGATTCTTGGTCGGAATTTGGCGAGACTGGCCGCCAACGTGCCACTTTCGCACGATCCGGTCTGGCTGATCAAGGGGGGTGTGCAACCGGGCCTGACGGCGGGGCGCAACCGACCTGGGCCGGCCGTCCGCCCGACGGCGCGGTTGCGCCGTCGGGGTGGCCCGATGCTGGAAGCGCAGGGCTAGAAGCGCAGATAGAGCGGCCGGCCGTCCAGCGTGATCTGCTGGCTGCTGATCGCCGAGACCGCGCGGCCGTAGATGTCGGACACGCTCTGCACGCTGGACGCCTGCAACCCGCTCTTCAGCGTGGTCAGCGCCATCGTCACGGTCTGCGCGGGGTTGACCCACGCGAGGATCCTGCGCGCCGTCGTGCCGTCCACCGTCCACTCGAAGACGAAGACGTTCGAGCTCGGGTTGCGCATCTCGACGAACGTGCAGCCCTTCAGGTGCGCGAGCATGTTGATGTAGGCGACGTAGGCCGGGAACGGGTGTCCCGGATCACTCGACGACGTCGTGTAGGAGCGCAGGCCGAAGTGGTGCTCCGCGTAGTCGATGTCGTTGCCGCGGTTCTTGTAGTTGTACCAGTAGATGCGCTTGATCCCGTGGGCGATCGACAGCGCGTGCACCTTCACCATGTACCTCGCGTAGTAGTCGAGCGTCGCGCCGGGGACCTCGTCTTGCGTCTCGGGGTAGCCGAAGAACGCGCTGGGATCGTTGTGACCGCGAGCCGGCAAGCCGACCTCACCCCACCACAGCAGGTGCTGGGCGCAGCCCGCATTGATCATGCGGGTCCTGAGGCTCGAGATGTGTCCGGGCAGCCAACCCTCCGGAGTCGGGAAGTCGGGCCACTTGTACGGGTCCTGCGCGAGGCCCGCGTAGTAGGTGCGGAACGCCTGGCTCGCGAACAGCTGCTCGAACTCGACCAGGTCGAAGCCGCGCGTGCTGTAGGTGAACTTGACGTTCGGGTTGATGGCGTTGGCCTCGTTGCGCAGCTCGACGATCTTGGCCAGCAGGTTCGAGAAGTAGTGCGACTGCGCATAAGGATTGCCGCCGCCGTTCTCCTCGCGGCTGGCCTGCCAGTACTCGACCTGGTTCGGTGAGGCCTGGAGCACGTTCCGGAACTTGGTGCCGATCGCGTCGAGCTGCGTGGCCCCGATCGGCGCCGTGTCGACGCTGTCCCACGGATCGTCGCTGATCAGCGGCATCTCGGTGCTGCCGGCATTCGAGATCGTCTGGACCTCCGAGGACCACGTGCTCACGGATTGCTGCCACGTCTTGGACTTGAGGTGGAGGCCGATCACGCGCGGGCCCGATCCGGCTCGCACGTACGGGTCCGTGATCTTGATCTGGATCATTCCGAACGGTGAGTTCGGCTCGATGACCGGCGTTCCGGTCGGCGGGTTCGGCACCACGGCAAATCCATGGACTGCACTCGGGAACCCGGCCGGCTGCGGCAGGAACCTGACGTCGGCGTCCGGCGACGAGAACACGAGGCCATAGAACCCCGGCGCCGTCGATGGGCTCTGGATCGCGGTCGGCGTCGGCGACACGGGAATCAACGCGCCGAGCGGCTGGCGATGCTCGTCCACCCACTGGCAGTGGACTGGCGTGCCCTGCAACGGGTCGCCCGACACACTCACGTTGACCGTGAAGAGTGCGCCCGGTGGGTGCGTGCGCCAGATGTTGCTGCCGGTGACGACGGCGGTGAGATTGATCGGGGCGGTGCTGCCACCACTGGTGATGCTCAGCGTGACCGGCACGGTCACAATGGTGACGCTCGTGGTCGCCGCGTTGATGAACCTGACCTCGGCGTTGTGCGTGCCCGCCGGCAGGCTGGCCGTCAGGCTCGCATTCAGCGCGACGGTGAACGACAGCGCCTGTCCGGCGCCGAGAGAGCCGCTGGCAGGAGCCGTGGTGGTCACCCACGGCTGGGTCACCACGCGTTCGTATTGCAGCGCCGTCGTGCCCGGATTCGACCAGTTGAAGTTCTGCGACGACGGCGTGAACGGCCCGCCGACCACACCACTGGACGCGAGACCGCCCGAGGGGGTCAGCACCGACGCGACCGTCTGGATCGTCAGCGCGACAGGAATGGCCTGCACGACCGTCGTGCCGCTGGCTTCCCTGAACTCCACCGTCGCCGAGTAGTGGCCCGGCGCGAAGCCGAGCACCTGGCTGGTCAGTGCGACCTCGAAGGCGATCTGCTGGCCATTCCCGACGGTGCCAGTGCTGCCGCCCGAAACCGTGACCCAGGGTGCGCTGATCGTGCGCGAATAACTCAGCGGGCCGGAGCCGTTGTTCGCCCAGACATAACCGCGCGACATCGGCGTCACTGGGCCACCGGCCGGGCCACTCGCAGTCACGCCCGACGGCGGCTGCAGGTTCATCGAGTAGCTCTGCGCAGGAGGATCGATGCGGACCTCGACGTCGATCGTCCGGTAGGCCGAGTTCAGGTTCGGCTTCAGGTACTTGATCTGGGCCAGGTGCGTTCCGACCGGCAGTTGGCTCGTCAGCACCTCGTCCAGCGTGACGGTGATGGTCATCTCCGAATTGCCCATCAGCACGCCTGTTGCCGGGCCCGAAGCGGTGACCCACGGCTGCGTGATCACGCGGGTATAAGGAAGATCCTTGTTGGATCGATTCCTCCAGATGTAGGTGGACGTCAGCGGGCTGACGACCAGCGATTGCAGGCCCGAAGCCGAGAACCTCTCGTCGGGTTGCAGCTCGGTTTCGGTCTCTTCGGTCGAGCCGACGTCATCGCTGCTCGGACTACAACCGAACAGGCCCAGTGGCAACAAGACCGCCGTCCATAGGGCCGCCTGTCTCTGGATCGCTTTCATGACCGCCTCCGCTGTCGGGTTTTTGAACAGCTCCCCCCGCCCAGCTATCGACGAGCAGCGCCGCCATGTGCACCGCGGAACCCTGTGCCGCGGCGCTGCGGCACGATCTCGTGATGGCATGGCGGCTGTGCAAAGACGAAGGCCGCCTCGTTTCGGGTCTTGGGCGCGATCTCCGACCTGCGCGGACCGGGCCGTTGGAGGCCTCGAGAGCGGAGGCGAGTCGGCGCGAGGCGCGGCCTCGGGGACCGCGTCTCGTTTCGAGACCGGAGTCAGCACCGAAGCGGTCGCGCCGGAGGGCTCGCGGCACGGTCCCGGGAGGGTCCGCCCGACGGCGCTCTCGCCGTCGGGGCGTCCTGTCTCAGAAGCGCAGGTAGATCGGCCGGGCGTCGAGCGTGATCTGCTGGCTGCTGATCGCCGAGACCGCTCGGCCATAGAGGTCGGTCACGGTCTGCACGCTGGAAGCCAGCAACCCGCTCTTCACCGAGTTCAGCGACAGCGTCACGGTCTGCGAGGAGTTGACCCAGGCGAGGATCCGGCGCTGGGTCGTGCCCTCGACCAACCACTCGGTCACGTAGACGTTCGAGCTCGGATTGCGCAGCTCGACGAACGTGCAGCCCTTCAGGTGCGCGAGCATGTTGATGTAGGCGACGTAGGCGGGGAACGGGTGTCCGGGATCGCTCGACGACGTCGTGTAGGACCGCAGGCCGAAGTGGTGCTCCGCGTAGACGATGTCGTTGCCGCGGTTCTTGTAGTTGTACCAGTAGAGGCGCTTGATCCCGTTCGCGATCGACAGCGCGTGCATCTTAACCATGTACCTCGCGTAGTAGTCGAGCGACGCACCGGGCACGTATGCCTGGGTCGCCGGGTAGCCGAAGAAGGCGCCCGGGTCGTTGTGGCCGCGAGCCGGCAGGCCGACTTCACCCCACCACAAGAGGTGATTGGCACACCCCGCGTTGGCCATGCGCGTCCTCAGCGTCGAGACGTGTGCAGGCAGCCAGCCTTCGGGGGTCGGGAAGTCCGGCCACCGGTACGGGTCCTGTGCCAGGCCCGCGTAGTAGTCGCGGAACGCCTGGCTCGAGAACAGCTGTGAGAACTCGGGATAGTCGAAGGCGTGCGTGCTGTAGAGGAACTTGACGTTCGGGTTGATGGCGTTCGCCTCGGTGCGCAGCCTGACGATCTTGGCCAGCAGGTTCGAGAAGTAGTGGGACTGCGCATAGGGAGTGCCGTCGTTCTCCTCACGGCTGGCCTGCCAGTGCACGACGCGCGTGGGATCGGCCTGCAGCACGTTCCGGAACTTGGTGCCGATCTGATCGAGCTGCGTGGTCGTGATGGGCAGCGTGTCGACGCTGTCCCACGTCGTCCCGCTGACCAACGGCATCTCGGTGCTGCCGGCATTCGTGATCGTCTGGATCTCGGAGGCCCACGAGCTGACGGACTGCTGCCACGTCTTGGTCTTCACGTGGAGGCCGATGACACGAGGGCCGGACCCGGCCTTGACGTACGGGTCCGACATCTTGAGCTGGATCATGCCGAACGGCGAGTTCGGTTCGATGACCGGCGTGCCGGTCGGCGGGTTCGGCAGCACGGCAAACCCGTAGACGGCACTCGGCAACCCGGCCAGCTGCGGCAGGAAGCTGACGTCGGGGTCCGGAGACGAGAACACGAGGCCATAGAACCCCGGCGCGGCCGACGGACTCTGGATCGCCGTCGGCGTCGTCGACACCGGAATCGGCGAGCCGATCCCCTGGCGATGCTCGTTGACCCACTGGCAGAAGACCGGAGTGCCGAGCAGCGGATCGCCGGTGACGCTGACGTTCACGGTGAAGAGCGCGCCCGGCGGGTGCGTGCGCCAGATGTTGCTGTCCGCGACGACGGCCGTGAGATTGATCGGGCCAGGCGGGTTGCCCGTCACGGTCAGCGCGACCGGCACGGTTGCGTAGACGGCGTTCGTGCTCGTCGGGTGGCGGAACCTGACCTCCGCGTTGTGCGTGCCGGGCGGCAGCGTGGCCACCTGGCTCGCATTCAGCGAGACCGTGAACGCGAGCGACTTCCCGACTGCGAGGGTGCCGCTGCTCGGAGCCGTGGTGCTGACCCACGGCTGGCTCACCACGCGCTGGTACTGCAGCGTGGCGCCCGGACTCGACCAGGTGAAGGCCCGCGACGTCGGCGCGAACGGGCCGCCAAACGATCCGCTGGACACGAGGCCACCGGCCGGTGTCAGCACGGTCGGCGGCGCGCGCATGGTCAGCTCGGCAGTCGTGGGCTCGGCTTCTGCCGCGCCAATGCCTTGCTTTGCCGGGCTGCAACCGAACAAGGCGAGCGATAACAGGAACACCGCCGTAATTGCGGTCCTTTGTACGTGCACTTTCATTGGGGGCGCCTCTTCACGAGAGTGGTGTGAATGGACAGCTGCCCCACTTGCCAGCGGTGCTATGAGCGAGCAGAGTCGTCATAGACACGCAAGCACGCGGCCCGCCCGATCAGACGAGGGCGGCCTTTGCTGCGATCGAGGGAGCGTGTCTCTCAGGGGATGATCTGGACACCCGAGCTACGCGGACTGATCGGGTGAAGGCCTGAAGAACAGATCCAGAACACGAAAAAACCGTGAGCCGCGCGGCGCGCGAACTTGCTCGCCGCTCGCGAGTTGCTGCGCCGCTACCGCAGGGTTCGTGAGCACGTTGCGTGACGATGGCGCCGTGTTCCTGCCAATCATGCTCGAAGCGATCACGAGTGCGCTGTCATTGCTCGTGTCAGTTGCGTGGCCATCACCTGTACAGATCGCACGGGACAGTCGAGGAGCTTCCAGTGTGACAACATGCGAGCCGTGCGCGGCCTTACACGTCAGCCGCTGCTCTTCCCTGAGCCTCGAGGGCGCTGGGATGCGGTCACCGCATCTGCGATGACCGCGCACCCCACCGCTGCCGCGAACCGAGCGGCACCGCGGCGCCCGACCTACGCGCGTCGAATCAGGCACCTCCGGCCGCGAGTTCCAGTGTGACGCGCCGCGAGCCGTGCGCCGCGCCCGGTTGCCGCTACCACCGTTCGAGCGTCAGCGCCTCGACACCGACGACGCACGGTCCCGCGCTCAGGCCGAGATGCAGCTCGTGCAACACCTCGTCCTCGAGGAAGCGCCGCCGCGGCAGCTCGAACACGACCTCGCTGGAGCCGGTGCCCGCGGTGATCGTGCCGGCCACGGCATGCTTCGTCGACGGGTCGGTGTTGCTCGTGCTGGTCCACCACAAGAACGCGGTCGGGCCCGGCGGTGGTGCGTCCGCGTACTGGCGGATGCGCACGCGGACACGCGCGAACGGTCCGGTCACGGCGAGCTGCTGGGACAGCGTCGGCAGCGACTCCTTCGCGACGAGCCGCAGCGCGCCGTCGGCGAGCTGCGCGTCGTCGATCCGTTCGCGTTTCCATCGGTCCAGCTCCTCGACCGGGAATCGCAGCGGCGCCATCGCGGCTGCGTCGGCGCGCGCGAGCGTGCCGTCCGCGCGGCGGAAGACCACTCCACCGAGGCCGGCTTCGTTCGCATCGGCCGTGAACGCGAGGCCCGGAAAGCGTGCTGCCAGCGCCGCTGGAGTCAGCGCCGGCGGCAGGTCGCGAACGAGCACGCGTTCGCCCTGCCTGCCGGCCAGCAGCGGCTCGAGTTGGCTCCATATGGCCTGCTCACTGGTGTCGACGCGCCGGTAGAGACTGCAGTCGGCCAGCGTGCGCAGCAGGCAGTGATCGGTGCGCAGCAGCTCGAGCAGGCCGGTCTCCATGTTGCTGTCGCCGGCGGGACGCGCGATCACGAAGTCGGGCCGGTACTGCTGCATCGCGACGACCGCGTTCTGGCGGTCGCGAAGCCGCGCGGCGATGCCCGGCGTGACGAGGCCGCAGAAGTCGACGACGCGCAGCTCCGAGTAATAGCCGAGGATCCCGATCTCGAGCGAGCCGAGGCTGCTGCCGGGCGGTGCGTGCTGCCGCAGCCAGGTGCCGAAGAGGTAGTAGCGGTCCTGCTTCGGCGCGAGGTCGTCGGGCGCCAGCGACGGCAGCAACGCGCCGCTCGGCCACGTCACCGCGATCGCGACGGCGGCCGCGGCCAGCGCCGTGAGCCGGCTCGAGCGCGCCGAGCGGCCGGCGAGCGGCGCGATCCCGCCGGTGCCGAGCAGCGCCGACTGCAGCAGGAACGGCGCATAGTACTGCAGATAGCTGGGCACGCCGGTGATCGAGAACAGGCCGCTGTGGGCGAGCGTCCACGCGAGCAACAGCACGTCGAGACGGCTGCGGCGGACCGCGGCCGCGAGGATCCCCGCAATCACGAGCAGGGACCACCAGCCGAGGTTGAGCGGGATCGCCTTGGTCCACAGCTCGCGCGCGTAGGTGTCCCAGAGGCCCGACTGCCCCTGCAGCATCTTGGCCTCGACGGTCGCCGGCACGATCGAGCCGAAGTGCCACAGCGCGTAGACCGTCCAGGGCGCGCTCGCCAGCGCGCCGCCGGCAAGCACCCGCCACGGCATGCGCCAGCGGCCGCCGGCCTGCCGCGGAAAGCCGGCGGCGACGAACAGGATCGCCGCGAGCACGACGTGGTCGGGGCGGCAGAGGCAGGTCGCGGCGGCGAACACGCCGAGCCGCCACGGCCGTGCCCTGTGCCAGGAATCGATCGCGGCGATCGACACCGACATCAGCAGCAGCGACTCCATGCCGAGAGTCACGTGCACGAACTGCCGCGAGGCCACGAACACCGGCACGAGCCAGCCGAGCTCGCCGCCCGGAACGTTGCGCAGCAGGCCCCGGACCTGCAGGCCGATCACGGGCACGAGCACGAGATGCAGGGCGGCCGCGAGCGTCGTGAGGTCGAAGCGCGTCAGGTTGTGCAGCGCGGCGAGCAGCCAGGTGTAGAGCACGCTCGTGCAGCCGCAGACCCACTCGCCGGGGTTGAAGACCATGCCGTCCCCGTTCGCCAGGTTGCGCGCGGTGCGCAGGAAGATGAACGCGTCGTCGATGAAGACCGTTCGCGACATCGAGTGCGCGCCGGCGACGAACGTCAGCGCCAGCATCGCGAGCGTGAACCAGCGCGGGTCCCGGTGCGGCGGTACGTGCAGGTCTGGTGTGGTCGCCGTCATGGGTGGGTCGTGCGGGTGCGACTGTCTTTGTGCGGGCGGCCTTCGACTCGGTGTGCCTCAGACCTGGCGGCGGCGGCGCCACTTCTGCCACTTCGGCCAGAGCCACATCACGTACCCGCTGCTCGCGAGATAGAGCAGGACCAACGCGGCCGCGGGCATGACCCAGCCGTGCACGGCGTCGCACCAGAACGACCCGTCGTGCAGCCGTTCGAGCCAGTCACTGCGCCGCGGCTTCGGGCCGGACGTGCGCAGCGTGATCCCGCAGACCTGCACCTCGAGGTCGCCGTGCTCGCTGACGACTTTGTGCACGCGCTGCGCAGGCCGGAAGTCGACGCGCGCGATGTCCGCCTCGCTGCGGAACTCCGGCAGGCCGAGCGCGAACACCGCGTTGTAGACGTCGATCAGCGGTTTCAGCTGCTCGGGCGGTCCCGAAGCACCGCGCACCACGGTGGGCTGCAGCCAGTCGTTCGACTTCTTCTGCAGCAGCAGGAAGCCGGTCGCTGCGGTCAGCATCAACACGAGCCCGGCCGCGACGCCCAACCAGCGATGCACGAGCCAGAGGGTCCTGAAAACCGTCATGCCGGGAAGATGCCGCGCGGCCGACGGCTGCGCCACAGCTCGCTCGCATCACGAAGGCCTGCCGCGCGTGCACGCCGGTCGTCAGCGTGCGCGCGGGACGACCTGTGGCACGCTCTGCAGCTCGCTGCCGTCCTTCGTCGCCGTCGCGAAAGGGAACGTCTGGTTCGACGCGGCGGCCCCGCAGCGGCCCTGCTTGTCGAGCGCGATGAAGCAGACGTCGAGCGCATACCCGCGTGGATCGAGCCGTGCGATGCGGTGGATCGCCTCCTCGCACGCCTGCTGCGGCGCCATGCCCTGCCGCATCAGCTCGACGATCAGGAACGACGCGCAATGCCGCATCACGTTCTCGCCGAGGCCGGTTGCGCCGGCCGCACCGACCTCGTCGTCGACGTAGAGCCCGGCGCCGAGGATCGGCGAGTCGCCGACGCGGCCCGGCAGCTTGCCGCCAGCACCGCTCGTCGAGCAGCCGCCCGCGAGGTGGCCTTCGGCATCGAGGACCAGCAGCGTGACCGTGTCGTGCCCGCCGCGGTCGACTTCGCCGCGCTTGCGCGCGACCCAGGCGTCCTTCTTCGCCGCGAGATCCTTCGTGTCGACCGACTCGACGCCCTGCTCGAGCGCGAACCAGCGCGCGCCCTCGCCGACCAGCATCACGTGCTTCGTCGCGTCCATCACGCGCCGCGCCGCCGTGATCGGATGCACGATGCCCTCGACGCCGGCCACGCTGCCGGCGCGGTGTCCAGGCCCGTCCATGATGCAGGCGTCGAGCTGCGGATAGCCGGCTGCGTTCGGCCGGCCGCCGAGTCCGACCGAGCCATCGGAGCTGAGCCGCTCGATCTCGCGGATGCCGGCCTCGACAGCGTCGAGGCGCGAACCTCCGCGGCGCAGTGCTGCGAGTGCGTGCTCGTTCGCGATCTGCCCGAACGACCACGTCGCGATCGAGCGCGGCCGGACCGCCGCCATCTCGGTGGGGGACGTGCCGGCGCACGAAACGAGCGCGGGCAGCGCGAGCAGCATGGCGACGTGCGCGGGGCAGGTGAGGTGCTGTGGGGGCGAGGCGACCATGTCGCGGCAAGCCTAAGCGGCGAGGCGCGGCGATTCCGTTGCCCGCCGATCGACCTGGCGTGCTGCATGCCAGGGCAGAGCTTCCTACAGTGCGCGTCGCCAATGACCACGACGGCCGGCTTCCCTGCAATCGCCTCGACGAACGCGCGCGTGCTGATCCTCGGCAGCATGCCGGGTGTGCGCTCGCTCGAGGCGCGCCAGTACTACGCGCACCCGCACAACGCCTTCTGGCGGATCCTCGGCGAGCTCTGCGGCTTTCCGCCGGCGGCCTCCTACCGCGAGCGGACCCGGCAGCTGCGTGCGCGCGGCATCGCGCTGTGGGACGTGCTGCTGAGCTGCGAGCGCTCCGGCAGCCTCGACTCGTCGATCGTTCGCGCGTCGATGCGCACGAACGACTTCGCGGGCTTCCTGGCCCGTCACCGCGGCATCGGCCTCGTGCTGTGCAACGGCGGCACCGCGTTCGAGCTGTTCTCGGTCCGCGTGCGGCCCGCGCTGCCGCCGCCGTGGAACGAGGTGCCGTGCCTCAGGATGCCCTCGACGAGCCCGGCGAACGCGGGGCTCCGCGTGCCGCAGAAGCTCGCCGCGTGGCAGAAAGCACTCGCTCCCGTGCTCGTAGCGAGCCGCGTCGCCGAAGCGCGACGCGCCGGCGTGCGTCACCAGCGCGAACGGATCACGTAGGCGTCGCGCGCCGAGTAGCTCGCACTGAGGGCCGCGGCAGCATCGTGGCGCACGAGCTCGGTGCGCAGCTTGCGAGCGAACTCGACGAGATGCTGGCCGATGTCGAGCTCCTGCTCGTCCTCGGGCAGCATCGCTGCCAACCCTTCGAACGACGTGATCATGCCGTCGAGGATCTCGCCGAGGTCGCCGACTTCGATCGCCGCCCAGTCCTCGGGCCACCCCTGCAGCCGCGCCTGCACTGCCGCGGAGAGCTCCGTCGCGGCAGCACCCTTGGTCCGCGCCGCGACCGTGTCGAGCACGCTGCGCAGGTTCTGTCGCGTCGTTTCCCCGCCGCCGATGCCGACCACGACCACGTCCGCCGCGAACGCGTACTCGATCGGCATCGTGCCGAGCAGGCGCAGCGTGTAGATCTTCGTGTCGGCGTACTCCTCGGTCTTGCGCCCCGCGTGCAGACCGCGTGCGCGCAGCGCCTTCTCGAGGTTCTGCGCCATCGACTTGGCGTCGCGCAGTTGCACGACGAAGCAGCTGTTGCCGTAGTTCTCGTCGATCCTCTCGAGCCTCTCGTCGACATCGGCGTCGAGGTCGAAGGCGTAGTCGTCGATCCGCATGTACTCGCCGCCGAGCAGCGACAGGACGTCCTCGTGCAGCCGCAGCTTCGTGAACTCCGTGAACTTGCCCTCGATCTCCTCGCGGCTCAGCGGCAACTCGCCACCGAACTGCTCGAACACCATGCCGTAGAGGTTCAGCGCCGCTTCCATGTCGAAGATGCCGATGCCCCAGTTCTGCGCGCTCGCGGGCAGGAAGGTCAACAGGCGCGGGTTGGTGCGGCGCACGGGCATGATCGCGTCGAACAGGCCTCGCGCAGTTGCGGTGAACTCGAGGCGCATCTCCTGTCCGAGGTGCTTGCCGTCCGCGAACGCCGTCGCGACGAATCGCTGCACCGCGCGCACTCCGGACAGCTCGAGCGCCTTCGCGATCTGCGCGGCGTCGTCCTCGTGGAACTTCGCACCGTCGGGCAGCTTCGCGAGCGCGTCGAGAAAGCTGCGCACTGCTTCATGGGCTTCGATCTGGAGGCCGAACACCGTGCCTTGCAGTTGCGGCGCGAGCGGGAAGGCGTTGTCGCGCTTGTCGAGGCACGGCGCCGCCTGCTTCTCGAGGTCCGAAGACCACAACATCACCAGAGTGCCTTCGTGCAGGAACGGAGCGGTGCACTGGCCGCCCGGTGCCTCGTGCACGCGGACCTGCTGGCCGGCG
>DASVAL010000013.1:0-14994 GCA_036376355.1 Planctomycetota bacterium
CGCGTAGCCTATGCCGGCGATGAGCGACGCGCCTCCCTTCGTCCACTTGCACGTGCGCTCGCACTACAGCCTGCTCGCGGCACCGTCGCTCGTCGGCAGCTTGGTCGAGGCCGCGGCGGCTGACGGCCAGACGGCGCTCGCGCTGACCGACAACGGCAACCTGTTCGGAGCGGTCGAGTTCTTCAAGGCCTGCCGCGACCGCAAGATCAAGGCGATCGTCGGCCAGACGACCTACGTCGCGAAGCGCACGCGCAAGGACGGTGCAGGTGCGGACAACCCGACGCACGACCTCACGCTGCTCGCGGCCGACAACCGCGGCCTCGACAACCTCAGGAAGCTGTCGGGGCGCACCTGGCTCGAGGGCTTCAGCTACAAACCTCGTGCTGACATGGAGTTGCTGCAGGATCATCGCGAGGGAATCATCGCGCTCTCGGGCACGGTGTCAGGGCAGATCGCGACGTCGATCCAGCACGGCGACCTCGCTGGGGCGCGCGCGCATGCGCTGCAGCTGCGCGAGCTGTTCGGCCCCGAGAACTTCTTCTTCGAGGTCGCCGAGACCGGCTTCGAGGCGCAGCGCAAGGTCAGCACCGCGCTGCGAGCTCTCGGTAGGGAGCTGTCGATCCCGTGCGTCGCGACGAACGACGTGCACTACCAGAAGGCCGAGGACTGGCTCGCGCAGGACATCATGCTCTGCATCCGCAGCGGCAAGACCGTCGCCGACCAGCAGCGTTTCCGCATGGGCTCGCGCGAGCTGTTCCTGAAGAGCAGGGCCCAGATGGCGCAGAGCTTCGCCGACTGGCCCGACGCGCTCGCACAATCGGTCGCGATCGCCGAGCGATGCAACGTGTCGATGGAGTTCGGCGTCTACCACCTGCCGGTGTTCAAGCCGGAGGACGGCAGCACACCGGACGCCTGGTTCGAGCGCCTGTGCCGGGAGGGTGCGCGGACCCGCTACGGCGAGCCCGACGCGCGGGTCAAGGAGCGGCTCGACTACGAGATCGGCGTGATCCGGAAGCTCGGCTTCGTGAGCTACTTCCTGATCGTGCAGGACTTCATCGCGAAGGCGCGCTCGATGGGCATCCCGGTCGGCCCCGGGCGAGGCTCGGCCGCGGGATCGCTCGTCGCCTACAGCCTCGGGATCACGGACGTCTGCCCGCTGCGCTACGCGCTGCTGTTCGAGCGCTTCCTGAACCCGGCGCGCGTCTCGATGCCCGACATCGACATCGACTTCTGCGGCAACCGGCGCGACGAGGTCATCGAGTACGTGCGGCAGAAGTACGGCAACGACTGCGTCTGCCAGATCATCACGTTCGGCACGATGGCGAGCCGCGGTGTGCTGCGCGACGTCGGCCGCGTGCTCGACTTCCCGATCGCCGACGTCGACCGGCTGTGCAAGAAGGTGCCGCAGGGGCCGGGAGCCTCGCTCGAGCAAGCACTCGAGACCGACGCGGAGCTGCGGCAAATCCGCGACAGCTCGCCGCAGCACAAGCGGCTGTTCGAGCTGTCGCTGAAGCTCGAGGGGCTCGCGCGACACTCGTCGATCCACGCGGCCGGCGTCGTGATCGCGGATCGGCCGCTGCGCGACTACGTGCCGCTCGCGAAGAACGGCGAGGACGTCATCACGCAGTGGCAGATGACGGAGCTCGAGGAAGTCGGGCTGCTCAAGATGGACTTCCTGGGCCTCAAGACACTGACGATCCTGCAGGAGGCCGAGCGGCTGATCCAGGAGGTACACGGCAAGCGGATCGAGCTCGCGAGCCTGCCGCTCGACGATCGCGAGACCTATGCGCTGATGACGCGCGGCGAGACGCAGGGTGTCTTCCAGCTCGAATCGAGCGGCATGCGCGAGCTGCTGACGCGCCTAAAGCCCGACACGTTCGAGGACGTCATCGCGGTGCTCGCGCTGTACCGCCCGGGCCCGCTCGGGTCGGGCATGGTGGACATGTTCGTGCGCAGGAAGCACGGCGAGGAGGAGGCGCAGTATCCGCACGCTTCGACGAAGCCGATCCTCGAGCCGACCTACGGCGTCATCGTCTACCAGGAGCAGGTGATGCAGATCAGCGCGGTCATCGGCGGCTTCTCGATGACCGAGGCGGACAACCTGCGCAAGGCGATGGGCAAGAAGAAGCCCGAGGTGATGGCGAAGTTCAAGGACCAGTTCATCGCGGGTGCGAGGGCCCAGGGCCACGGCGAGAAGTTCGCGAAGGAACTGTTCGAGACGATGGAGCACTTCGCCGGGTACGGCTTCAACAAGTCGCACTCGACCGCCTACGCGCTCGTCACCTACCAGACAGCGTGGCTCAAGGCGCACTACCAGGTCGAGTTCACGGCGGCGAACCTGACGGTCGAGTCGAGCAACAGCGACAAGATCAAGGAGTTCGTCGACGAGGCCCGGCGCTCCGGCATGCCGATCCTGCCGCCCAGCGTGAACCTCTCGCAGCGCTACTTCAGCGTCGAAGCGAAGTCGATCCGCTACGGGCTCGGCGCGATCAAGGGCGTCGGCACGCGAGCCGCCGATGCGATCGCCGCGGAGCGGCGCCGCGGCGGGGACTTCAGCTCGCTCGAAGACCTCTGTGAACGGCTCGACGGCAACATGCTGAACAAGACGGCCCTCGAGGCGCTCGTGCAGGCGGGCGCGCTCGACGGCCTCGGTCGCACCCGCGCGGGCAACCTCGCAGCGATCGAAGCTGCGCTGCGCTCGTCGGCGGCCGCGCGCGAGGACCGTCGCCGCGGCCAGAAGATGCTGTTCGCCGCACCGCAGTTCGCGGCCCGGATGGCGGCCGACGAGGGGGCCGCGGAATGGCCCGAGCACGACCGCCTCGCACGCGAGAAGGAGTCGCTCGGCTTCTATCTGTCGGGACACCCGTTCGAGCGACGCGGCCCGTTCCTGCGCCGCATCGCGGGGCAGACGACCCAGTCGCTCGCCGGCATGGAGCCGGGCTCGGACGTGCGCATCGCCGGGATGATCAGCTCGGTGCGCGTCATGCAGATCAAGCAAGGCAAGAACGCGGGCCAGAAGATGGCGCGCTTCCAGCTCGAGGACCTCGACGGCCAGGTCTCGGTGACCTGTTTCGCTCGCAACTATGCGACGATGAAGGACCGCATCGTCGACGATGCGATCGTCTTCGTGTCGGGGCGCATCGACGGCAGTGCAGAAGAGCGCTCGCTGCTGCTCGACCAGCTCGAGCCCGCGGACGAGGTCGTGCGCCGCGAGGTCGCGGGCCTCGTGCTGCACCTGCACGGCAACCTCGCGACCGACGGCAACCTCGAACGCATCGCGCAGGCGCTGTCGAACCATCGCGGCCAGCAGCGGGTGCACCTCGACGTCGACGACGGCAACGACTGCTACCGCGTGCGCACCGACGACGGTGTGCGCGTGACCGAGGGGCTGCTCGACGACCTCGCGCTGCTGGTCGGGTCGGAGAACATGTCGTTCACTCGGACGTGAGCGAAGCTCACGTCCGAGTGATCAGCTGCTTGCGCCCGCTTCGACCTGATCGGCCGGTGCTGTCTTGCTCGCGTTGGACTCGGCGGCCTTGATCTTCTGCTCGAGCACGTTGTTGTCGACGAGCTCGAAGATCACGCGCGAGCCGCCATCGCCGATGCGGTAGTCGGCCGTTCGCATGATGCGCGTGTAGCCACCCGGGCGGTTCGCGAAGCGGGGGCCGATCACGTCGAACAGCTTCTTGACTGCAGTCTTGTCCTGCAAGAACGCGACGGCGCGGCGGATGCGGTGCACCTTCGTCTTCGCGTCCGAGCTGCGCGCCAGCGTGATCATCTTCTCGACGAAGGGCCGCAAGGCCTTCGCCTTCGGCAGCGTCGTGATGACACGCTCGTGCATGATGACGGAGACCGTGAAGTTCTTGCGCAGGGAGGCGCGATGCCCCGTGTTCCGACCCAGCGACTTGCCCGCAACGTTGTGTCTCATGACTGCCTGCTGATTCCAATGCCTACTTGTATTCCTCGGTGCTCATTCCGAGCGAGAGTCCGAGCGCACTGAGTTTGCTCTTGACCTCCTTCAGCGAGGTCTTGCCGAAGTTCCGGACCTTCAACAACTCGGGTTCCGACAACTGCACGAGGTCGCGCATCGTCGTGACGCTCTCGCTGTCGAGGCAGTTCTTCGCGCGGACCGAGAGCTCGAGCATGTCGATGCTCTTGCTGAGCAGCTCGACCATCTCCCGGCGCCGCGCGCTCTCGTCACCCTCGGGCGCGAGCACGCCACCCTCGACCGCCAGGTCCTCCTTGAGGTCGAAGTACTGGACGAACGGGTTCAGGTGCTTGCGGTAGATCTTGCTGGCCTCGACGAGCGCCATCTCGGGAGAGACGGTGCCGTCGGTCCAGACGTCGAGCACGAGGCGGTCGTAGTCGGTCGACTTGCCGACGCGCGTGTTCTCGATCGCGTAGCGCACGCGGTGCACCGGGCTGAAGATCGAGTCGACCGGGATCGTGCCGATCTCGAGCTCCTCGGTCACGTTCTCCTCGGCGGTCACGTAGCCGCGGCCCTTGCGCACCTGCATCTCGCAGAAGAACCGCACGTCTTCGGTCAAAGTACAGATCTTGAGCTCGGGGTTCGCGATCTCGACGTTGTGATCGCCTTCGATCTTCTCGGCGCGCACCTCGCCCTTCGTGTTCGCGTCGATGCGCAGCGTCGTCGGCGCATCGGTGTGCAGCTTGACGCGCAGCTTCTTGATGTTCAGAACGATCTGCGTGACGTCCTCGAGCACGCCCTGGATCGTCGAGAACTCGTGCACGACGCCGTCGATGCGCACCCACGTGACCGCGGTGCCCTCGATCGACGACAGCAGCACGCGGCGCAGGCCGTTGCCGATCGTCGAGCCGAAGCCCTTCTCGAAGGGCTCGACCGTGAACCTGCCGAACGTCGGCGTCGCGGTCTCGCGATCCAGCCGGACTTGGGAAGGCAACTCGAAGTTACGCCAACGAATTCGCATTGAGGTTCTCCCTGCAGTGTTCCTTGAGGCTCGGCACGCCAACCATCACTTCGAGCACAACTCGATGATGAGCTGCTCCTGGATCTCGACGCTGACGTCTTCGCGCTTGGGCAGCTGGATCACGCGGCCCTTCAGCTCGGCCGGCACGGCCTCGAGCCACCCGGGCAGCGGGCGGCCCTTGTTCATCTCGATGGCGTCGGTCGCCTTCTTCTTGAGCTTGTCGCTGCCACGCACCTCGATCTCGTCACCGGGGCGCACGAGATAGCCCGGGATGTCGATGCGCTTCTTGTTCACGTAGACGTGACCGTGCGCGACCATCTGGCGCGCGTCGAAGCGCGAGAAGGCGAGCCCGAGGCTCAGCACCACGTTGTCGAGGCGCCGCTCCATGAGCACGAGCAGGTTCTCGCCCGTGTTGCCCTTCTGGCGCTGCGCGACGGCGTAGTAGTGCTGGAACTGCCGCTCCATCACGCCATAGATGCGCTTGCACTTCTGCTTCTCGCGCAGCTGCGTGCCGTAGTCGGTGCCCTTCTTGGGGCGGACGTGCTGGCCGGGCGGATAGTTGCGCCGGTTCACACCGCACTTCTCCGAGAAGCATCGCTGCCCCTTCAGGAAGAGCTTCACGCCTTCGCGGCGGCAGAGCTTGCAGACGTTCGTCGTGGTGGTCATTTCAGTGGCATGTCGGGGTAGCTGCCCTTCTCAGGGAACGCAGCGGCGGATCAGACGCGGCGCCTCTTGCGCGAACGGCAGCCGTTGTGGGGCAGCGGTGTGATGTCCTCGATGGACTTCACCTCGATGCCGGAATTCGAAAGGGCGCGGATCGCCGACTCGCGGCCCGAGCCGGGGCCTCGCACGAGCACTTCGAGCTCGTGCACGCCCATCTTCTTGATCTTGTCGGCGACCTTCTCGGCCGCGCGCTGCGCCGCGAACGGCGTGCTCTTGCGCGAGCCCTTGTAGCCGATCGTGCCGGCCGAGTCCCAGGCGAGGACCTGCCCTGCGTTGTCGACGATCGTGATGATCGTGTTGTTGAAGGAAGCCTTCACGTGCGCCGTCGCCTTGCCGACGTTCTTGCGCAGGCGCGCCTTCTTCTTCTCGGTTGCCGGTGCCTGGCTGGCCGGCGAGGCAGGAGCGGGGGTTTGCGTGCTCATCGAATCACTTCCTCAGGATCTTCTTGTTGGCGACCGTCTTGCGCGGCCCCTTGCGACCGCGTGCGTTGCTGCGAGTCCGCTGCCCGCGAACGGGCAGACCGCGGCGGTGCCGCAGACCCCGGTAGCAGTAGATCTCCTTCAGCCGGTTGATGTTCTGCATCGTCACGCGCCGCAGCGCGCCCTCGACGACGAAGTTCTTCTCGAGGTAGCTCGCGATGTTCGCGATCTCGTCGTCCTTCAGGTCCTTCGCGCGCACGCCGGGGCTGATCGCGAGCTCCTTGAGGACCTTGCGCGAGACCGACGGACCAACGCCGTAGATGTACTGGAGCGCGATCTCGATGCGCTTCTCGCTGGGGATGTCGACGCCGAGGAGACGAGGCATTTGTTGTTTCTCTGCTTGAGGCTACGGCTTGACTACTTGCCTTGACGCTGCTTGTGACGGGCGTTGCTGCAGATGACGCGCACGACGCCGCGGCGCCGCACGACCTTGCAGTGATCACAGATGCGCCGGACGCTGGTTCTGACCTTCACGACAGTTCTCGCTGATGGGGTGGATGCTGTGGGGACTCGTGCTGGCTCTGTTGCGGTGACTTCAGCAGGCTGCAGATGCGGGCCTTGTTCGGATCGAACGGCGAGACCTCGACGAGGACCGGATCTCCGGGCAAGAGGCGCGTGAGCGCCATCCGCAGATCCAGGGCAGCGTGGGCCACCACCTCGCGACCGTCGGTCATCTGCAGGCGGAACATCCCGTTGTCGAGTCGCTTGAGCACCGTGGCGCGAACGCGCGGTGGCTTGCGATCACCGTCGGTGGGCTGATCCGCCTCTGTCGTCATTGCATCAGTTTCAGCAACTCCTGGAAAACGAGATCGGGCGATCGATTCGCATCGATCTCCCGAAGGACACGGCGGTCGCGGTAGTACGCCAGCAAGGGCGCCGTCTGCGACCGATACACTTCGAGGCGCTTCACGATCGCTTCAGGGCGGTCGTCGGAGCGCTGGACCAACTCGCCGCCGCATTGATCGCAGACTCCAGCCTTCTTCGTCGGTTGGTGCTCGACGTGCCATATGGCACCACACTTCGAGCAGGTCCGACGACCCGAAAGGCGACCGACGAGGATCGCCTCGGGAACGGCGAAGTAGATCACGTGGGACAGCGCGGCCGCACCGGACAAGGACTTGTCGAGGGCTTCCGCTTGCGCGAGTGTACGGGGGAACCCGTCCAGGATCCAGGCCGCCTTGGCGTCCGGCTGTTGGATGCGCACGCGCACCATGCCGATGATGACGTCGTCGGGCACGAGCAGGCCTCTATCCATGAAGGTCTTGGCCTGCAGGCCGAGCGGCGTCTTCGCGGCGACTTCCTGGCGCAGCATGTCGCCGGTCGAGAGGTGGGCCAACGTGGCCTTCTCGGCGACCTTCTTGGCCTGGGTCCCCTTGCCGGCGCCGGGGGCGCCGAGGAAGACCGCGCGAGCCCTGAGCTGGAGAGCCATGGCCATCAGGTCGAACGGCGGCCCCACCCGCTTGCGCCGCTCGGGGCTTGGCCACCTTCCTCGAGGAAGCCCTCGTAGTTGCGCATGACCAGCATGGCGTTCAGCTTCTCGACCATGTCGAGCGCGACGCCGACGACGATCAGGATCGACGTGCCGGACATGAAGTAGATCAGCACCTGGTCGACCGAGGATCCCGAGCCGGCGCCGAACAGCGACGGCAGCACGGCCACGATCGAGAGGAAGGTCGCGCCTGCCAGCGTGATGCGCACCATCGTCGCCTCGAGGAACTCGGCAGTCGGCTTGCCGGGGCGGATGCCGGGCACGAACGACCCACCTTCCTGCAGGTTCTTCGCGATCTCGTTCGGCTGGAACATCATCGACGTCCAGAAGAACGCGAAGAAGAAGATCAGGACCGTGTAGGTCAGCACGAACCAGAACCCGCGCTGGCCACCGAACGAGATCTCGAGCCACGACCAGCCGAGCGCGGTCCCGAGCATCGCCGGGATCATCAGCAGCGCCGAGCCGAAGATGATCGGCATCACGCCGGCCTGATTGACCTTGAAGGGCAGGAAGTGCTTCTGGCCGCCGTAGACGCGCCGGCCGCGCGTGTGTTTGGCCTGCTGGATCGGGATCCGCCGCTGCGCCTTCGTCATGTAGACCACGGCGACCACCGCGACGCCCCAGATGAGCAGGAACATCAGCATGTTCTGCCAGTCGTGCCGATCGAAACCGACCGAGAAATAGGTGCTCAGCGACGGATAGAGGCTCGAGACGATGCCGGCCATGATGATCAGCGAGATCCCGTTGCCGACGCCGTGCTCGGTGATCTGCTCGCCGAGCCACATGATGAACATCGTGCCGGCCGTCAACGCGACCATCACGACGATGCAGTAGAGGCCGAACCACTCACGCACGCCGGCGTGGAGGATCTTGCTGTTGTCGGCTCCGAGCGCGCCGAAGATCACGAACCACGACTGGATCAGGCAGATGCCGACCGTCGCGAGCCGCGTGTACTGATTGATCTTGCGCTGGCCGCTCTGGCCTTCCTTGGCGATCTTCTCGAGCGCGGGCACTGCCTTCGACAGCAGGCTGAAGATGATGCTCGCCGAGATGTAGGGCATGACGCCCAGCGAGAAGACCGTGGCGCTCTGCAGCGAGCCGCCGGTCAACACGTTGATCATGCCGAGCAGCTGCCCGAGGCCACCGAGGTTGCGGCTCTGTTCGAGCGACTCCGCGGCGTTGACACCGGGCAGTGGGATGAAGAACCCGATCCGGTAGACCAACAACAAACCCAGGGTGATCAGGATCTTGTTCCTGATCTCCTTGATCTTGAACAGGTTGGTGATGGAGAGGTTCATGGAGTGTTGCGGGGCGACCCGGGGAATGCGGGCTCAGCGTTCGGCGGCGGGACCCTTCTTGGGCGGCGGCGAACCCGGCTTGCGCCTGGTGCCATCCTTGGCGACGAACTTCGCGCGGTAGACGCGCTTCTCGTTCACGTGCACCGTGCCGCCGGCCTTCTCGATCTTCGTGCGCGCCATCGCGGTGATCGCATCGACCTTGACCGTCACGGCCTTCGTGACCTCGCCGTCGCCGAGGATCTTGAACAGGTCCGAGTGCTTCTCCTTCGAGGTCAGGCCCTTCTGCAGCACCGCCTGCAGGTCGACGGTGGCGCCCGCGTCGAACACGTCGAGGTCGCTGACGTTCACGACGGTGAACACCTTCTCGAAGTTCTTGTTGTTGAAGCCACGCTTCGGCAGGCGGCGGTAGATCGGCATCTGACCACCTTCCCAGCCGATGCGGCGCGACCAGCCCGAACGGGCCTTCGCGCCCTTGTGGCCGCGACCCGAGGTCTTGCCGAGGCCCGAGCCGACACCGCGGCCGATGCGTTTGCGTTCCGGAAACTTGAGGCCGAGGGCCTTTGCTTCGGCGAGGTTCATTCGAGGGTCACTCCCCGCAGCGCGACCGTCTGTTCGCGGCTGCGCAGCTTGCTGAGCGCGATCATCGTCGCCTTGACGACGTTGAGCGCGTTGGTCGAGCCATAGTTCTTGGTCAGGATGTCCGTGATGCCGGCGCGCTCGAGGACCTTGCGCACGGCCTTGCCGGCGATGATGCCCGTGCCGCGGGCCGCGGGAATGAGCCGCACCTTCGTCGCGCAGTAGTGGCCTTCGATCGGATGCGGGATCGTCGTGCCGTCGCGGACCACGCGCATGATCTGCTTGCGTGCGTCCTTGACCGACTTCTCGATCGCACCCGGCACTTCGCGGCCCTTGCCGTAGCCGATGCCGACGAGTCCGTTCCGGTTGCCCACGACGCTGAGCGCGCTGAACGAGAACCGGCGCCCGCCCTTGACGACGGCCGCCGACCGGTTGATCGCGACGACGTCGTCTTCGACGTCCGCCGACAACGCTTCGTCGATCGGAATGAGGTTGTGCTTGCCCTTCGCCATGGTCAGTTTTTGTGGTGTGCTTGCTAAGTCGTGCGCGATCGAGAACCCAGAATCAGGATGGAACGCGGTCAGAACTCGAGACCTGCCTCACGCGCAGCGTCGGCCAAAGCCTTGATCCGCCCGTGATACTTGTAGGCGCCGCGATCGAACGCGACCTTGGACACGCCGGAGCGCTTGGCCCGTTCGGCGAGCAGCGCTCCGACCTTCTTCGCGATATCCGTCTTGCGCATGCCCTTCGTGGTGCTGCGCAGGTCCTTCTCGAGCGACGAAGCGGCGGCAACCGTGTGGCCGCGCACGTCGTCGATGATCTGGACCGAGATGTTCGCGAGGCTGCGGAAGACCGACAGGCGCGGCCGGTTGGTGACCTGGCGCAGCTTGTTGCGCACCGAGATCGCCTTTCCTCGGCGGCGTTGATGCTTCAGGGAGGTCGTAGTCATGCTGGTGTGTTCCTTTGCCGGACTGCTCGTCAGGCCGTGCCACCGGACGCGAAGGCCTTGCCGGACTTGCGCTTGATGACCTCGTCGCTGTACTTGATGCCCTTGCCCTTGTAGGGCTCGGGCTTGCGCAGCTTGCGAATCGCCGCGGCCACGGTGCCCACTTGCTGGTTGTCGATGCCCTTCACGACGAGCGACGTCGGCGTCGGCACCTCGACCGTAACGGTCGGCGGCACGTCGAAGCGCACGGCCCGGTTGAACCCGAGCTTGAGCACCAGTTGCTTGCCCTCGAGCACCGCGTCGTAGCCGACGCCGGCGATGTCGAGCTTGCGCTCATAACCCTTCGTCACGCCCTCGATCATGTTGGCGACGAGCGCGCGCGTCGTGCCTTGCAGCGCGCGCGCGGAACGATCCTCGCTGACGGCACCCACGTTGAGCGTGGTTCCATCGAGCGAGAGGGTGACCTCGGGCCGGACGGCGATCTTGAGCTCGCCCTTCTGGCCCTTGACAGCAACGGAGCCCGGCGCGACCTGGATGGTCACTCCCTTGGGCACCACGATTGGTTTCTTGCCGATCCTGGACATGACTAGTCAACCGTGCAGAGGACTTCGCCGCCGACGCGCCGCTGGCGGCACTCGCGATCGGACAGCACACCCTGGTTCGTGGAAACGACGGCAATGCCGAGACCGCCGCGGACCTTCGGCAGGTCGGCGCAGCCTCGGTAGCGACGGCAGCCCGGCGTGCTGAAGCGCGCGAGCGACGAGATGACGCGCTCGCCGTCGGGACCGTGGCGGAACTCGACGCGCACGGCGGAACGGGGTCCCTCCGCGGCGACTTCGTAACCCTGGATGAAGCCTTCGCGCTTCATGGCGTCCAGGATCGCCACCTTGAGGCGGCTACCGGGGAAGACGCAGTTCGGCGCTCCGCTCGTCAGGGCGTTGCGCATCCGCGTCAGCATGTCGGCAATCGGATCGGTCATCATGGCTCGTTGCTCCTACCACGAGGCCTTCCGCACGCCGGGGATCTCCCCCAGCAGTGCGAGTTGACGGAAACAGCACCGGCAAACACCGAACTTGCGGTAATAGGCGCGAGCGCGCCCACACAGCTGGCAACGGTTGTAGCGCCGCGTCGAGAACTTCGCGGGCTGACGTTGTTTGACCCTCAAGCACTTCTTTGCCATTGTTGGACTACTGTCTTGGGTTGACGGTCTTGGGTTTGCCGGTCTTGGTTTGGCAGTCTTGGTTTGCGGTCTGGATTCGAGGGCTCGGTTACTTGCGGAACGGCATCCCGAGGTGCGTCATCAGAGCGAGACCTTCCTTGTCGGTGGTCGCGGTCGTGACGAACGTGATGTCCATGCCCTGGACGAACTCGACCTTGTCGAGCTGGATCTCGGGGAACACACTCTGCTCCGAGAGACCCATCGTGTAGTTGCCGCGGCCGTCGAACTTGGTCGGCAGGCCCCGGAAGTCGCGGATGCGCGGGATCGCGAGCGTGATGAGGCGGTCGAGGAACTCCCACATGCGCGTGCCGCGCAGGGTGACTGCGACGCCGATCGGGTAACCCTCGCGCAACTTGAAGCCCGACACGGCGCCGCGCGCCTTGCGGATCAGCGGCCGCTGCCCGGTGATCGCAGTGAGGTCCTTGTTCGCGGCCTCCATGCGATTCTTGTTCTCGACGGCCTTGCCGACGCCCATGTTGACGACGATCTTCGTCAGCTTGGGAACCATCATCGGGTTCGGATAGCCAAAGTCCTTGCGCAGGCCCGGCACGACCTTCTCGCGGTACATCGTCTGCCGGCGCGCGACGACGCGCTCCTTGGGCGCAGCAGGGCCCTTGGCGGCTGGCTCACCCTTGGCGGCTGCGCCCTCGGTGGCGGCACTGTCTTTCTTCTTGCTCATGGTTGCTCCTGACCTGCTCAGTCGAACTGGGTCCCGCAGCGCACGCCGACGCGGTGCTTCTTGCCGTCGACGATCTGGATCCTCGTCCGGGTGCCCTTGCCGGTCTTCTCGCTGAACAACAGCACCTTGCTCGCGTCGATGGGCTGCTCGAGCTGCACGCGACCACCCTTCGGGTTCTGCTGCGACCGGCGCTGGTGCTTCCAACGCAGGTTCACGCCTTGCAGGATCACGCGGCCGGTCTGGGCGTCGACCTTGAGGACCTCGCGGACCTCGTTCGACTTGTACTGGCCCGAAGTGACGACGACCTTGTCGCCCTTCTTGACGTGGAGCTTGCGCGGGGCGGGCTTTGGCTTGTTGGCGAGCATCAGACGACCTCCTCCGCGAGCGAGACGATCTTCATGAAGTTGCGGTCGCGCAGTTCGCGGGCGACGGCGCCGAAGATGCGCGTGCCGCGCGGATTGCCTTCCTTGTCGATGACGACGAGCGCGTTGCCATCGAAGCGGATGTAGGAACCGTCGGAACGGCGGACGGGCTTGGCAGTGCGGACCACCACGCCCTTCACTACTTCGTGCTCCTTGACCTCGCCTGTCGGCAAGGCCTTCTTCACGACGGCAATCACGACGTCGCCCACCGAGGCGTAACGCCGGCCGCTGCCACCGAGTACCTTCACACACATGGCGCGCTTAGCGCCGGTGTTGTCGGCAACGTCGAGCATCGACAGTTCTTGGATCATGGGAATCTCCTGACTCAGCAGCTGCCGTCAGTCGGCACTGCTGTCGATTTCACAATGGTGTGGTCGCATTCGGGCTGGTCGCATTCCGTCGGATACTTCGGCAGTCGGATTCACGCTGGACCCTAGACAGAAGCCTTCTGCACGATGCGCAGCAGGCGCCAGCACTTCATCTTGCTGAGCGGCCGCGTGTGCGTGACGTCGACGACGTCGCCGACCTTGGCCTCGCCGTTCTCGTCGTGCGCATAGAGCCGCGTGCGCCGCGACACGAACTTCTCGTAGAGCGGGTGCCGGACCTTGCGGTCGACCTGCACGACGACGGTCTTCTGCATCTTGTTCGAGATCACCGTGCCGCGCATGACCTTGCGCTGCGCGCGCCCCTTCGGCTCGGGCGTGTTCGAGGCAGCGCTCTGCTGCGGCTTGCCCGACGAGTCGTTGCCAGCCGAGTCGTTCACAGTGTTGGTATCCATTTACTTCGTGCCTCCGGTCGCGCGCTCGCCCAGGACCATCAGGATGCGGGCAATCGTCCGACGGATCTCGCGCTGGCGCGTCGTCTTGGCGAGCGCTTCCGAGGTGCCGCGGAAACGCAGACCGAACTGCTCCTTGCGCAGGTCGCTCAGTTTCGCCTTCAACTCCGCGCTGTCCTGGCCGCGGATCTCGGTGATTGCCTTCTTCATGGGATCTCTTCGGTGGGAATGGCTCAGCCGTGGCGCCGCCTGACGAGGCGGACCTTCATGGGGAGTTTGTGGGCCACGCGGTTGAACGCCCGCTTCGCAACGTCCTCCGTGACGCCGTCCATCTCGAACAGCATCGTGCCGGACTTGACGACGGCTGCCCAGAACTCGACGTCGCCCTTGCCGGTGCCCATTCGCGTCTCGGCGGGCTTCTTCGTGACGGACTTGTGCGGGAACACGCGGATCCAGAGCTTCGCCTCGGGCGCGTTGCGCGAAGCGGCCACACGGCCCGCCTCGATCACGCGCGCGGACAGCCAGGCCGGCTCGAGCGCCTGCAGGCCGTACTCGCCGAACGCGAGCTCGTTGCCACGCGTGGCCTTGCCGCGGATCTTGCCGCGCATCTGCTTGCGCCACTTCGTTCGCTTGGGCATCAACATCGACATGGCAGTTCGATCCTCGTGTCAGTTCGATTCGCGGTTGGCGTGAGTGGTCGGAGGAATGGCGTCAGGTCAGCTGGCGGGACGTTCCGCGACGGGGCGGACGGGCAGCAGGCCGTTGGTCGTCTCGCCGGGCCCGTACTCGCCCTTGAAGATCCAGACCTTGCAGCCGAGCGTGCCGTACTTGGTGGGGCAGATGGCGAAGCCGTAGTCGATCTGGGCGCGCAACGTCGTGCAGGGCACGCGGCCCTTGCGGATCTCGCCGACGCGCGCCATCTCGGCGCCCTGCAAGCGGCCCGCGACCAGGATCTTGATGCCCTTGGCGCCCGCCGCCGTCGACGCATCCGCCGCCTTCTTCAGCGCCCGGCGGTAGTTGATGCGCTTGACGATCTGCTCGGCGATCGCATCGGCGACCAGAGTCGCCTCCAACTCGGGGCGATGGATCTCGATGATCTTCATGCGCACCGGCTTGCCGGTGAGCTTCTCGAGGTCCTCGCGCAGCTTGTCGACCTTGGCGCCTTTCTTGCCGATCAGGATGCCCGGCCGAGCCGTGTGCAGGAACACCGTCACCAGGTCGCCGGTGCGCTCGATCTCGACGCGTGGGATCTGGGCGAACTGCCAGTTCTGCGCCACGTAGCGCCGGATCTTGTGATCCTCGACCAGCAGGCGCGGGAAGTCCTTGGCGTTGGCATACCAGCGCGAGCGCCACTGTTCGGTGATCGCCAGGCGGAAGCCGATCGGGTGCGTCTTTTGCCCCATGTCAGTTGTTCTCTTTGCCGGCGACCGGCGCCTCGA
>DASVAL010000128.1:0-9357 GCA_036376355.1 Planctomycetota bacterium
TGCCGGATCAGAGCCGGCCGCTGCAATTCACTCGCTCCTACACCGACCTGCCCGGTTCCGTGCTGGCCGAGTGCGGCAAGACCAAGGTGCTCTGCACGGTCAGCGTGCAGGACCAGGTGCCACAGTGGATGTACAACCGCCACGCCGGTGGCTGGCTCACTGCCGAGTACTCGATGCTGCCGGGCGCCGGCCAGCCGCGCAAACCGCGCGAGGGCCGCACGGGCCGCCCGCTCGACGGCCGCAGCTTCGAGATCCAGCGGCTGATCGGCCGCGCGCTGCGTTGCGCGGTCGACCTCGGTGCGCTGCCCGAGGTCACGCTGTGGGTCGACTGCGACGTGATCGCGGCTGACGGCGGCACGCGCACGACGGCGATCAACGGCGCGGTCGTCGCGCTCTACGACGCGTTGCTCTGGATGGAGGAGCAGAAGCAACTGCCGAAGTGGCCGCTGCGCGGGCTCGTGTCCGCGGTGTCGGTCGGGCTCGTCGCCGGCAGCCCGATGCTCGACCTCGACTACCACGAGGACAGCGCCGCCGACGTCGACCTCAACGTCGTCTGCGCGAGCGACGGCCGCCTGATCGAGGTCCAGGGCGCGGCCGAGAAGCGGCCGTTCGGGCTCGACCAGTTCCAGGCGATGCTCGCAATGGCGCAGACCGCGTGTGCGACGATCTGCAGCCTGCAGCAGAAGACGCTGGGGCTCTGATCGCCGCCGCTGCGGCGTTGGAGATCGGACTCCGATGAACGCTCACGACGTACGCCGGTGCTCGCTCTGGATCGGATCGAACAACGAGAAGAAGGTCGCCGAGCTGAGGCGTCTGCTCGAACCGCTCGGCCTCGAGCTGCACACGCCGGACGAGCTGGGTCGACCGTTCGAACCGGTCGAGGACCAACCGGACTTCCGCGGCAATGCGCGCAAGAAGGCGGCGCTGCTCGCTTCGCTGGCCGGGGCGCCGGCGCTCGCCGACGACAGCGGTCTCTGCGTCGACGCGCTCGGTGGTGCCCCCGGCGTGCTGTCGGCGCGCTACGGCGGCCCGGGACTCGACGACCGCGGGCGGCTCGCGCGGCTGCTTGCCGAGCTCGCGAACGTGCCGGTGCTCGAGCGCACGGCCCACTTCACGTGCAGCCTGTGCCTCTGCAGCGCCGACGGCCGAGTGCTCGCCGCGATCGAAGAGCAGTGCCACGGCACGCTGCTGACGGCCGCGGCGGGTGAAGGCGGTTTCGGCTACGACCCGATCTTCGTGCCGCGCGAGTTCGCCGGCGATCCGGGCAGGACGTTCGCGCAGCTCGACGCCGCGACGAAGGACCGCCTCAGCCACCGCGGCAAGGCGCTGCGCCGGCTCGTCCGCGAGCTGCCGGCGCTGCTGCAAGCGCGCTGACGCTCGCGGGGGCGCGGGCCGGACCTACTTGCGGCGTGTGCCGCGCGTCGCGCGCGACGCGGCCACGTGGATCGAGCGCGCGAGGTTGAAGTCGGCGGCCGTGATGCCGCCCGCGTCGTGCGTCGTGGTCACGACCTCGACCACGCGGTAGCGCACCGTCCACTCGGGATGATGGTTCGCCTTCTCGGCGATCGCGGCGATGCGCTGCGTGAACTTGACGGCCGCGGCGAACGAAGCGAAGTGGTACGAAGCGCGCAGCACCCTGCCGTGACGCGTCCATTGCGGCAGCGCCGCGAGTGCCGCGGTGATCTCGATCTCTGTCGCGAGCTGCCGCTTCATGGGCTCACCGCATGGGCGCCGCCGGCGCGGCGTCGCGCGCGGGGACCGGCGCCGCGTCCGGCGCCGCGTCCTGCACGCTGATTCCGAGGATGCCGATCGCGTAGACCGCGATCGCGACGAAGAACACGTTGGAGAAACCGATCGCCATGCTGAGCACGATGCAGAAGATCGAGCCGAACACCGAGAAGAACGCGTTCACGGCCCAAGCCCACGGCAAGAGGTGCGGGCATTGCTGCTCGACGACCCGCATGCCGGATGGGAACGGCATGCCGAGCACGAGGCCGGTCGGCACGAGCAGCAGGACCACGACGAGCACGCGCACTGCGAGCGACTGGCCGAGCAGCAGCGGCAGCAGCAGGTGGATCGCGATCGCATCGAAGACGACGACCGCGGCGATCGCGGCGAGGATCCGGCGCAGGTGGCGCCGTTCGACGACCTTGAAGCGGCCGGCCAGCAGCGAGCCCGTGCCCGCCGCGGCGAGCAGGCTCACGAGCACGACCGAGAGCGCATAGGTCGGGTGGCCCAGGAAGATCACGAGTCGCTGCATCAGCGCGATCTCGATCAGCATGAAGCCGAGACCGAGCGCTGCGAAGTAGCCGAAGTAACCCCACGCACGGGGAGTCGCGAGGCCGTCGCGCGCGAGCTTGCGCAGCGGCAGCAGGATCGCGAGCCCGGCCAGCACCATGATCTGCAGCAGCGACACGCCGAGCACCATGTGCCCGACCGGGTAGTCCGTGTGGTACGCGAACTCGCTCGGGTCGTGCGCGCGGCGTTGTCCGCCCCACAGGCTCGACCAGCGGTAGTAGTTGAAGAAGAACGGCCGGTCGTCGGTCGCCGGCGAGATGTCGTAGTCGTACTCGGACACGAAGCGAGCGCGCTCGGCGTCGCTGCCGCGCAGCACGGTCCGGAAGTCCGCGATGGCCTGTCCGACGTAGTGCGCCTGCTGCACGAGGCGATCGCGCAGCGAGGTCAGGACCTGGACCGCGCGCTGCCCGAGCCCGGCGGTCTGCAGTGCCGCCGGCAGCAGCGCCTCGGTGATCGCTTCGCCCTTCGCGACGCGCGCTCCGGCCTGCATCATCGCGAAGACGGCCTCGTTCTGTGCTTGCGGCTCGGCCGGGAAACCGCCGACCTTCGCCATCTCGGCGAGGAGCTTCTGGCGCAGCGGCGCGAAGTGGGTTGCTTCCGGTTCCGGCGCGGCCGCGGCCACCGGGTCGAAGACGAGCCCGACGAACCCCTGCCGCTGCGCGAACTCACGCAGCGCCGCGATCTCGACGGCCGTGAACGGCTGCTTCTTGACCATCGTCGACGCCCACGAGAGCCCCTGGAACACGGCGACGTGTGCGGCCGGATCGGCGACGCCGAGCTCACGCAGCGCCGTGCAGGCGATGTTCGCGAGCCGCAGCGTCTCGCGCGGCTTCATCGGCGCGCCTTCGATGAACCGCGAGTAGTTGACGATGCCGTGGTCGTTCAGGTGCCGATAGAAGTCCTGCACCGCCTCGGTCGTGTAGAGGTAACTCTCCGACAGCGTGTAGGCACCCGTGCTGAGCGCCGTGTACGAGTCGACGCCGCTCATCTGGATCACGTCGTAGGCATCGTCGTGCGAACGCAGCCAGGCGCGGCCCTCGCTGTTCACGAGCTCGATCCGGTTCGACAACGCGTGCGCGCCGGGCCGGAACAGGCCGCCTAGGTACTCGTCGTAGAGCCTCGTGACCATCTCGATCATCGCCGTGTTCAGCTCGACGGCGGTCACGTGGCGAGCGCCGTTCGCGAGCGCAGTCATCACGTCGACGCCCCCGCCGACGCCGATGACCATGACCTTCTGGTCCGTGCGGCCCGCGGCCTTGTGCACGACGTAGGCCGATGCCGCCTGCGAGTCGTCGAGGAACGGGAACAGCGACAGATCGGCCGCGTGCTTGAACAGCATCGTCGGGGCCGTGCCGTCCTGTCCGACGGCGCGCGACTCGACGGGGCGCTGGTCGACGAGGCCCTGGTCGCCGCCGATCATCGGCGGCGCCCCCGCGACGCTCGCGCCGACCTCGACTTCGGCCGTGGCGCTGTGGATCTTCGTCAGCTCGGGGCTCTGGCCGCCGAGCAGGCCCTGCCGCGCGAACTCGCGCAGGATGGTCTCTGCCGCGAGCGCTTCCTTGCCCGGCGCGTACGGCACGCGCCAGTTCGCAGCGCCGATGCCGAGGGCCGGCGCGCCGCCCGAGAACGCGAGTGTGACGAGCGCCGCGAACACGAGCCCCGGCACGCTGAGTGCCAGGTAACGACGAGGCGCACCGAGGCTGAAGCAGAACGCCGCCACGAGCCCGAACACGCCGGCCATCATCACGGCCGCCGAGCTGCCGAGGTTCTTCAGCAGCACGACGCTGAGGCCCGCGCCGACCGCGGACCCGACGAGGTCGCTGAAGTAGAGCTTGTTGACGTGCTCGACGAGGCGCGTCAGCGCGAGCCCGATGCCGAGTCCGCCGAGCAGGAACGGCACGCCGATGATCAGGTAGATCAGCAGCAGCGCGAGAAAGTTCTCCTTCTCCTTCCAGATCGCGAGGCTGTCGATGCGCACGAGCGTCGCGAAGCAGAACGCGAGCATCACGCTGATGCCGTAGGCGAGGCTGCACCAGACGAGCCCGCGGACCGGTGAGCCCGCACGGTTGCTGCGTGTGATCGTCAGCAGGCTTCCCGACGCGCCGAAGCCGAGCAGGCCGATCGAGATCACCATGTAGGTGAAGTGGTGCCACATCATGATCGCGAACACGCGCGTCAGCGTGATCTCGAACAGGATGATGGACAGTCCGAGGCAGAAGATCCCGGCCAGCGTCGACTTCGGACTCGGTTGCATCAGATGGGGTGCATCGCGCCAGTCATGCCGGCGGCGTGTCCTCCGCCGCCTCCGCTGCACCGGCTGCCGCCGGATCTGACGCCGCCGGCCCGGTCGAGAGGGCGGCGGCCGCCGCCTCCTGCGCACGCTGCCGTTCCTCCTCGGCGCTGATGCCCGCGAGGATCATGTCGACGCTGACTTCGCCGTCGCCACAGAAGCTCAGGTGGATCTCGTCGAAGCAGTTCTCCTGGTTCGCGCGCAGATAACCCTGCTTCATCATCTCGAGCAGCGCGATCAGCGTGCCGATCAGGCCGTAGCGCCCCTCCGTGCGGATGAAGACGTCCGAGAAGCGCACCTCGTGCTGCTGCCGGAACGTGTCGAGCAGCCGCTTCGTGTAGTAGCCGACGTCGCGCTTCTCGACCTCGATGTTCATCGTGGCCTGGTCGCCGATCTCCTCGAGCAGCTTCGCGAACGCCGACGTCAGGTCCCAGATGCCGAGGTTGCCGAGGTCGAGCAGGTCCTCGTCTCCCGTGTCCTCGAACTCGGCCGGCGTCACGAGCACGAGCGGCGCCTGCCGCGCGCGGCGGTCGGCGCGCGTCTCGAGCTGGCGCGCGAGATCGCGGTAGCGCTTGTACTCGAGCAACCGCCGGATCAGGTCGTCCCTCGGATCCAGCTCCTGCTCGATCTCGACCGCCTCGTTCGGCAGCAGCTCGCGCGACTTGATCTCCATGAGCGTGCTCGCCATCACGACGAAGTCGCCGATGTCGTGCAGGTCCAGCTGCTGCAGCACACCGAGGTGCACGAGGTAGTCCTGCAGGATCCGCGCGAGCGAGATCTCGTGGATGTCGACCTCCTGCTCACGGACCAGGTGCAACAAGAGGTCCATCGGACCGGAGAACACCGGGAGGTCGACGCGGTAGGCCACTGCGCGCAGCATAACGCGAGCCTCTGCGAAGCAGTAATCCCGAGTTGCGCCGCCCGCGGCCGGCGGCCCGACTCAGTAGTCGTTGCGGATGCGCACGCCGTTGCTGGCATCGAGCGGCAGGCCAGGCACCGACAGGTCCAGCGTCACGCATTGCAGGTACGCGAGCAGGCCCGGAATCGGGGGCACCAGGAGCGGCAGCTGTGCCGTGCCGGCAGCGCTGGCGAAGAAGCCCACGGTCGCGTCGGGCGAACAGAGCAGCGAGCAGCTCGCCCACGGCGGCGGCAATGGCAGCGCGAGCTGCGTGCCGCCGAGGACCACGAGGCCGAACGCGTTCGGCCAAGCACCCGCCAGTTGCAGGTTCGCAACGTGGCTGCCGTCCGGCTGCGGCACGAGCACGCCCGTCAGCGAGTCCGAAGCACACGGTGCGCCATACGCCTGCAGGCTCGCGGTCAACTGCAGGCCGAGGTGGTCGCAGAGCGCCCGTCCCATCTGCGCGCCGCACAGGCGGTAGTCGGCCTCGGTGTTCCAGGTCACGCCGTCCGGGCCCTTGCCGTAGGTGCCCTCGAACGTGATCGCCATCACGGGCGCCTGCAGGCCCGGCGCACCGAGCCAGCCGTTCACGGCGGTCCAGCGGTCGTGGCACATCGACTCGACGAACGGCCTCGTGACCAGCGCACTCGACTGCGTCGTGCCGAGGGTCACGAACGGGCTTCTCGCCTCGAACTGCGCGATCCACTGGCCTTCGACGGCGTTCACGGCGGGGATCACACCGGTGTTGTTCGTCGTCGGGTGCCAGTTCGGGTTCGCCGTGTGCTGGAAGTGGAACGGGAAGGTGACGTTGTGCGAGCTGTGCAGGTTCAGCAGCACGCGGATCGGGTTTGCTCCGGGGCTCGCGACGCTGCCCATGTAGCCCTCGATCGCCGTGCGCAGCGCAACGATCTCGGGCTGCGTGCTCGCGTACGGCGCCGACCACTCGCTCTCGAGGTTCGACGAGTTCACGTTCGTGCGATAGTTGCCGCGGAACACGCCGTCGGGGTTCACCATCGGCAGGAGCTCGATCAGCGTGCGATCGAGCAGCACCGCGGCCCACGGATCAGCCGACAGCAGCCACTCGACGAAGCCTTCGACCATGAAGTAGCTCGTCGTCTCGGCCGGGTGGATGCCGGCCTGGATCCAGACCCGCTTCTTGCCGGCGTCGGGCACCGTGCCGTCGGTCAGCTCGATCTTGTCGATCGTTCGCCCCTGCGCCGAGCTGCCGAGCGAGACGACGCTCCGCACCTGCGGCAGGCCCGTCAGCGACGCGACGAAGTCGTTCTTGCGCGTCACCGAGTACGGGAAGTACTTGGCGAGGCGGATCGCGACGACGCCGGCCGGCACCGCGAGCGTGAAGTTGTGCACGCTGCCGCCGCCGCTGACCGCGGGTGTGGCGCCGAGCGGCACGCGCGCATAGCTGCCGAACGTCGTACCGTTCGTCGACTGCGCCCACACCGGCAGGATCACGTCGCTGTAGCCGGCATTCGTGACGCTGATGTGCAGCACGACGCCGGCGGGGTTCAGGTTCGCGATCTGGCAGTGCCACCAGCGGCGGAAGCTCGAGCCGAGCGAGGCGTTCGCGTTGTCGTCCTCCATGACGAGCGTCACGTTGAACGCGCTGCCCGCCGCCGCGACCGTCGCCGAACGCAGGCGCATCGTCTCGCCGCCGAACGTCACGGCGGGCGCCTGCGCGGTCACGGCGGAGAGCAGGACCGACAGCAGTGCTGTGTCGAGGTGCAGGCGCATGGGCGCACCAAGGGTGGCGGGCCCTCGCGCGGCGGTCAACTGCCCATCGAGGCGGCTGGTTCTGCTCCGGTCTTCGGGCTCAGGTCTTCAGCGCCTCGCACGCCTCGGCGTAGCCGGCTGCCGGCGTACCGAACTCGCTCGCGGTGACGCGTGCCAGCGAGCACAGGTGCCGCCAGCGGAACGCCGGCCGCGCGACCGCGAACTCCTCGACGGCGGTCCGGAAGTACTTCTCGGCGTGCAGCGCCCCGTCCTCGCTCGTCGCGTAACGCAGCATCAGGTCGACCACGGGGGCTTCGTGATGGCCGAGCTCGCCGTAGCGATGGACCAGCGCGCACGCACCGGCCTGGTCGTTCGCGCGGATCGCGGCCTCGGTCGCGGCGAGTAGCTCCGCCGGACTCTTCGCGGTGACCTTCGCGAGGTGCTCCGGCCGCGGCCACGGTTCCCAGGTGAGGAAGTCGCCGCCGCCGTCGACGCGATCCGTCGCGGCCTGGCAGGCCCCGAGGATCAGGCTCGCGAACGTGTTGCGCGCGTCGCCGGCGCGCGCCATGCCGCGCCACGCGTTGGCCGAGTCGCACGCGTGCACGCCGACCGACGCGCCGTGCACACTGCCGGCCGGCTTGCCGGCTTCGGCCTGCCGCTCGGTGCGGCCGCGATCGCGCAGCAGCAGCTGGTTCGTCGCGAGCGCGATCGCTTCACCGATGGATTCGGGCGCAAGGCCCTCGGCGAGGGCTGCGGCGATCGCATCGGCAGCGCGCTCGGGCGTCTCGCGGAACACGAGCTGGCTCGTGCGCTCGATCCACGCGTCGTCGGCCACGCGCGTTCCGGGTTCGCGTCCGAGCAGCTTGTGCTGCTCGAGCAGGCGCGGCAGCAGCTCGCGTGCGCCCGAGTAGCGGCGCTTCGCCTGCGCCTCGTGCTGCACGCAGTAGTGCACGGACTGGCGCAGCAGCGTGTGCGCGTGCTCGCTGCCGATGATGTCGAGCAGGTCCCAGGCGCGATGCGGCATCACGACGCGGTGCACGTCGATGCCATCCTGCACGGCCTGCAGCAGCACGTTGAAGCCGAGGTCGGGGGCGCCCAGCGACATCGCCGCGAACGCTCCCTCCGCGGCCGCCAGGTCCTTGCCGCGCACGGCCTCGCGCAGCACCTCGCCGCCGGGCCGGCCTTCGGGCAGGTTCGCGGGCGCCACCGCGCGCAGCACCTCCTTCTCGCGGCCGCCGAAGGCCTGGATACGGTGCGTGTTGCGGTAGAGGACCTTCAGCACCGGCAGTGGCTGCCGCTCGGCCGGCGTGACCGTCGCCATGCGGTAGCACGGTGCCAGCGCCATCATCGTGTGGAAGCCGACGTAGTCCTCGCCGCCGAACGTGCGCGCGTTCGCGAGCGCCCCGGCGGTCACGAGGTCGCGCAGGCTCGTCCCGGTGCGCAGCTTCTCGACCAGCGTGCGCACGAGTTCGTCGGCTGGCGTGTCGGTCAGCAGGCCGACGAGCGGCTCGAACGGGCCGAACTCGAGCGGCTCCGGATCCTGCGCGGCGAACGTCGACGCGCTCGCGAGCTGCGCTGCCGCGGTCAGCCCGACGCTCGCCGTGATCATCCCGCGACCGACCTCGACCAGGAACCGACGGCGACTGCAATGGACCACGCTGGTGCTCCTCGAGCGGGCTCTGCCCGCTGCTGTGTAGGGGGCAGGAAGCAAGGATACACGCGCGGGGTCGGAATCGGTGGGGGGGCGGCCGCGATGTAGCCCCGAAGGAGAGGGATCGTCTCCTTCGCCGGAGGCACTGCTCAGGCGAGCAAGTCATCGAGCGTCGTTGCCGACAGGATGCCCCGCATCCAACGATCGATCTCGGAGGGGCTCGCGCTCTCGATGCGTTGGACCACGGAGGGCTGTATGGAGCCAAAACGCTGTTCGATGAGCGTGAGCAAGGCAAGCTGAACGCCTTCCTGGCGCCCTTCCTGCCGCCCTTGCTGGCGGCCTTCTTCGATGAGCTTCTCGCCGACGGTCATGTACTGCTCCTCGCAGGTCTTGCTGATGCGCGCGTAGGCGGCGCGCAGGTGTCTGGGGTCGTCTTTGCTCACGGTGAAGACGTACGAATATAGCTTGTTCATGATCTCTTGCCCGCCGGGG
>DASVAL010000130.1:0-49049 GCA_036376355.1 Planctomycetota bacterium
GCTTGCTCGGCTCGCGGTCCGTTGCGCGAAGTCCCCTTGCGAGCCGGCTGCGAGCGGCTTGCCGCAAGCTGCCGGGTCGACGAGGGAACTGAGCACCAACGGACCAAGAGCCGAGCTTGCTCGGCTCGCGGTCCGTTGCGCAAAGTCCCCTTGCGAGCCGGCTGCCGGGTCGACGACGCAGCCCAGCGGTCGGCACGGCATTCGCACTCGCGGGATGCGGTGCCGCACGCCCTTCGGTGCAGTGGCTACACTGGCGGCCCATGCTGCCACCTCGCCAGGACGCAACCAGCGCTCAGGCTTCGGACCGGCGCCACACCGATCCCTACACCGAGATCTGCAGGATCGCGCGTGCGGTTTCGCCTCGCCGCGCGGCGGATTGCTGCCGCAACGCGACGGACTTCGCGCACGATGCCTGGCTCCGCCTAGCTGGCCACAAGGACATCTCCAAGCTGACCCGCAAGCAGCTCCGCGAAGGCGTCTTCGCCGTCATCAGTCACGCAACAGTGGCCTGCCCCAAGCCGGAGCGTGATCCACGCGATCTCGACGAGCTGCCGGCGGCCGGATCCCGCGACGACCTGCTGGCTGTCGACGAAGCAGTCGAACAGCTGCGCGCCGATGAGCCGCAGCTCGCAACACTGGTGATGCTCCGGTTCTTCGACGGTCTGACTCTGCGTCGCGCGGCACGGGTCATGCACGTCCCGGAACAACTCGCTCGCCGCTACTGGATCCGAGCCCGCACGCAGCTTCGGTGCATGCTCGGTGAATCCGGCATGCCGTCGCATGCCTGAAGACCGCACTGCGGTTGCTTCGGCCTCGAGCGCCGCTACATGTCGACGAGCAACTCGAACCCACCGTGCGACATCTTGTTCATGTCGAACGGCATCCCGGCCGTGCACAGCGCGACCATGCGCGGGTCCTTCATGATCGCCTCGTTGGCTCGGTCGCGATGCGCGCGCGACTTGTAGACGACCCACGAGAACACGACCGCCTCCGAGGGTTTGGCGCGCAGCCGCTTCGGAAACGACTCTCCGCAAGGCACGGCGAGGTCGTCGCCGACGCACTCGCGGTATTCGAGTGCCCCGTGGTCCTTCCAGATCCGGCCGGCCTTGCGAGCGAGCGCGGCGTACGCGCGGATCTTCTTCTTCGGAACGAGCAGCAAGTACCCATCGACGTAGACCATCGGCGCAATCTAGCCCTCGATGCAGCGCGCGGCAGCTGCGGCCTGGCAAACACGTCGTTGCGGCTTCGGGCACCGAAACTGGAGGCGCCAGCGCGGCACCGCCAACTTCCGCGCATGGGCTCGCGGCCGCCACCCCTCAGCCACGCCACCGCAGGCTCATTTCAGCTCGAGCCGCGGCGGCAGCTTCTCGGGCAGCAGCGTCAGCTCGCCCGAGACGGGCGCGCGGCGGCCGGGGCCGCGCACGCTGCCTTGCGTCGCCGAGACGCCGGTCGGCGCATGGCGCACACGCAGCCGGCCCGCGGCGTCGGCAGAGCCCGCGCGCACGAGCAGCCAGTTGAACTGACCGAGCCACTGCAGCGGCAGCAGCTCGGCTTCGGGCGGGATCGGCGCGCCGTCGATCCACTGCGTGCCGCCGAGCACGAAGTGCGCGCCGGGCACGGGCTCGCCGCGGTACTCGACGCGCGCGTCCCAGACCGCGAACGGCCGCCACGCCATCGCGACGGCCAGCGGTTCTCCCCTGTCGCCCTCGGCACCGTTCGCGAGCGCGTGTGCGAAGCCCTCGCCGTTGCTCGCGGCGATCCAGAAGCGCGCCGGCGGCAGCACGAGCTCGGCGCGTCCGCCGGCATCGGTGACCGTGCGCGGCTCGCAGCCATACGGCTCGAGCAGCATCAGGTCGGGTGGCGACGGCATCGCGACGACGGGCACACCCGGCAACGCCGTGCCGGCCGCGTCGCGGACGTGCACGACCACTCGACGCGCGGGCCCCACGTCGATCTCCTGGCCGGCCCGTCCGTGCAGGACGAGACAGGCCGGCAGGCGCTCACTGGCGTTCGCGACCGGGACGAGCCGCAGCTCGCCAGCGCCGTTGGGAAAGTCCGGCCAGATCGCCTTCCCCGCGGCGTCGGTCGTCGCGGCACCCTGCCAGCCGCGCACCGAGTATCGAAAGCCGTCGGCCGCCATCTCGACGTCGCCGACGCGCGCGAACAGCAGCACACGCCGCTGCGCGAACGGCTTGCCGTCGAGACGCAGCGTCACGTCGAACGGGCTGCCGTCGTCGAGCCTCACCTCGAGCACGCCACCGTCGCCGTCCTGGCCGCCGTCCAGCGTGTCGCCGTGCCACGCGACACGGGCAGCCGCGTGAGCCTCGTGCACGACACGCAGCACACCCGCGAACGCGGACGCGACGCCATCCTCCGCTGCATGCGGCACGCGGACCGACAGGCAACCCTTGGCGTCGGTGCGGCCGAGCACGCGGTGCCGCCATTCGGGTGCGACGGCGAACGGCGCAGCGCGCGTGTCGGAGCCCTGCTCCTGCTCGTGGTGCACGACGGCACCGGCGACCGGCGCGCCGGACGCGTCGACGGCGCGCAGCCTCACGGCCACGGGCTCCGGCACCGCGACGGTGAGCCGCGGCATGCCGCGCAACAGGCGTTCGCGCCACACGACGCCATCGGCGGCAGTGCGAAGCTCCAGCATCACGTCACCCGGCGGCAGCACGGGCAGCTGGCCCTTGCCGCGGCCGTCGAGCACCACCGGCATCCCCCACGAGAACGGCGCCGGCAGCAACGCGAACGCGCGCAGCGGACCTTCGTCGCGCCACGCGGCGAGCCCGTCGACCTGCAGCGGCTTCGCCTCGCCGGTCTGCAAACGCAGCTCGAGCGGCTCCAGTCCGCGGCGCTCGACGAGCAGGCTCGCGGCGTCTGCCGTCGACGCGAACGCGGCGTAGTGCTCGCCGAGCGCCGCCGGCAGCACGAACGAGCCGTCCGCTGCGGTGGGCACGGGCGGCTGCTCGTCGACCGGGAGTCCGCATGGGCTGACGCTGCGCACGTGGACGGTCGCCAGCACACCGGTCCCCCTGGCATCGACGACGCGGCCCGTGCGAGGCGCTGCTTGCGCGACCGCGGGCGCGAGCGCGCACACACTTGCCGCGAACCACGACGCGCATCGGGGACCGCGCATCACCACCACCCCTTCGTCTCGAACAGCTCCTGGTTGCGGAACGCCTCGGCTTCTTTCAGGCCGAGGCTCGCGGCCGATCGCCGCGCGAGCCGGTCGAACGGCAGCTCGGCCCGGTGCTGGCGCCACAACACCTTCGCTTCGTCGTGCGCACCCTGCCGCCACAGCGCGAGGCCTGTCGTGTAGAGCACGGCGCCCGTCGTACGCGCCGGCGCCGTGAACGGGCACAACGGCCGCAGCCGTTCAACCGCCTTCGCCGGCTCCCCTGCCCGGAGCTCGAGCCTCGCGAGCGCGAGCTGCACCGCGACCGCGAGCTCGCCTTCCGGCCGCTCGATCGCCAGCAGCGCCGTGCGCGCGTCGCCGTCGCGGCCGAGCGCCGCCAGCGCGCGCGCCTGCGTGTAGAGCAGCTCGGCGCGCAACGGCGCCTCGGGATCCGCCGCGAGTCCGCGTCCGGCGTGGGCCGCGGCACCGGCGAACTCGGCGAGCTCCCACTGCAGGCGCGCGGCCGCGAGCTGCGCCTCCGCGTCGTCGGGTCGTCCGCCGGCGCGCGCCAGCAGCGCGTTCTCCTCGGGCGTCGGCGCGAAGTACTGCGGCCACTTCGCCATCACGTCGCGCAAGCCGGCCAGCAGGCGCTCGGGCGGCATGATGCCCCACAACCCGTCGCCGAGGCGTTCCCCGTCGGGCGCGAGGAACAGCGCCGTCGGATAGCTGTCGGCGCGCACGCGGCCGTCCGGGGCCTCGCTGCCGCCACCGCCGCGCCCGCGCCGCAGCGCATCGAGCGATCCGACGGCGGCGATCGCATCCGGATCGAAGGCAGAGCCGTCGCCGTAGTTCTTGCCGGGCGGTGCTGTGTCGTACATGCACGCGACGAAGCGACGCTGCACGAGGTTGGTGACGATCTCGTCGCTGTATGCCCCGGACCGGAGCACTTCGGCGACCACTCACCAGGAGCCTTCACAGTCGTTCTTGCCGCCGCACGGCACACCGTCGGGCTTCGGCTCGTTGCCGCCGCCGAGGATCGGCTTGAGCAGCAGCACGCGGCCCGACTCCTTCGCGAGCCGACGCGCGTCTGCGAACGGCCGGTGCCAGACGATTTTGTCGAGGTCGCCGCCGTCGTCCCAGCGGCGTGCGGCGGGCGCGGTCGTGGTCGCCGGCTCGGGACGGGACTGCGCCGCGGCGAGCGGCACTGCGGCACAGGCGACAGCGACGGCCGCGAGAGCACGAACGTGAGAATGCATCGGGGGTCTCCGGGTCAGGAATCGACGACTTCGAGCAGTGTGCTTTCGTTGCCGTAGCGCGCGGGTGCGCCGGCCACCGTCTCCACGCGCGACAACACGACCTTCTCGCCGCCGGCGACCGGGTGCAGCGTCACGGCTTGCCGTGTCACCGCGGCGGTCCAGGGGCACGGCACCTCGCGCACCGTGTACTTCGCGCCGGTGGTCACCTCGCCCGCAGCGCTCGCGTTCTCCTGCACGAACCGCGGCAGCACGTGCAGGTCGCGGTCGCGCAGCACGCGCACGCGCACCTCGCCGCCGCCGTGGCGCGGCAGGGTCACCGGCACTGGCCGCTCGAGCTCGTAGTCGTCGGTCCACGGCTTCAACTCCAGCGTGCGCGCGTCGTCGGTGTGCACCGTGATGCGGTCGATGTTGCCATGCGCGTCGCGTTCGACGTCGACGACTTCGAGCCCGAACAGGCGCTGCAGAAAGCGCGCGCCGCCGGTGGCCGCGATCAGCGTCGCCGCGAGCGCGCCGGCGAGCGCCGCCAACAGCAGGGCCCGGCGCGAGCGCGCGGGGCGCACGGCCTCGAGCTCGCGCAGCAGGCGCTCGGCATGGTCACCGGGCTGCCAGGTCGCGCTCACGAGCGGCCGCAGCAGTCGAGCCAGGGGATCGCTCTCGTCGGTCACGTCACGTCTCCTCGGGCAAGGTGCGCCCGCAACAGATCGCGCGCGCGGAACAGCCGCGACTTCACGGTGCCGGGCGGCAGCCGCAGGACCTCGGCGACTTCGCCGATCGGCAACTCGCCGAGGTAGTGCAGTGCCACAGCGTCCTGCAGGTCGCGCGGCAGCGCCGCGAGCAACGCGCGCAGCGAGTCGGCCTCTGCCGCACCGAGGTCGGCGGCACCGGCCGGCGTTGCCGGCGCGAGTTGCTGCTGCATCGCGCGCACCCGCTGCCGGCGGCGCAGCCGCCGGCTCGCCGCGCGGTTCGCAATGCGGAACACCCAGTGACGCAGCGGTACGCCGCGGTCCTCGAACCGGTGCAGCGTGCGATAGACCGCGAGGAAGACGTCGTGCAGCGAGTCCTCGGTGTCATGCCGGTCGCCGAGCCGCCGGAACAGGTAGTTCGCGACCGGCTGGTAGAGCGCTTCGTAGACGCTGCGGAAGTCCGGCGGCTCGCCGACGAGCCGCAGCCCCGCAGGGGCCGGCTCGCCATCCTTGTTCGCGGGGCAGTTCAAGGTAGAGCGATGAAGCCTCGGCGAGGCCCGGCGGTTCACGCAAGGGACAGATTCCCGTCTTTACGGCAGCCGCAGGGTCCGCTCTCGCAGCGTGACCCATCCTTCACGCCGGATTGCCGGCGAGGTGTCCCAGAGCCGCTGGATGACGGCAGCGAGCGGCGATGGCGAGTCACGCAGCAGTTCCCGTGCAAGCGCTCCATTCGCGCCTTCGACGCACCGCCGCCATCCTTCCATGCCTTGCAAGTCGGAGACCGGGAACGGGTGCCTCCCCAGGACCCACTCGAGAAGCAGCGTTCCGACCACGAAGTAGTCGGCCTCGACGCAAGCAGGCTTCCCCAGATGCTCGGGCGACATGTACAGAGGCGTGCCGGCGATGACACCTGCGGGCCAGATGTCCGATTCGTCTTCGTGCAGCTTCCGGCAATGCTCGAAGTCGATCACGACCAGGCGACCAGCCCTGTCGACCAGCAGGTTCGCCGGAGACAGCTCGTAGTGGACGAGCCCCTGGGCGTGGATGTGGTCGACTGCAACGACCAGTTGTCGAAGGACACGGAACGCGGATTCTTCGCGCAACGCACCGAGGGCGTCGTTCAGCGGCCGCGCAGCGTCGACGAGTTCCATCGAGAAGTACGTCGCTCCGGCGATCACGAAGCGCTCGTGGACGGTGATGATGTTGGGGTGCGACAGGCCTCGCAGGATCTCGAACTCGCGATCCAGGTAGGTGTGGTTCCGTCCGCGGACCGTCTTGATCGCCACACGCTTCCCGTCGCGGCGGTCCTCTGCGACGAACACGGATGCCATGCCGTGCTCAGCGAGCAGTTCGACGTTCGTGTAGTGACCGAGGTCTTGCACAAGTCGTCCTGGGTCACTCGCGCCGCTGTCCGGGCTCGCTTGCAGGCAGCGGCTCCTCCGCAACGAATGCGGGCGGCACGATGGGGCCGGAGCTCAGCACCACCTCGAGTTCCTCTGCAGCTTCCCTCGTGAATCCACCCGAGAACTCGCCGCGAGCCGGGAGCATGGACTGGATGCACGGAGCCGAGCCAACGAGGCCGTACACTGTCATGGCGCAGCTCTTGCCGATGTGCATCTCGGTCCAGCGCGAATACTCGGCGGCCAGGTCATCGCGGATCGCGTAGGTCACGCAGAACTCCGGGCCGGGGCCCGGGCTGATGCCGAAGCCCGCCGGGTCGAAGTCATCGTTGGTGAATGCTCGTTGGCGCATGTTGACGGCCACCAGCTCGATGAGAAACTGCTGCTCCTCGGGCTGCCCGAGGACCGCGTCAGGGATGCGGCCGTCGTTCCACTGCTCGTCGTCGTAGGCCTTGACCACGGCATGCTTCAGCGCAGGGTAGGTGGTCCACGAGACGTCCCAGCGCTCCTTGTGCCGCAGGTGCGGACGCAGCACGCGCGGATGCCAGGCCAGGTTGCCTGACTGCAGCGGTCCCTGCTTCGGATCCGCGTTGAAGCGCCGGATGCTCCGCGCGTCCTCGCGCAGCAACTGCTTGTTCTCGGCCTTCGCCAGCCAGGCCTCGAGGCGCGCGCCTTCGGCCTGCAAGTCGAACCTGACGTCGCCATCGACGAAGCCGGCGTCGGCCACGATGCGCATCTCGAGCACGCCGGCGACTTCGATGCGGCGGCGCAACGCGGGCACCTGCGGCACGAGGTGCGGTGGCACATCGACCGTGAACCTGCCGCCTTTGTCTCGGCGCACGGTGACTTCGCGGCCGACGCGCGCCGCCACCGCGGTGACCGTGCGAACGAGCATCTGCTCGAGATCCCCCTTCGGCTCGCGCTGCAGCTGGCGCTGCATTGCGTCGATCGGCATCTCGTAGACCAGTCGCCGGCCGCCGCGCGCCGGAGCAGGGTCTGGTGCCTGCGCGATGGCCGGGATGGTCAGTGCAGCTGCAAGGAGGAACGCGGTTGCCTGGTCCAGTCGGGCTTGCATTGGGCTCAAGCTACCAGAGCCTCGCTGCTGCGCGGTCCCGGCCGTCGACGGGGTCGACCCGGTTTCGCGGCGGCACTACACTTCGCGCGCCAGCGGGAATTGGGTCCACCTCGAACCACAACACTCCCCATGACGCCTCGCTCCACGCGGCACGCCCTCTGCCCGTCGTTGTTCGCCCGTCTCGTGGTCTTCGTCGCGGCAGCGGGCTCCGCATCGGCGCAGTGCGCCGTGCAGTGGGTGCCGGGCGAGAGCCTGCCCGGTACCAACAGCGTGGTGCAGGCGAGCACGATGTGGGATCCGGACGGCGCCGGCCCGCAGCCGCCCGTGATGGTCGTCGGCGGCTACTTCACGGTCGCCGGCACGGTGGCCGCGAACCGCATCGCCGTGTTCGAGCCCGTCGGCGGCACCTGGTCGGCGCTCGGCACCGGGATGGACGGCGCCGTCCACGCGCTCGCGACGCTGCCGAACGGCGACCTCGTCGCGGGCGGCGCGTTCACGACTGCCGGCGGCGCGCCGGCGAGTCGCATCGCGCGCTGGAACGGCAGCGCGTGGTCAGCGCTCGGCGCGGGCACCGACGCCGATGTGCTGGCGCTCGCGGCGCTGCCGAACGGCGACGTCGTCGCCGGCGGTGAGTTCACGACTGCGGGCGGCGTCCTGGCCGCGAACCACGTCGCGCGCTGGGACGGCCTCGCGTGGTCGGCGCTCGGCAGCGGCATGGACGCGCCAGTGCACGCGCTCGCCGCGCTGGCCAGCGGCGACGTCGTCGCGGGCGGTGCGTTCAACACGGCGGGTGGCGTCCAGGCGCGCAAGATCGCGCGCTGGAACGGCGCGAGCTGGTCGCCGCTCGGGCCCGGCATGGCGCAGTTCTCGACCGGCGTGCTCGCGCTGAAGCAGCTCGCGAACGGCGATCTCGTCGCCGGCGGCTCGTTCAGCACCGCGGGTTCCGTGCCCGCGGCGAACATCGCGCGCTGGAACGGCACCACCTGGTCGCAGATCGGCGGCGGCATTGCCTCGCCCGTCTATTCGCTCGCGACGTTGGCGAACGGCGACCTCGCCGCCGGAGGCAATGGCGCCGTCCGGACGTGGAACGGCCTCGGGTGGTCGCTGCTCGGGACCGCGGCCGTGCCGGCGATGCTGCCGTCCATCACCCATGCGCTGGTCCTGCTGCCGAACGGGGACCTCGTCGCCGGCGGCCAATCCCTGTTCCTCTCGCCGTGGCTCAACCTCGCGCGGTGGAACGGTGCGGCCTGGAGTTCGCTCGGCAACGGATTCAACGGCCCCGTGTTCGCAGCGACGACGATGCAGAACGGCGACCTCGTGGCCGGCGGGTTCTTCACCGCAGTTGGCGGCATCACCGCGAACAACGTTGCGCGCTGGAACGGCACGAGCTGGTCGGCACTGGGCTCGGGGACGAACCATGCCGTCTACGGGCTCACCGTGCTGCCCAACGGAGACTTGATCGTCGCCGGGCAGTTCGGCCTTGCAGGTGGAGTGGCCGTGACCGACGGCCTCGCGCGGTGGAATGGCACGACGTGGTCTGCGCTCGGCCCGCTGATGACCTTCAACGGCAGAGCGAACGCGCCGCTGATCCTGCCCAACGGCGACTGGATCGTCGGCGGGAACTTCACGGCGGTCGGCGGCGTGGCCGCCAACAACATCGCGCGCTGGGACGGCACGACGTGGTGGCCGCTCGGCGCGGGCACCAACGGCCCGGTCGGCCCGATCGCCGTGTTGCCGAACGGCGATCTCGTCGTCGGTGGCTTGTTCAGCCTGGCCGGTGGCGTCTTCGCCGGCAACATCGCGAGCTGGGACGGCGCGTCGTGGGGCAGTTTCGGCACCGGAGTCAGCGGCGGCATCACGCCGTGGCCGGGCGTTGCCGCGATCACCGTGCTGCCGAACGGGGACTTCGTCGTCGGCGGTGACTTCACGTTTGCCGGTGCCGTCTTCGCGAACTTCGTCGCGCAGTGGACCGGTGCCGCGTGGGCGCCGATGGGCGCAGGCGTGAACGATCTCGTGCACACGCTCGCGCACCTGCCGAACGGCGACGTGGTCGCGGGCGGCTCGTTCACTCAGGCCGGCGGCGTTCCCGCGGACTGGCTCGCACGCTGGGACGGACAGGTGTGGTCGCCGCTCGGCCCGGGCACGAACGGGGCAGTCAACGTGCTGATGCAGGCTGGCAACGGCGACCTGCTCGCCGGCGGCCAGTTCTCGTGGGCTGCGAACGGCGGCGGCGCCTTCCTCGCGCGCCTGACGACGACGTGCCCGGCGACGGCAGTGCCCGCGGGCAGCGGCTGCACCGGGTCGGGAGGTGCGAACGTGCTCACGGCGCAGACGCTGCCGTGGATCGGCGCGACGTACCACTCGGTCGCGACCGGCATGCCGGGCAACGGGCTCGGGCTGCGCGTGGTCGGCTTCGCCACTGCGGCGCTGCCGCTGTCCGCGATCCTGCCGCAGGGGCTGCCCGGCTGCACGCTGCTCGTCGCACCGGCGTTGCTCGAGCTGCACGTGCCCGTCGCCGGCAGCGTTGCGACGCAGCTCGCGCTCCCCAACACGATCGCGCTCGCGTCACAGACGTTCCACGACCAGGTCGTCGCGTTCGAGACCGCCGCGTCGGGCATCACCGCGCTCACGAGCACGAACGCGCTCGCGTTGACGATCGGCGCGTTTTGATTCCGTCGCCTGAAGCGGCAACGCATCAGCGATCGTCGCGCATCGTGACCGTCGCAGAGGCCGACAGATCGACCTCGCGCATCACGAGCTCACCGTCGCGTTTCCACAGCGCGAGCCAGCGGCCGGCAGGCAGCAACAGGTCGCGCGTCCACGGCGCGACCTCGTCCGCGCGCACGACGAGATCGGCGCGGCTCGCGTAGAGCTCGAGCCCGTCGAGGTTCGCGTCCGCTTCGATCCTGCACCGCGCCGGGGGCGGCAACGACACGGTGCCGAGGTCCGCGACCGCAGTGCCGTCGACCCAGTGCACGCCGAGGTCGCGCCAGCCGGTCGCGAGCGCGCCGATCTCGATCTGGTAGAAGCCGGCCATCAGCCCGTGCGCGTGGAACGCACCGTCCTCGCGCCGGTCGAGGAACGCGCCGCGCCTGGTCTGCTGCTGCCACGCGCGCACCTCGAGATCCGGCGGCGCCCCGCCGTCGTGCCCGCGCACGAACACACGCAAGCCGCCGTTCACGGCCGCGCGCTGCCGCAGGTCGAGGTCGACGTCGCCGCCATGGGGCAGCACCGAGGGCTCCTCGGCGATCGGGAACTTCTCGCCCGCGACGCCCCAGACGAGCAGGCGCCCGGGACCGGGCGGCAGGTTCGCGAACGCGAACGTGCCGTCGGGGCCGGCCGTCGCGACGTCGCCGTCGCTGCCAGGAGGTGCCAGGTACTCGACGCGCGCGCCGTTCAGGTTCTTGCCATCGCTGCCGCGCACGCGGCCGCGCAGCGTGCGGCCCGTGTCGAGGATCAGGTCGGGCACCGTCGTGCGCTCGCCGGCGACCTCGATCGCGAGCGTCGCGAGGCCCTCGGGACCGCCACCAGCCCGCACGGTCACGGGCCCTTCGCCAGGCGGCTTCGTCATCCAGAAGAAGCCGCGTGCATCGGTGTGGGTTCCACTGCGAGCGTCGCTGCGGAGGAACTGCACCGCCACGCGTACCGCAGGGTTGCCATCCGGTCCGAACACGCGGCCTTCGATCCGATGGCGCGAAGGACCATGCAGCATCGCGCCGGACGTGCGCTCCCACGCTCCCACGTCGTCGAGCGTGACCACCTGCGGGTCCGGCGGCGCGACCGCGAGCCGATCGCCGAACACGGCGTCCGGATGCAGGCCCACGCGCATCGCGCCGCGCACCTCGAACAACCTCGGGCCCTTGATCGCCTCGTGGCAGATGGTGCAGTCCGCCTTGCCCTGGCTGCACTCGGGCATCGTCACGACCTGCCGCCCGAACGCGTCGACGTGCACCTGCGATGGCAGCGGTGCGATCCCGGCGACGAAGCTCACGTCCGCCGGTACGCCGGCCGTGACCGTGATCTGCTGCAGCGACGTGTGGTCCCCCTGCAGCGCGAGGCCGACCGCCATCGTGAGCTGCTCGGCGCGCGCGCGCCACTTCACGACGACGCGGCCCTCGGCGTCGGTCTGCTCGGACAACGCGAGCGCACACGCCGGTGGCGCGAGTGCCACGTGCGCGCCGCCGATCGGCAGGCCATCCGCGCCGACGGCGCGGCCGCGCAGCTCGAACTCGTACGGCTGCGCGAGCTCGGGCAGTGCCGCCGCCGCGGCGCCGGCGACCGGATCCCGCGCAGCCCGCTCCTCGACGCCGCCCTTCGCGAGTGGTGCACGCTCTGCGTCGGCGGCGCCCACCGCGGCGATCGGCGACGGCGCGACAACGTCCGCCGCCATGCCCCACCACGTGAGCGCCGCGATGGCACACGCGGCGAGAACGGCACCACACTTCGAGAACGTGGACATCGACATCATCGACAGGGTTGGAACGAGCCACGGCGAGCACACCGGCAGTCCGAACGCGGGGGCGAGCGCCGTGCGCCACGCGCGCCCGTCGCGCCGTTCGAGCGCCTGGCGCAGCAGCTCGAGACCACGCTGCAGCCGGCTCTTCACGGTCGCGACCGGCACGCCGCTGCGCTTGGCGATGCGAGAAGGCGGCAGCTCCTCGAAGTACCGCTGCACGAGCGTGGCCTGGTACGGCTCGGGCAACGCCCACAACGCGTCGGCCATGGCGCGAACCGTGTCGCGGCGCGACGCCTCCGCGTCGGCCGGCGGCCCATCGCCGTTCCTGCCGGCCTCTGCCTCGCGCCGCGAGCGGCAGTGATCGTCGCGCCGCCGGTTGGCGGCGAGGTTGCGCATGACCGTCGCGAGCCAGGAGAACAGGCCGTGAGGCGCGGGCGGCGGCGAGCGCAGCGCGCGGACCGCGAGGTCCTGCACGAGGTCGTCGGCGTCGGAAGACCCGACGAGAGCACGCGCGAGGCGGCGCAAGGCACCGCTGTGCGTGATCAGCTCGGTCGCGACGCTCGGGGTCTCGGGCATGCGTGGCATGCACGGTAACACCCGGCCGGAGGCTCGCAGGATGCAACGGCTCGACGATTCCGCGCCGCGGAGGCTGCTTCACACCCGCCGGCCCCTCCGATCGGAGGTCAACCACACTGCAAGACCAGCCAGACGCGGCGGAAGTCGGCGCGGGTCAGGTCGGCCTTGCGGACCCAGAAGTAGAGGCAGCCCATGTCGCCCCACATCCAATTCGCGTCGTCGTCGGAATCGAGCTGCAGCAGCAGCTGCCACTCCTTGGCCTGCCGCTTCCACTCGGGCAGCCGCGCGTCCTCGTACGCCTTGCCATCGCCGCAGTAGACGCCGGCAGCGGTGATCGCACACTCGAGCTCCATGGTGTCGTTCTGCACCGGCGCCGGGTAGCCGGCCAGCCAGTGCCCCGACTCCGCGAGATCGACCAACGCGTCGCTCTCGTCCTCGGTCAGCGCGAGCGGCTCGATCACTTCGGACTGCGTGCTCGGCAGCGACAGCTCGGCGACCGGTTCGACCGGCACCGGCGCATAGCGGCAGCTCGTGTCGACGTCGGCCGGGAAGTCGCGCGGCTCACAGGCCGCGGCGTCGGGCGAGTGGATCACCTGGCAGCTGCCGCGGTCCGCCGGCGCGAAGCCCCAGGTCGACTGCTCCTGATCGTAGAAGAACGCGAGCAGTCCGCGCCGCGGCAGGCCGAGCTCGGGCGCGGCTGGCAGGTCCTCGAGCCGGATCTGCGCGAGGAACGCGAGCGACCTGTCGTTCCACTGCGGCCACGCGGTCGCGCGAGGCAGGTCCGGCGTTCCCCCGAGGTGCGACGATCGCGGCTGCTGCGTGCCGTTCGCCTTGCGCAGGCGCAGCCGCGGCTGCGCCAATGCGACGAGCTGCCGCGCCACGCGCCCGAGTCCGTGCTCCTCGAGTCGTCGCGAGAGTTCCTTTCGATCCGTGCTCATGCACACACTGTGAGACAGCGTCCGCGCGGTTGCCAGCGCCCCGCACCTTGGCGGCGTCTCTTCGACAACAGCCTCGGCTGGAGCAAGCTGTTCGAGCGCGGCTTCGAGGTCGTCACGATGGTCGGCGACCACCTCTCGATGATCCGCGAGCACCACCCGGCGCTGGCCCGCGAGATGGACGAGGTGCTGAAGCGAGACCGGCCGTTCGTGCGCAGGAACGGGCACGGACACGGGCTCGCCAGCGGCTGAACGACCCCCGCAACAGCTGGCAATCCGTGCGCGCATCGGCTGCTATCCTGCGCGCACCGCATGACCCTCGTCACGCTCGACAAGATCGTGCGCCGTTTCGGCGCCGACCCGATCCTCGACGGACTCTCGCTGCGCGTCGACGAAGGCGACCGCATCGGCGTCGTCGGCGACAACGGTGCCGGCAAGACGACGATGGTGCGCATCCTCGCCGGCGTCGACGACCAGGACCTCGGCCAGCGCAACACCCGCCGCGATCTGCGCATCGCCTACGGCGCGCAGATGCCCGCGATGCCGCCCGGGACGACCGTGCACGACCTCGTGATGCGCGGCACCGGCGAGCACGGCATCCTCGAGCAGCGCATGCGCGCACTGGAGGCCCGCATGGCCACCGGCGACGAGCCGGCTCTGCGCGAGTACGGCGTGCTGCAGGCCGCGTTCGAGGCCGGCGGCGGCTACGACCGCAAGCACCGCGTCGAGAAGGTGCTCGGCGGCCTCGGCTTCCCGCCCGCCGATCTGCAGAAGGACGTCTCCGTGCTGAGCGGCGGCGAGAAGTCGCGCGTGCAGCTCGCGATCCTGATGACAACGCCGGCCGACCTGCTCGTGCTCGACGAGCCGACGAACCACCTCGACCTGCAGGGCATCGAGTTCGTCGAGGACTTCGTGCAGCGTTACCCGGGCGCCGTCGTCGCGGTCAGCCACGACCGGCGCTTCCTCGACGCGGTCGCGACCGCGATCGTCGAGGTCGCCGACGGCGTCGCGAACCGCTGGAAGGGCAACTTCTCGCACTACAGCCAGCAGCGCGACCTCGCGCTCTTGACGCAGGCGAGGATGTACAAGACGCAGCGCGAGTACGTCGAGAAGGAGATGGACTACATCCGCCGCAACATGGCGGGCCGCATGAGCGCCCAGGCCAAGGGACGGCTCAAGCGCCTTCAGCGCCTGCAGCTCATCGACAAGCCGAAGGGCAATCGCCCCTCGATGCGCGTCACGTTCGGTGCGACGACGCGCGGCCAGCAGGGCCAGACCGCGATCGAGTGCGAGGACCTCTGCGTCAAGGTCCAATCGCGCACGCTGCTCGAGCGCTGTGAGCTGCGCATCTGGTTCGGCGAGGTCACTGCGCTGCTGGGTCGCAATGGGGCCGGCAAGACGACGCTGCTGCGCCTGCTCGCCGGCATCGGCCAGCCCGCGGGCGGCGTGATCCGCCGCGCGCACAACCTGCGCATCGGCTACTTCAGCCAGGACGTGAACGACCTGCCGCAGCAGGGCACCGTGATCGACGCGCTGCGCGAGCTCGACCGCACGGTCGACGAGCGTTCGCTGCGCGACCACCTCGCACTGTTCCTGTTCTGCGGCGAGGACATCGAGAAGCCGGTCAGCGAGCTGTCGGGCGGCGAGAAGCAGAGGTTGTCGCTCGCACGGTTGACGCGCGCGCAGTTCGATCTGTTGTGCCTCGACGAGCCGACGAACCACCTCGACGTCGCGGGCACCGAAGGCCTCGAGCAGGCGCTCAAGGAGTTCCCCGGCACGGTCGTGATCGTCACGCACGATCGCCAGCTCGTCGAAGAGGTCGCGGACCGCGTCGCGTGGATCGAGGACGGCAGGATCCGGATGTTCGACCAGGGGCTCGCGCAGTGCCAGCGCGTGCTCGCCGAGGAACGCTCCGCCGCGCGCGCCGCCGAGAGCGAAGCGCGCGACAAGGCCGTGAAGAGAGCCGAGAGCGCCGAGCCCGAAGCGAAGAAGGCGATCGAGACCGGCAAGGTGCGGAACCCGCTGATGTTCGCGAAGCTCGAGGAGCGCATCATCGCGCTCGAGGCCGAGCTCGAAACCACGCGCGGTGCCATGCTCGATCCCGCGAACTACGCGAGCGTCAGCAAGATGAAGGAGCTGCAGGGCAGCGAAGCGCGCATCGAGGCGGAGCTGGCTGCCGCGTACGAGCAGTGGGAGAACTGGCAATAGCTGAGCGCGACCATGAAGGCTTGGTCGGGCCGGGGCGGCGCGGTGCCGGTGGACAGTCCGTGAGTGACGGGCGTTCGCTCGCCTTCAAGCAATCGCCAGCGGTGCGAGGTCCTCGCGCTTCACCTGCGGGTGGCCCAAGCGCGCGAGCAGTTGGTTGAGCTCGGCGAGAACCAGCCTCGTCGGCGCCGTGATCTCGATCCCGATCGGCCGGCCGTCCGACGCGTAGTCGACGACGAGTCCGCCGTCGGCGGGTTCGCTGCGCGCGCTGCGATCGCCGTCGCGCCGCGGCAGGTAGTAGTACGCGGCCAGCGGTCGCCCCTTGCGGAAGGTCACCTCCAGGTATGTGCCGTCCATCATCTGCCCTTTGGGAACGCGGTGATCACGACCAAGCATTCGCCGTCGGAATCGGGCTCGACGACGACACTCCACGGGCGCGAGTCATGTTTGATTTCGACGATCCAGCGGCCGGGAATCACATCTGGCCGCAGAGCCGTCGCGGTCTCCATCATCTCGCGGAGGTCGATCTCGGAGAACCCCCGGTCGACCATGCGCTGCCGGATGTGTGCGCCAAGCTCGAGCGGCCAGTCCCACCACCGAGGCCCATGCCTCATGGCTGAGCCTCGACGCCCGAGTACAGGACTGGAGGTGAAGCAACCGGAGTCTCTGTGCAACTGGCTGAGCGCCGTCGACGCGCATGGTCCATCTCCTTCGGGGCCGTGCCCTGCTCCCATGACCAGGCCCGGCGCCATCTGCAATGTGGCAAGCACGGCCGCAGCGGTTGCACTTCGAGGTCAATTCCGCGCAGCGGTCGACCGCTATGCTGCCTCGCAACGAGCCATGAGCACCTCGACGCAGCAGAACCAAGGACGCGAAGCAGCATCGTTCCTCGAGGCTGGCTTCATGGGTTGGGCCTGTCTACTCGCGGTAGCCGGGGCCGTGCTGCTCGCCTTCTGCCTCGTCTTCTCGCTGGTCTTGATGTCGCCCGAGACCCTCACGCTCTCGATGAGTGCCGCGGCTTTCGCGTTCGCCGGCACGTGCTGGGTGCTCGGCCGACTGGCGCGTCAGTAGCTTGCCTTCGGCGAACCCGAGTTCATGGCCGCGGATGTCGCCGGTGACGTGCGCGCGCCGCGACACGAAGCAACCGTCGTGTTTGCCCCTGGCTCGAGCTGCGGCGCGATCGCGGGCTCGACGTGAGTGTCCACACCATGCGGCGCGTGCCGACGACGAGCCGTTCGCGGCGGCCATCGAGGCACTGGCCATCGGCTGTTCGAACGAACGTAGTAGCAGCGACAGCTTGTCGCCGGCAGCGCGGACCAGCATCAGCTGGTGCGCCCGTCGGTTCCACGTCGTGTTGGGCGGGCCAACCTCAGGACCTGACCCGACGCTTGAAGTAGCCGATGACGCCAACCGTCTTCGACCCACCCCACGGGATGAAGGACGGCCGGTCGATGGACCCCGTGCCGACGAGCTCCCATCCCTGTGCCCCGTACTCGTCGAACTTCAAGTTGAGGTCGGACGGCAGACCGGTGCTCGTCCAGCGCTCCGCGCTGACGTAGATGATCTTGTACTCCCACCGTTCAGTCATGGATGATCTCCTGCGCCGCCCAACATCGCATTCGGCCGCGATCGCGCCGATGTTGCCAGTCCAGTAGCAGTCATCTTCATCAGTTCACGGTCCGGGGCGCGAGGCCGCACGATTCGCGGCAGTAGACTGCCGCCCCACCAGCCGCCGCAACCTCGCGATACGTGAACGCCCGTCTTGCTGCGTCGGTTCTCTTCGTGCTCGCGTGCGCGGAAGCAGAAGCAGCCGGAGCGCAATGGCTTTGTGAATCGCAGGAGTCGTCATGCGAGTCTGGATTGTCGGGTTGTTCTGCGCGCTGCCGCGGTGCGCGAGGAGTCCGTCGATCCTGTGTTCTGGTTCGAAGAACGGCTCGTCGGCGAAGGTCTCCTGGCGCAGCTGCCGCCCGAGGGAAAGGACCAGCGCCTCGAGTGGAGGCCGGGCGACAGGACATGGGAGCCGGGACGCGAAGCAGAACCAGAACCAGAAGGGCTCACGCGCTGCAACCGGTCGGGCCACGCAGCGGACGCCGTCGAAGCGGAACGCGGTGCGAGATCGTGAGGCACGGCCGGGCCGGGCCGTCAGCGCCGGTCCGCGGCGGTCGCGCCGGATCGGTCGAGCATGGACAGCGCATTCGAGATCATCGCCTTGCAGGCTCGCTCGGTGGCGAGGCGCACGCGCGTGTAGCCCCAGAACGCTTCGCCGAAGTCTGCGAACCCACGTCCCTCGGCCGTGTACTGCCAGGCCGTGCTCCCGTCGCGGCCGACCAGGCGCCAGACCGCGATGACGAACACGTCGATCTCGAGGCCTCCCGACATGCTCGCATCGTGCACGTCGACTTGCAGGCTCAGCTCCGCGGCGCCGTCGCGCACGATGGTCAAGGTGCTGCATGCGGCGATCGAGCGTTCGATCGCATCCGACAGCGCCGCAGCATCGAAATCGATCGCGGGCGCGATCGTCGCCGTCGGCTTGCGCTCGACGCGCACGAGCACGCGCTGGCGCGAGGTCGCGAGGCGCAGATCGTTCACGACCATCTCGTCGGCTCGCGGCGCCGTGCTGCAACCGGCGAAGAGACCGAGCCAGCCGATCGTCCCGAGCGCCGCGCGACTGCCGCCTGCCGCGCGAGACAGGCCGGACCTCATGGCGGCGTGGTCTGGGCTGTCCCTGGCTGCGCCGCCTGCGGCTGCGTCTTGCTGCGGATGTCCACGAACAGCTTCACGATCCAGCTGTCGAAGGCCTGCAGCGTCGTCACGAAGCCCGTGGGATCACCAGGCGACACGGAGAGTGGTGGATCCGAGTAGAAGTGCGCGCGGATGACGTAGTTGCCTTCCTTGTCGACGACGTCGAGCCACGAGTCGAGTCGCACGTGGCTGCCCCAGAACTCGGCCGAGGTGACTTCGAGCAGCGAGTAGCTCACCGCGATGGCGTCCACGCCGAGCTCGCCGCAGAGCGCCCTGGCTGCGGGAGCCAGATCGACGTCGTCGAGCTCGTCGGGGCGCCTGGCAGTGAGCTCGAGCGGATCCAGCTCGCGCTCGCAGACCACGGGAAAGTAGATCGGCGGTGGAGGTGCCGCGTCCGAGTCCCAGTCGTCGCGCACCTTTGGCGGTGGTGGCTTGGGCGTCCACGCCGCCCGCGCGTCCAGAACGCGCACCTGCAGCCCCAGGTCGGTGCGCAGGTGCTCCGAGAGCGCCGATGCGTACCTACCGATGACACTGCGCTCGGCATCGACGATCTGCTTGCTGATGCCATTGACCCGACCGGAGGAAATGCCCGCGGGGATGAATGGCACCGAGCAGTGGTCGAGCGGCCCGATCATCGGTGGGACCAGCGCGACGCTCTTCACTTGCGCCAGCTTCGCGTTGTCCACGGCGGAATCGAGCACGCTCGTGCAGGCAGGTGCGCAGAGCAGGACGAACAGACGCAGTCGACGCGAGGCGGGCGTTCGGTTCATTGGGGACCCCAGGTTGCTGCAATGAGGCAGTCGGACAGCAGGGCGTGGTGGCCACCCTTGCCGTGCGGCAGCGAACGGGCGGGAGACTAGCCCAGGCCAGGGCCTTTCGCCGAGTACACACCGCACAATCGCGATCAGGCGATGCTGTATGCACACTGCGCGCCCCTGCAGCCTCGACCTCGCTACGCGCCCCCCACGTCCACTGCGCCCGACAATCACACGCCACCTGCTGCCCAATGACGCCGCGGCCTCCGGATGCGGCCGGCGTTTGCGGGCTAGGATCGACGGCATGGACCTTCCGCTCCGGTTCGCCGCTTGTGCCGCACTGACCTGCGCCACCGCTGTCCTGCAGCAACCCCCACCGGAGCCCAGCCCATCAACGCCCGCGACGCAGACGCGCGGCATGAGGGTCGACGACCTGTTCACGCTGAGCGAGCTCGACGACGTCACGGTCTCGCCCGACGGCGCGTGGATCGCGGCGACGATCACGCGGCCCGGCACGGCGAACGCGATGCCGACGGGCAACTACAAGGCGACCGGCGACGTCTGGCTGATCGATCGCAACACTGGCGCGCGGCGCAACCTCACGAACGGCGCCGAGGACGCGAGCAGCTCGTGGTTTCCCGCGTGGTCGCCCGACGGGCGGCGGCTCGCATTCGTCTCGACGAAGGCCGAGAGCGGCGACAACGGCGCGCGCAACATCCGGCTCTACACGTGGGACGCGGCGACGGGCACGCTCCACCGCGAGAGCGAGCGCGGCGTCTACCTGCAGGTCGACTTCGAGATCCCCTCGAGGCCTCCACGCGCGATCGTGTGGCTCGACGCGACGACGCTGCTCGCAGCGCTGCTGCCGGAGGGCGTCTCGGCCGAGGAGCAGATCCTCTACTGGCGGCGCGGGGTCGGCGACATGACGCGCGCCTGGGCGAAGTGGTCCGCGGGGACGGAGCCGACGGCGAGCATCCTCGAGAGCGGCGGCGCCACGGCGCCGCTGCCGACGGTCTCGCTCGCCAGCGTCGATGCAGCACGGCACACGACGCGAACGTTCGCCGACGTGCCGAGGTGGGATCTCTGGGACCTGCGCCTCGGCATCCAGGCCGGCATCTCGCCGGACCTGCAACGCGCGGCCGTCCTCGCGATCGCGGGCACGATGGCCATGGGCCCCGACCTCGCGATCACCGACGCGATCCGCACCTTCCGAGTCGGCATCGCCGCGTTGCGCGGCGACGAGCCGATCCGCTGGGCCGCGCTCGACGAGAACAAGGAACACGTCGACGGCCGGCTGCTCGGCTGGGCCGCGGACGGCTCGGCGTTCGCCGTGGCCGAGGAGGCGGCGCCGCGCAAGGCCGGCGGCCGGCGCATCGCACTCGTCGTCTCGGCGGGCGATGGATCCGTGCGCGACGTCACGCCGCCCGCGATGACCGTCGACCGGGCCGTGTGGGCTTCCGATGGAGCTCTCGTGATCCGCGCGATGATCCTGGACCCGGCATCCTCGGCCCCGCCGCGCTGGGACTGGTGGCGTCTCGCGCAGGGCACGCCCGTCAACGTGACGGCGTCGATGGCGAGGGCTCCGTCGCGGCTGCTGCCGACGCGCGCGGCCGATCGTTTCCTCGGCCTCGCCGGCGGCGCGCTCTGGGCGATCGGCGTCGGCGCCGAGCCGTTCGTGCAGGCGACGGCGGTCAAGGAGCTCGGCAGCGGATCGCTCACGCCTCTAGCACCGGGGCCCGACGTCGAGCGAACGGATCTGCTGTTCGAAGGTGCTGCCCGGGCCCTCGTCACGCTGCCCGAGACGATGGACACCTGCTCGCCCGTGACCGTGGCGATCACCGCGCCGACGCCGACCGCACGGCTCGTCGACGGCGATCCGCGGACGGGCACGCTGGTCTTCCGCGACGAGACGCCGGGCGGCACGGTGCTCTGGGCGACGGACGGACGCGGCGCCAACGCGCAGCAGCGGCTGCTCGTGAACGAGCACGTCGCCGCGATCGAGGAGGGGCGCCGCGTGCTGATCCCGTACCGCAGCACCGACGGGCAGGCGCTGCTGGGGCTCGCGATCCTGCCGCCGGGCTACCGGGAAGGGCATCGCTACCCCGTGGCGACGTGGGTCTACGGCGGCCACATCGTGCGCGACACGTCGACCGGTCTCGCGAGCAAGCACAGCACGCGCACGTTGAACCTCGAGCTGCTCGCGGGAGCTGGCTACGTCGTGCTGATCCCGAGCATTCCGCTGCCGTCGCCGGGCGGAAAGGGGGATCCGCTGATCGAGATCCCGAAGGGCGTCATGCCGTGCGTCGACGCGCTCGTGGAGCTCGGCATCGCGGACGGAGACCGCCTCGCCGTGCTCGGCCACAGCACGGGCGGCTACACGACCTACGCAGTCGTCACGCACACGACCCGCTTCAAGGCCGCCGTCGCGATGTCGGGGCACCCCGACCTGCTGAGCCTGCACGCACAGCTCTACCCGGGCGAACGCGCGAGCGACCGCGCGCACGAAGGTCTCGCGACCGTGATGTTCACCGAGAGCACGCCGATGAACTTCGGCGGCCCGCCGTGGAACGATCTGTGGCGCTACCTGCGCAACACGCCGCTCGCGTACCTCGACCGCGTGCGCACGCCGCTGCTGATCGTGCACGGCGACATGGACGGCGCTCCGATCCAGCAGGGAGAAGAGGCGTTCATGGGCCTCTACCGCCTCGGCCGGCGCGCGAAGTTCGTGCGCTACTGGGGCGAAGGGCACGTGATCTCGTCGGCCGTCAACGTGCGCCATCTGTGGGCGCAGATCTTCGACTGGCTCGATACGCACTTCGGCGGAACAGCGCCGAAACCCGGGAAGTGACGCGCGGATCCCGGGCATCTTCTCCGAACACGGCTGCCGCTCGGTAAGCTCCCGCGCCGACGATGATGCTCTCCCGCCGGTGCAGGCTGCTGCTGCTGTCGCTCGCCGGCACGGCGCCCGCCGTCGCGCAGGATCACATGTCGATCCCCGTGAACGTCACGGCCGAGATCGACGCGACGCAGCTCGCGACCACGGGCCGCGCGAAACTGAGGCTGCGCTTCGTCTGCGAGGCAGTGCACGATCGTGCGTTCGCGGTGCGCGTCGAGCTGCGCCGATCCGGCCGCGTGATCCTGCGCCGCGATCACGCGCCGCCGGTGCCGACCAAGAAGTGGCTGAAGGACAAGCCCGTCGAGTACGACCTTCCGCTGGTCCTGCCCTCGCGGTCCGACGACGCGACCGGCGAGGTCGAGGTCTGGCTCGGCTTCCTCGACCGCGCGACGAACAGGGTCTCGCCGCCGTTGTCGCGCAACATCGGCAACGACGGACTCGCGCGCGTCACGGGCTTCGAGCAGGCGGCCGACGCCGGAACGCCCGATGCAGCGGCCGTCGACGTCGTGATCGCCGCAGCGATGGCGTGTGCGGCGAAGCAACCGCAGGACGCCTGGGACCAGCTCGAGTTCGCGTTCCGGCGGCTCGACGACTACCGGCTGAAGGCGAAGCTGCAGAAGGCGCTGCTCGACGTCGGCAAGTACGCACCGCGGCCGATGTCGTTCGAGGAGACGGCGATCGTGCAGCAGCGCATCCAGGGCGAACGCACGCGCTACCTGCGCCAGGTCGCGGGCCGCATGCACGACCGCGGCAGGCTGTTCGGCGCGCTGGTGCTGCTCGACGAAGTCGGCGGCACGCTGCAGCAGCAGGCCGACGAAGCCGTGCTCGGCGCGCTCGGGGACGCGCAGCGCGTGACACAGGATCGCGAGGCGATCGCGGCCGCGATCTTCCGCCTCAGCGACGAGCAGAAGGCCGAGGTCGCGCGCCTCGTCGGCAAGCATCCGCGCATGCAGGAACGGCTCGAGGTCGGCATCCGCATGAGCAAGAACACGGCCGACCGCGCGATCGCGCGCGAGCTCGTGCGCACGGTCGAGTTCACGGTCGAGCTGCGCAAGGAGGCCGAGGAGGCGCGTGCCGTGATCGAGGCCGCGTGGCTCGCCGACGTGCCGGCCGACGAACGCGCCGAGGCGAACGCCGCGATGACGCACCCGTGCTGGGCCCGCACGGCGACGCGCACGAGCCACCGCTTCGTCGTGATCGGCCCGAAGGACCTCGTCGCGGGCATCGTCGACGACAGCCTGCTGCGCTTCGATCTCGCGTACCTGTACCTGACCGACCTGTTCGGCCGCGTGCCGAACCCCGACGGCGACCGCGTGACCGTCTACTGGAAGGAGCTGTGGGAGTTCGGCGGCGGCGTCGGCGGCGGCAAGATCATCGACATCGGCAACGCCGACCCGGACCAGAAGGCGCTGCGCGTCGACAACGGCCTGCTCTACCACGAGCTGACGCACTGCATCGACGACACGACCCCGGTCTACGGCGGCATGCACGAAGGGCTCGCGGACTTCGGCGCGGTCTTCGCGCAGTGGGAGCTCGGCCAGATCGCCGCGGCGCGCGCCGGCTTCGGCATCACGGCGCGCGCGTTCCTGCAGGACTACCTCGAGCGCGATCTCGAGTACTGGCGCATCCCGAACTACGGGCCGAGCGCCGGCTTCCTGCTGCACTTCATGAGCGCCCACGGCAAGAGCGGCGAAGGCTACCGCTGGGAGCTCTACCGCAAGTTCTTCCGCGACTACCGCGCCTGCAAGGTCAAGGACGCGCGCACGCCGAGCCTGGCACGCGCGTTCGCCTACCACCTCGCGCAGGCGTTCGGTCCCGCGGCGTTCGCGGACCTGATGCGTTTCCGCTGGCCGCTCTTGCCGCAGGATCTCGAAGCGGTGCGCCTCGAGCAGCTCGCCGCGAAGGGCCGGCAGCTGCCGCCGGACCTCGGGGACCAGCCCGGCTCGCCGGTGCCGCGCGACAAGACGGCAAAGCGCTTGAACGACAAGGGTGCGGGACCCGACGAGCACCACGAAGACCTCGGCGTCGTGTTGGACTGGTGGATCATCGGTCCGTTCAAGAAGGAGGGCGTCGATCCGACCACGTTCCGCTTCCCGCCCGAGCTCGAGATCGACCTGCAGGCCCGCTACGAGAGCATCAACAACAGCCCGACCTGGCGCCGTCCCGGCCCGAAGCCCGTCATGGTCGACGAGACGGGCTGGCTGCACTTCGAGTTCGCCTACATGGACGACACGGCGATCTACGCACTGACGCACGTGCGCGTCGAGAAGCAGACCGAAGCGTGGCTGCACGTGCGCGCCGACGACGACCTCGTGCTGTTCGTCAACGACGAGCTGATCGGCTCGTACGACCATGCGGGCGGCTCGTTGGGCCCGTGGCGACCCGACTGGCGCGTGGCGCTGCCCGACGCGATCCGCTTCGCCGTTGCGCTGCAGCCCGGACGCAACAAGGTGCTGCTGAAGATCCGCAACCACGGCGGCCCGGCCGGATTCTCGCTCGCCGTCGCGCAGCGCAACGGCACGCCGCTGCCCGGGTGGACGACCGACGTCGAGCCGCCCGCGAAGAAGCTCGCGGCCGTCGACGCGCCCGATGGCAAGCGCTGGCCGTCGTGCTTCAAGGCGCGCTTCGACAACGGGGGCAGCGCGAAGAAGCTCGATACCGAGGTCGGCAAGTGGCGCGTGCGAAACGGCGCGCTCGAGGGCTTCGCGACCGACCGCGAGGTCGAGTGGCGCAAGTACACGGTGCGGCCCGGATTCCCGAAGGACTCGCCGTCGAACCTCGCGTGGCTGCCCGAGAAGGCGACCGAAGGCCTCGACGCGTTCCACTGCGCGATCGACCTCGCGCCGGGCAGCGGGCCGCCGAAGCTCTGCGTGATCCTGCAGGGTGAGGGCCGGCGCGACGCGCTGTCGGGCTGGACGCTCATCCTCGAGCCCGCTGGCGACAACGTGCGCGCGCACCTCGAGCGCTACGACCGGCGGCTCTACATGAGCGCACCGGTGCCGTGGAAGAGCGACCCGAAGGCCCCCACCGAGCTCGAGCTGCACTACTTCGCACACCGGCTCACGGTGCGGCTCGGGGGTGCGGTGCTGTTCGACCAGGCGCCGCTGCAGCCGATCCCGGGCCAGCACCGCATCGGCCTCGCGACGTGGGGCGAGCAGGTGCGCATCGACTCGCTCGAGCTGCGCGCGCCGGGCCGGACCAGGTGAGTTCGGAGCTCTGACAACGACTTTGGTCGGTTCCAACCAACATTGGCAAAGTGACTTGGGTGATATTGGACAAATTGAAGATCTGATTTACAATTTGTCCATGGCCGAGCGGATGCGAATCCCCCGCCGACTGCGAGCCATCGCACTCGAGCGGTCAACCCGCTACCCGACCCTGACCATCACGGGACCGCGTCAGTCCGGCAAGACGACTCTCTGTCGCGAGGCGTTCTCGCACCTGGCCTACGTGAACCTCGAGGACCAGACGACGCGAGAGCAGGCCCTTGCCGACCCGCGCGGATTCCTGGCCCGCTACGCCGGCGGGGCAGTTTTCGACGAGGTCCAGCGCGCGCCCGAGTTGCTGTCCGCCATCCAGGTCGCCGTCGATGCGTCCCCTGGGAACGGTCGCTTCGTGCTGTCGGGATCCCACAACTTCCAGCTGCACAGCGCGATCGATCAGTCCCTCGCCGGCCGGACCAGCGTGCTCGACCTGCTGCCGCCGGCACTCGACGAGCTGCGTCAGTTCGCGAGCGCACCGCGCGATCTGCCGCCGACGCTCTTTCAAGGTGCGTACCCGCGCATCTTCGACCAAGCCATCCCGGTGTCCGAGTTCATGGCCGACTACGTCCGCACCTACGTCGAGCGCGACGTGCGCCTGCTGCTGAACGTCCAGGACCTCGGCACCTTCCAGACCTTCTTGCGCCTCTGCGCGGGTCGCACCGGCAGCCTCCTGAATCTGAGTGCGCTCGCCTCCGACGCGGGAATCAGTCACGTCACGGCGAAGGCCTGGATAGGTCTGCTCGAAGCGAGCTACATCGTGAAGCGTGTCCAGCCCTGGCACAGCAACCTCGGCAAGCGTCTCGTGAAGACGCCGAAGCTCCACTTCCTGGACAGCGGGCTCCTCTGCTGGCTGCTCGACATCCGCAGCGCCGGCCAGGTCGAGACGCATCCGCTGCGTGGCCAGATCTTCGAGAGTTGGGTCGTGGCCGAGGTGCTCAAGGCGCGCGCCAACGCAGGTCTGTCGGATCCGTTCTGGTTCTTTCGCGACAAGTCTGGCACCGAGATCGATCTGATGTTGGACCTGCCGGATCGGCGCGTGCTCGTCGAAACGAAGAGCGGCGGGCGCGTGGCGCCCGACGGAACGGCGCATCTGTATCAAGTGACCGACGACATGGCCGGTGACCCCCTGTTGCGCGGCCGCATCGACCGCGTCGTCGTCTACGGTGGCAACGAGCGCGTCACGGTGAACGGCGTCGAGCTGCTGCCATGGTCACAGGTGCCCGACTACTCCTGGCGTTGAGCTCCTGGCGTTGAGCGCGGCGCGATTTCCCGACCCGACTGCCGGCGTGCGATCATCAAGCGTCGTGAGCAACGTCCCCATGGCGCCCCCCGGCGAACGCGTGCTGCCGCTGACGGCCGACCTCGTGCGTTGCCACCAGCAGTCGGTGTGGCGCTACCTGCGTGTGCTCGGCTGCCCCGCCGCCGAAGCCGACGACCTCGCGCAGGAGACGTTCCTCGCGCTGATGCGCGGGCAGGTACGGGACGAAGGGCCAGCGGCACTGCGGGTCTGGCTGCGCGCGACGGCGCGGAACCTGTACTTCGCGCACTGCCGGCGCCTGCAGCGCTCGCCAGTGGTGCTCGACGACGTCGAGAGCGCGTGGTCGGACTACGAACGCGACGACGACGGCGAGGCGTTCCGCGCGGCGTTGCGCGCGTGCCTCGACACGCTGCCGAAGCAGCACCATACGCTGCTCGACCTGCAGTTCCGCGAGCGCGCGCGGCTCGAACGCATCGCGGCTGCGTGTGAGCTCACGGCGGAGGGCGCGAAGTCGCTGCTGCGCCGCATCAAGGAACGGTTGCGCGAGTGCGTGACCAGGAGGCTCGGACATGGATCGCACTGACGAGGGCGCGGACCTTCCCGTGATCGAGATGGCGCTCGCCGAGGAACTCGCCCGCAGCAGCCCGCCGGATCTGTGGCCGCGCTTGCAGGCGCGACTTCGAGGCGAGACACGGCCGCGGCGGTGGCTCGTCGCCGCACTCGTGCTGCTCGGCGTCGCGATCGTCGGTGGTGTTGCGCTGCTCGCTGGCGACGAGCCTCGGTCCGCAACGCCGCCCGATCAGCGCAGTCTCGAAACGGACGCCTCGGGCCCCGAGTCGCTCGGAGCACTGCAGGCAATGCTCGACACGGTGCGGAGGGCAAAGACGAGAGCGCACGTGGTCTGGTCCGAGGAGCACGGCGACTGGTTCGCGCTCTCGCGCCACCCGCTCGAGGACTGGTTCGCGAATCCGAGCACGCGCAACCTCGACGACTCGCTGCTCGACCGGCTCGTCGCGGCATTGGCCAAGGCCACCGAGGCGGCCGCCGCGCCGCGACGCCGCGTCTGGCAACACAGCGTCGAGCTTACGTTCCGCAAGGGCAGCTGCCGCTGCCTCATTGCCGAGGAAGGCAACACGTTCGCGCTCGGCATCGCGAGTCCGCACGGGCTGATTCCTCTGAACGCGATGCTGCCCGACGCCGCGCTGCGACCGCTGCTCGAACAGAGTACGCGCCTGACGCTCGATGCGCGCGGCATCGCGATCGGCGCGCGCGGCCTCGACGCCCTGTCCTCCGAATGCACGAAACTGCGCGCCTACCGCGTACCGTCCAGCGCCGCCGTGCAACTGCCCCGTTTCACGAAGGTCACGAGTGTGGAGGTCAACGCCTCGCCGGAGTGGCACTCGCCTGCAGTGCTGGGTCAGGTTGCACGGCTGCCGCTGCGCTCGCTCGCGGTGCAGGGTCGCCTGCTCGACAGGAATGCCGTCGCAGCGATCACCTCGATGACGAACCTCGCAGAGCTCTACCTGGTCGGCGAGGACTTGTGGCAATCGTTCAACGCGCCCCAGCAACTGACCGCCTCTGCTCTCGACGACGACGCGGTGAAGGCCATCGCGGCGATGCGGAACCTCGAGGAGATCACGCTGTGTGGCGGCGCATGCACGGACGTCGGCCTCGCAGCGCTCGCACAACTGCCGAGACTTCGACAGCTGAACATGTCCGGCTGCAAGAAGGTCACCGGATCAGGACTGCAGGCGTTCGCGCAGCACGCACTCGAGGAACTCGACCTGCGTGGTTGCGACTTGCTTGCCGTGGAGCATCTCGGTGCGTTGGCCAGCCTGCCGAACCTGGACACGCTGTGCCTCGGTTCGCCGACGACCGCGCTCGATCTGCGCGCGTGCCCGGACCTCCCGCAACTGACCGAGCTCGTGGTCGACGGACGCATGGCGCCTGACGCGCTCGCGACGTTGTCGCGCTTCCGCGGGCTGACGAAGCTCCACCTGCGGTTGCAACCGGAGCTTCGCGATGCGGACCTCGCGAAGCTGCCCGGCCTGACGCAGCTGAAGCACCTGTACTTCGTGAGTACGAAGGTCACCGACGCCGCGCGGGAGGCGTTTCGTGCGGCGTTGCCGCAGTGCTCGATCAGCCGCGAGATGTGGTGAGACGCACCAAACCTCACCGATCCAGCTCGCGCAACGCCTGGGCCACCGCGGCATCGCCGGGCCGCAGCGCCTCGGCGCGCTGCAGCGAAACGCGCGCTTCGTCCTTCCTGCCGGCTTTCGCGAGCACGCGGCCGAGCAGGAACTGCGCGTGGAAGTAGCGTGGCTCGATCTCGAGCGCGCGGCGAGCATGCGTCTCGGCCGCTGCGAGCCGGCCCAGGATGAAGCACGCCATCGCGAGGTTGTGGTGCAGCACCGGCATGTTCGGATGGCTCGGCAGCGCCTGCTCGAAGTGCACGATCGCGGCCTCCGTCCTGCCGGCGCGGGCGTCGATGCCGCCGAGTTGCACGTGCGCGAGACCGAGCGCCGGATCACACCGCAGCGCCTCTTCGTAGCAGCGCACGGCGTCCGCGAGCTGCCCCGAGAACTCGTGGCACAGGCCGAGCTCGAGCGACGCCGCACCGAGGCCAGGATCGATCTCGTGCGCGCGCCGGGCCGCTGCCAGCGCTGCGGCGAGCTCGCCGCGCTCGCGCTCGATGCGCGCGAGCTTCAGCCAGACGTTGCACACCTGCGGCACCTTCTCGAGGTCGCGCAGCGTCGCGGCGCGTTCGAGCAGCAACCGCTGTTCGCGATTGCCGGCCGTCACCGACAGCGTCAGCGTGCCCATCTCGTCGCTCGACTGCTGCCCGAAGCGCACGCGGCGCGGCGGCACCGGCCGGTTCATGTTCGCTTCGCTGTTGTCGTAGACGTACTCGATGCCGATCCGCGTTCCGGCCGGCAGCACGACCGGCTCGCGGAAGCGATAGTCGTCCTGCCAGTCGAAGTCCCACGCGTCGATCTGGAACAGCACACGCTCGGTCCCGTCGGGCAGCTTCGCGAACCCGCGCATGCGGCGGCAGACGTGGTGCGCGTGCGGGTAGATCGCGTGCACTGTGACCGGCACCGGCACGTCGACGTGATCGCGCAGCACGAAGTCGGCAACGCCCGGCGCGACGTCGATCTGCTCCGAGAACAGCGCCAGCATCATGGGCTCGACCACAGGCGCCACGTCGGTGAACCAGAGACCGATCTCGGGTCGCACGGTCTCGACCTTGCCCGACGGCACGAGGTGCAGCTGCAGCACGAGGTCGTGCCCGGGCCACAAGCGCCACGCCATCCCTGCCGCCTCGCGCCGCACGCGTTTGCCGGGCGTCCAGCCGAGGAAGTGGCCGTCGGGCGGACCCGCCCCACCGAGCGACATGCCCGGAAAACCCGGCTCGGCATCGAGCGCATCGAGTCGCCGCGACTCGCGCGTCGGGTCCACGCCGAGGATCGCGTGGTGCACGGCACGGCTGCCGGGCCGGATCTCGACCGCCTCGACGAACCGCAGGCGCTGCGCGTCGACCGGCAGCACGAGGTTGCGGAACTGGTCGGGTCCGGCCGCCGGCACCTCGATCGCCTCGGCGGCGCGCACGACGAGGTCCGGTTCCCGGAGCTGCCAACCCTGCGCGAACCGAGGCACCGGCGGCTCGTCCGCGGGCTCACCGCGCGGCGCACCGGCCTCGTCCCAGCGCCGCAGCAGCTCGATCTCCTCCTTCGCGAGCCGGCGATCGTCCTCGAAGTCGCCGCAGACCGGCAGCCACGGCGGCATCCGCCTCGCCTGCGTGACCTCGACGATCTGCTTGCGCTTCTTGCTCACGTCGTCGTAGCCGAGCAGCGCGAACGGCGCCGCTTCCCCCGGTCGATGACACGGCGTGCACGAGCGGTAGACGATCGGCGCGATGTCGCGCGCGAACGTCGGCGCAGGCGCAAGCGCAGCCTGCGCCAGGGCCGTGGTTGCCAGCAGCGGCAATGACGGCACCACCACCAACAGCACCGTCGCTCGCGATCGTCTCGTCATGACGCGGCAGATGCTACGCGGCGGGCGCGCGACGCCGAACTCGCGCGTGTTCGGGCTGGCGAACTTGCCCCTGGTGCGTGCTTTGGCGACCATTCAACGCAATGAAAGAGCTGCTTCAGGTGGCGGTGCCGTACCTGCCAGTCACGCTGCTCGCAATGACCCTGCTGCTGCTCTCACCCAACGTCGGCGAGGTCGGCCGGCGCCGCATTGCGCTGTTGTTCGGCCTCGGCGCGATCTGCCTGATCGGGCTGTCGTTCAGCAAGGCCGGCGCCCCGCCAAGCACCCTCGACGTCGTGAACCCGTTCCCGATGGGCCCCGACATGAAGTCGACGCCCGTGCACATCGAGACCGTCACCGCGCCAGGCTGGCAATGGCCGTTGGCCTGCGCCTGCTTCTGCGGGCTCGTCATGCTGATCGTGTTCGGGACGGTGCGGCTCGGCTTTCGCGCGCCGAAGCCCGCGTCCTACTGCGCGTTCATTGCGACCGTGTTCGCCGCGATGCGTCTCGTGCTCGAGAAGAACGCGGCGCCGCAAGGGCTCGTGTGGGCGACCGGCGGCTCGATCGGCCTGCCGATCCTCGTCGGCTTCGTCGGTTACTACTCCGGCGGCCGCAAGCACGGCTTCGGCCAGTTCGTGCTGACGTTGGTGCTGTTCGCGCTGCTGCAGCGTGCGGCGCTGAGCGGCATCGCGTGGTTCGCGACGATGCGGCACTGGGGCACGCACCTCGACGTGAACGCGCTCACGCAACTGAACACGCCGATCGGCGGCGAGCGCACGTTCGGCGCCGATCCGACCGACAAGTGGGTCTGGGGCATCCTCGTGCCGCAGATGGGACTCTGGGTCGTGGCCACCGTCGCACTCGGGCTCGTGATCGGCACCGTCGGCTGGCTCTTCGGCCGTCGCGCGCGCGGCTGACCCGGCGGCGGCGAATCGCGCCATGACACCGCACCGACGACGCCGGCTGGTCCTTTCGCGGGATCGCCGGGTCGCGGAGAATCCTGCGCGCCCGCTGCGTCCTTTTCGGCGCCGCGGCGTCCTGATGGCTGCCATGAACGATCCACAGCCTTCCACTCCCTCGAACGACTCGATCCGCACCACCGTCCGTGAGCGCTACGGCCGCATCCCCGGCAGCGCTTCCGGCTGCTGCGGCCCGGCTCCGGCGGCGGCCACCGGTTGCTGCGGCAGTGCCGCGCCGAGCGACCTGGCCGCGCAGCAGCTCGGCTACACCGATGCCGACACGGCCGAAGCACCCGCGGGCAGCAATCTCGGGCTCGGGTGCGGCAACCCCCTCGGGATCCAGAGCCTCCAGGCCGGCGAGACCGTGCTCGACCTCGGCAGCGGTGCGGGCTTCGACGCGTTCCTCGCGGCCCGCGCGGTCGGGCCGAGCGGCCGCGTGATCGGCGTCGACATGACGCCCGAGATGCTGCAGGCGGCGCGTGCGAACCTCGCGAAGAGCGGCCGCACGAACGTCGAGTTCCGCCTCGGCGAGATCGAGCACCTTCCCGTCGGCGACGCGACCGTCGACGTGATCCTGTCCAACTGCGTCATCAACCTCTCGCCCGAGAAACCGGCCGTGTTCCGCGAAGCGTTCCGCGTGCTGAAGCCGGGCGGCAGGCTCGCGATCAGCGACATCGTCGCGCTGCGGCCGCTGCCGGCCGAAGTGCGGGCCGACCTGGAACTGCACACGGGCTGCGTCGCGGGCGCGGCCACGATCGCCGACCTGACCGCGATGATCACCGCGGCCGGCTTCGACGACGTGCGCATCGTGCCCAAGCAGGAGTTGCAGGACGTCGTCGACGGCTGGTTCCCCGGTCGCGGCATCGGTGGCCTGGTAACATCCGCGACGATCAGCGCCCGCAAGCCCCTCGGATAGACGATGAGCGTCGATGCACACCCCTGGCCGCAGTTGATCGACGACCTGCAGCGGTTCGTGCGCCGGCGCATCAGCGATGCGCACGAAGCCGAGGACATCGTGCAGGACACGCTGACGAAGCTCGCGGCCCAACTGCGCGACGCGCCGATCGAGGGCCCGCTGCACGCATGGGTGCTGCGCGTAGCGCGCAACGCGATCGTGGACCACTATCGAGCGCGCGGCCGGGCCGAGGCACCGGTCGAGGACGTGGCCGCGGACGACGCAGGTGCTCATCAGCTCGAACAGGCCGGCTTGCTCGCGTCGTTCCGCGCGTTCCTCCATGCGCTGCCAGCGGAGCAGCGCGAAGCCGTGCTGCTCACCGAGTACGAGGGCCTGACCCAGGCAGAGCTCGCCGCGCGGCTCGGAGTCCCCGTGTCCACGGTGAAGTCTCGTGTCCAGCGCGGCCGCAAGCGCGTGGAGCAGGCGCTGCGCGACTGCTGCACGTTCGAGTTCGACCGCCGCGGCCGCATCGTCGACTGGACGCGGCGGCCCGACGGGGACTGCCGCGACTGCGGTTGCTGAGCGTGGGAATGAGCTCCCTCGTCGCCCACGAACGCTCGCGTGGTTGTCGCTGGTCAGGATAGGTGGGTCTCGAGAACAGGGTGGGAGGGAGGATCAGGGTGGGTGGTCAGAAGGCTTGTGATCGTAGTTTGGCGATGTCAAATGGGCGGGCTACAAGCCGCGAGCTTCTCGCGGCCGTCACGGCCCGGCAGCAGGGACGCACATGGCACGGATCGCGATCAACGGTTTCGGCCGCATGGGCAGATTGTTCCTGCGCGCGGCATCGTCCCGGAACGAGTTGCAGGTCGTAGCGGTCAACGAGCCCAAGGGTGATGCGGCGACGGTTGCGCTGCTCCTCGAGTTCCGCATGGTCGACCTGGCACGCTCGATTGCCGCCGGCCTTTGCGGATGACCCTGCAACCGCGAGCACACTACGCCGTCGTCACGGCGGGGTACTGGGCGTTCACGCTCAGCGACGGGGCGCTGCGCATGCTCGTGCTGCTGCACCTCTATGCCGTGGGCCGCTCTCCCGTGGAGTTGCTGGCGGTGCTGCTACCGTACGAGATCGCCGGCGTCGTGACCAACCTCGCCAGCGGCTTCCTCGGCGCGCGGCTCGGCCTCAAGGCGATGCTGGTTGCGGGGCTGCTCCTGCAGATCGCCTCGTGCGCCACGCTGACCGTCGAGCCTGCATGGCTGACCCTGCCATTGGTGATGGGAGCGCAGTTGGCGAGCGGCGTAGCCAAGGACCTCGCCAAGACCGGCGCCAAGAGCTACGTGAAGCTGTTGGCGCCGGCCGGCGACCATGGTGGGCTCTTCCGGCTGGTGGCGCTGCTCACCGGCAGCAAGAACGCGCTCAAGGGGCTGGGCTTCTTCGTGGGTGGCGCGCTGCTCTCCACGGTGGGGTTCCGCGGCTCCATGCTTGCCCTGGCCGCGATACTCGCCGCCGCCGCCGCGATCGCGCTCGCATTCCTACCGCCGGCCGCTGGCAAGACCAAGAAGAAGGCCGGCATCGTTGCGATCTTCGCGCACGAGCCGTGGCTCAACTGGCTGGCCGCCGCTCGGCTGTTCCTGTTCGGCTCCCGCGATGCCTGGTTCGCCGTCGCGCTACCGTTGTTCCTGGTTGCCGACGCCGGTTGGTCGCAGGCTGCCGCCAGCGCGTTCCTGGCCGCCTGGGTCATCGGCTACGGCATCGTTCAGGCGTTGGCGCCGTTGCTCGTGCAACCTCGAGATGCGCATTCAGGTGGCCGTATGGTCGTGGCTTGGACCGCTGCTCTGCTGGTTCCGCTCGTTGCTGCTGCCTGGCTGCTGACCGGGAGTCTGCCGCCAGGGATCGTGTTGGCGGGGACTCTCGTTGTCTACGGGCTCGTGTTCGCGGTCGACAGCAGTCTGCACAGTTGGCTCGTGGTGGCGCGCGGCGGCGAGGGCGTCGTGCTCCAGGTCGGTTTCTACTACGCGGCCAACGCCGTCGGCCGCGTCGCCGGGCTCGCTGCCTCCGCGCTCCTCTTCGCCGGTGCCGGTCAGGGGCGATCCGGGCTGCAGGCATGCCTGCTCGGTTCCGCAGTTGCGGTCGTCATCGCGATGTTGTGCAGCCTCCCACTCCGCTCCGCTGCGGCCCCTGCAGCATCCCTCGAGGAAGAGACCACCTGAAGTGGTGTTGTTCGACAGTTGCTCAGGGTGCTCGGAAGGTCGACTTGGAGCGCATCCCCTCCGTCTGGGGGAGGGATACGAACCAGTTCCTGGTGCGGTTGGCAAAGGCGACGAGCGAGAGCATCACCGGCACTTCGATCAGCACGCCGACCACGGTCGCCAGTGCAGCACCCGACGATAGACCGAACAGGCCGATTGCGACGGCAACGGCCAACTCGAAGAAGTTCGAAGTGCCGATCAGCGCCGCGGGCGCGGCGATCGCGTGTTCGAGCCGGAGCCAGCGGGCTCCAGCATAGGCGAGTGCGAAGATGCCGTAGCTCTGGATGACGAGCGGCACGGCGATCATCGCCACCCGTTCGGGTTGCGCGAGCAACGTCTCGGCCTGGAACGCGAACAGCAGCACCACGGTCGCGAGCAGGCCGGCGATCGACCACGGCTTGAGACTTGCCGTGAGCCTCGCCACCGCTGGCGGACCACCGCGGTGCAACAAGTGCCGGCGCGTCAGCATGCCGGCGACCAGCGGCACGACGACGAACAGCACGACCGACACCAACAGCGTGCTCCAAGGCACAGCGACGTCGCTGACGCCGAGCAGGAACGCGGCGATCGGGGCGAACGCGACGACCATGACCAGGTCGTTCACGGTGACCTGCACGAGCGTGTAGGCCGCGTCTCCTTTCGTGAGCTGGCTCCACACGAACACCATCGCCGTGCATGGTGCGACCCCGAGCAGGATCAGGCCCGCCATGTACTGCGTCGCGTCTGCGGCGGGCACGAGGCCGGCGAAGACGACGCGGAAGAACAGCGCGCCGAGCGCGGCCATCGTGAACGGCTTCACCAGCCAGTTGATGACGAGCGTCAGGATCAGCCCCTTCGGCCGGCGCCCGACCGCGGCGATGCAGCGCGGCTCGATCGCGAGCATCATCGGGTAGATCATCAACCAGATCAGCACCGCGACGAGCAGGTTGATGTGCTCGACCTCCAAGCCGGCGACCGCGGTGACAGTGCCAGGCAGCAGGCGGCCGAAGGCGATGCCGGCGAGGATCGCGAGGGCAACCCACAACGAGAGGAGGCGTTCGAAGAGTCCCATGAGTGATGATGCCGGCACTGCTGCACGGCCAGCCGGATGTCGAGCGTCCCGTCAACTGCCCCACAAACGCAACGTGTCGCGGCCGATCAGGTAGAGCCCCAGGCCGAGCAGCGCGATTCCGGTGCCGACGCGGATCCTCGGCTGCCAGCGTGTGATACCCGCGCCGAAACGCGCTGCGAACCCGGCGCTGAACACGACACCGAGCGCGAACACCCCCACCGGAAGCGAGGTACCGATGCCGAAGGCGACCACCGGCGGCGCCACTGCCGGCCCTGCGAGCGCTTGTGGCAGGAGACTGCCGAAGAACAACGCCGCCGAGACCGGGCAGAACGTCAGCGCGAACAGGAAGCCGAGCAGCACCTCGCCGAGCATCCCGAGCCGGACGAGCCGTTCGGCGGTCGCCTGGCTCCGGCCTGCGCCGGTCCACGGCAGCGGCAGCAGTTCCAGCAACACCATCGCGGTCAGTACGAGCAGCGGCCCGACGAACGGCGGCAGCCAATGCTGCAAGCCCGCCGACAGCGCGGGGGCGCCGAGCGCTCCGAGGGCCAGCACCACGGCGATCGAGGTGTAGGCCAGCACGCGGCCCGTCGTGTAGGCCAATGCTCCGACGACCGCACGCCGACGTGATGCCGCGTGCCGCGCGAGCCAGACGGTCGCGGCGACGTTCGTCGCCAGGGGGCACGGACTCACCGCGGTGACGAGCCCCAGTGCAAAGCCACTGGCGCAGACGGTGTAGAGCGAGTCCACGGTCGTCACTTCGCTGCGAGGTAGCTGCGGATCGGTTCGCGCACGTAGGTGAAGAACGTCTCCGGCTCGCCGAAGTGCAGCCAGACGTCCTGCCGTCCGGTCCATTCGACCTCGCGTCCGTCGCGCTGGTGCGACACGACCACGGTCTTGTTGGTGATCGTGTAGTGGTCGACGAAGTGCTGGTGTTCCGGCAGGTCGGTGTTGACGACGCGGAACACGACCTTGCCGGCGGCCAGTTCTGCGGGGAATCCCTCGGCAACCGCGCGCCGCGTCAGCTCTTCGATGGTGCGGCACGAAACGCAGCGCACGTTGGTCGTGAAGTAGGTGACCAGCACGTCCGCCGCGTTGGTCGCGGGCTCGGCCGGCACGGTGGCCGGCGGCTTCATGCCCCGCTGCCAGGCGAACACACCGAGGCTGCCGAACACCACCACCAGCAGCAGCGAAGTGACGAGGTTGCGTGCGTTCATGATGCACTCACGCCTTCGGCAGCAGCCGTTCGAGTTCGGTGGCGCTCGGCACCTTGCCGGCCATCAGCACCTTGCCGTCGACGACGAGGGCCGGCGTGACCATCACCCCGAAGTCGGCGAACTTCAGGAAGTCGGTCACCTTCTCGAGGTCGTAGGCGAGACCGAGGTGGTCGGCCGCAGCCTTGGTCGCGTTGGTCAGTTGCACGCACTTGGCGCAACCGGTGCCGAGGATCTGGATCTTGTGTTTCGTCATGGGGAATCGCTCCGGAAGGGGTCAGGGTGAAGTCTTGGCCAGCAGGCCGAAGACCCAGCCTGTGGCTGTGGCCAGCAGCACCACCAGCGTGGAGAACGTCAGGGTCTTCTTCCAACCGAGGATCGACGACAGCACGAGGATGCTCGGCAGGCTCAGGGCCGGCCCCGCGAGCAGCAGCGCCAGTGCCGGGCCCTTGCCCATGCCGCTGCCGAGCAGGCCTTGCAGGATCGGCACCTCGGTCAACGTCGCGAAGTACATCAGCGCCCCGGTCGCGGCGGCGAACAGGTTCGCGAGCAGCGAGTTGCCACCGACCGCTCCGGCGATCCACTCGTTGGGCACCAGTGCCTCGTGGCCCGGCCGGCCGAGCAGGAAACCGGCGACGAGCACGCCGCCGATGAGCAGCGGGACGATCTGCTTCGTGTAGCTCCACGTCTGGTCGAACCACTCGCCCGCTTCGCCGCCGCGCCCCGCCGTGCAGAACGCCAGCCCGGCGACGCCCAGCAGCATCGCGAGTTCGGGATGCGCCGGCAGCAGCAGGGCCGCCGCCGCGACCGCGGCCGCCACGAGCACCAGTCGGCGACCCGGCAGGCCGAGCCACCGCCAGCCGATCCACGCGAGGCCGAGGCTTGCCGCGGCGGTCAGGTACCACTTCACGGCGTGCACCGCGGCGAAGAAGCCGTCGGGCTGCTTCGGGTTGGCCCAGTTGGCGAACACGAGCACCGCGATCAGCGACCCGAAGAACAGGGCCGTCTGCCACAGCGGTCGGGTCGCCGCGGGCACCGGCAGTTCCGCCATGGCCGCGGCACGCTGCTGCTGTTCGCGCCGGAACAGCCATGCCATCGAGAGGCCCAACACGACGCTGAACACCACCGCCGCGATGCCGCGCGCGAGCCCGAGTTCGAGGCCCAGGATCTTCGCGGTCAACACGATCGCCAACACGTTGATCGCTGGCCCCGAGTAGAGGAACGCGGACGCCGGGCCGAGGCCAGCGCCCATCTTGTAGATGCCGGCGAACAGCGGCAGGACCGTGCACGAGCAGACTGCCAGGATGGTGCCGGACACCGAAGCGACCCCGTAGGCGAGCACCGGGTTGGCCTTCGGCCCGAGATAGCGCAACACGGATGCCTGCGACACGAAGGCCGCAATCGCGCCGGCGATCCAGAGCGCCGGCAGGAGGCACAGGATCACGTGTTCGCGCGCGTAGTCGCGCGCGAGATGGAGCGACTCGTCGACGGCCTGGTCGAACCGCGGGACGCCGATGGGAAGGAAGTAGAGCCCCGCGAACACCGCCAGGAACAGCAGGAGGCGGCGCAGTTCGGTCTTGGCCTCGGGGGTCATCGGGGCCTCCTGTTCAGGTTCGACTGCAACACGTGCGCACCTCCACCCTTCCGACCCTTCGCCGCGGCGGCGAGGCAACTCGCGAACGTCGCCACGCACGGCAGCGCGAGCGAATAGAAGACCTGGTTGCCGCGCTTCTGGTCGCGCACGATGCCGGCCGCGCGCAGCAGAGCCAGGTGCCGAGAGACCGTTGACCAGGACAGGACAACGAGATCCACGAGGTCGGCGACGCAGCGTTCACCGTGCGCGAGTTCCTCGGCAATCCGTAGGCGTGCCGGGTGGCCGAGAGCCCGGAAGACCTGGACGGCATCGACCGATGTGGTCTTCATGCGATGATGCTCCACCATTTCGCCAAGTGGCGAAATACGCATTTGGGCGACTCGGTGCTCTGTTTCGATGGATGCGGGGTGGGGAAGCTCCTGCTTGCAGGTGCTGAACACGCCCTTCGTGAAGTCGCGGCCCCGCCAGCCGACGAGGTCGCACATCTGCCGGAAGGCAGGCTGCCGCTGCAGATCCGCGCTGCTCGCGGCGAGGTCAACTCCTCCCTGCAGGAGGGCGCAGCGGCTACCGCGGCTCCGGCAGTCCCGCGCGCTTGCGCCACAGCGCGTCCTGCGCGGCTCGCTCCTCGTCGCTGCCGACCGCGAACTTCGCGCGCTCCGCCGGTGTCAACGAACGCAGCCTGCGCGCCGCGACGAACGCGAGTGCGTCGATCGGCTCGGCCGCGACGGTGCCGCCGACCGTGCCGTAGAGCACCCACTTGCCATCGTCGCTGAACGCAACCGCGAGCACCGGGCTGTTGTCGCCGTGGATCACGGCGACGCAGCGCGCGGTCGCGGGATCCCACACGCGCACCGTGCCGTCGCGGCCGCCGCTCGCGAGCAGCCGGTCGCCGGGGCCGAACGCGAGTGCATACACCGTCTTGTCGTGTCCCGCCAACGTAGCGCGCCGTTGGCCGGTCTTCGCATCCCAGAGCACGACGGAGCCGCGGACGCCGCCCGCAGCCACGCACTCGCCATCGGCGGAGATCACCGCACTCGCGAGGACCTCGCCGCCAGCGTCGAACGTGCCCGCAACGCGCCCCGAGTCCGTGTCCCAGACGCGCACGGTGTCGCTCGGCTGCACGGGCTCGCGCTTCTGCCACATCGCGATCACCTGGCGGCCGTCCGCCCGGAAGCGCGGCGCGATGTAGCCGCGGCTGTCCGCGAGCTCGATCGCGTTCGCGTCGGGAGCCAGCGCGAGCAACGCGAGGCCGTCGCCGGTGCTGCCCGCGAGACTCCTGCCGTCCGGGGTGAACACGGGCCGCTTCAGCTCGAGCTCGCGCACGACGCGCAGCGACGCAACGTCGTAGAGGCTCGCCTGCGAAGTGCGTCCGGCGAGCCGCTCCGCCACCAGATGGCTCCCGTCCGGCGAGAACGAAGAGCCCCAGCGCATCCACCGGATGTGGAACACGGGGTCCCCCGTGCCCTGGATGAAGTTCAGCTCGCGGAACACCACCGCAGGCGACACCTGCTCGCGGCTCGCGGCAACGCCCTTCACGAGCTCGAACGTCGATCCGTCGACCGGCGAGAACACGTCGAGCAGGCGGTGCAGCTCCGGAGGCGTGAGCGATCGCCTGCCGACCGGGTCGGTCAGGACCCACCGCCGCACCGTGCCATCACCTCCGAGCGAGGTCAGCTCGTCCGCTGCCGAGAAGGAGACCCGGTACACGCTGCGCTCGTGACCGCGCAGCACCACGAGCTCCCGCCGCGTCGCGCGGTCGAGCACGCGGATCGTGCCGGCCGAGGTGCCCACCGCGAGTCTGCTGCCGTCGCGATCGAACGCCACCGACATCGGATCGCCATCGACGCACGGGATCGTGTGCACCGTCAGGTCGTCGAGATCGTGCAGCTTGACCACGCCGAGGTAGCAGCCGAGCGCGAGCCAGCGGCCGGCCGGATCGATGGCCCAACAGGCGGCGGGAGTCCGGACCTTCTGGCTCGGATCCTGCAGCGTCTGCTTGCCGCGCACGGCGTCCCACACCTCGACGACGCCCGAGTAGCCGTCCCACACCGTCGCGCGCGAACCATCGGGCGCGATCCCGCTGCCCGTGTCGGCGCGCGGTGCCGCCTGCTGCGGTCGGTCGAAGGAGCCGAGCCGCTGCTTCGTCGCGAGGTCCCAGACCTCCCAACGTGTGCCGACGCTCACGAGCGCGCGCGGCGCGCGTGTCGCGCACTGCACGAGCTCGATCTCCTTGCCCTTCTCGACGAGCGTCACGGGCTCGCCCGTCGCGGCAGTCATCGTCAACGCGCCGTCGCGGGTGCCGACCAGCAGGTGCTCGGCGTCGTCGGCGAACGCCATCGCCGTCACGGACTTCGGCGCGGCCGGCCACTCGCGCACGACCGCGCCCGTGTCCGTACGGTGGATCTGCACGGCGTCGGGCGCGAGGACCGCGAAGAGCCGGCCGTCGCCCGACAGCGCGATCCGTTCGGGCTCACCAGGCGCCCGCTCCTTGACGTTGCACGCGAACGTCGAACGGCGCACTTCGGCGCCCGGGAACAGGACCGTGGCCTCGCCGCGCTGCGGGAATCTCGTCACCGCCACGGCCGAGAGGTCCGCATTCGCCAGGCAAGCGCCGCGCTCGGCACCGGCCTCCCAGATCAGGGCCGTCGCCGACTCGCGGCACGCCGCGAGCGCCGATCGAAGCGCACGCTCGGCCTCGGCGCCCGGTGAGCGCTCGTGACCCGCAACCGCGAGAGCGACCGCGAGGCCCGGATCCTCGGCCACCTGCAGCATCGCGTGCGCGACGAGCCGCAGTCCCGTTTCGCTCCGCAACGCACCCTCGGTCGCGGCGAGTGCCTTCTCCTTCGCCGCGCGTTCGCGTTGCGCCTCCTCGCGCCTCAGCTCGGCCGCCGCCGCATTGTCGTTCGCGAGCTGCTCCTGCCGCTGCGCCTTCTCCGTCTCCTGCTTCGCCAGCTCGGCCTGCGTGCGCGCGTCGAACCAGAACCACGTCGTCGTCGTCAGCCCCGCGGCGAGGCTCGCGAGCAGCATCCCCACGGCCACGAGCTGGCCGCGGTACCGCCGCGCGAACTTGCGCACGCGATAGCCGAGGTCGGGCGGGCTCGCGAGCACGGGCTCGTCGCGCAGGTGGCGGCCGAGGTCGGCCGCGAGCTCGAGCGCCGTGTCGTAGCGGCGCGTGCGGTCCTTCTCGAGCGCCTTCAGAACGATCCAGTCGAGGTCGCCGCGCAGCTTGCGGCGCAGGTCGCCGGCGTCGAGCCGCCGCGCCTGTGCGTGCGGCGTCGCGAGCTCGCCGAGCGTCGTGATGCGCGTGCTCGGCTTCACGGGCTCCTGCTCGCGGATCACACGCTGCATCTCGAGATAGCCCTGCGCGAGCAGCTCCTGGCGCGCGAACGGCAGGGCCCCGACGAGCAGTTCGTAGAGCAGCACGCCGAGCGAGTAGATGTCGGTGCGCGTGTCGACGTCGAGCCCGCCGAGCCCCGCCTGCTCGGGCGACATGTACTCGGGTGTGCCGAGCACCTGCCCCTGCTCCGTGAACAACGTCGCCTCGATCAGGTGATGGTCGGTCGCCTTCGCGAGGCCGAAGTCGATGATCTTGGGGACCGGCCTGCCGTCCTGCACCGTGACGAGCACGTTCGAGGGCTTCAGGTCGCGGTGCATGACGCCCTTCATGTGCGCGTGCTGCACGCCCGAGCAGACGCCCTGGAACAACGCGATGCGCTCCTCGAGCGTCAGTTTGTTCTGGTCGCAGTAGTCGGTGATCGGGATGCCCTTCACGTACTCCATCGCGAACCACGGCTGGCCCGAGTCGGTCAGCCCCGCGTCGAACACCGTCGCGATGTTGCTGTGCTCCATCATCGCGAGCGCGCGCCGTTCGGCGTCGAAGCGCGCGAGCACGCGCTTGCTGTCCATGCCGAGCTTGATGACTTTCACCGCGGCGCGGCGGCGAAGCGCATCCTTCTGCTCGGCGAGGTAGACGACGCCCATGCCCCCTTCGCCGATCACGTCGAGCACTCGCCAGGGCCCGATGCGTTCGGGCAGCGTACTGGAGCGTCGTGGATCGATCGGCGGCGGGCCGGCAGCTGTCTTGTCGTCACCCATTCGAGGTCGTCCGGGGCAGGATCCGTGGCTCGGCAGACCGCGTTCTTATCCGGACTCGGGGCGGGGTGTGTGACGAGATTCGGATCTCGAGCACGCCAGCCGTGGTTGCCGCACCGGAGCACTCGGCATCGCGTGGTGTGTCGCCCTGACGCCCCCGAGTGCTGACCGGCAGATGAACCAACCGCGATCCGGGCCCTACCATGCGGGCATCGTGCGAATCCCACCCACCGCGATCGCTCTGCTGCTCACCACCGCGTGTGCTGTGCCCGCGCCCGCGCCCGCCGTGCCGCCGCCGAAGCCGAAGCAGCTGCCGCTCGCCGGCGAGACGCTGCGCATCGACGGCTGCGAGGCGTTCCTGATCCTGCCGGCAGCACGCACGCCGGGGCAGCCAACGCCCTGGGTCTTCTACGCGCCGACACTGCGTGGCCTGCCGAGCAAGGCGGAGACCTGGATGTTCGAACGGTTCCTCGCCGAAGGCATCGCGATCGCCGGCATCGACGTCGGCGAATCGTACGGCAGCCCCGCCGGCCGGGCCCGCTACTCGGCGCTGCACGACCACCTCGTGAACGCGCGCGGCCTCTCGCCGCGGCCCGTGCTGCTCGGCCGCAGCCGCGGCGGCCTGATGACGCTCGCGTGGGCAGCCGATCATCCCGAGCGCACCGCCGCGTTCGCGGGCATCTACCCGGTCTGCGATCTGCGCAGCTACCCGGGCCTCGCGAAAGCGTGTCGCGCGTACGAGTGCACCGAGGCCGAGCTGCAGGCCAGGCTCGCGACCTGCAACCCGATCGAACGCCTCGCGCCGCTCGCGCGCGCGGGCGTGCCGCTGTTCGCGATCCACGGCGACCAGGACAAGACCGTGCCGCTCGCGGACAACTCTGCTGCGCTCGAACGGCGCTACCGCGCGCTCGGCGGCGAGATGGAGCTGCACGTCGTCGCCGGCCATGGCCACGACATGGACCGTTCGTTCTTCCAGTCGGAAGCGCTCGTCGCCTTCGTGTGCCGCCACGCGCGCGGCAAGTAGCAGGCATCACCCTCGATCACCGGCCCTGGATGGGGCGCATCCCGGCAAGGCGGGTAACCTGCGACCAGGTTCCAGGTAGTTCGCACGAGGCCCTCTTGTGGTCGGATGTCTCCTGTCGTCGGTGTGTCTGCTCGGTGTGCTGCTCACGCCGCAGGAGCCCCGCGGCCCGACCGAGGAGCAACGCGCGGCCTTCGCGTTGCTCGACGAGTTCGACCCGCTCGACACCAGCAAGCTGCCGTTCGTCCGTGTCGTGAAGGCCGAGGGCAACTGGCGCAAGGAGCGCGACGGGTTCCTCGAAGCATCCGAAGGCAGGCGATTCCGCGTCCGCTACCTCGAGCTCGATCACGAGGTGCTCGAGTTCACGACGGAGGACTTCTGGCGACCCGGCGTGGCGTTCGAGCCAGCCGACCTGCGCGACGCCGTGGCGTCGGCCATCGCCGATGCGAAGGATCGACGCGAGAAGAACTGGAGCGCACCTGTCATCGACCTGCTGCTGCTGGCGCGGGCTTGCGCACGGCGTGGCATGTACCCGGAGGTCGATGCGCTGTGGCAGGAGCTGCCTGGAGCACGGACTGGCGCCGCAGCGGAGTGCTGCCGACTCGAACTCGGAGGCTTCCTCGCAAGGCGGCTAGACCTCGAGTTCACGAACCCTCGCCTGACGTGGGCGGACCTGATGGCGCGGCACGAGAAGTGGCTCGAGCTGTTTCCGAACTTCTATTCGCACTTCCAGGAGGCAGTCCGCGAGACTCGCGACAGCATCGCCGGTCTCCTCGAGAGCAAGAAAGCGAGAGACGCGGCGCGCGCTGGCCGCCAGGCGACGCCTGCCGACCTGGTCTTCGACCTGCACGACGAGTTCCACCTGGACGCCGGCCCTCTCGTCAACGCAGAGTCCGTACGGCCGCCGGAACCGGCACCGACGGACGGGTCACGACCTGTCGATCGTTTGCTCGCGCTCGACCTCGCCGCGGTGCCTTCCCTCATCGAGGCGCTGGGCGACAAGAGCCCGACCAGATGCATGATCGCCTGCAGCAAGGGTGGGCTGTACGTCCGGTCTCTCGGCGACCTGGCAGAGCTCGTGCTGGTCGAGATCGCTGGCCCACTTCCAGAACCGCATTGCGACGATGCGCCCGCGGCGTGGCGCCGATGGCTCGAGCGCGCCACCGTGGAAGGCCCGCGCAAACAGCTCGAGGAGGGTGTGGCAAGGTTGGATTCGAAAGCGATCCGCGTGTTCTTGCGCCGCTGGCCTCGAGACCTCGACACCGTGTTCGCGGCGCTGAAGGAGGCCGGGCCGGACAAGGTCAACCCATGGAAGTTCGACGCACTGTTCGAATCACCTGGGCCGCGGGCGGACGATCGCGTCATCGCGTTCTGCATCGCGTTCGCGCGCGAGAGCACTCGATGGGAAACGCGGCTTCACCTCGCGGAACTGTTGTTCAAGTCGGGCAACTCGGCCGGAGTCGCACTGGTGCTCGAGGAGTGGCAGCGACTGCTCGCCAGATCGGAGCTTGGCTATCCCGGATTCGACGAGCGTCGTGGAATCGCGTTCCTGGTCCAGACCGGGGACCTCGCGGCGTGGCGCGCGATCAGCGAGTCGTGCACGGACCCGGAAGTCCGGCAGAGCCTCGCGGCTCAGTTCCTGGGCGTGCCCTGGCAGACGATGCGATCGCGCGCGCGCACAACGGACCGCCCGGAGGTCGAGTCGCTGGTCCGCGGGTGCTTGCTGCATCTGCTGGCCGATGATGCGCGTTACCCGGCCGGCGTGGAGTTCCATCACGGTGGCCGGTCCGTGGCATTGCGCGATGGGACTTGCGCCGACGTCGCAGCTTGCGTTCTCGCTGCCAATTGGCCGCGAGAGTACGCGTTCGATCCGGCGGGCACCGCAGACGTTCGGCAACAGCAGATCTCTGCCATGCGCAGCGCGGCGCCTCCCCCTCCGCCCACCGCCGTCCCCGCCACGGTGAACGCGCCAGATGAGATTGGTGCTCAGTGGTTCCTGGTGGCACTCGCCGCATTGGGGATGTCGGCGAGCATCGTGGCGGCTGTGAGGCGGCGAAGGGGAACACCGCCGTGTTCGGGTGCGAACGCTCCGGCGAAGGCGACGTCACCTCGCTCTCCGTGATCCAGGCCGCTCCGCTCTACTTGATCAGCGCATAGCCGCGCGCAAACGCACCGAGGTGGAAGTCCGTCGACTCTGCGCGCCGCTGCTGTCCGGCCGCGATCGCCTCCCACCGCACCGAGAAGTCCTCGCGGATTCCGCGGCAGACCTCGACGCATTCGCCCGGAGCCAGGCTCGCGCACGCACCCGACGAGCTGCGCTGTCCCGACACGACCTCCCAGCGCACCTGCGTCATCGTCTCGTTGGTGTCGTTCCGCAGGTAGGCGCGCGGACTCCACCGAGCGACGATCCAGATCGTCCCGACCACCGCGAGAGCCGCCGCGAGCAGCAGCACGCGTCGCGTTCGTCGACTCCGAAGCTTCAGTGCGCGCGTCCGTGCGCCGCGCTCGTCGAAGCCGGTGCGTGCGGTTCCTGCCCGCGCTTCTGCGTGAGCTCGGCATGCCGTCGCCTCAACACGTGGCGCAAGCCGAGGAACACGCCGAAGCCGATGAAACCGAAGTCGATCAGCGGCTTCGAGATTCCGCTCGGCTGTCCCGCCGCCACGGCGATTCAAGCCAGCACACAGGCAGCAGCCGCTGACCGCGCACGTCACATCGGCCGTGACGATGGCTGTACGCACCTGACGCGGCTGGGACGCGACGCACAGCGAGCCGATCGCGCCTCCGACGATGCCGAGCACCGCGCCGCCCACGCCGCAGAACAAGCCCGCGAACCTGGCCGGATCGAACCACGGATCCACGGGCGCCTGCACGACGCGCAGTGCGACATCAAGGCTCGTCGCAGCAGTCAACCGTCCAGCGACCGAACGCGCTACCCGCGGAGTCCCGCCTGGATGCTCGTGCGCGTCCGCGCGCCGGCCCGGTATCCTCCTCGCCCCCTTCCTCTACCCACGCGCCAGTGACCGAACTGCACCAACACCTCAAGACCCGTCTGCTCGCGGCCCTCGCCGAGCGCGGCATCGCGGCCAAGGACGCCGAACCGCTGATCCGCCTCGAGCCGCCGAAGAACCGCGAGCACGGCGACGTGGCACTCGGCGCGTTCCAGCTCGCGAAGCTCGCGGGCAAGGCGCCTCCCGCACTCGCCGGCGAGCTCGCCGCCGCGATCACGCCCGACCAGATCGTCGAGCGCGCGACCGCGGCCGGGCCGTTCGTGAACTTCCGCTTCCAGCGCGCAGCACTCGCTCGTGCAGTGCTGACCGCGATCACGAACGACGCGCCGCCCTACGGCAGGTCGCGCAGCAACGGCCAGACCGTCTGCATCGACTTCAGCTCGCCGAACATCGCGAAGCCGTTCCACATCGGCCACATGCGCAGCACGGTGCTCGGCAACGCACTGTGCCGCATCCACCGCCACCTCGGTGCAACCGTGCACGGCATCAACCACCTCGGCGACTGGGGCATGCCGTTCGCGAAGATGATGACGGCCTACATGCGCTGGGGGAACGAGCAGGAGCTGCACCGGTCGCCGATGCGCTACATGTTCGACCTCTACAAACGCTACGGCCAGGAGGTCAAGCAGAACGCCGCTCTCGACGACGAGGCCGCCGCACACTTCCGCGCGCTCGAGAGCGGCGCCGACAACAAGGAGCGGCGCATGTGGCAGCTGCTGCGCGACGAGTCGCTGAAAGCGTTCTCGGGCCCCTACGAGCGCCTCGGCGTGACGTTCGACCACGTCACGGGCGAGTCGTTCTTCGAGGACAAGATGGAGGCGGCGATGAAGCGCGTGGCCGCGGCCGGCGTGCTCGAGAAGAGCGAAGGCGCCGAGGTCGTCTGGCTCAAGCAGGTCGGCATCGGCGAGCCGTGCATCCTGCGCAAGAGCGACGGTGCCACGCTCTACCACACGCGCGACCTCGCGGCGGTGTTCTACCGCGAGGCGACGTTCCACCCGGACCGCATCCTCTACGTCGTCGGCGCCGAGCAGAAGCTGCACTTCGACCAGCTCAAGGGCGTGCTCCTGCGCATGAACGAGCCGATCGCGAAGGCCGTCGAGCACGTGCCGTTCGGCCTCGTGCTGAGCAAGACCGAGGACGGCAAGTGGGAGAAGTTCGCGTCGCGCGCCGGCAACGCGGTGTTCCTCGACGAGATCCTCGACGAGTCGGTCGCGAAGGTGCGCTCGATCATCCGCGAGAAGAACCCGGACCTGCCCGACGCCGAGAAGGTCGCCGAGCAGGTCGGCGTGTCCGCGATCGTCTTCAACGACCTCAAGAACTCGCGCATCAAGGACGTCAAGTTCGACTGGGAGTCGATGCTCAATTTCGAAGGCGAGACCGGTCCCTACGTGCAGTACGCGTGTGCGCGGCTCAGCTCGATCCAACGCAAGGTCGAACTACCCGTGCCGGCGGCCGGCAAGGTCGACTTCGCGCTGCTCGCCGACGCCGAACGCGTGCTGCTCACGATGATGGACTTCGGGCCCGCGGTGCAGCGCGCGGCGGAGCAGAGCGAACCGAGCTTCGTGACGTCGCACGCGATCGCGCTCGCCGGCGAGATCCACAGCTACCTGCGCGACCACTACGTCGTCGGCGCGGAGCCCGCCGTACGCGATGCGCGGCTGCTGCTCGTCGACGCGGCGCGGCGTCTGTTGACGGCCGGGCTCGGCCTGCTCGGCATCAGAGCGCCCGAACGCATGTAGCCGGCGCGAGAACGGGCGGGCCGTGCAGCGCATGGCCGATCCGGCCGCGGCGGGCTAGGCTTCCCGGCTTCCGATGACCAACCGAACGCCGATGACCTCCCCACGACCGATCGCACCCGTCTGCCTGTTCGCTGCAGCCTCCGTCCTCGCCACGAGCCTCTGGGCGCAGACACCGGCGCCGCCCGCACCTGCCGGCAACCCGGCGCCAGCCAACGCTGCGCAGGAGCCCGCGGCCGCGAAGAAAGCGGCGAAGCTCGACGAGAAGCTCTACGACCACTTCGGCGACGGCATCGCCGAGGGCCCTGCGGTCGAGGTCGCCGACGCGATGAAGACGCCCGATCAGTACACGGGCAAGACCGTGCGCTTCACGGGTCCGATCAGCGGCGTCTGCCAGACGAAGGGCTGCTGGATGCAGCTCGGCTCGCAGAACCCGATCGTGTTCGTCAAGTTCAAGGACTACGCGTTCTTCGTGCCGAAGGACGCGAGCGGCCGCGTCGCGATCGTCGAGGGCACGATGACGATGAAGCAGGAGACCGTCGAGCAGACGAAGCACTACCTCGAGGACGCCGGCAAGCACGAAGA
>DASVAL010000139.1:0-86443 GCA_036376355.1 Planctomycetota bacterium
GCCGACGCCGCTCACGACGGCGCGGCCGCCGAGCTTGCCTTCGGTGCCGACTTCGCGCGCCACGCGGCTGACCTCGGACGCGAACGCGTTGAGCTGGTCGACCATCGTGTTGATGGTGTTCTTGAGCTCGAGGATCTCGCCCTTGACGTCGACCGTGATCTTGCGCGACAGGTCGCCGCGCGCGATGGCCGTGGCCACGGCCGCGATGTTGCGCACCTGACCGGTCAGGTTGCTGGCCATCGAGTTCACGTTGTCGGTCAGGTCCTTCCACGTGCCGGCGACGCCGGGCACGACGGCCTGGCCGCCGAGCTTGCCTTCGGTGCCGACTTCGCGCGCGACGCGCGTGACCTCGGACGCGAACGAACGCAGCTGGTCGACCATCGTGTTGATGGCCTCCTTGAGCTGCAGGATCTCGCCGCGCACGTCGACCGTGATCTTCTTCGACAGATCGCCGTCGGCGACCGCGATCGTGACCTCGGCGATGTTGCGCACCTGGTCGGTCAGGTTGCCGGCCATGTGGTTGACCGACTCGGTCAGCTCCTTCCAGACGCCCGACACGCCGCGCACCTGCGCCTGGCCGCCGAGCTTGCCCTCGGTGCCGACCTCGCGCGCGACGCGCGTCACTTCGGACGTGAACACCGAGAGCTGGTCGATCATGCGGTTGACCAGCTTGGCCGAGCGCAGGAACTCGCCTTCGAGCGGCCGGCCGTTCACTTCGAGGGCCATCGCCTGTCCGAGGTCGCCCTTCGCCACGGCACCGACGGCGCGCGTCACCTCGGTGGTCGGCCACACGAGGTCGTCGATCAGCGTGTTGATCGCGACGACCTCGTCGGCCCAGCCGCCCGCGAGGCCCGGCAGCGTCATGCGTTGCTTGAGCAGCCCCTCCTTGCCCACGGCGCGGCACACGCGCGCGGTCTCGAGAGCGCGCCGCTCGCTGACCGCGAGGATGCCGTTGAAGACGTCGGCGATCTTGCCCTCGACGCCCGTCGCGTCGACGGGCATGCGGATCGCGAACCGGCCGTCGCGGAAGGCCACCAGCGCCTTGAGCAGTTCGCGGTTGAACGTGTCGGGGTCTGCTTGCTCGCGGGGCTTGCGTCCGTTGCCGTTACGCGCGGTGGGCAGGGTGACGACGGGAGAATCGACACGGGCCGGTGCCTTCTTCGTGTTCTTCATCGCAGTTCGGCAGCAAGTGGCCTCTGGACTCGATTGGAAGGGAGCGCGCTCCCGCTCGGAGCCCTGCTCGGACGAACCTCCCGCGCTCGAGTGATGCTCCTCGAGTTGCCCAGGGCTCCGGACGAGGCTGCGATCTCGGGACGAGGGAGGACCGGACATGGTAGCCCACGCCGCGCCGATCGCTACGACCGAGGTCGGTCGGCCGCAGGGCCGTTCTGGCCGTGATCCCGTTCGTGCAGGTGGGCGGCGAGCGCCCGCGAGCGCGCTTCGTGCAGGGCCATGCGGAACTTCTCGACGTCGGGCCATTGCTGGCGCAGGGCCGCGGCGTCGACCGTCGCGCAGGTCGTGCGCAACCAACCGAGATCCTCGGTGACCTGGGCGCACACGGCCTTGCCGAGGTCGTGGCTGCCGAGCCGCCCCGCGGCGTCGGCTGCGACCGCGAGCGCGAACTGCTCGATCGGATAGTCGACCTGACGGAAGTAGTTGTCGTACAGCTGGGCCTGCGTGCCGGGGCGCAGGCTTCCGAAGTCCCGTATCTGCAGATGCAGCGCGCACACGTGCCGGGCCAGCGCATGCGCGCGCTGGTCGGCGAGGCCGGGCCAGCGTGCGAGCAGGCGATCGAGGTGCGCGAGCCCCGCATTCTCGTGCCCGTGATGGTTCGGCAGGTCTTCGGATCGCGTGTAGCCCTTGCCGAGATCGTGGCACAGGACCGCAATCAGCACCGCGAGGCGGCCCCGTTCGTCGAGGTGCCGCGTCTGCGCGACGGCCCACTCGAGCGCCAGGATCAGGTGCAGCCCTTGCGAGACCTCGGGATGCCAGCGTTGCGGCCCGGCCGGGCGGCCGTCGAACTGGCGCACTAGCTCGGGCGAGATCACCTCGAGCAATCCCGCTTCGTGCAGCTCGAGCAGGCACCGGCCGGGCGAAGGACAGCGGCCGAGCATCGCGCGCAGTTCGAGGGCCACGGCCTCGCGCGGCAGCTCGCGCAGGATCGACGGCGGCAGCGCGATGCGACGGATCGAGCGCTCGAGGCAGAAGCCGAGCTCGTGCGCCTTGCGGTAGTAACGCAGCCAGCGGATCGGATGCTCCTTGACGCGGTGTGCTGCGTTGCCGACCGGCGCGATGATCCGCTTCTGCCAGTCGTCGAGACCGTGCGCGGGGTCGTGCAACGTCGCGGTGGCCAGCTCGAACGCGAGCGCACCGATGGTCATGTCGCGTTCGCCGAGGTCCGCGGCGATGCGCGCAGGCATCGGTTCGCCCGGCTTTCCGGCGCGGAACGTCGTGATCTCGAGGCGCCGCCCGCCGACCTTCATCGCGAGCGTGCCGCGTTGCCGATTGCCCTCGGTGGTCGGCACGAGGACGCCGTGCTGCTGCAGCAACGCCGTGCCCGCCTCGTGGTCGAGCGCCCAGGCCAGGTCGAGATCGACCGGCGCCGGCGCCGGCAATCCGTTGGCGCGGCAAGCGAGCGCGAGCGCGTGGGATCCGACGATGCACACACCGAGCTCGGGCGCCTGCAGCCACGGCGCCGCGTCGCGCAGGAACGCGACTGGCTCCGGCAGCGGTCCGCTCGCAGGAGCGCTCACTTGAGCCGGTTCTGTCTCAGCCAGGCTTCCGCCTCGGCTGCCTTGCTGAAGCGCTGGCCCGTGATCGCGAACAGCGCGTCACCGACCTTGCCCTTCCAGATCGCCCAGGACTTCCAACGGGCTTCCCAGTACTCGGCCGGCGGATTGCTCGCGGAATCGACGTTCTCGGGGATCGGCTCGTCGAAGTTGCGCAGCAACAGCGGGATCGCCTGCTTCTCCTTGTGCTGGGTGACCAGGTCGAGGACCGCCTCCTGCACCGGAACACGATCGAGCTGATACTCGCGCTCGAACAAGTCGCTGATCTCCGACCACTGCTGGCTCACGTAGCCGCAGCGCGCGAGCCCGCGCACGAGCGTGCCCATCACGGCGGGATGCGAGCCGACCCTCGGGCTCTTGAGCAGCCTCCGGATCTGGCCGTTCGCGTCGGCTGCCGGTTGGTTCGCGATCAGTTCCGCGGCGCGCTTGCGGATCACGATCGACTTGTCGTTCTCGACGATCTGCGCGAGTGGTTTCAGCAGCAGCTTGTTCGATCCCGTCGACAGCCGCTCGAGCATCTGGTTCTTCTCGGCCATCGTCGGCGTGCCCTTCAGCAGCTTCGCGAGCTCGTCGGCGGCGAGCTTCGCGGTCTTGTCGTCCCATGGTTCGACGACCTTGGGCGGCTCGGCCGGGGCCGCCGCCGGCGGTGCAGCTGGTGACGGAGTTGGCGCCGGCGCCGGATCCTGGGGAGGCAGGATGCACGTGAGGAGAAGGGCAAGCATGTCCGTCCCGATGATAGCGGCGGGGCCGACTGCAGCGCATCCACAGGATCGGCACCTGGGCAGCAAACCCGTGCTTTGCGGTCGTTGGTGCGGTCGGGCTCGCGAGCAGCGTTGCCAACGGCTCGAGCCGCCGCTGCAGGGACCGAAGCGTTCCCGTTTCGGAACGAACGGGAACCCGGGCCTCGCCCGGCACGTTGCGGCTCGGCTCGGCACGCGGCGTGCATCGCGCGCCCGCCCTACCTCAGGTGATCCGAATGAACCGTTCGCTGTCCGCGCTGTCGTTCTTTCTGACTGTTCCGCTGATTGCCGCTCCGCTGACGGCCCAGGGCCTGCTGATCGGACCCTTGCCGCCGAATCAGCCCGGCCCCGTGGTCGCGCCCGAGCCGGTCGTGCACGGTGCCCCGGTGGTGCGGATCGTGCGCACCGCGGTGCACGCGGAGATCGTCGACGGAGTCGCGACGACTGCGATCGACCAGGTCTTCCGCAACGACGGCCAGCGTGACGCGGAGGGCACCTGGTTCCTGCCCCTGCCCAGCGGTGCGGTCGCGGACGGGTTCACGATGACGGTCGGTGGCAAGGAGATCACGGGCGAGGTGCTCGATGCCGGCAAGGCGCGGTCGGTCTACGAACAGATCGTGCGGCAACGCCGCGATCCGGGGCTGCTCGAGTACGCGGGCGAAGGCATGCTGCGTGCGCGCATCTTCCCGATCCCGGCGCGAGGTGAGGTCGGCGTCACGGTGCGGTTGCGCCAGGTCCTGCAGCCGCTCGGCGGAGTCTACGAGTGGGTGTGGCCGCTGCGGGCCGCGCGGCTCGGCGATGCAGCCAGCGGCCCGATCGGGCTCGACGTGCGCATCAAGTCGCAGACTGCGCTGAGCACGATCATCGCGCCGTATGCGACCGCGGAGATCAAGCGGATCGGCGAGCACGAGGCTGTGGTCACGCTCGAAGCGTCGACGGCTCAGCTCGAGGATCTGCGTGTGCTCTACGGCCTCAGCGAGCAGGAGTTCGGCCTGCACATGCTGGCCTACCGCGAAGGGCCCGATGCGGGCTTCTTCACGATGCTGCTGTCGCCGCCGCGCGCGTTCGGCAAGGACAAGGTGCTGCCGCGCCGGTTCGTGCAGCTCGTCGTCGACACGTCGGGCTCGATGGCCGGTGAGAAGATCGAGCAGGCCAAAGCGGCAGTGCGCATGTTCCTGCGCAGCCTGCGGTCGGGCGACCTGTTCCAGGTCGTCACGTTCGCGTCGGGTGTGCAGACGTTCTTCGAGAAGCCGCAGCTCGCGACCGAGGAGAACCTCGCATCGGCGATGCAGCGCGTGGACCGGCTCGCGGCGATGGGAGGCACGAACATCAGCGGTGCGCTGCAGCAGGCGCTCGAGGCCACGGTGCCGCAAGCCGACGACGGCGGCGTGTTCTTGCCGCAGATCGTGTTCGTGACCGATGGCCAACCGACGATGGGGCTCACGAACCCACAGCAGATCCTCGACTTGACGAAGAGCCTCGACACGCGATCGACGCGCGTGTTCGCGCTCGGCGTCGGCGACGAGATCGACGTGCGGCTGCTCGACGACCTCGTGCAGCAGCACCGCGGCGCGCGCGACTTCGTGCGCAGCAAGGAGAAGATCGAGCTCAAGGTCGACGCGCTGTGCCAGAAGATCGCGCAGCCGGCGCTGACCGACGTCGAAGTGCGCTGCGACGGGCTCGACGCGTTCGACGTGCACCCGACGCGGACGCGCGACCTGTTCTGCGGCGAGATGATGCATGTCGTCGGGCGCTACCGCGATTCGGGCAAGCACACCGTGCGCGTGCGCGGCAAGCAGAACGGCGCCGAGCGCGAGTTCGTGTTCCAGGTCGACTTCCCCGCAGCCAGCGGACAGCACTCGTTCGTGCAGACGCTGTGGGCGCGGCAGCACATCGCGTCGCTGCTCGACGCGATCCGTCGCAACGGCCAGAAGCAGGAGCTGATCGACGAGGTGCGCAGGTTGGCCACGCGCTACGGCATCGTCACGCCCTACACGTCGCAGCTGATCCTGGAAGAGGGCATGCGGCTCGCGGGCGGCCGCGGAGTCGACGGGCAGTGGGGACAGCTGCCGGCCAGGCCGCAGCGTGACGGCGCGCCCGGTGACAGCGGTGGCCGCGGCCCGACGACGGGTGGCCCCGCGGGGCCGGCCACCGGCGCTGGGGGCAAGTCGCTGACGGAGCTCGGCAAGACCCGGACCGGGGAAGCCGCGGTCGAAGAGAGCTTGGAGACGGCCAGCGACGACTTCTACCTCGGCGCCACGCGCCGAGAGAAGAAGGACGGGCGCGGCAGAAGCACCGAGATGCTGAAGCGCGCTGCGGGCCGCGTGTTCGTCGTGGTCGGCACGGACCTCGTCGAGCAGGGCCTGCCGGCCGATTGGCAGAAGCAGGTCGTCGAGATCGAAGCGTTCTCGGATGCCTACTTCGCGCTGCTCAAGGCGAGCCCGAATCTGCGCGAGGTCCTGGCACTCGGCGAGCGCATCGTCTTCCGCGACGGCGAGCGCATCGTGCACGTGAAGCCAGCCGCCGCCGGCCAAACCGCGAAGTGACGGTGCACGGGGGCGGCGCTACCGTGCACGCATGGCGTTGGCGACCGTGCGCTGGTTCTGTGCCGTCCTCGGTGGACTGTTGCTCGGAGCGGGACTCGTACTGCTTGGCCAGGTGGCTGTGTGGCGCTCCATGCGTGACGAAGCCGAAGCGACGTTCTTCCTGTGGCGCGCGATCGGCAATGCGACGTTCGTGTTCCAGAGCGGCGAACGGCGCTTGGCGCTCGCGCTGTACGAGCTTCCTGAAGACGTGATCAAGGAGTCGATCCGGTCGGCCTGGGTGCTCGTGATCGTCGGCAGCCTCGTCGCCATCACGGGGCCGTTGCTGCGCGCGGGCAGCCCACAGGGCAGTCCCGTGCGCCAGGGAAACCCACAGCGTGCGGGCAGCTCTCCTCGCCCCAGCAGCCCGCCGCGGCGCAAGCCGGCGAAGGGATGAGCGCGCCGGCGCCGCAGCGGCGGCACGCCAACGTCACAGCTCGCGGAACTTGCCGCCGTTGTCCTCGGCCATCCTCTTCATGAGCGTCTGCGGCGTCATCTCCATCTTCGGCTGGTTCTGCTGATGCTCCGGTGGCGTCTGCGAGCTGATGAAGATCGTGTTGATGCGCATCTTGGCGAACGTGTTGGCTTCCTTCACGAGCTTCAGGATCTCCGTCGGATTCGTCACCTCGCCGACGGTCGGGGCGCCGTCGGACAGCACGAAGACCTCGTCGACGTTCGACTCGTAACGCGTTCCGTAGACGTGCGACTTGATCTTCAGGGCCTCCTGCATACCGGCCCAGACGTTGGTACCGCCGTCCGCGCGCAGGCCATCGACGTACTTCTTGAACCGCTTGCGATTCGCCTCGGTTGCCTGCACGAGGCCCTTTGGCTCCCAGACCTCGGCCTTCGGGTTGCCGTTGAACGTGACGAGGTTGAACATCGCGTTCGGCGCGATGACATCCATGGCGCGGTTCAGTTCCTTGATCGCGAAGTCGATGCGCTTCACGAGCGTCTTGCGACCGTCGGCTTCCTCCTTGTCCATGTCCCAATCCATGCTTCCGGACAGGTCGACGATGAACACGACGCGCGTGCCCTCCACCGGGATGCCGCAGAACCCGCCAGCGACGGTCTTCTCGTGGCTCTTTGGCTCGCGCTTCTTCGTGACCTGGATCTTGTCCTTCTCGCGCTCCCAGAACTCGCGCCACTTCTCGGGCTGGTTCGCCGGGAAGACCGCGCCCGTCATGCTGACGAGCAGCTCGTGCGCCTGGTAGAGCAACAGGCCGGACAGCTTGCCGGACTTCACTTCTTCCGGTTGATCGCGGAATCGCTCGAGCACGACGATCAGCGCAGGCACGGTCTCGGGCGAGCGGAAGTCGTTCAGCAGCCGCACGAGCGCCATGTCGGCGCGCCAATTCGTGCGCCCGAGCGCGCCGATCGCGGAACGGACCACGAGCCGCAGGACCTCGGGGATCTCCGCCGGCGCCGCCGCGGGGGCGGGTGCCGACGCCGGAGCCGGGGCTGACTCGGGAGGGGATGCCGGTGCGGGCTCGCCGTTCTTCTCACCGCCTCCTGCGGGATCGGCGGGCTTCTGCTCGGCTTTCGCAGGGGCCGCCGCCGGCGCCTCGCTCGTCATGGTCGTGTACTTCGCGAAGATGACTTTCAACGCGTGCGCGACCTCGGCGAGGACCGCGTCGTTCGTCTCGCGGTCGAGAGAACTGACGAGGGCGCGCCCCGACTCCTCGTCTGCGAGCGTGGCGAGTGCTTGGGCAGCGTGCGCGCGGACGATCTCGTCGTTGTCGGCGAGTGCGGTTTCGAGCACGCCGCGGAACGACTTGTCGTTCATGCGCCCGAGGCAGCGCACCGCGGCGGCTTGCAGTCCGGCGATCTTGTTCTTGTCTGCCTTGGCCGCACCTCGCGCCACGCTCGCCACGGCCTCCTTCGCAGCTGCCGCCTGCAGTTTCTTCAGCGCGTCCTCGCCGAGGGTGCGCACGTCGTAGGCCGCCATTTCGGGCGTGTACTTGCCGTGATCGGTGCCGACGGCCGCAACTTCGAGCAGGGCCTCGGCGGCCTCCGCGTTGTCGAGCTTCGCGACGGCATCGAGGATCAGGTTCAGGTCGCTGAACCAGGTCGCGTCGCCGAGCGCGTTCTTGGGCGCGAGGCCGAACCTGGCTGCAATCGAGTCCTTGCCGATGCGTTCCCATTCGGGCAGCTCGCCGCGCCTCAGGACCTTCTTGCGGAACTCGATGTCGCCCTTGCGCCAGAGTTTCATGAAGGCGTCGAGTGCCTTCAGCGGCTTGTCGTCGCTCGCTTGTGCTTGCGCAGCGGGAGCCGGGCAATCAGGGGGCGCGGAGATCGGGAGGAAGCAGCACGAAGCTGCCAGCAGCAGGTCGAGCATTGGGGAGAAGGCGGTTGGGGGCAGGGGGCGTCCTGGCCCGACGTCCCCAATGCTAGCCTCGAGGCGATCCGATGTTGCCTTCCAGGGGCAGGAAGGTGCGAAGCCCGCGGGGCCCTTTGCCCCATCTCGAGTTGCGGGCCTTATCTCGGCCCGCCGCTGCGTATCTGGACCTCGTATGTCATTCCCTGCGTGCCATTGACGTGAGCGCGGAAGATGCGCAGCCGGCCGTCGCCGGCCTCGACCTCGCTGCGCGGGGCGACCAGGAACTGGCCGCACGGGTCCTTCATCGTGAAGAAGTTGCCTGGCAGGTCGAACTCACGGGTCGCTTCGTCGATGTTGCCGAACGTGATGAACAGCATCGGGAAGACGTCGTGCCGCATGGCAGCGAGGCGCATCAGCATGTCCAACTCGTCGCGCGGGTCGGACAGCGGCAACATGATCGTGCGCGACACGCTGGCCAGCCGGCCACTCTGCAGCGCGGGCTCCACGAGCGAGCGAACGGTCTCGAGGTTGCGCACACCCTGTTGGCTCTTGCGCACCAGTTTCACGGCGACGCGCAGTTCCGCTTCGATCTCGCTGTCGCTGAAGAACAGGCGGTCGTGCTCGCGCAGATCCAGCAGCAGTCCGCCGAACCCGCAGAACGCGTCGGCATCCTCGAGGACCTGTGCAACTGCCATATCGCGGTCCGCGGTGTTCTGGCCGAACCCGTTCTGTTTGAGCCTGCGGATCCCGAGGTTGGCCGTTGCGTGACGTTGCTCGAGCTGCCTCGCGGCCTCCAGCGCGACGAGCTCGCCGGTGAGCGGGCGTGCCGACGACATCATCGGGCTCTGGTCGACCTGCATGCCCACGTCGGACGTCGGAATCGCTCCACGCTGCGGCTCCGGAGTGCCGTGGAGATCGGCTTTGGCGACCACGCCGTTCGATGATGGCTCGCGGTTCTGCGGAGCCTCGCGATCACCGCGAGTCCACGTCACGGCCAGCAGGACCACGGCTGCGGCGGCTGCGCCGGTCAGCGCATAGCGGAACTTCGTCAACAGCGGCACGCGCTCGTGGAACACGGCTTCCGGCGTGCCTTCCCCGGCGGCGATGCGTTCCCAGAGCCGCTCGCGGAAGCCTTCGCTGACGCGCGGCGCGGCCAGCCGCATGGTCAGGTTCTGGGCCGCTTGCAGCTCGGTCCAGAACGCGCTGCAGACCGCGCAGTTCGCTACATGCCCCATGACGATCGTGCGGCGACCCGACGGCAGTCGGCCGTCGAGGCATTGCGACAGTTCGTAGCGGCAGGTGTTGCAGTTCATCTCGCGGAGTTCAACTTGTGGAGTTCATCGACAGCGGATCAGACCTTGATCAAACGGCTGACCAACGACGTGAAGCGCTGGCGCGCGCGGAACAGGCGGGTCGAGACCGTCTTGACTGGACAACCCATGACCGCGGCTGCGTCTTCATAACTGAGCCCCTCAACCTCGCAGAGCAGGAACGCCTCCCGGAACTTCATCGGAAGTTCGCTGATCGCGGCCTCGATCGCGTGGTTGGCCTCGCGCGTCTCGGCGAGCTGGTCGGGCCGCGCGCTGCCCGCGTCGGCAGGCGTGAACGGGTTGTCGTCGTCCTTCTGCAGATCGCGGAACAGACAGAGCTTGAACTTTCGCCGCCGCAACTGGTCGAGGCAGAGGTTGCGCGCCACGCGGAACAGCCAGGGCCGGAAAGCCGCGGTCGGCACTTGGTTGAGATGCCGGTAAAGGGCAAGGAAGGCGTCCTGCGCGACGTCTTCGGCCGCGATCGAGTCGCCGAGCAGCCGCGTTGCGTAGGCCTTCAGGCTGTCCGAGTGGTCGGCCAGCGCACGATGGTAGGAGACCATCGTGACGGGGTCAGGTTGGTATTCCTGGCTCGGGCTGGCCATCGCTCGGGAGAATTCTAGCTCTGGCCGGTGCTGCCACTACGGCCGCAGACGAATGAGGGTCGCAAGACGACACGGCTTGGGAGAAACTCCAAGCTGACGAAAACAGATGCACGAGGACTCGTTACTGCCCGCCATGTGCCCTGACGCCCCTGCCATCGGCCTTGCGCCCCGTCTCCTGGCGGGCCGCGCCGCTCTCGCGCTGCTCGTGGTCGGGCTTTCCGGGCTCGGCGGCTGCAGCGGCAGCCTCTCGCACCGATCCGTTGCCGAGATGTCCGGGTCACTGCCGATCGGGCAGTCCATCGAGCGCATCAGGATCGAGATCCAGAATGGGAGCATCGGCGTCGACCACAATCCCGAACGGACGGTCGCCTTCGCGGGCGGCGTGCGCCGGGCCGCGGACACGGCCCTCGAACTCGCACAGTTGGAGCAGATCCCGATCGACTTCTACGTGGCCCCTGAGGCGACCGAGCCCGGCACCCTCGTCGTGCGCGGGCCGGCGATCCCACCCGGCGGCGTGCAAGGCGTCTTCGGGATCCAGGTCGGCATCCGCGTGCCCGCGGATCTTCCGCTGGCAATCGTGATCACGGGCAGCGGTCACGTGACCGTCGCCAACCGGAAGGCGAGCACGAACGTGAACACCGGCCGCGGGGACCTTCGCTTCGAGCACTGTGCCTCCCTCGTGAAGGCCGAGACAGGCCGTGGCACGGTGATTGCCTTCGACCATCGCGGCGACCTCGACATCCGCACGATGATCGGCGACATGCAGGCTTTCGTGCGCGAGCCGCGAGAGCTGATCCGCCTCGAAACAGGGAAGGGAACCGTGCAGTGCCACGTGCCCGCGACGATCGAGTTCAATCTCGATGCGCGCGCCGAGATCGGCCACATCGGCAACGGCTTCGGCCTCCGCGCCGAGAAGGTGCTCGACTTTGGTCGCGTGCTGGTCGGAAAGCGCGGCAGCGCCCGAACCGAAGTTGTTCTGCGTACAGGATCGGGACATCTGTCGATCGGGCCGCGGGACTTCGAGTAGCGCGCGTTCTGCGAGGTCGCTCGCGGGCCAGTTCCAAGGACGCGGTTACTTGCCGCCGCGGAAAAGCTAGGGAGCCTCTTGGCTTACGCGATGCGGACCCGCATCGCGGGTGCAGGGCACTCGTCACTTTTTGTAATCGGAAAATGTCGGCAGGAACCTCTCGTCTGTGGCGACTGCCCGTAGCAAATCGTCGTTCGCCCCCCAACCCACTGACCCTCGCATGCCGGTACCCGACCCGTTCCGCTAGGGTGGAACCAGGGTCGGCTTCGTCCGGATGAATCCACTCATGACCCTCGGCAAACGTCTGCTTCTCTATTCCGCTCGCGAACCTTCAGCCGCCGGCCTTGCAAAGTTGACTGCCGGTTGGGGCTGCCTCGTGAGCAGCTGCACTTCGATCGATGAGTTTCGTGGCCGCGTGGAAGGCTCGGAGTACGACATGGTGCTGGTCGAGCCCGCCTCCGGACTCCAACGACTGATCGCCGAGAACTCCATCGAGGAGACGCTGAAGCTGACGCTGGCCGATGTCGAGAAGCGCCACATCCAGCGAGTCCTGTCCTCGACGGGTGGCAACAAGACGCGCGCCGCGCGGATTCTCGGGATCGACACGAAGACCCTCTACAACAAGCTGAAGAGCTACCGGTCGTCCGAGGCAGTCGCGCGCAAGCGCATGATGTCCTCGACCTCGATCACGATCATCTGATCTGTGCAAGGCCGCGAACGCGGCGAAGCGGTACGGGAGGACACACACGCATGGCCGCCGCTGCGGCCGCGGTGTCCCGCACGGATCGAGAACCGGAGCGCACGACCTGCTTGCCACTTGCTCCGCGTTCGAGCAGCGTGACCATCTGGTGATGCGCTTCCGCGCCGCCGTCATGCTGCGAATCACCATTCCGCGCGCATCTCGCGCTGCCAGCGACTCGTCGCAGCGTGATGCCGAGTTCTCGCACGTTGGCGCCGGCTCCGCGACTGCCGTCCCGTTTGGAGCCTTTGTGCAAAGACAGAGTGGCACCATGCTGCTCGACGGGCCGATGCGATCGTGCGCTGCCTCGTGACTCCGTTCCGGGCCTCTCGCGCCTGACCGGTCAGCACTTATGCACGGCGTGCTGCAGCCGAGAATCCCAGCGAGTCGCGGCGACGCGGCAACGAAACACTGAACCTGCGACGGGCCATGATTCGCCGACTTCGATCCTTTGCCTGCAGTGCCTGTCGCAGGTTCTATTCTTTCTGCCGCGTCGCGCAGCGCCCCGGAGCCGAGTCCTGCCTGGAAAACTGCCGCGCGTGATGCTCAGATCCCCTTTCCATGGGTCTGATCGAGCATCGTGACGCGCTGACTGAGGCTGAGCACCGGGTCGAATCGATCAAGGTGAGTCTTTGACTACCCTCGCCGTCACCGTGAGCTCGCGGACATCGAACACCAGATGACCCAGCCGGGCTTCTGGGACGATGGCGAACGCGCCCAGGCCATCGTGCAGAAGAAGAAGCTGTGTGTGCAGGTCGTCGAGCCTCTCGACGGCCTGTCGCGTCTGATCGAGGATGGACGCGTGCTGCTCGAGCTCGGCGCCGAGGACCCGGCCGCGGTCGAGGCCGACCTCGTCGAGACGGACCGCAAGATCAGGGAACGGCTCGACCAGATGGAGTTCCAGCTCATGCTCGGCGGCGAACACGACCCGCTGAATGCGATCGTGACGCTGCAGCCCGGCGCTGGCGGCATCGATGCGTCGGACTGGGCCGAGATGATGCTGCGCATGTACATCAAGTGGGCCGCGGGCCACGACTACCAGGTCGAGGAGACCGACTTCCAGAAGGCCGAGGAAGCCGGCATCAAGAACGCGACGATCGTCGTGAAGGGGCCCTACGCCTACGGCCGCCTGAAGGCCGAGCAGGGTGTGCACCGCCTCGTGCGCATCTCGCCGTTCGACGGGCAGGGCCGGCGGCAGACGTCGTTCGCCTCCGTCGAGGTCGTGCCCGAGCTCGAGGACGATCTCGCGGTCGATCTCCGCAAGGAGGATCTCAAGATCGACACGTTCCGCAGCTCCGGCGCCGGCGGCCAGCACGTGAACAAGACGGAGTCCGCGATCCGCATCACGCACATCCCGACCGGCATCGTCGTCGCGTGCCAGGCGGAGCGAAGCCAGCACAAGAACCGCGAGTCCGCGATGCGCACGTTGCGATCGAAGCTCTACCAGCTCGAGCTCGCGAAGCGCGAAGCCGAGCTGGCCAAGTTCTACGGCGATCGCGGCTCGATCAGCTGGGGCAACCAGATCCGCAGCTACGTGCTGCAGCCCTATCAGATGTGCAAGGACCTGCGCACCGACATCGAGACGTCGGACGTGCACGGCGTGCTGGACGGCGACCTCGATCCGTTCATCGAGGGCTACCTGAAGCAGAAGAAGGGCGAGGGGAAGAAATGAGACGCGCACTGCTCTCGGTCACGGACAAGCACGGCCTCGCCGACTTCGCGAGCGGCCTCGTCCAGCTCGGATTCTCGCTGCTCTCCACCGGTGGCACCGCCCGCGTGCTGGCCGAGGCCGGCGTGCAAGCGCAGGAAGTGGCCTCCTACACGGGCTTCCCCGAGATGATGGACGGCCGCATCAAGACGCTGCACCCGAAGGTGCACGGTGGTCTGCTCGCGCGCCGCGACAAGGCGTCCGATCGCACCGCGATGGAGATGCACGGCATCGATCCGATCGACCTGCTGTGCATCAACCTGTATCGCTTCCGTGAAGCGGTCCGCAAGCCCGGCATCTCGCGCGCCGAGATCGTCGAGCACATCGACATCGGTGGTCCCGCGATGATCCGCAGCGCGGCCAAGAACCACGCGAGCGTCGCGGTCGTCGTCGATCCTGGCGACTACGGCGTCGTGTTGCGCAGCCTGCGTGAGCACGGCGGCAAGCTGCCATCGGAGTTGCTGCGCAAGCTCGCCGCGAAGGCCTTCGCGCACACGGCGGCCTACGATGCGGCGATCTCGCAGTGGTTCGACTGCGAACGCCGCACGGTCGCCGGCGAGCCGTTCTTCGCGCAGCGCGTCTCGTTCGCGGGCGAGAAGGTGCTCGATCTCCGCTACGGCGAGAACCCGCACCAGCAGGCGGCCTTCTACAGCATCGGCGAGACGTCGCCGAGCCTCGCGACCAGCCGGCAGCTCGGCGGCAAGGAGCTCAGCTACAACAACATCCTCGACGCCGACGCGGCTCTCGCGCTCACACTCGAGTTCGACCAGCCGTGCTGTGTGCTCGTGAAGCACAACAATCCGTGCGGGACCTCCGCGGCGCCGGGGCTCGCGCGGGCCTTCGAGCTCGCGCTCGCGGGGGACCCCGTGTCCGCGTTCGGCGGCATCCTCGCGACGAACCGCACGTTCGATGCGCCGACGGCGGCCGCCGTGGTCGCGAGCGGCACGTTCCTCGAGGTCGTCGTCGCGCCGCAGGTCGATCCCGAAGCGGTGGAGATCCTGCAGCGGGCCAAGTGGGGCGCGAACGTGCGTGTGCTCGATCTCGGCGGCCTGCCCGACCTCGCGCAGCGGCACCGTTTCGTCGCGCGACCGGTCAGCGGCGGCTTCCTGCTGCAGACGGCGGACTTCCCTGCCGAAGCGCCGCGCAGCGACGTCGCGACGAAGCGTGCGCCGACCGAGCTCGAGCGCACGACGCTCGCGTTCGCGTGGAAGGTCTGCAAGCACGTCAAGTCGAACGCGATCGTCTTCGCGCGCGCGACCGACGATGGCGCGTTCCACACGGTCGGCGTCGGCGCCGGGCAGATGAGTCGCGTCGATTCGGCGAAGATCGCGCTCGACAAGGCCGGTGATCGCGCGCGCGGTTCCGTGGCCGCGAGCGACGCGTTCTTTCCGTTCGCGGACGGCCTGCTCGTCTGCGCGAAGGCCGGTGTCACGGCGGTCGTGCAGCCGGGTGGCAGCAAGCGCGACGAAGAAGTCGTCGCAGCGGCCGACCAGCACGGCATGGCGATGGTGCTGACCGGGCAACGCCATTTCCGCCACTAGGCCCGGATGGGCGCCGGGCGCGAGTCGTGACCGCGGTCGCCGAGAACCTCCGGCAGGTTCGCGCGCGCATCGCCGCGGCCCGGGCGCTGGCCGGGCGCTTACCCGGGGTCGAGCTCGTGGCCGTCAGCAAGACGCACTCTGCGGCGCTCGTGTGCGAAGCGTTCGCCGCGGGCCAGCGCCTGTTCGGCGAGAACCGCGTGCAGGAGCTCGCCGCGAAGGCCGCCGAGGTGGCCCGATCGCTGGGCCAGCAGGCAGCGGAGCTGCAGTGGCATCTGATCGGCTCGCTGCAGACCAACAAGGTCCCCGACCTGCTGCGTGTGCCGGGCCTCGCGCTCGTGCACAGCCTCGACCGCGCGCGACTCGCGGACGAGCTGCAGCGCCATCTCGTCCGCCTGGACCGCCGGCTCGACGTGCTGCTGCAGGTGCACGCGACGGACGAGCCGACGAAGCACGGCTGTGCGTTCGCCGAAGCGCCGGCACTGCTCGACCACGTGCAGGTTCGCTGCCCGAACCTCGCAGTGACCGGCGTGATGGCCATGGCGCCGCTGCAGGGCGAGCCGATGCCCGCGTTCGAGCGCACGGTCGCGTTGTGCTCGGACCTGCGAGCACGGACGGGGCTCGGCTTGCCGGTGCTGAGCCTCGGCATGTCGTCGGATTTCGAAGCCGCGATCGCGGCCGGCTCGACCCTCGTGCGCGTCGGCACGGCAGTCTTCGGACAGCGCGCCGTTGAGGGACGGCCCCCGGCTCCGTAAAAGCGGGTGCGTGCCGATCAGGAAAAAGCCGAGCCCGCCGCCCTCGGGCCCGCCCGCTCCCGTTGCCGAAGTCACGACGAGGTTGGCCACCGCGATTCCCAATCCGCGCTGCGAGCTCGACCACAAGGATGCGTGGACGCTGCTCGTCGCGACGATCCTGAGCGCGCAGAGCACCGACCGCACCGTCAATGCGGTGACGCCGCTGCTGTTCCAGAAGTGGCCGACGCCGGAATCGCTCGCGGCCGCGCCGCGCGAGGAGGTCGAAGCCGTCGTGCACCGCACGGGGTTCTTCCGCAACAAGGCGAAGGCGATCCAGGCCGCGAGCCTCGCGATCCACCAGGTGCACAAGGGAGTCGTGCCGCGCGAGATGAGCGCGCTCGTGCAGCTGCCCGGCGTCGCGCGCAAGACCGCGAACGTCGTGCTCGGCGTCGCGTTCGGCATCGCCGAGGGGATCGTCGTCGACACGCACGTGATGCGCGTGAGCCAGCGGCTCGGCCTGACGACCGCGACGGCGGCCGAGAAGGTCGAACAGGATCTCTGCGCGCGGTTCCCGCGCACGGAGTGGATGCACGGCGGCCACCGGCTGCTGCTGCTCGGGCGCTACGTGTGCCTGGCCAAGGGACCGAAGTGCGAAGACTGCCCGCTGTTCGAGATCTGTCCGTCGCGCCAGGGCCAGGCGCTCGGCACGTGGCAACAACGCGCCGAGCACACGCGCGAAGTCGTCGAGGCGGGTTACGGCGGCGGCAGCCCGTTGCGGCCCGCGCCGTGAGTCGGCTGCCGGTCGCGTGAGCGGCAGCGGAACCGGCTACGCCGCGTCGCGGCACGCGCGTGCGAACGAACGCGCCACTTCGTCCCACGTCTCGAGCCGCGGTCGCATCGGGCTGCGCCGCGCGGCAGCGAGGCGAGGCGCGTCCATGAGCAGTGCATCGAGCTTCGCCGCGAACTCCGCGTCGCTCGCGCCGGCGGCGAGCAGCCAGCCATTGCACCCGTCCTGGACGAAGCTGCGGATCTCGCCCGTGTCGAACGCGAGCACCGGCGCGCCGCAGGCTGCCGCTTCGGCGACCGCCATGCCGAACGACTCGCTGCGCGAAGCGGACACGAACAGGTCCGCGCGCTGCAGCTCGCCCGCGACCTCCAGAGCGCTCAGCGCGGAGCGCACCTGCAGCGGCAGGCGCCCTGCGGCGACGCGCACGGCAGCGACGTGGTCCCTGTGCGCATTCTCGTCGCCGACGAGCACGAGCTCGCAGCGCGACGCGGCGTTCGAGCTCGCGAGCGAGGCGGCGAGCAGGTGCTGGCCCTTGCCCGGGCTGATCGTGCCGACGCAGACGACGCGCAGCCGATCGCCGGCCGCGCGCGCCGGCCCCGGCACGAAGCACGCGTCGAGCCCCGGTCGCACGACGGTCACCGAGCGTGCGGCGTCACGCACGGCGTCGGCCGTCCGCTGCGAGGTCGCGATGACGCGCAGCGGTGTGCTGGCCCACGGCGCGCGTTCGGGCACGACGTGCAGCAGCGCCACGACCTGGTCCGGCAGCGGCTGCTGCGTCAGCGCGGCGAACAACCCGTCGGCGACGATCGCTGTGCCGGGTCGTTGCTGCCGCGTCCGTGCGACGACGGCGGCGAGCTCGCTCGGCGCGATCGCGCGCAGCTCACCTTCGCCGCGCGCGGCGAGCCGCTGCATGACCTCGGCCTGGTAGCGATAACCACCCGAGACGAAACCCGGCGCGCGTCGTGGCTCGAGCAAGAGGATCACGCGGCACCGTGCATGGTCGGCTGCATGGTCAGTAGGAGACGACGGGACACGGTTCGGCGAGCTCGCCGCGATAGAGGCGCGCGAAGAACTCGGGCAGGAGTTCGAAGGGGATCGGCGTCTGCAGCAGTGCGTCGAGTCGCGGATCGCGCAGCAGTTGCAGCACGACCGCCGTGCGCGCGGCCTGGCCCGCTGCGCGGTGACTCCGCGCGATCGTGCCGACCTGCGAGGCGACGATGCGCTTGCGCTCGTAGTGGAACGTGCCGCCGAGCTGCAGCTCGACGGTCTTCGCGCCGTACCACGACAGCTCGACGACGCGCCCCTCGAAACCGAGCGCGTCGATCGCGAGCTGCAGGCCGAGGCTCGTGCCCGTCGCATGGATCGCGGCCGCGAAGCCACCGCGCGCGAGCTCGTCCGGCGCCACGGGCGCGCGCACCCACGGCAACCGCGCGGCGAGCTGCCGGCGCGCCGCATCGGCCTCGACGAGCACGACGTCGCCGCGATGCGTCGCCGACAGCACGAATGCGACGAGCAGACCGACCGCGCCGCCGCCGATGACCGCGATGCGCTCGCCGTCGCGCAGCTCCGCGTCCCAGGCCGCGTTCAGCGCGGTCTCGAGGTTCGGCAGCAGCGTGCCGCGCGGCGACGGCACGTCGTCCGGCAGCATCACGAGCGCGGCTCGCGACGCGATCAGGCGTTGCTGGTGCGGATGCATGACGAAGACCCGCTGGCCGTCGAGTGCGCCGCCGCGCACCACGCCGACGAGGCTGTAGCCGTAGAGGATCGGCAGCGCGAACGACCCGCGCATGCCCTGGCACGCCATCGTCCGAGCGCAGCTCGCGGGCACGAGGCCGAGGCCGACGAGCCGTTCGGTGCCCGGGCTGATGCCCGAGTATTGCGCCTGCAGCTCGACCTGGCCTTCGCCGACCTGCGGCAGGTCCACGGCGCGCAGCGCACCTCTGCCCGCGGCGTCGACCCAGTAGCCGAGCGGCGTCGGCATGTCAGACGGCGGCGGTGCCGGCGGGCCCCGTGCGCGCTGGCTCGGCGCGCGCAGGCCAGCACGACAGCAGCACGTGGCCGTCGAGCACTGCGTGCGTCATCGTGAACTTGATGCTGTGCTGCACGTGGTCCACGGCGGGCAGCACGAAGCTCGGCAGGCCGGAGCCCATGACCATCGCAGCGATGTGGACCTGCAGCAGGTCGATGCAGCGTGCCTGCAGGAACGACGAGACGGCGGTCGAGCCACCTTCGAGGTAGACCGAGTGGATGCCGCGGTCGCTCAAGGCGCCGAGGATCTCGCTCGGCTCGATCGATCCCGCTTTCGAGCGCACCCTGATCAGACGGGCCTTCGGATCGTGCGGTGGGAGTTCGAGCCCCTCGTCGACGACGACGTCGCAGCCGGGCGGCGTGCACACGCGCAGCCGCGACGAGAACGGCAGCACACGGCCGCGGCCGCTGAGCACGATGCGGCGTGGATCGGGTCCCTCGACGTGGCGCACCGTCAGTTGCGGATCGTCGCACAGCGCCGTGCCGGCGCCGATCATCACGCACTCGAGCAGCGCACGCATGCGGTGCGCATGCCGCTGGTCGGCATCGTTGCCGATCCACTTCGACTGGCCGTTCTCGCAGGCGATGCGGCCGTCGAGCGTCTGCGTGACGTGGCCGGCGACGAACACGCGGCCGGCACCGCGCGCGGCGGCGGCGCCGAGCAGCACCGGCAGGTAGACGTGTGCCATCGCGAGCGCGCCCGGATCGACCGGCCGTCCGGTCGGGTGATCGAACCGCGGCGTGGAGTCGCGCTGCGCGCTGTAGATCGACAGCGCACAGTCCGGTGGCGCCTGCGGGACCTCGTGCACGACGGCTCGCGGATCGGGTGCGACGAGAACCTGCCGCGCGCCGCGCAGGCTGGCACCGCTCGCCGCGACGCAGTGCCACGCGCTGCCCTGTTGCACGAGCAGCAGATCGCCGGTTCCCAGAGCGAACAGAGTGCGTGCTGCGAGCAGAGCTGGCCAGACACCGTCATCGAGGAGTTCACAAGGCATGGACACGAGGGCGCAGTAGCCAAGGGGAGCCGCCGTGGTGTGAACGAACCCCGCCGCCAGAGGATACCCTGCCGAGGTGCCGTTCGTCGCCTGCGCTGACATGGCGGCCCGCTGCGCCGGCGTGTGCTAGTCTGTCCTGGCCATGCCCGAGGCAGCCCTGCAGACCTGGTTGCGTGTGCAGGCCTTGGTATGGCTGCCCGTGCTGCTGCTCCTCGGCCTGCGCGGCTCGGCGCCCGCAGAGGTGGGTTGGCCGCCGATCTGGATCCAGGCCTGGGTCCTCGCGATGCTGCTCTCGCTTGCGTCGCTGGCATGGATCCTGCGCTCGCGGAGCCTTGCCGATCTCGTCACGATCGTGCGCGTCGCGGGCCTGCTGGCCGTCGTCGCCTTCGGTGCCGGCCAGCTCGGGTACCTCGGCTGGCTCGGCGCGATCGCCGTCGTGTTGCTCGACCTCGTCGACGGCGCGCTGGCGCGGCGCTTCGGCGGCTCGCCGGGTGGTGCGGTCCTCGACATGGAGGCGGACCAGCTCACGACGCTGGGCCTCGCGGCCCTCGTGCTGAGCCTCGGTGGCATGGCGCACGTGCTGCTGCTGCCCGCGATGCGCCCTGCGTTCGTGCTGGCCGCCTGGTGGTTGCGGATTCCCGCGCACGATCCGAAGCCCGTGAACGGCGACAACCGGCGCGGCCGCCGCATCTGCGCCGCCGTCATGACAGCGCTGCTCGTCGCTGCGTGCCCTGCGACGGGACCCGCGCTGCGCGACGCCGTGACGGCCATCGCGGTGCTGCTGCTGGTCTGGTCGTTCTCGGCCGACGCGCGCTTCCTGCTCGCGCATCGCAGGGGTGCGAGAGCCCGCGCATGAACGTTGCCGACGCGATCGTCCTGCTGGCCTACGCGTCGCTGCTGGTCGAGATCACGGTGTTCCCGGTCCCGAGCGAAGCCAGCACGTGGCAGCTGCTCGCGAGCACGAACGGCGCCGGCGACAGCGTGCTGGCCAGGGCCCGGCGGGCGCCGCTGTGGCGCAAGATCCTGCAGTACTTCGCGCCGACCGCGCTCGGTGTGCTGCTGTTCCTCGTGCCGCTCGCCTGCATCGTCGTGCCGGCGGCGCGCGATGCGTGGTCGACGCCCGGTTCGCCCGCCCTGATCGGCCTCGGTCTCGTGTGCATCGTGCTCGGCCGCGTAACGACCTTCACTGCGACGCTGCAACTGCGTGTGCAGCGGCGGGCCGGCGGCGGGCCGCCGCAGGGGCTGTTCCGATGGTCGCGCAACCCGGGGCTCTGCGGCATGTACCTCTTCTACATCGGGCTGTGCCTCGCGTCCGGCGTGCCGTGGTTGTGGCTCGGCCTGCCGCTCTACGTCGGCAACATGCATCAGCGTGTCCGCATGGAGGAAGCGAACCTGCTGGCACTGCACGGAGAGACGTGGCGCGACTACGCGGAGCGCGTACCGCGCTACGCCGGCCTGCCGCGGCCGGGCCGGCCCCCGGCGCAGGCGACGCGCATGGCCGAACACGGCGTGTCGCAGACCGACGTCGCGGCGTGGTTCGATCGCACCTACCTGACCAAGGGACTGCGATACCTGCGGCCGCAGCGTTCGTACCCGATCTTCGTGCAGCTGCTCGAGGCCAGACCCGGCGAGCGGCTGCTCGACGTCGCCTGCGGTCCGGGCCTGCTGCTGCGCGCCGCGAAGGAGCGCGGCGTCGAGGCAAGCGGCGTCGATCTGTCGCGCGAGGCGTTGGCGCTCGCGAAGGAGCTGGAGCCCGCGGTCGACGTGCACCATGGCAACGCGGAACGGCTGCCGTTCGCCGACGCCACGTTCGATTGCGTGACGTGCATCGGCTCGATCGAGCGCTTCTTCGACCGCGAGCAGGCCCTGCGCGAGATGCAGCGCGTCGCGAAGCCCGGCGCGCGCTTCTGTTTCCTCGTTCGCAACGCGAGCACGCTCGTCTGGCGCGTGTGGCGCCAGGGGCTCGGCCGCCGGCAGGTGCAGGGGCACCAGGACGCGCGGACCCTCGCGCAGTGGCGCGAGCTGTTCGCGCGGTGCGGGTTCGCCGTGCAGCGTGTGCTGCCCGACCAGTGGCCGCGGGCGCGCTGGCGGCAGCTCTTGCCGTGGTGGCGCCCGCGGCCCGGGCGCAAGGAGCCCGAAGCGCGCTCGTTCGTGCCGCTGCGGTGGTGCAACGAGCTCGTGTTCGTGCTGCGCAACGAACGGAGTCGCGCATGACGGCCGACGGCCGCGCAGTTGCGGCGCTGTACGAGACGCTCGCACGCTGGCAATGGTGGCGGCGCCGCTGGTCGCGCGCTGCCGCTGGCGAAGGGCTCGAGCTGCGCAAACGCCTCTTGCCATCGGCGGCCGGCGGGCCGACCGACGGCGGCGCGGGCTTCGATCGCTGGCTGCAGGCGAAGCTCGACGGCCGGTCCGTGGCGCGTGTGCTCGACCTCGGCTGCGGCTTCGGCGCGTCGTTGCTCCGCTGGGTCGGACGCGGCGACGCCGTCGGCGTCGGCACGACACGGAGCGCGTTCCAGATCGCGCGCGCCGGCCGCGAAGCACGGCGCCGTGGTCTCGCGGCGCGCTGCCGGTTCCTGCGGCAGGACTTCACGGCCCCGGTCGAAGGGGCCTTCGACGTCGTGCTCGCGATCGAGGCGCTCGGCCACGCACAGGACGTCGACGCCGTGCTGCAACACGTGCACGGCGTGCTGCGGCCGGGCGGCGTGTTCGTGTGGGTCGAGGACCTCCTGCGCACGCCGCTGCCGCACGACGTCGATGTCGCCGAGCTGGCGCGACGCTGGGCCTCGCCGCCCCTGCGCGACGTCGCCTCGGCGCGTGCTTCGCTCGCTCGCTCCGGGCTGCGCGTCGTCGAAGAAGCCGATCTGACCGCGCAGGTCCCGATCCTGCCGGTGGCATCGGCGCTGGCGCGCGCGCGCAGCCTCGCGCGGTTGCGCGCGTGTCTGCCGCTGCCGCCCGTGCGCAGGTTGCTCGACGCGTTCGCCGGCGGCCTCGCACTTCAGCGGCTCTACGCGCGCGGTCTCTGCTGCTACCGTGTGTGGATGACCGAGCGCCCCGCCGAGGATTCATGAGAGTCGCGCGTCTGCTGGTCTGGATCGCTGCCTTGCTGCCCGTGAGCGCCGCCGGTCTGTGGGCCTCGTTCGCAGGGCGATGGCCGGAGCCGTGCCAGGAGCGCCTGGCGCTCGGTGAGGTCACGCCGCGATGGACGTGGACCGAGTGGAGCGACTTCGTCGGCGAGCCGACGCACTTCGTGACGCGCGTGCTGCACCTTGGTGCGCTGCAGGTTCCCGGCGCGACGATCGCCTCGGTGACGTGGATCAACGCGCTGCTCGCGGTCGCGATCGCGGTGGCGCTGGCCGGCCTGCTGCGGCGCTGTTTCCCGCTGCAGGGCTGCGCGGCTCCGGCGGCGCTCGCGATCACGGGCCTGCTCGCCGCGTCGCCCGCGTACGGTGCCGACTGGCTGCACGCCGAACGCCTCGGCCTGTTCCTGCCGCCGCTGCTGCTGCTCTGGGTCCTGGCGTGGTTGCACGGCGACCACCGTTCGACGCTGCGTGCGCTCGGAGCGTTGTGCCTCGTGGCGCTGGCGCCGTTCTGCCACACGCACGGCGTCCTGCTGACGTTCGCGCTGCTGCCGGCCCTTGCCGCGCACGCGCGGCGACGCGGCGCGCGCATCCCTGCGTGGATCGGCGCCTGCCTGGTCGTCGGCAACGTCGCGGCAGTGTTCAGCCTGCGGTCCGCCGGCCAGCTCACGGCCGAGCACTCGGCGTTCGGAGCGACGGTCCTCGCGTGGCTCGAACGCACGGGGCGCGCGTGGATGGACCTGATGCCGTCGTCGACGTACGACGAGTGGCTGCTCGGCGGCCTGTCGTGGCTGTTGCCCGCGTTCGTGTGGTGGACAGGAGATCGCAGCGTCGAAGCACGCTCGCGCGCGGCCCCGTGGTGGAGCTGCTTCTGCTTCGGCCTGCTGATCGTCGTCTGCGACGGCTTGCGCTACGACGTCGAACCGCCGGCAGGCACGTGGCGCGAAGCGATGTACGGCGCGTTCCTGCTGCCGGTCGGAGCGATCGGCGTGCTCGCGGCGCGGTTCGGCAACGCGGTAGTCCTGTTCGCGGGCGGCGCGCTCGCGGTGCTCGCGGTGCAGGAGTGGCCGCGGGGCGTCGAAGACCTGCGGCGTGCGCGCATGCGCGTGCTCGAGGTCGAGGCGAGGATGGCCTTGCCGACGGCGTTGCAGCCCGACGCGGCGCCGGTGGCGGTGCCGCTGCGCATCGCCGCAGACGTGGAGCGGCTGCGGCATCGTGGCCAGGTACCGCCACCCGACGACGCGATCTCCGCGGCGATCGCGGTTGCCACCGCCGGCGAATCATCGCGGTTCGGAACCGCCACTGCCGGCGACGTGCACCACGTCGAAGGCACGGTACGCAGCTCGCTGCGTTACGACACCGTGCAGGCGCTGATCGTCGTCGCTGGTGTCGCCGGGCAGGATCCGCGCATCGTCGGAACAGGCGACGTCGAGTTCGCGCGTGGGCGCAACGCCGCGTGGAAGGTGTCCTTTCGCGAACGGCTGCTCGAAGGCGACCGCGTGCGCGTGCTCGGCTACTTGCCGCGCCTGCGGCAGCTCACGGCACTCGGGCCGCCGTTCGTCGTGCATGGTGGCGCGTTGCTGCCGGAGGCCGAGCGCCCGTGAAGCGGGTCCTGGCCATCGTCGGTTTCGTGCTCGCACTGGCGTTGCTGCACTTCGTCGCGGTCGTGCCGCTGCCGTACCACGTCTCGCTGCTCGGCAAGGCACTTGCACAGGTGTCGCCGGACCTGCTGCTGTGCGTCGGGATCGCGCTCCTCGGCGTGTCGGCCGGACGGCCCTGGCTCGGGGCGCACCTCGCATCGGTGCTGCTGGTGCTGGTCATCACCTATCGCGCGAGCGAAGCCGTGATCGACGCGGTCTTCCAGAGGCCGTTCGAGCTCGGTGACGTCCAGCAGATCCCGGGGCTCCTTCACCTCTGGTGGAACGGCTACGCGGAGGCGACACAGGCCATGTTCGTCGCGTCGATCGCGCTCGGCTACATCGTTGTCGAGCTCGTGTTCGCCGTCGCGTTGCGCTGCGTCACGAGGGTTGCAGGGCGCCCCGCCGGCGCCTGCGCCGCGTTCGCGGTGCTGCAGCTCGCCGTGATCGGTCTCGTCGCGGCGTCGGTCGTGCAGTTGCGCGTGGCGCGTCCGTTCGTGTTCGCCGACGGAGCCGCGGAAACGCTGCGCACGGTGCGTGTCTGGCTCGACCCCGACTCGCGCGACGAACCGATCCGCGAGCGTATCCTCGCGGGTGCGGAACGCCTGGCGCCGGACACCGGCGAGCTGCTGCGCCTCGAACGCGCCGACGTGCACGTGCTCGTCATCGAGTCGTACGGCCGCGTTGCCTGGCGCAATCCCGAGGTCGCGCCGGTGGTGCGCACCGCGTGGCAGCAGCTCGCCGGCGATCTCGAGCGCGCCGGATTCCGCGCGCTCGTCGGAACGTGTGCACCGTCGGTCCGCGGCGGCGGGTCGCGACTTGCACACATGGAGCTGTTCACGGGCGTGCGTGTCCCCGACGAACGCACGCGCGAGCTGCTGCTGGCGAGCCGCTTCATGCCCTTGCCCGCGCACTTCGCGGCCGCCGGCTATCACACGGTCGAAGCGATGCCGGCGATGGACATCCACTGGCCCGAGGGGGATGCGTTCTTCGGCTTCGCCGAGTCGCTGACGCAGATCGAGTTCGCGTACCGCGGCACGACCTACGCGTTCGGCCAGATGCCGGACCAGTACGCGCTGAACGTCCTGCTCGAACGCTGCGTCAGCAAAGCCACCAAGCCCGTGTTCACGGCGTTCGTGTCGACGACGAGCCACTACCCGTGGCAGATGATCCCGCCGTTCGTCGACGACTGGCGCATCGACGACGCGACGTTCACGCGGCCGCCGCTGCGTGTGCATCCGGTCGGCCAGCTCGGCCTGGAAGATCCGCTGATCGTGCGGCAGTACATCGAGTCGCTCGACTACGCGTTGCGCGCCGCGGTCGGCTTCGTGTGCCGGCTGCCGCGGCCCTCGCTCGTGATCCTGCTCGGCGACCACCAGCCGCCGAATGCGCGCGCGATGCCGCCGCTCGACTACTCGTTCGACGTGCCGCTGCACGTCTTCAGCAACCGCCCCGAGTTGCTCGACCCGCTGCGCACGCTCGGACTCGCCGACGGCGTCGAGTTGTCCGAAGAGCCGGTCGCGTTCCACATGGCAGAACTCGCGCCGGCGCTGCTGCGGCTCTACACGAAGTGAATCACTCGAGCCGCGCCTGGCGCGCGAACCGCTTGCGGATGATGTCGATGCGCTCGAGCTGGCCGCGCGCCGGGAACCGCTCGTAGAAACCTTCGCGGCGGAAGTCGGAGACGATCTCGCTGACCGGCTTGAAGCGCGCTTCGAGCAGCTTCACGAGCTCCGGCCCCGGCGCCACGGTCGCATCGATGCGCGCGGCGACGTCGCCGCACAGCCGCAGCATCGCGCCGATCGTCACGTCGCGCGTGACCATGTGGTTCTTGTTGTCGCCCCAGGCGTCGCCGAACGACTTCGCGAGCGCCTTCAGCGTGTCGCGCACGAGGCCGTAGCCGCGCTCCTTGCTCCAGCCGCGGCCGTCCTTGAAGCGGTGCTGCGCGTCCTTGCGTTTGATGAGCCGGTAGGTCTCGCCGAAGATCTGCGCCTGGTTGATCCACATCTCCTGGTGCGAACGGCCGCCGAGCATGTTGATGTGGTACTGCAGCGGCGAGTCGTCCTCTTCGTAGAGCGAGCGCACGACCTGGGCCGCGTACTTCTTCTCGGGGTCGGTGCCCCACTCGATGCGCTCGTAGAGGTCGATCAGGTGCGAGCGGTTGATGCGCGTGTGCGTGCTGTTGATGACGACGAACATCTCCGTCGCGAAGTCAGCCGTCTTGCCGTCGAAGATCACGACCGGCACCTCGACGCGGCGGTCGGCGTCCTTCTCCTGCAGATAGAAGTGCAGGCCGGCCAGGCGGTGCTGTCCGTCGATGATCAGGAACTCGCTCTTCGGCTCGACGAGGTTGCCGGCACGTTCCATGCCCTTCATCGGCTGGAACGTGAGCTTCTCGGTCGTGAACAGCAGCACGGCTCCCGGGATCACCGGCTGCCGCACTTCGATGCGATAGAAGTCCTTGATCTGCTTCACCTTCCTGCGGTTCAGATCGCGCTGGAACGACTTGCTGTTCTTCTCGATCGCCTGCACGTAGCGCTCGACGTCGTCCGGCTCCTTCGCCTTGCCCTTCGGTTCTTCGCCACCGATCGTCTGGCCGCGTTCGCCATAGAAGCGGGACACGAACCGGACTTTGCGCAGCAGGTCTTCGGCTGGGTAGCTGACGAAATAGAACTCCGATTCCTTCTGGCGCATGCGCTGGGCAAACATCGGGCTGGACTCCTACGAGAATATGAGTGGCCGGAAGTGTGCGGGGTGGGGGGCGCATTGGCAAAGGTTCGCGGCGTTTGAGGCCGCTCCGGGCGCCAGCCCCGAAACCGGCCTTTGGCCTTACTGCGCGCCATTTGGCGGGTTTCTGCGGTTTCTGGCCAATGGGCGTCCGCGTGCCCCCGCGCCCCGAACTACTGCGGCCACGGGCCCGGGGCTATGGTGCCCCGATGGCGCCGTTGACCGTCGTCTGGGCCTACCGCCGCACGGGCAAGTTCGCCTTCCACGTCCTGACGGGGTCGCTCGAGACCGACCCGCGCGCGGTCGACGTCCCGATCGAGTTCGCGAACGGCGTCGAAGCCGTCGTTGCCGCGGTGCGGCAGGCGCTGGCGCGAGGTGCGCGCGTGCTCGTCGGGTGGTCGTTCTACTCGCCGGACTTCGCGCAGCTCGCAAAGGAGTTGCACGCCGTGAAGGCGCGCATCGACGATCCGCGCGTGCTGCACGTTGCCGGCGGCGTCCATGCGACGGCCGAGCCCGAGGCAACGCTGCGCGCCGGCTTCGACCTCGTCGCGAGCGGCGAAGGCGAGGCCATGGTGCGCGAGCTCGTGCAGGACCTGCAGCAGGGCGGCAATGGGCGTTCGGTCGCCGGCATCAGCTCGCTCGACTCCTCGCTCGAAGGTGGCCGGCTGCGGCGCAACGGGCGCGCGGAACGGATCGTGCTCGACGACCATCCGCCGTTCGGGCCCGCGCACGCCCGCTTCGGGCCGATCGAGATCACGCGCGGATGCATCTATGCGTGCCGCTTCTGCCAGACGCCGTACTTCGCGGGCGCCAGCTTCCGCCATCGCTCGGTGCACAACGTGCGCCATTGGGTGCGCTACCTCGTCGGGCGCGGCTTCCGCGACTTCCGCTTCCTGACGCCGACGTCGATGAGCTACGGCACGGCTGCTGCCGAGCCGGATCTCGCCGCGGTCGAAGCGCTGCTCGCCGGGGTGCGCGAGGAGATCGGGCCACAGCGGCGGCTCTGGTTCGGCACGTTCCCGAGCGAAGTGCGACCCGAGCACGTGACCGAGGCGTCGCTGCGGCTGCTCGCGAAGTGGGTCAGCAACAAGACGCTGATCCTCGGCGGCCAGTCGGGCAGCGACCGCGTGCTCGCCGCGAGCGAACGCGGCCACGACAGCGCTTCGATCGAGCGCGCCGTGAGCTTGTGCCGCGAGCACGGCTTCGTGCCGCACGTCGACTTCCTGTTCGGCCTGCCCGGTGAGGAGCCGGGGGACGTCGAGGCGACGCTGCAGCTTATGGACCGGCTCGTGCTGCACGGTGCCAGGGTGCACGGCCACACGTTCCTGCCGCTGCCGGGCACGCCGTTCCGCAAGGCTGCACCCGGCGTGCTGACCGGCCCGATGCGGCAGCGCCTGCGCGCGATGGCATCCAAGGGCCAGCTGTACGGGCAGTGGGAGCAGCAGGAGGTCACGGCGCGGGAGCTGGCGTCGCGCGCGGTTCCGGCGCGAACGGTGCCTTGAGGCTGGTGTCCGGCCGAGAGCCCCGTAGCTTCGGGCGTGCGGGCTGCGGCCCGATCCACCACGCTGGCGCTGCCGATACCTGCTGCATGGACATCACGATCCAACACTGAACCGCTTGAGGCTTCGGCCCACGCGCGGCGAGTCTCGCCGCCTACATCGAGGACGCGCTCGACATCACCGTGAAGCGCGAGCGGGGCAAACCAGGCCAGTTCGACGTCGTGGTCGACGGCGAGGTGATCGCGAGCCGCGGCGGCAGCATGCTCGAGAGGCTGCTGAAGGGCGGCTGGCCCGATCCCGAGGCCGTCGTCGCGAAGATCGAAGCGAAGCGGAAGCAGAAGGCGTAGGTGCTTCTGCGCCGTTGCGCCGCGCCGCGCCGCGGCGGCGCGGGCGCGTAGACGCCCCGCGAGAAGGCGCGTAGCCTGATCCGCGCCATGTCCGATGCGGACGACGAGCTCTACCAGCGCGCCGCGACCGGCGACGACTCGTCGCTCGATGCGCTGCTCGCGCGCTACCTGCCGCAGCTGCACGCCTACGTGCACGCGCGGTTGAGCAGCGACCTGCGCGCGCGCGAATCGAGCATGGACGTCGTGCAGTCGGTCTGCCGCGACCTGCTCGCGGAGCGCGGCAGGTTCGACTTCCGCGGCGAGGAGCGGTTCCGGGCCTGGTTGTTCACGGCGGCGCTGAACAAGCTGCGCGACAAGTACCGGTTCCACCACGGCGCCGGGCGCGACGTGCGGCGCGAAGAACGCGCCGACGGCGCGTTCGAGCTCGAGCTCGGCAACCTGTTGACGCCGAGCCAGGACGCGATCGCGTCCGAGACGGGACGCAAGGTCCGGGAGGCGCTCGCGGCGCTGTCGGAGGACCACCGCGAAGTCGTCACGTTGGCGCGCATCGTCGGCCTGCCGCACCGCGTGATCGCCGAGGTCATGGAACGCAGCGAAGAAGCGACGCGGCAGCTGCTCGGGCGCGCGATGGCCGCGTTCGTCCTCGAGCTGCGCAAGCGCGGCATCGACCAGGCCTGAGGCACGGACAGCCGCCTGACCACGGTGGCCGGCGATCAGTGGCCCAACGACGCGAGGATCTCGGCAAAGCCCGGATGCGGTCGAAGTGCCGTGAGCTCCGGGCAGGCGAGCAGGTGGCTGCGGTCGCGGAAGCCGAGGTCGATCGCGCGGCGCAGTGCCGTGATCGCGGCGTCTTCGGCGTGCTGCGCGAGAACCTGAGCCGCTGGTTGCCCATGGCGCGCTGCGCGCGCCAGTTCGGTCCACAGGCCCGCAGCGACGACAAGGTGCTCGGCGTCCGCCAGCAGCGGAACGAAGGCCAGAAGGCCAGCGCGCGCGGCGTCGAGCTCCCCTGCGGCGACCTCGGCGCGGAACGTTGCCGCGTGGCCGTCGACCCACAACGCTTCGTCCCACAGCGAAGCCTCGACCGCGCCGCGCATGCGGTCGAGCACGGGCAGACTCGCCGCCAGCGTCGCGCGGGCGTTCAGCGGTTCGTCGCCGAGACCCGCGAGCGCAACGCGGGCTTGGGCCGCGAAGAGGTCACGCAGCCGCGCCGGCAGCGCGGTCGCAGGTGCTGCGGCGAGCTCCGGGACGAGCTGCCGCCACAGATGGATCGCTTGTTCGCGCCACGCGCCGACGTCGGCGCTCTCGCCGGCGGGCGGATGTCGCCGCACGTGCCGCACCGCGGCGGTCAGTGCTTCGGCGGCGGTCTGGAGCGCCTGCCAGGTCTCGCTCTCCTCGAACAACGCCTCGGCTTCGCGTGCGGCTGCGGCCGGATCTCCAGCGGCGATCGCCGCGAGACAGGCCTCGCGCACGAGAGCCCATCTCGCTGCACCGCACGCGGCGGCATCGGCGAGGGCCTTGCGCGCCGCGGCTGCATCTCCCGAGAGTCGCAGGCACCGCGCGAGCTCGACGCGAGCGCGTCCTTCGAGATTCGGCAAGAGCTCGTTCACCGCGGCAACGCACTGCTCCCACTGCGCCGCCGAGAACGGCTGGCCGAGGTCGCGCAGCACGAAACCGTGCGCGAGGAACGCGCGCGCCCATGCCATGCGACCGCCGCGTTCCGAGCTGCCCTCCGTCAGTTCGCGAGCCCGCCGCAGCCACTCGTCGATTGCCGGATGACGTTCGAACCGCTGTGCCTTGACCGCGGCCCAACCGAGCCGGCCCAGCGTCTCCGCGACGCAAGTAGCCCAGTCCGGATGGTCCGGACGCAGCGACTCGCCGACGGCCGCCGCCCGTTCGCTCTCGCGGTCCGCCGCTTCGCCGTCGCCGACCTCGTAGAGCAGCTCGCTCAGCGACGTGCGCAGCAGGCGCAGTCGATTGCGGATCTCCGGGCGGCCCGGGTGCTTCTGCAGCTCGCGATCCGTGAGCTCTGCTGCCCTCGCGAACGCGGCAGCGGCCTCGCGAGGGCGGTTGGTCGACTGGTAGAGCAGGGCGAGGCGGCGGCTCACGATCGCGCGCTCGTCGTCGGTGGCAGCCGCTGCCTCGTCGGCCAGGGACTGCGCTTCCAGCGCGACCGACTCCGCCGATCGCGCGTCGCCGCGCGCGCTGAGCATGCCCGCGAGTCCGCAGCGGAAGCGGATCAGGTTGCGCGTGCTCTCGCCGTGGCCAGGCTGCGCTCGAAGGTGTTCTTCCAACACCGAGATCGCGCGGCGCTGCGCCGCGAGCTCGCCTTCCGCATCGTTCGCCAGATTCCGCGCGGTGGCGTTCTCGACGAGCGCGTTCGCGAATGGATTCGCAGAAGCGCCAGGATCGTTCGCGTGCAGCTGCCCGAAGGCCTCGACTGCGCGCGCGCTCCACGTCGATGCCTCGGCGCGGTTGCCGAGCATGATGTGGCACCGCGCGAGATTGCGCTGCGCGCGCGCCCGCTGCGTCGGAACGTGGACCCTCGCGGCGACGGCTCCCGCGAGCGACTCGGCCTCGCGTTCGGCTTCGACCGACAAGTCGATGCTCTCGCGGTATTGCGCGAGACGGAAGTGCACGTCGGCGATCCCGTTCAGCGTGCAGATACGCAGTGCGCGCAGCGCGTCGGAGGAGCTGCGCGCCTGCAGCACGCGGTCGTGCAGGGCCAGCGCGTCGCGCAGCACGTCCCGCTGCACGCCGTCGCTTCCCGGTGCGTCCAGCATGCGGGGGTCGAACGCCCGCAGGATCAGCTTCGTGACCGCGTCCTCGATCGCGTTCAGGTGCTCGGCTTCGCTCGCCAGCGCGTCGTGGCGGAAGATGGACGTGCCGACGATGCCGAGACCGGCCAGCGACAGCGCTGCGGCAACCGCGAGCTTGGCGCGATGGCGTCGCACGAGCTTGCGCAGCCGGTAGGCCACCGACGGCGGGCGGGCCCGCACGGGTTCGTCGCGCAGATGGCGCCCCACGTCGTCGGCCAGCTCGGCGGCAGTCTGGTAGCGCATCTCGCGGCGCGGATGCAGCGCCTCGAGCACGATCCAGTCGAGCTCGGACGACAGCCGTTCCGCCAGCGCGCGCGGCACCGTCGCGCGTGCTGCTGCGACGGCCGCGACTCGCGGTTCGCGGTGCAGGCGCGTGCTCGGCCGCGGAGCCTCCGTCGTCGTGGAGTCTGCCCCCTTCGGCCACGGCAGGCAGCCGGCCAGCAACTCGTAGAGGATCACGCCGAGCGAGAACACGTCGGAGCGGGCATCGACCGCGCTTTGATCGCCGCTCGATTGTTCGGGACTCATGTAGCCGGGCGTTCCGACCACGCGGCCCGTTGCCGTCGCGTCGCCGTGCCGAGCCCCCTTGGTTGCGTGGAGCGCCTTCGCGACGCCGAAGTCGATGATCTTCGGCACTGCCCTGCCGTCGCGCTCGGTCACGAGCACGTTCGCCGGCTTGAGGTCGCGGTGCACGACGCCGCGTGCGTGCGCGTGTGCCATGCCGTGGCAGAGCTCGAGGAACAGCGCGAGACGCGCATCGACCGGCAGCCGATGGTGGTCGCAGTACTCGGTCACCGGTTCCCCCTGCACGTACTCCATCGCGACCCACGGACGGCCGTCGGGCAGCGTGCCCGCGTCGATCACGCTCGCGATCGCCGGATGCTGGAACTCGGCGAGCAGCTGCCGTTCGGTGGCGAAGCGCTGCAGCGTGCCGCGGTCGCCCGCGCCGGGGCGCAGCACCTTGATCGCGACCTGGCGCCGTATCGGTTCGTCCTGCTCGCACAGGTAGACCACGCCGAACGCGCCTTCGCCGAGACGGCGCACGACGCGATAGGCGTCGATCTGCGAGGGCTCTTCGGGCCGGGCCGTGAAGGTGTTCGTGAGCAGGTTGCCCGCCTCGGCGAGCGCACGATCGAGGCTGCGCAAGCGCTCTGCGTGCTCGGGGTGCGCGGCCACCAGCTCCGCGAGGACCTGCTCCCTGCGCGTGCCTTCTTCGCCGACCAGACGCCCGAGCGCCGAGTCGAGCAGCGGCGCAGGCAGGTCGAACGGATCATGACGGGACATGGCGCGACTATAGCAACGAGGCGGAGGCGGGTTCCGTGACGCACGAAGGGCCGCCGCGTGGCGCCGAGCGCGCTGCGCATTCGCGGTCAGAGCGGGATTCCGCGTCACGGCGCGCGCCGCGGTTCCGTTTCGTCCGGCGTGCGGGCAGTCACCCGCGCAAACGGATCCTCAACCTCCGCGATGCCCATGAAGTCTCCAGTCTCCACGACGGCGCGCCGTCTGCGGCCCGCCCTCATCCCCTTGTTGCTCTGTGTCCCGTTGGCCGCGCAGCAGGCCGACTACAAGCCAGCCCTCGTTCCCGATCCCGTGAAGGGCATGCACGACACGACGCCGATGTCGCCGGGCGAGCTCGCGGCGCGGCGCAGCGGCGTTCGGCCGCGCGCGACGGCGGCCCCTGCCGACTCGTCCGTGGCGGCAGCGATCGCGCAGCCACTCGAAACCGTACTGTTCGACCGGCCCGGCGATGGTCGGCTCTGGGCCCGTGGCCAGACATACAAGGCGTCGTTCGGGCGAGAAGGGTTCGTCTACGTGCCGTTCTTCGGATCGTCGGCGCCGCAGAACTATCCCGTGCAGTTCGTGCTGCGCGCGGTGCGCGTCGGCGGCAAGGCACTCGCGCTGCCGGACGTCGAGCCCGTGCTCGACCGCCGTCGCGTCACGTTCGACCGCGGCTCCGTGCGCGAGCGCTACGACCTCGATCTCGAACGGATCGAGCAGACGTTCGTCGTCGATACGACGCTCGCGGGCGACGTCGAGATCGAGATCGGAACCGCGTCCGAGCTGCCCGAGGACGCGGCAACGCCGGGCATCCAGTTCGGCAACGCGCTGGGTCGCGTCGACTACGGGCAGGCCCACGTCGTCGACGGCCAGCGACTGCGGCCGGTGCCGACCACGTGCGAGGGCAACACGATCCGGATCCGCGTGCTTGCCGCCGAGCGCGGGCCAGGGCCGCTCGTCGTCGACCCGGTCATCCACACGAGCTCCTACACCGCGGTCCAGGCGGGGAACGCCTCGCAGCCGGACATCGCCTACGACGCGACCTTCGACCGCTACATGGTCGTGTGGCAGCACCCGTTCTCGGCCACCGACATGGACGTCTGGAGCGAGTTCCGGAACGGCGACTGCACGCCGGTCTCGGGCAGCCTCGGGAGCATCGACTTCACCACGCTCACGCACTCGAACCCGCGCGTCGCGAACCTGAACGCGAACGACCTCTTCCTGGTGACGATGCAGCGGTTCGAGGCGGGCCGGTGGCAGATCTTCGGCCGCCGGCGGCTGGCGAGCACGACTCCCGATTCGTTCGTGTTCGCGATCAGCGACCCTCTCCAGCTCGGCGAATGCGTCAACGCGGACGTCGCTGGCGACAGCGGCACCGGCGACCATTGGCTCGTGGTCTGGGAGCGGCAGCTGTCGGCAACCGACTTCGACATCCACGGCAAACGAGTGCGCGCCGACACCTTCCAGACCGGCACGCTCTGGATCGAGAACACGGCCTCGACGATCCACAGCCTGCCACACGTCTCGCAGTCGAACGGCAACGGCTTCACCACCACGCCGCGCTGGATGGTGGTCTACCAGTTCCGCTTCAGCGCGACCGACGAGGACGTCTACGGCGCCGTGATCGACCCGAACGGCACGATCACGACCCTGAGCACACCGATCGACACGTCCTCGTTCACCGATCTCGTGCCGTCGGTCTCGTCGCCGAACACGGACTCCGACGCGGGCGGCAATCCACTGTTCCTGGTCACCTACGAGCGCCAGGCTCCGCTCGAAGCGCGCGCGCGGCTGCTGAGCCCGGGGTTCGTGAACCAGATCAACCCGGTCAGCCTCACCGCGGCGTTCGGGCTCGGCCCCTTCTGGGTGCGCGCCGAGTGCGACGGCAACCGTTTCGCCGTGCTCTCGGGTGCGGCGACGATCTCGGCGGCGGCGTTCGCCTTCACGGGCACCGCACTCGTGATGCACGAAGCGCCGCATGCCCTGGTGGGGATCCCGTCGTGGCCGCGGCTGTGCAGCAAGCGCAGCGGCGGCGGCACACACACCGACTACGGGATCACCTTCGTCGAAGAGAGCACCGCACCGGATCGCATCTGGGTCTCCGCCTACCGCGGGCACGCGCCGAGCGCCGACTTCACGCGCCGCGTCATGGCCTGCAACGGCCTGCAGATCGACGTCGCGGGCCTCGCGATGCTCGGCGAGACGATGGCGTTCTCGCTGTCGAACGTCGGCTCGGACATCCCGGGCTTCGCGTTCGGCCTGCCGCTGCCCGCGACGCCGCTGCTCTGTGGGACCTGCCAGCTCGGGGTCGACGTGAACGGAGTGATCCTCTTGCTCGGCAGCAGCCTGCCGATCGTGGTGCCGACGACGCCGGGCCTGGTCGGCTACACGGGCGCGGTCCAGGGCTTCGGGCTCGGCAGCGGACCGTGCCTCTTGTCGCTGCGATTCTCCGACACGATCGACTTCACGATCGGCTGACGCGGGGCGCGGCCGCGCGCCCCTGTCGCGGCCCTGTCACTTGTGCTTGACGACCTCGGCGATCGCCTTCGTCAGCGCGGGAACGACCTCGAACACGTCGCCGACGATGCCGTAGTCGGCGACCTTGAAGATCGGCGCATCGGCGTCCTTGTTGATCGCGACGATCGTGCGCGCGGTGCGCATGCCCGCGAGGTGCTGGATCGCGCCGCTGATGCCGACCGCGATGTAGAGCGGCGGGCTCACGACCTTGCCGGTCTGGCCGACCTGCTCGCTGTGCGGGCGCCAGCCCGCGTCGACGACCGCGCGCGACGCGCCGACCGCGGCGACGCCGGGGCCGAACGCCGCCGCGAGGTCCTCGATCAGCTTGAAGTGGACCGGCTCCTTGAGCCCGCGGCCGCCCGACACGACGACCTTCGCCTCCTGCAGCGGCGTCTTGCCGGCACCGGCGGCGACGATTTCGCGCACGACCGCGAGGAAGTCGCCGGCCGTCGGTGCCACCTTCGTGACCTCGGCGCTGCCGCCGCCGCTGCCGGCCGCGTAGTTGTTCGGCCGCAGCGTCGCACAGAACGGCGCCTTCGCGGCCCGGACGGTCAGCGCGGCCTTGCCGGCGAAGACCGGCTTCTGCGCCATGAACGCGCCGTCCTTGAACGACACCGAGATCGCGTCGGTCACGATGCCCGTGTCGAGCAGGGCCGAGACGCGCGGCAGCAGGTCCTTGCCCATCGCCGTGTGCGCCATCAGCACGGCCGTGGCCGAGAGCTTCGCGACCTGCTCGGTGATCGCCTTGGCCCACGCGTCGCCCGAGTAGTTCGCGAACGACGGGCCGTCGATCGCGATGACCCTGTGCGCGCCGCCCTTGCCGAGCTCCGCGCAGGCCGCATCGAGGCCCGACCCGCACGCGATGGCGGTCACGCGGCCGTTCGAAGCGGAGGCCAGCTGCAGGGCGGCCGTGATGGCCTCGAGTGAGGGGCGCTTCAGCGTGCCCGCGCGAACTTCCGCGATGACGACGAGGTTGCTCATGATCGGAGTGTGGTCTGGTTGCTGTGTGGCCGGAGCGTGGCGCGAGGGCGCGGCTACAGGACCTTGGCTTCGTTGCGCAGTGCGGTGATCAGGGCCGGCACGGCCTCGGCACCCTGGCCGACGATCCTGCCCGCGGCGCGCGCCGGCGGCAGGGTCAGCGACACGATCTGCATCGCGGGCGCGCCGAGTTGGGCGGCCTTCTCCTCGAGCGGCTTCTTCTTCGCGGCCATGATGCCCTTCAGGTTCGCATAGCGCGGTTGGTTGAGTCCCTTGTGGCAGCTGATCACGGCCGGCGTCTTGCACGTCACGATCTCGCGCGCGCCCTCGATGTCGCGCTCGGCCGTGAACACGCCGTTCTCCAGCGTCAGCTTCGAGACCTCGGTCACGCAGCCGAACCCGAGGCGCGCCGCGAGGTTCGCGGGCAGCTGGTTGTTGTCCGAGTCCACGGCCTGGCGGCCGCACAGCACGAGCTGGCACGGCACCGACTTGATCCACGTCGCGAGTGCCGCGGCCGTCGAGGCGCCGTCGTGCACCCACTGGTCCGTCGACAGCAGCACGGCCTTGTCTGCGCCGCGCGCCAGCGCGTCTCGTAGCTCCTTCTGCGCGTCCTTGCTGCCGATCGTGACGACCGTGACCGAACCGGCATTGAGCTGTTCCTTGATGCGCAGCGCCTGCTCGAGCGCGAACTCGTCATAGGCGTTCAGCTCGAACTGCACGGCGGTGGCGTCGATCGACTTGCCGTCGGCGGCGATCTTGATCGCCGTGTCGGTTGCGGGAACGCGCTTGACGCAGACTACGATGTCCATGGCTGGGTGCGGTCGGGTCGGATCAGGGCTCAGGGCTGAAAAAGCGGGCGAGCAGTCTAGCGGGGAGGCTCGCCGGTTCCGACGCGCTTTTCTCCGAAGACCGGCTGCGAAGCCGCGGCTCCGAAGACTCGGCGGCAAGGCCCTGTGGGATTTCGCGGCACGGCTTCGCCGGCCGTTCGGCGCGTCGCCGCCAGAGACTGCCAGCCGGCGCATGGCCCGCACCGCACATGCCTGGCGCCCGATTCGACACGCGAGGGGGGATTGGCCACCATCGCAGCAGCCAGAGCCGCAGCGGCGGTGCGAGTGTTCCGCCAGCGGTTCTGGCAGCGAACTGGCTTCGGCACAAACTGCCGCGGGCGGCAGGACTTGCCGTCGCGGCGGCACGACGGCCGCGTTGCGTCCTTCGACACTTTCCCGCAACCGCTCTCAAGCAGGGCGACGATCTGCCGATGATCCCTGTGCGAGACGAAGCACGATGGAGATTCCGAACGCATCAGAGAGCGGAGGCGTCGAGCGCTGCGGCGACAGTCCCGCGGCGAGCCAGAGCTCCGAGCCCACGTTCCTGATCCCGCGCGGCGGGCACCGCGTCGCGTTGACCCCCCAGGCGCTGACGGTGGCCCGGTTCGCGATCCGGGCGCGCAACCGCGGCGTGGAGCGGGACGTGAAGGTTGCGATCGCCGCGCAGAAGCTCGCGCGCCGCGAGCTCGATGGTCAGGCCGCGCTCGAGGCGACGGCGAAGCGCATGCTCGACGCCGGGTTCCTGGGCGCCTGAGCCAGCTCCTCTGGCCGGGACTTTGGCCGCCGCGGCCGGCCGGCTACAACACCGTGGTCCCGCCGACCATCCGTTCCCGTGTCGCGATCTCTCCCCGGCCTCCTTGCGCTGCTGCTCGGCACCATGGCGTACCCGCGTGTCCTGGCGCAGGACGACGCGGAGCCCGCGGGGAACGACGTCGGCAAGCGCGTCGAGCGCGCGATCGCCGAGTACGAGGCGACGAAGACGGACAAGCAGAAGGCTGCCCAGCAGCGGCGCACGCTGATCTGGCTCGGCGAGATCGACCACCCGCTCGTCGTCGACTACCTGCGCACGGAACTGACGAAGGCCGGCGACACGGAGTTCGCGGCCGTCGTGCTCGACGCGATCGCGAAGGTGGCGCGGCCGGTCTTGAAGGCCGAGATGCTGGCGGTGCTGCAGCGCGCTTCGACGCCGGTCGGCGTGCGCGCCGCGGCGGCGACGGCGGTCGGCCGGCTCGGGGATCGCGGCATCGATCAGTTGATCGAGCTCGCGCGCCCGCCCGTCGAAGAGGCGCCCGCGAAGGGCGACGCGAAGAGCGACCCGAAGGACGACGCGGCGAAGCACGCCGCGGCGCGGCAGAAGCAGACGCAGGACGCGGTGCGGCGCGCTGCGGTCGGGGCGCTCGTCGACAGCAAGATCGACCGCGCGCTGCGAGCACTGGCGCCGATGCTGCTCGAAGGCCCCACACCCGCGCGGCTCGAGCTGCTGCGGCGCATGAAGTCCGTTCGCGGCATCTACCCGGTCAGCGAAGCGCGGATCAAGCTCGTCGAGGAAGCCGAGATCGAGCTCGCGGCGACTGCCTGGCACCAGCTCGCCCTCGAGCGTCACGACCGCGCGAAGGATCTCGCGGTCGTCGTGCTCGAGCGAGTCGTCGACCAGCCGACTCCCGTCGTCGCGGCCGAGCTGATCGGCGGCGTCGTACTGGTCCAGGATCCCGACCTGTATCCACTGCTGCTGCGCTACGGCAGCATCCGCGGCGACGTCGTGCGCCGCGCACTGCGCGCCTCGGCACCGGCTGCCGCGGCCGATCGCGCGCTGATGACGTGGCTCGTGCAGAAGGGGCTCGAGACCGACAAGCCGGCGGCCCGCGAAGCCGCGAAGCTGCTGCTGCTCGAGGCGCCGCTCGAGGTCGTGCAGCCGATCGTGGCCAAGGCGCGCGCCGCGATCCGCAGCGGCAGCAAGAAGGCGCTCGACTTCGCGATCGGCCTGCACGAGCTGCTCGCGAAGGATCCGACGTGGACCGGCGACCTCGTCAGGCTCGTGGCTTCACCCGAGAGCGGCAACCGCATCGTCGGGCTCTCGCTGCTGCTCGAGCTCGGCTCCGACGTCGCGATCACGATCGCGCAGCAGAACCTCGACCACCGAGCCTGGGAGCTGCGTTCGATCTGCCTGCGCTACCTGACGCGCTTCCGCGACACGAGCTCGATTCCGCTGCTGATCGATCGCTTCGAACGCGAAGAAGGCCGGCTGCTGCACGAGCTGCACGAGGCGCTGTACGTGCACACGGGCACACGCTGCTGGCGCAAGCACGACTGGGAGACGTGGTGGGAGAAGCACAGGGTCGGCTTCGCGCTGCCGGCCGAAGAATGGGCACGCTCGCGATACGGGTCGGCGTCGGGCAACGGCACGACGGTCAGCTACTTCGACATCCCGCTCGTGAGCTCGCGCGTGGCGTTCGTCGTCGACACGAGCGGCTCGATGCTGCTCCCGATGGGCACCGACAAGAAGTTCTCGCGGCTCGAAGGCGCGAAGCAGCAGCTGACGAAGGTGCTCGAAGCCCTGCCCGGCGACTGCCACTTCAACCTGCTGACCTACGCGACGAAGGTCGACGCGTCGTGGGAGCAGCTTCGCCCGGCGAACGTGGACAACAAGCAGGAGATCCAGAAGCGGGTGAACAAGCTCGTCGCCGAAGGCAACACGAACATCTTCGATGCGGTCGAGCTTGCGTTCCAGGACCCCGACGTCGACACGATCTACCTGCTCACGGACGGGCAGCCGACGACGGGCCGGCTGGTGGCCGTCGAGGACATCCTCGACGAAGTGCTGCGCTGGAATCGCCAGCGGCAGATCGTGCTGCACTGCATCGGACTCGGCATCGACTCCGACCTGCTGAAGCGGCTCGCGCAGGAATCAGGCGGTTCCTACAAGTACCTCCGGTGAGCTGCCCAAGCGGGCCGCGTCAGCGCAGCGCCGATTCGAGCGCGGTCGACACGTCGGTCCGTGCGTCGCGGTACTTGACGATCAGCGGCGCGTTGACCTGCAGCCCTTGCGCCTTCGCGTAGTCGCCTGGCGCCGGTCGCGTTCCCGGCACGACGACGGCCCCGGCCGGAATCTCGCCGCGCCGCGCGCGGCTGTGCACGAGGTCGTGCACGACGGTTGCCGCGGTCAGCACGACGCCGGCCGCGAGCACCGCACGCTCGCGCAGCACGAAGCCCTCGAAGACGCCGCACAAGGCGCCGACGAACGCGCCGTCCTCGACGATCACGGGGTTCTGGTGCGCGGGCTCGAGCACGCCGCCGATCTGCGCGCCGGCCGACAGGTGCACGTTCTTGCCGATCTGCGCGCACGAGCCGACCAGCGCGTGGCTGTCGACCATCGTGCCCGCGTCGACGAACGCGCCGACGTTTACGTAGGCGGGCGGCATCACGACGACGCCGGCTGCGACGAACGCGCCGCGGCGGATCGACGAGCCTCCGGGCACGACGCGCACCTTGTCCGCGAGCGCGAACTGGCGCAGCGGATAGGCCGGCTTGTCGAAGAACGGCTGCATGCCGTCGCGCGCGACCTGCGAGAGCTCCGTGCGGCGGAAGCCGATGAGGATCGCGCGCTTGACCCACGTGGTCGCGCGCCAGACGCCGTCGCGCGCGCGCGTGGCCGCACGCAGGCGGCCCGCCTCGAGCGCCGCGAGCAAGGCACTGTGCGCGGCAGGCCATTCGGGATCGGCCGCCAGGACGTCGTCGTCGCGGCCGAAGAACTGCTCGAGAACGTCGTCACGCATGCGACACTTCCGCGGGTAGCTTCGACAGGGCGCCTTGCAGGCGCTCGCGCGTTGCCGCGGTGGCCTCGAGCAGCGGCAACCGCATCGTCGGTCCAGCGATGCCGAGCAGCGCGAGTGCCTGCTTCACGGGGATCGGGTTCGGCTCGGCCGACAGCGCTTCGAACAGCGGCAACAGCCGCGCCTGCAGCGACCGCGCGCGCTCGGGGCTGCCGCTGCGCGCGGCCGCGAGCAGCTCGCGCATCGCGCCGGGCACGGCGTTGCCGGCGACCGAGATCACGCCGGTGCCGCCGACCGCGATCGTCGGCAACAGCAGCGCGTCGTCGCCGGCGAGCAACGTCTTGCCGGGCGGCAGCTCGGCGCCGATGCGGCCGATCTGCTGCAGGTCGCCCGACGATTCCTTGAGCGCGATGACGGTCGGCAGCGACCAGAGCCGCTGCATCGTCGCGGGCAGGAGGTTCGTCGCGGTGCGGGCCGGAACGTTGTAGACGACGAGCGGCAGGTCCGGCACGGCAGCGGCGACGGCCTCGAAGTGGGCCAGGAGGCCAGCCTGCGTCGGGCGCGTGTACGGCGGCACGACGACGAGCGCTCCGTGTGCGCCGAGCTCGCGGGCACGCCGCGTCCACGCGATCGTCTGCGCGGTCGACGAGGCGCCCGTGCCGACGAACACGGCAGCACGGCCCGCGTGCTCGCGCGCCGTCGCGACGACGTGGTCGCGTTCGCTCTCGGTCAGCATCGCGGCTTCACCCGTGGAGCCGAGTGCGACGACGAAATCGGCGCCGCCGGCCGTGCAGTGGCGCACGAGCCGCACGAGTGCGGACGTGTCGATGCCACCGTCGCCGCTACCCGAGTCAGACATGAACGGAGTCGCGAGTGCTACGCCGAGCCCCTCGCCGAACGGAGTCCTCGAAGTCATCGGTTTCCTCCCATGCCGGCGAACAGCGGGTCGAGCACGCTCGCGGCAACGGCGTCCATCGTGAAGACGCCTTTCTTGCCGCGCAGCCAGGCCGCAGCCGCGAGTGCGCCGTCGGCGAACGCCGCGGCGCTGCGGGCCGTGTGCACGAGCTCGAGCACTTCGGCCGGAGCGTCGATGCCGACGCGGTGCTCGCTGTAGGTCGAGCCTGCGCGCACGACGGCGACACTCAGTTCTTCGGCGCGAAGCGGCCCGCCGATCGTCCACGATCGTTTCGCGGGGCAACCCTGCAGGATCGTGTCGGCCAGCAGCTTCGCGGTGCCCGACGGCGCATCGTGCTTCCTGGCCTGATGGTGCTCGACGACGTACGGGTCGCGCGTTGCATCGAGCGCGCAGAAGCGCGCGAGCACGAGGCTCAGGCGGCGCATCAGGGCGACACCGAGCGAGAAGTTCGGAGCCGTGACGACGCCGATGCGCTGGCCGACGCGATCGGCCAGGTCGGGCATCTGCCAGCCCGTGCTGCCGATCACGAGCGGCGTGCCGGTCGAGATCGCCCAGTCGAGCCGCGCTTGGACCGCGCTGCCGGTCGAGGCCTCGATCGCGACGTCGACGGCGGCCTTCGGCGGCTGTTCGCGCGCGACCTGCCAGGCCAGGCGTTCCCCGGCCGCAGCCGCGATCGCCGCGCCGAGGCGGCCCTTGCCGAACAGGCCGATGCGCACGGGATTCACGAGGCCTCGAACGTTCGGGCCGGGGTGGACGGGGCCTCGCGCCGCGAGGCTTCTTCGGGGCGCCCGGCGCCGGCTTCGCCGAAGAACTCCGCGTGCAGGCGTTGCATCGCGGTCGCCATGTCCTCGTGCCGCACGACGAACGAGAGATTGCGTTCGTTGCCGCCGAAGCTGACGAGCTCGGGCACGATCGGGCCGAGCGCGCGGCTCGCACGTTCGAGCGCGCGCGGCGAGTTGCGCAGGCCTTCGCCGACCAGCACGACGATGCCGCACTGGTGCGTCACGTCGACGCGCGCGAGACCGGCCAGCGCCGCGACGAGGCGATCGATCGGCGCGTCGGGCTCGACCGTGCACGCGACCGACACCTCGGCCGTGACGACGAGGTCGATGCAGATGCCGAGCTGCCCGAAGGCGGCGAACAGCCGCGCGAGGTAGCCGGTCGCCGCGAGCATGCGCGTGCTCGTCATGGTCAGCACGGTGACGGGGCCGCGGCACGCGAGCGCCGCGACGCCGTTGCGCGCGAGGCTCTTCTTGCGCGGGTCGATCGTCGTGAACGCACCGCGCGGGCGCAGCGTGTGCCGCACGGTCACCGGAACGCCCGCTTCGACCGCCGGCTGGATCGTCGCGGGGTGCAGCACCTTGGCGCCGAATGCCGCGAGCTCGGCCGCTTCGGCCGCCGTGAGGACCGCGACCGGCCGCGCGTGCGGCACGATGCGCGGGTCCGCCGTCAGCACGCCCTCGACGTCGGTCCAGATCTGCACTTCCTCGGCGCGCAGCGCTTCACCGAGCAGCGCTGCCGACCAGTCGCTGCCGCCGCGTCCGAGCGTCGTCGTGAAGCCCTGTTCGGTCGCACCGACGTAACCCTGCATCACGACGATTGCGCCGCGGGCGATCGCCGGTGCGATGTGCTCTTGTGCGAGCTTCGCGATCTGGTCCCGCATCGGCGAAGCGGCGCCGAAGTTGCCGTCCGTGCGCACCACGACGCGGGCGTCGACGTGCACGGCGGCCATCGACCTCTGCGCGAGGAACGCCGTGAACAGCGTCGCCGCGATGTGTTCGCCGTGCGCGACGATCGCGTCGCTCGTGCGCGGCGTCAGCTCGCGCAGCAGCGAGACGCCGCGCAGCAGCACTTCGAGCTCGGCCTGCATCTGGGCGAGCGCCGAGCGGCACTGGCCGTGCAAGGGACCGCCGATGTCCGGCAGCAGCTCTTCGGCGACGGAGGCGGCGTTCTCGAAGATCACCGTGACGTTCGCCAGCGCCGAGTCGATCGCACCGTTGTGCGCGGCCGCCGCCGCCGAGAACAGCGCATTGGTCGTCTTGCCCATGGCCGACAGCACGACGCACGGCTTCCGGCCCTGTGCTGCCTCGACGAGATCGGCGACCTGCCGCAGGCGGTCGGCCGTCGCCAACGACGAGCCGCCGAACTTCATGATGATCACGTGCGTTGCCCCCTCAAGAACGTCTCGGCGAGTGCGACCAGCAGGTTGCACCCGGCTTCGAGCTCGGTTCCCGTGATGCGTTCGTCCAGCGTGTGCGCGACCTTGATGCTGCCGGGGCCGCACAGCGCGACCTGCTTGCCGCCGACCATCGCGCGGACGCGCGGTGCGTCGCTGCCGAACGTCACGGTCGCCTGCTCGAACCCGGGCAGCCGCGTGAACCGTTCCGGCGGCGTGAAGGAGAGCTCCTCGACGAGTCCGTCGGCCGGCGCGAGCTGCCGCGCCTTCGCGAGGAACTGCGACTCCGGCAGCGAGCGCACGAACAACACGGCCTCCGCGTTCGCCGGGATCACGTTCGGCGCCGTGCCACCCTGCAGCGAGCCGAGGTTCCAGACCTCGGGCCCGAGCTCGGCATCGACGATGCCGGGCATCTCCCGCAGCCGCTGCAGCCAGTCCATCAGCGGCCAGATCGCCGACTTCCCGAGCTCCGGCGTGCCCGAGTGAGCGGCCACTCCGGACGTGCGCAGCCGCAGTTGCAAGGCACCGCGCTGGCCCGTCGCGAGCCGGTTCTCGGTCGGCTCGCCGTTGATCGCCGCCGCGCAGCTCTGGAAGCGCGGTGCGAGCTCGGCCGCGGCCATCGCACCGACGCTGTCCGTCTCCTCGCCGACCAGGCCGAGCCACGCGAAGCCGCCGTGACCGCGCGCGAGCAGCTCGCTGATCGCGCCGAGCTGGGCCGTGATCTGTCCCTTCGCGTCACAGGTGCCGCGACCCGTCAGCAGATCGCCTTGCCGCCGCGGCGGCAGGAATGGCGGCACCGTGTCGAGGTGCGTCGAGAACAAGAGCCGCGGCGTGCCCCAGGTCGCGAGCACGTTGTGGCGGCCCGGCGCCACTTCCTGCAAGTCGATCGTCGCACCGAGTTCGCGCAGCAGGGCCCGCAGGGCAGGCAGGCCGTGATCCTCGCGGCCAGTCGTCGTGTCGGCGCGGCACAGCGCCTCGGTGCGATCCAACAGCCAGGCCGCCTTCGGGGCGTGGTCGCGCGCAGCAGTGGTGGAAGTCACGGGATGCTCCAGTCAGCAGAGAGGGAACCGCCGCCGAAGGAGCCATGGCACCATGCGTCTGGCACTCCGCACCGAAAGCTCGGGGCGACAGCTGCGGGGTATTGGCCCCTGCAGCCAACCACGCGCACCGACGCCATGCGCGCAGCTTCGGCGATCGTCGCCTTTCGCTGGTGCTGCGAGCGGGTTCGTCACCCTCGCACCAGGTACTCATCGCGAACGCTCCTCCAGCGGTCGGCGAACGATGCGCAGGCCCCGCTGGCAGGTCAAGGGGAGGTGCCTGATCGGGGCGACTTTTTTTCCTCTACACGAGCATTCGACGTCTCTGCGCTGGCGGGCCTCGAGCGCCGCCGCATTGGGGCATCGGCGGTCTGCTGAGTTGGCAGATCCGCGCGCTACCGCACGAACTTCGCCAGGCGCCGACCACGTCGATCTGCTCGCGGGTGTCGCCTGAGGGGAACCATCGGAACAAGTTGCCCGATCCTCGACCGAGACCTGGCCGGCCTGTACGGGGTGGCGGCCAAGGTCATGAATCAAGCCGTGAGGCGCAACATCGAGCGCTTCCCTTCGGATTTCATGTTCCAGCTCACCGTCAAGGAAGCGGCACTTCTAAGGTCACAAACTGTGACCTTAGAGACCGGGCGCGGGCGGCACCGGAAGTACCTGCCCTACGCCTTCACGGAGCATGGCGTGGCGATGCTCTCGAGCGTGCTCCGCAGTCGGCGCGCGGTTCAAGTCAACATCGAGATCGTGCGAGTCTTCGTTCGGCTTCGGCACGTGATGGCTGCCAACTCCGACCTGGCGAGGAGGTTGGCCGACCTGGAGAAGAGACACGATGCAAAGTTCCGCGTGGTGTTCGAGGCGATCCGCCAGCTGATGACGCCGCCGCGGCCCAAGCCTGGCCGGATCGGTTTTCGCCGTGAAGAGACATGAGTCCTCACGGCGCGCGCCGCCCAGCGACGCCTACCGCACGAACTTCGCCAAGGCGCCGACCACGTCGATCTGCTCACCTTCCGTCAGCCCCTGGAAGATCGGCAGTGCGAGCGCCTCGGCCGCGGCCTGCTCGGCCACGGGGAAGTCCTTCGCGTCGGCGCCGAGGTGGGCGAAACACGGCTGCCGGTGGAACGGGATCGGGTAGTAGACCGCGCAGCCGATGCCCTGCTGGCGCAGATGCGCGATCGCGCCGTCGCGCTGCGCCTTCGGCACGCGCAGCACGAACTGATGGTACGCATGGCGGTCGCAGTCCGGCGGCAGCTTCGCCCAGTCGAGCAGCCTCGCGGCAGCGAACAGCTGGCGATAGCGCGACGCGTTCTCGCGCCGCTGCGCGGTGACCGACTCCATCGCGCGCAGCTTCACTCGCAGCGCCGCCGCCTGGATCGCGTCCATGCGGAAGTTGCCGCCGATCAGGTTGTGCTTGTAGTGCTCGGCCTGGCCGTGATTGCGCAGCAGCTTGCACCTGGCCGCGAACTGGTCGTCGTTCGTGGTCAGGAAGCCGCCGTCGCCGAGGCCGCCCATGTTCTTGGTCGGGAACGTCGACCAGCCGCCGCACAGCCCGTCGCTGCCGACCATGCGGCCCTTGCGCTTCGTGCCGATCGCCTGTGCCGCATCCTCGATCAGCGGGATCGAGAACTTCTTGCAGATCGCGAGCACCGCGTCGACGTCGAAGAAAGCACCGAACAGGTGCACGGCCATCACGGCCTTCGGCCGCTTGCAGTCCCGCAGCGTCGCCTCGAGCCGCTCCGGGTCGATCGCGAGGTACGTCGGCTCGCTGTCGACGAAGACCGGTCTTGCACCGACGCGCGCGACTACGCCGGCCGTCGCGAAGAACGAGTAGGTCGGCAGCACGACTTCGTCGCCGGGCCCGATGCCGAGCGCCATCAGCGGTGCCAGCAGCGCGTCCGTGCCCGACGACATCGCGATCGCGTGCTTGCAGCCGAGGTACTCCTGCAGCTCGCGCTCGAGGTTCTCGACCTCGGGGCCGAGGATGTACTGCCCGCTGCGAACGACGCGGACGACGGCGGCTTCGACTTCGGCGAGCTGCGCCTTGTCGCGGGTGAGATCGATCAGGGGAACCGGCATTCAGGCCGACAGGATAGGGATCGCCGCGGCCAGCGGAAGGGTCTGTTGCTCGGGCCGCTGAGCCATCGAAGGCCGTGTCCGCCGCGGCAGCTCGCTGGGCGGACTCCTTCGCGCTCGCGTCAGTGCGGTTGAACCCGCAGCACGTTGGACGAGACGAACCCGAGCGGGGAATCACTGCATGCGCCGTCACCGGCCGGTGCAAGCCAGACTGCTTGGAAGTGGTAGATGAAGAAGCCCATGGCCGGGATGGGCAGAGGAAAATGGGCCTGCCCGTGGCCGTAGCTGCTGAAGGGCACGAGCTGGGCATGCAGCGGATCGATGTGGGTAGTGACTCCAAGTCCGCCCAACTGCTGCGGCCAGGTCGACATGTAGATTGGCCCACTGTAGGCGAGCAGGATGCCTGGTGCGTTGATGGGCGTGTTGGTTGCGGTGATCGCGAAGCTCGCGAGTCCAAGTGTTGGATCAGCGTTCGCCGAAAGCGGAATGTGGCCGCGACAACCGGGCGTCCCGATGCCGTAGGGCCAGACGTTTGGCGCTGCGTGCGGCAACACGCCGGTAGCGAGTTGATAGACAGGACTGGAGCCCGCCGGATACAGGGCAAGGATGTCGAGTCGGCCATCCTGGTTGACGTCGAGGACGAATGGCTTCGTGATCAAGCTGGCGCCGACCCCGGGACCACTGCCGACGAATGTCATGCCGGGTTGCTGCAGCTGCGGCACCCAGGATGGGGTGGGTCCCACCTGGCACAGGATGTCCGGCAGCCCGTCGCCATTGAAATCGCCGGTGGCGCGGGCGCTTCCGACCAAGGCCGTGGGCAAGAGGGTGAATGCACCACCACCAGTGGCGAGCAGCACCCGCGTGTCCACGATGAGGTCGGGCAACCCGTCCCTGTTCAAGTCCGTGACCAGCGACGAGGATGGAAAGGGCAACGAAGGCAGTGTCATGACCACGGCGGAAAGGAAGGAACCGAACCCGTCACCGCGCGCAACCTCCAACTGCGACGGCTGCGAAGGCTGCTTCACGATCGCGGCGCGATCCGCGAGTCCGTCGCCGTCGAAATCGGCAACCAGCACGTCGGTGTTGGATGGAAGCCACGGCGTCGGCGTGACGACCGGGGGAGCGAAGGCATGACCGCCAAGATGGCGGTAGAAGTAGACGCCGGAATCGCTGAAGCAGAACAGGTCCGGGGACGCGTCCGTGTCGCCTCGAATCCACGCGAGTCCGCGAACGCCCGGCGGTGGCGATTGCAAGGTCGACCCTCCGGACGGCTGCATGCGGGAATCGAACGAGAAGATGCCCACACCTGACCCTGCTGGGGAGCTGCTCGCCATCACGACATCCGGACGCCCATCACCATTCACTTCGGCCGTGATCACCGCCGATGGCTGGCCGCCGCCCCATATGCCCTTGGTACCCCACGTCCCGTTCGCCAATCGCGACAACACCTCGAAGCCGCCGGTAGGCGGATTGGCATACGTGATGAGGAAGTCCAGCGCGCCGTCGCCACTGAAGTCTGCGGCAACGAGGTCAGTTGCATTGCCGGCCGTGGCGGGAATCCCCGACAACGTGAACTGCTGTGCGACGAGTGCCTCCGAAGTTGCTATCAGCGCACAACCGAAAACCTGAATGAACGCCGAGTGCGATGGGAGCATGGCGAGTCCATCGTAGCGCCGATCCTGCGCGTCAGCTCGGCCTCGAGAGCAGCAGACGCTCGGCGAGATCCGTGATCACCCAGTCTTCGGTGATGATCCCGTCTTGGAACTGGCTCGCGACCATGTCGCGCCAGGTTACGCGACGCCCCGTGGCGGGGAACCCCTTGAAGTCACCGCGGTGCGTGCCGCGCAGCGTCCGCTGCCAGGCGACGCGCGACGACTTGCCCTCCACGAGGATCTCGATGCCGGCTTCGAGATCCGGGAATGCACGCCGCAGCTCTTCGAGGAAGCGGCGGATCCCGGCGTGCCCCTTCATGTCCTGGTCGGTCCCGTGGGCCACGTAGTCGGGCGCGAAGAACTCGCCGATCGATTCGAGCTTGCCCTCGGTGAGGAGAGCGGTGTTGGCTGCTTTGATCCTGGCGGCGAGTGACCGGCCCATCGACGGCTCCTTGTTCGGACATCACGGCGTGAGGACAGCTTTTCTAGCGCCTGTTCCGCGCGGCAGCGAGCCACGGCCGCGCGTCGCGCCAGGCGTCCTAACGGGCCATCAGGTAGACCACCAACTCGGTAATCGCAGCGAGAAGGGCAAAGCAGACGAAGATGCCGACGATGGCAGCGATGGCGACAACGTTTCCGAGCGCCGCGACGAGCGCGGCTTGCCTGATCGTCAGGGGCGCCTGCAGGCGGCCGAGAAACCAGCCTGGCCCGGCGGCTCGCAGCAGCGAGTACTCTGCCACTACCACCATGAGTTCCGTGGCCACGAGCGGGATGCAGTTCCGCACTTCGTAGTGCCACGCGAGCCAGTCGCCGAAGGCCAGGAACGCGAACCACGTCAGGAACTGAACGAGAACGGGCGTGGCCGTGAAGCTGCTGACGTCGACTGCCATGCGGCGAAGAAGCCATCGTGCCGTCGCGACCTCTGCCCAGGCGGAGACGACGACCACCGCCCAGGTGATCGGGTCCGACAGCAGGGATTCGATGATCCTCGTCGCGAGCATCGACACGGGCCCGCCTGCCCAGAGTCTGCCGCTGAGCCGCGCGAATCTGGCGAGTGCGCAGTCTCGAGCGGTCAGATTGCCGGCCGCAGAACGGCTGCAGCCCCGACAACGAGATCGATCCTACCAAGAACCGCGACGAGCTCGTCGACGCCGGCCGCCTCGATAGGGAACGTCAGCGAGACGCTCTCGCGATGCCCTTGCACCGCCGCGCTGTCCGCTTGCAGCGTCACGTCCGCGACTGCATGGCCCGCCGAATCGATGCAGCGCAGGACGATCCTCGCGCCGCCGCCGGCGTAGCCAGGATCGAACGTCCCGACGTCGATCTCGCGGTGGTCTCTCGCAGAGGTTGGAAAGCCGCGCAAGGACTCGGCGGCTCGCGCGAAGAACTCGTGCCCCGCATAGCAGTCGGCAACGCCGGCGAACCTGCCGTTCGCCGCGCGCACCTGGATCTCGACGACGTGCTCGTCGAGCCAGATCACTGCGAGACTCAAGCCCCTGTCCAGACGCACTCCTCGTGACCAGTAGGCGGACGGCTGGCCCATCGCCCGCCGTCGCGCGTCAAGCCTATCGGCATTCGTCCGCATCGAAGCGGAGATGCCGAACAGCTCGGTCCGCCAATGCCGCGCCGCGCTACGTGCGGTGCAGAGTGCCCTGGCGCCAGCGGTCGGCGAGCGAGTAGATCGGGTCGCAGAGCAGGTCGACGACCGGCATCGAGGCGAGCAGGTCCTCGTCGAACGAAGGCTCGGTCTCGGTCACGGCGTCGGCCAGTGCCGCGTACCGGTTCCGGTACCCGCCGAGCACGCCGCGCAACGACTGCGCGTCGAGCAAGGCGTGGAAGCGGACGTGCAGCAGCGTGAGGCCGACCGTGCGGTTCTGGTCGACCTCGGGCACGAGGATGACCGTGCGTTCGTCGCTGCGGCCCTTCGCGACGAGGCACTGCTTCTCCATCGCGACGAGGTGCTTCGTGCCGCGCAGGGTCGGGTTGTCGCTCGTGCGCGAACGCAGGCTCGTAGCGATGCCGCGCTGCTCGACGACTTCGATCTTCGCGTGGCCACCCTCGATGTCGCCGTCGATGCGATACCGCGTGCTGCCGAGCACGGCGGCGACGGCGCGGTCGAGCGCGGCCAGCGTGCGCAGGTCGCGGTAACCGAGCAGGTCGCGGCTGCTGCCGGCGGCGAGCAGCGCGCGCACGAGCGGCCGCGTCAGCAGCGCTTCGTCGGCGCGCGAGATGCCGACCGTGACGGTCTTGGCCTGGTGCTTGATCGCGTCGACGGGGCGCGTGAGCTGGTCGATGCTCTTGGTCAGGACCTCGGTGAGCCGGTCGACGACGACGCCGGGCGTGCCGGGCTCGCCGAACTCGACCGCGAAGACGTCGAGCGGCATGAGGCCGAGCACGTAGTTGCAGAGCGAGACGAGCGTCGCGGCCGTGCGGGCCTCGAGCGTGCCGTCGTAGCGGCCCGAGAGCAGGTCGCGGCGGAAGGCGAGCCAGTGCGGCTGCAGCAGCGGACGCAGTCGGCCGAAGATGTCCGCCGTGTCGACGCCCTCGGCGAACTCCTCCTCGATCGCGCCGCGCATGCGGCGCAACGGCAGCGCGAGCTCGTCGATCGCGAGCGCCGCGCGGTAGCCGAACAGGTGGCCCGCCATCGTCGACATCACGTAGGCGAGCGAGGCATGCACGTGCGGCACGCGGATCGTCGCGGCGGCCGAGACGAAGCGGTTCTCGCCGGCGGTCGCGACGACGATCGGGCAGGCCTTGTGGGCCTTGTAGATCGCGACTTCCTTGGCCACGTCGTCGGCAGTCGAGCCCGTGAGGCCCGCGGCGCAGACGAGGATCATCGGCTCGGACGAGAGGTCGATGTGCTTCTTGTCCTCGGTCGAGTCGCACGCGATCGAGCGGTAGCAGAGCTCGCTGAGCTTGATCCGGATCTCGGCGGCGGCAATCCGGTTCTTGCCGTTGCCGACCAGCGCCCACGAACGCCGCTGGGGCGCGAAGCGGCGCGCGATCGACTCGGTGTTCTCGTCCTGCTTCAGGACCTCGCGCATCGCGGTCGGCAGATCGAGCAGCGCTAGCAGCAGCTGGTGCTCGGCGTTGTCGTCGGCGCAGTTCGCGGCGCGCGCGAGCGCATGAGCGAGCAGGTGGCCGGCGGCGCACTGCGCGTAGAACGCCTTCGTGCTCGCGACGCTCATCTCGACGTCGCGGCCGTCGCTCGTGTAGATGACGCCGTCGGCCTTGTCGGTCAGGTCGCTGCCGCGGCGGTTCACGATCGCGAGCACGAGCGAGCCGCGGCTGCGCACGAGGTCGACCGTGCGGTTCGTGTCCGTCGTCGTGCCGGACTGCGAGATCGCGACGACGAGCGTGTCGCTCATGTCGTCGGCGAGCCCGAAGCCCGAGAGCTCGGTCGCGGGCATTGCCTGCACCGCGATGCCGGTGCGCGCGAGTGCTTCGGCGATCGCCGCGGCGACGGCCTGGCCCGCGACGGCGGCAGTACCCTGGCCGATCACGAGGATGCGCTTCGTGCTGCCCGCGCGCAGCGCCTCGATCGCCGCACTCGGCAGCGAAGCCGGCGGCAGTGCCACCTGCAGCTTCGAGCCGCGGCGCACGATGCGACCGCGCAGCGTCTTGCGCAGCGAATCGGGCGCTTCGGAGATCTCCTTGTGCAGGAAGTGACGGAACGTGCCGCGGTCGAGGTCGCGCGTCGTGACGGCCGCGTGCGCGAGGTTCTGCTCGGAGGGTGGCAGCCGCGTGCCGTCGTAGCCGAGGCGTGTGATGCCCGCGAGCTCGCCGGCCGCGGCGCCATCGAGCAGCACGACCTGGCCGCGCGAGGGCGAGGCAGCGTGCGGATCGTTCGGCGTCTCGCCGTCCATGCGCAGGTAGCGCTCGCACTCCTCGATCACGCCGTACGGCTCGCTCGCGACGACGAACGCGTCCTCCGCGAGGCCGACGTAGAGCGCCTGGCCCGAGCCGCGCAGCGCGAGCGCCAGCTGCTGCGGGTTGCGCGTCGTCGCGGCCGCGATCGCGACCGAGCCCTCGAAGCTCGCGACCGTGCGCCGGAACGCCTCGCTCAGCGCGTGGCCCGAGCGCATCTGGCGCGAGACGAGGATCGGGATCACCTTCGCGTCGGTGGTGATCGGGTCGTGGATGCTGAGCCCGTGGCGCGAGATCAGGTCGTGGTGGTTGTCGACGTCGCCGTTCAGCGCCGCGATCGCGTAGGGGCCGGGCCCCGCGGCGAGCTCCTCGTTGTTGAGCGGGTGCGCGTTCGGCTCGCTGATGATCCCGACGCTGGCCCAGCGAGTGTGGCCGAGCACGAGCACCTCGGCGCCGCCTTCGCGCAGTGCTTGCTGCAGCAGCGCGTCCTCGCGGATGCTCGCGCGCAGCTTGCGGACGTTGTCGCCGAGCTCGCCGATCTCGGCGGCGTGCTTGTAGACGAAGTTCAGGCAGCCGTCGGCGAGGCGCACGGAGCTGTCCTGGAACAGCGGATCGCTGTCGCGGCCCGCGCGCAGCGCGCGCAGCTTCGGGCTGTCCGCGTCGATGCCGCTGACGATGACCGAGACGCCGGCGGAGTCGCGGCCGCGCACTTCGAGCCGGTCGAGCGCCGACAGCGTGGTCTGCAGACTCGAGAACGCGGCGGCCGCCGCCGCGTGCGGGATGTCGCCGTTGCCCAGGTCGAGCACGGCCGCTGCGTGCGGCAGGCGGTCGCGCTGCACGGCCCACAGCGCGTCCTTGAGGCGCACGAGCGCCTCGTTCGTGCGTTCGACGCCGTCGTCGAGCGTCTCGGCGATCGTGGTCTGATCGAGCGTGCGCTCGAAGGTGCTCACCGTGGCCTGCAGCTTCTGCAGACGGTCGCGAAGGTCTCGCGCGACGGGTCCGTGCTGCAGCAGCGTCATGAGGCCCGGCACGCCCTTCAGCAGCTGGTCGAGCGCCTGCAGCGCCTGTGCTCCCGCATCGATCGAGTCGGCATCGAGACCGTTGCCGAGGCTGCGTTCCGCGTCGCTGAGCAGTGCCTGCAGCCGGTCGGGCGCCGGTGGTTGGCGGCGGCTCTTGCGACGCAGGACGGCGACGATGCCACACATGGGGTGCTCTCAGATCAGGGCGCTGCGAACTGCTCGAGCCCGGTGCGCAGCACCGCGGCCAGTCCAGGCTGTCCCGTTTTTTCGATTTCCGAAGCCAAATGCTGTAGCCAATTTGCAGCTGCGGCCGGCAGGCTGGCCGGCGCCACTTTCGCGTGCAGCTTCGGTTCGAGCCACGAGAGGCGCATGGCATCGCAGACGATCACGCCGAGGTTCGCGCCGAGGCTCAGTTGCGCGCGCTCGCTCGTCAGGGCCGTCCAGGCCTCGGCGGGCAGGCGCACGACGGCGCAGTCCTCGAGGCCGAAATGGACTTCGCCGGCGGCCGTCCACTGCACGAACAGGTCGCCGTTCTTGCACGAGAGGATCTCGATGCCACCGGCGAATGGCGTCGCGGGATCCTTGCGCGGCTCGGGCACGTTCAGGTTCTGGCCCGACTTCTGCTTCGCGGCCGCGACGATCGCGCGCACGCTGCCTTCGGTGTCGCCGCCCGGGATCTCCGGGTACTGGTCGCCTAGCCACGCCTTCAGCGCCTTGTTGGCCTCGGCCGCGAAACGCTGCCCCCACGGGTCACCCTGGAACGTGCGTTCGTCTGCCAGTGCGTGGATGACGAGCGACAGCTGCAGCATCCGCTTGTCAGGAAGGTCCTTCTCGTGCTGCAGCAGCAGGATCGCCTCCTTGTAGCGCGCGCGAGGATCGGGTTCCGGGATCTGCTGCGCGTTGTGGTCGCCGAGCAGCGCGCCGCCGAGCTGAGCGTGCACGCGCATGAGCCACGAAGCACTGTCGTAGTGCGGGACGAAGAACTTGCCGAGCTCCGCGGCCGCCGCCGGCGGCAGCTTCGGCGCGCGCAGCGCGAGACCGCGCATCGCGGAAGCGCGCCAGTAGAAGTCGCCGTTGTCCGCCCACTCGCGCAGCAGCTCGAGCACGGCGGCTTCGAGCGTCGCCTGGTCCGCGATCGCATCGACGAGCGCTGCAGGCACCGCGTTGACGCCGTTCTTCTGCGCGAATGCGCGGATCGCCGGCACGGCGGCTGCGCCACCTGCAGCGACCTTGCGCGCTGCCGCGAGCCGCAGGCCGTAACGCTGCGACGTGCAGGCGCGCTCGACGTCCTTGTCCCAACCGTCCGGGTCCTGCAGGCCGGGCAAGAACGCGAGCAGCGGCGATGCAATCGCCACGAAGAGCAGGATGCGCAGGGGCTTCACGCGCGTCACTTCACGGTGTCGGCGTCCATCTGGTAGAGCATGACGACGACGCCGTCTTCCTTCTCTTCGCCGACGTAGAGCTTGCCGGTCGCGGTCACCACGCCGGGCTGGATGTCCATCGTGACGCCATCGGGCAGCGTGCAGAACACGATCTCGTTGAGCTTCGGCGAGCCGTTGCAGCCGCACGCTTCGTTGACGAGCAGGAACTGGTTCACGGGCCCGCTGCCGGGAACCTCACGCTGCATGAAACCGCGGATCTTCACGACCTTCTCGTCGACGTTCGTCACTTCCTTGGGCAGCGTCATGCCTTCGGTATAGGTGAATCCGGCGAGCACGGCGAAGCCGACGGGCGTCGGGTCGTCAGGGAGACAGGCCAGGAGGGCGAGCAGGACGGGAACGCGGAACATGGCGAGCGGAAGGATAGCAACTCGCCTGCCTCTTCGCCGGGCTTCGGGCGGGGGTCAGGCAAAATCCTGGGCCGACTCCGGCCTGCGGTGCGTAGCCGCATCTCCTGACCGCGCCAGCACCGCCCCGGCGCACGCGCACGTTCCCTCCCTGACGCTGGCGACACATCGGCGGGTCAGCGATTGTCCGTCCCCGAAGACCGTGACCACCGACCTCGACGAGACCACGAAGCCCCCCGAAGCCGCCATCGACGAGCGGGCGCCGGTGCGTTCGTTCTGGCGGCACGTCGTCGCGAGCCTGCGCGGCGAGCACCACGACTACACGAAGGGCTCGCTGCACCTTGCCATCCTGCTGCTGGCCGTGCCGATGGTGCTCGAGATGGGCCTCGAGGCGCTGTTTGCACTCGTCGACATCTGGTGGGTCAACCGCATCGACGACGAGTGGTTCGGCTCCACCTCGACCCACGGCGCCGCCGCAGCGACGATCGGCGCCACCGAGGCGATGTTGTCGATCGTCTACGCGATCGCCTTCGGCCTCGGCATGGCGGTCACGGCGCTCGTCGCGCGCCGCGTCGGCGAGAAGGACCCCGAGGGTGCCGCGGTCGCGGGCGGGCAAGCGATCGGGCTCGGGTTCGTCGTCGGCGCGGTGATGGGCCTGCCCTGCATCGTCTGGGCGCCAGAGCTGCTGTCGCTGATGACCGGCGGCAACGCGCACGTCGTCGCGGTCGGCACGGACTACGCGCGGATCACGCTCGGCGCGAACGTGATCGTCGTGCTGCTCTTCCTGCAGAACGCGATCTTCCGCGGGGCCGGCGATCCGATCCTCGCGCTGAAGGTCCTCGCCGTCGCGAACTGCATCAACCTCGCGCTCGATCCGTGCCTGATCTTCGGGCTCGGGCCGTTCCCGCAACTCGGCGTCACCGGTGCAGCGGTCGCGACGTGCACGGGCCGCGCGATCGCCGTGGTCTACCAGTTCTGGCTGCTGCGGCGCGGCAACAGCCGCGTGCGGCTGCAGCGCCTCGTGCGCTTCGACGCAGGCCCGATGTGGCAGCTCGTGCGCCTCTCGTTCGGCACGATCGGTCAGTTCCTGATCGGCACGACGAGCTGGGTGTTCCTCATGCGCATGGTCGCCTCGTTCGGCGAGGCCGCGACTGCCGGCTACACGATCGGCATCCGCGTCCTCGTGTTCGCGCTGCTGCCCGCGTGGGGTCTCAGCAACGCCGCCGCGACGCTCGTCGGCCAGAACCTCGGTGCTTCGCAGCCCGAACGCGCCGAGCGGTCCGTGTGGCTCACGGGCCTCTACGACATGGCGTTCCTCGCGCTCGTGACGATCGTCATGGAGCTCTGGCCCGCGCGGATCATGGGTTTCTTCGTGACCGACCCCGTGATCCTGGGCCACGCGGTCGACACGCTGCGCATCCTCGCCGCGGGCTACGTGTTCTACGCCTGGGGCATGGTGGCCATGCAGGCCTTCAACGGCGCTGGCGACACGGCGACGCCGACGTGGATCACGTTCTGGTGCTTCTGGGTGCTCGAGTTGTCGCTCGCGTACCTGTTGGCCTTCGAGTGCGGGTGGGGCCCGGTCGGCGTCTTCTGGTCGATCCCGATCGCGGAGTCGTGCTTCGCGGTGATCGCACTCTGGATCTTCCGCAAGGGCCGTTGGAAGTCCGTGAAGATCTGACTCTCAGCGGCGAGGCCGCGGAGAGCGAGGCGATGTTCCTAGTTGCCCGGCGGCGAATGCACGAACGGCGAGCCGGGCACGGGCCGCGGCGGCGGCAGTGGCGGCACCGGCACGTCGACGGTGCCGGCGGTCAGGGCACCCGTGATGCGCAGCACGGCGAACCACGCGGCCTTGCGCTCGAGCTCGGACTCGGCGACGTCGACCTGGCTGCGTTGCAGCTGGTTCTGCGACAGCAGCAGCACGAGGTTCGTCGACAGGCCCGCGCGCGCGCCGGCTTCGGCCTGCCGCAGCGACTCGGCGTCGGCAGCCGTCAGCCTCTTCAGCTCCTCGAGACGCTGATCGAGCGTCGTGACCTGGTCGAGTGCGACCGCGAGATCGTGCTCGATGGTGCGCCGCAGCAGCGAGTAGCGCGACACCTCCTGCCGGAACACCGACCACGCTTCGCTGACCTCGGCCGCGATGCGCCCGCCCTGGAACAGCGGCAGGTAGAGGCTCACGAGCCCGGTCCACGAGCGCTCGTCGGGCGGCGTGTCGCGCGCCAGGAACCAGTCGAGGCTGACGCCGATCGACGGATAGTACTGCCCGAAGGCGACCTCGACGCGAGCGCGCGCGGCCTCGGCCGCGAGGGCGGCAGCCTGCAGATCCTGCCGCTGCTGCGCTGCGAGCTCGAGCAGCGCCTCGGCCGCTGGGCGCTCGTCCGGCAGCTCGAAGCCGTCGTGCAGCGGACTGCCTTGCACGTCGGCGCCGGTCAGCAGGCACAGGGCATGCCGCCACGAGCGGGCTTCGTTCCGCGTGGCGAGCAGCTCGAGGCTCGTGCGCGACACGAGCGCCTCGGCCTGCGTGCGGTCGAGGGTGCGCGCCGTGCCGATGCGTTCGCGCGCCGCGAAGTCGCGCGCGTTCTGCTGCTGCGCCGCGAGCGATCGCTCGATCACGGCGGCACGCTGTTCGGCGCGCAGCACGCGGTAGTAGGCCTGGACGACCTCGAGCACGACGGTCTCGCGCAGGTCGAGCAGCAGCGAACGGCGCTGCTGCGCGGTCAGGTCGGCGGCGGTCGAGCTGTGTTTCGTGCGGAAGCCCTCGAACAGGCTCCACTCGGCGTGCAGCGGCACGTCGAGCAGCGAAGCGGAGTCGAGGAACGAGATGCCCGCGGCGGTCTTCTCGCGGAAGACGTACGTCGGCGCGAGATCGGCCTGCGGGAAGAAGCCGGCGTTGATGCGCGCGCGTTCGGCGCAGGCCTGCACGAAGTCCTCGCCGGTGATCGCGATCCGCTCGTTCTGGTCGTTCGCGAGGCGCACGGCGGTGGCCAGCGACAACGGCGATCCCGGTGCGAACGCGGGCGCTTCGCCGAGTGCGACCTCGCGCCGCCAGAGATCGACGTCGGCCTGCTGGTCCGTCGCGCAGGCGGCGGGCAACAGCCACAGCAGCAGGAACGGAGGGCGCAGTGCACGGCGATGGACGTTCATCTCTTCGACCTCTTGCGGGCGAGCAGCCCGCGCCCGATGACGCGCAGGATGTGTCGGGCGATGGCCCTGCGGCCCAGGTTCTTCGGCGGGAACAGCAGCGCCCCGCGCACGGAGCTCAGCAGGAACTCGGCGGTCAGCTCGGGATGCGGGTCGTCGAGTGCGCCGTCCACGACGCCGCGACGCAGGATGCGGGCCAGCGCGCGAGCGAGCTCGCGCCGTTTCTGCGCCAGCAGGCCCTCCTGCGGCGGCAGCGCGCTGCGCATCAGCGTGTAGATGTGCGGGAACCGGTCGGCGAACGCCAGCAGCGCGTCGACGGCGCGCTCGATCGCGGGCCAGGCGCCTTCGCCTGCGGCGGTCGTGGCCTGCACCTCGGTGATGAGCTGGTCGATGCCCTCGGCGATCAGGGTCGTGTGCAGGTCGTCCTTGCTCGCGAAGTAGACGTAGATCGTGCCCTTGCCGAGCCGCGTCGCCGCCGCGATCTCGTCGAGCCGGACCTCGTGGTAGGGCCGCTCGGCGAACATGCGCGCCGCCGTGCGCATGATCTCGCTGCGTTTGCGTTCGTCGGGTCGTTGCACTTCACCTCGTCGCTTGCGGGAAGCCGTCGCACCGCCTAGCGTAGGCGGTCCAAAACCGACTGGCCAGTATTGGCAGAGGCCGTTCCGTGCGCAAGAACCCAGCCGTGCGCAACAACCTGTTGGCCGCGATCGCCGTTCCGCTGCTGTGGCCGCTCGCGTGCAGCCGGCCCGTGCAGGGGCCGGCCGCCGAGGCCGATCCGCGCGTGATGGTCCGGCTGCGGCCCGTGAAGGTGCAGCCGCTCGTGCGCACGATCGAAGTCGTCGGCACGCTGCGCGGCGACGAGGAGGCGATGATCGGTGCGAAGGTCGTCGGGCGCATCGCAGCCGTCGAACACGACCTCGGCGACGTCGTGGCGGCGGGCGCGGTGCTCGCACGCATCGAGCCGGCCGACTACGAGCTCGCGGTCGCGCAGAAGCAGGCCGCGCTGCTCGCGGCACTGGCCGAGCTCGGGCTGCAGCAGCTGCCCGAAGGAGAGTTCGACCCGGATCTGGTGCCGGCCGTAGCCCGCGCGCGCATCGAGGCGAAGAACGCCGCAGAGCGTTTCCAACGCGGCGAGCTGATGTTCGCCGAGAAGCCGCCGCTGATCACCGAGCAGGAGCACGCGGACCTGAAGACCGCGATGCTGTCGGCGGCCGCGGCGCACGCCGCCGCCGTGACCGCGTCTCGCGCGACACTCGCGCTGGCGGCCCAACGCGCGGCCGAGCTCGCGCAGAGCCGGCAGGCGCTCGCCGACACGGAGTTCAGGGCGCCGCCGGGTGGGCCGTGGCGCGTCGGCCGCCGGCTCGTCGCCCCGGGCGACTACATGCAAGAGGCGACGGTGGCGTTCCAGCTCGTCGACGGCGACCCGATCGAGTTCCGCGCCGACGTGCCCGAGCGTTGGTCGCGCGCGGTGCAGAAGGGGCAGCGTGTGATCGTCGAAGTGCCGTCCGGCGGCGGGCCGCGCACGGGCATCGTCGCGCGCATCGCGCCGGTCGCCGATGCGCGCAAGCGTGCGTTCGAGGTCGAGATCTCGCTGCCGAACGGCGACGGCTCGCTGTTGCCCGGCGGCTTCGCGCGCGGCCTGATCGAGACGCACACCGATCCGGCGGTCGTGTTCGTCCCGCAGGACGCGGTCGTCACGGCACTCGGGCAGAGCAAGGTGTTCACCGTGAAGGACGGCAAGGCCGTCGAGCACGAGGTCACGACCGGCACGCACGACGGCGCGTTCCTCGAGGTCGTGAAGGGTGACCTGCGCGCCGGCGACGAGGTCGTCGTCTCGGGCGCCGCGCGGCTCGCCGAGGGTGTGCCCGTTCAGGTTGCGGCGGCCGAGGCGGGCAAGTGAGTCTGCCGGCGCTGTGCATCCGGCGTCCCGTGTTCACGGTGATGCTGTGCCTGCTGCCGGTCGTGCTCGGTCTCGTCACGATGCTGCGCATCGGCGTCGACCTGTTCCCGAACGTCGACCTGCCGGTCGTGATCGTCACGACGAACCGGCCCGGCACGTCGGTCGAAGAGATGGAGACGGGCGTCACGAAGCTCGTCGAGGACGCGGTCAACACGATCTCGGGCATCGACGAGCTGCGCAGCACGACGACCGAGGGACGCTCGTTCGTGACCGTGCAGTTCCTGCTCGAGAAGGACCGCGACACGGCGCAGCAGGAGGTGCAGGGCAAGATCAACACGGTCCTGTCGCTGCTGCCGCCCGGCACCGAGACGCCGATCGTCGACAAGTTCGACCTCGACGCATCGCCCGTGTTGACGATCGTCGTCGCGGGTCAGCGCGACCTGCGCGAGCTGACCGACATCGCGGACCGCGAGATCGGCGACGAGCTGAGCAGCCTGCCGGGCGTCGGCTCCGTGAGCCTCGTTGGCGGCCAGCACCGCGCCGTGCAGATCCGCATCGACACGCGCAGGCTCGAGGCCTACGGGCTCGCGATCGACGACGTGAGAACCGCGCTGCAGCGGCAGAACCTCGAGCTTCCGGGCGGCCGTGTCGACCAGGAACGGCGCGAGCTCGTGCTGCGCACGGTCGGCCGCGTACGCGACCCGCGCGAGTTCGCGGACCTCGTCGTCGCGAGCGTCGACGGCCAACCGATCCGCATCCGCGACCTCGGACCCGTGGGCAACGTCGAGCCGAACGTCGAAGACGGGGTCGAAGAGCCGCGCGGCCTCACGCGCTTCGACGGCAAGAACGCCGTGTCGCTCGTCGTGCAGAAGCAGAGCGGCAGCAACACGGTCGAGGTCATCGACACCGTGAAGGCGCGCCTGCTCGTGCTGCAGAAGACGCTCGCCGCCGAGGGCAAGGGCGACGTGACGATGACCTGGACGCGCGACCAGTCGCGGTTCATCCGCGCGTCGATGCACGAGGTCGAGATCCACCTGCTGCTCGGCGCGGGCCTCGTCGTGCTGACGATCCTGCTGTTCCTGCGCGACTGGCGGCCGACGATCGTCGCCGCGGTCGCGATCCCGGTCTCGATCATCGCCGTGTTCCCGGTGATGCGCGCGTTCGACCTGACCGTCAACAACATCACGCTGATCGGCATGGTGTTGATGATCGGCGTCGTCGTCGACGACGCGGTCGTCGTGATCGAGAACGTGTTCCGCTGGATGGAGGAGAAGGGCCTGCCGAAGGTGCAGGCCGCGATCGAGGGCACGCGCGAGATCACGCTCGCGGTGCTCGCGACGAGCTTCTCGCTGTTCGTGATCTTCCTGCCGATCGCGTTCATGAGCGGCACCGTCGGCCGCTTCCTGCGCAGCTTCGGCATCGTCTGCGCGGTTGCGATCCTCGTCTCGCTCGTCGTGTCGCTGACGCTGACGCCGATGATGTCGTCGCGCCTCTTGCGCACGGGCAGCCAGGACACCAAAGGCCACGGCGGCCACCAGGGCGGCGGCTTCTACACCTGGCTGTTCGAGCGCCCGTACCTGAGTGCGCTGCGCTGGTCGCTGCGGCACCGCTGGGCGATCGTGCTCGCGACCGTCGTCTCGGTCGGCAGCCTGTTCCCGGTCCAGTCGCTCGGTTACCGCGGCCTGCTCGCGATGGTCGGCTTCGACTTCATCCCGAAGGACGACCAGAGCGAGTTCGAGATCTCGATCCGCGCGCCCGAGGGCTGGACGCTGCAGCGCACGAGCGAGGTGTTCGCGGCGATCGAGCAGCGCCTCGCGGCGACTACCGGCGTCGATCACGTGCTGACGCAGATCGGCGACACGAGCGGCCGGCAGGCGCCCGGCGAGGGCCCGGTCGCCGAGGGCACGATCTACGTGCGCCTGACCGAGCTCAAGGACCGCAAGACGCCGTTCACGCAGCAGCAGAGGATGCTCGAGGCGCGCAGCATGATGTCGGCGTGGCCCGAACTGCGCACGAGCGTGCAGGTGCCGGCCGTCGTCAACATCGGTGCCGCGAACGCCGACGTCGAGTTCCAGCTGATCGGCCCCGACCTGCGCCTGCTCGACCGGCTCGCCGAGCGCATCATGCAGCAGCTGCGCGCTCTGCCCGGCATGGCCGACGTCGACACGACGCTGCGCGCGCGCAAGCCCGAGGTGCGCATCGAGGTCGACCGGCTGCTCGCGAGCGACCTCGACGTCACGATCGCCGGCGTCGCGTCGGCGATGCGCACCCTGGTCGGCGGCGAGATCGTGACCGACTACAAGGACGAGGCCGACGGCGAGAACTACGACGTCTGGCTGCGCGCCATCGCCACCGACCGCGACGACGCCTCGGCACTGTCCGACCTCGCGCTGCGCTCGGGCAACGGCGGGCTCGTGCGCCTCGGCAGCATCGCGCGCGTCCGCGAGGCGATCGGCCCGTCGCAGATCGACCGCGCGCAGCGGCAGCGGAAGATCTCGATCATCGCGAACCTCGCCGGATCGCCGATGGGCACCGTGTTCGAGCAGTTCAACGCCGCGTTCAGGAAGCTCGACGCGCCGCCGCTCTACCGCTTCGAACCCGTCGGCCGCGCGAAGAACCAGCAGCAGGCGATCGCCGCGTTCTTCGTCGCGTTCCTGCTCTCGCTCGTGCTCATGTACATGATCCTCGCGGCGCAGTTCGAGAGCTACGCGCACCCGGTCGTGATCCTGCTCGCGGTGCCGCTGACGATCCCGTTCGCGCTGCTGTCGCTACTCGCACTCGGCAATCCGCTGACGCTGTTCTCGGTGCTCGGGCTGTTCCTGTTGTTCGGCATCGTCAAGAAGAACGGCATCCTGCAGATCGACTTCACGAACGTGCTGCGCCAGCAAGCGGCCGAGGACCCGGCCGTCGTGCCTGGTGAGTGGCGCAGCGGCGAGCTGTCGCGCTTCGGCCGGCGTTTCCAGCGCTGGCTCGCGCGCTTGCCGGAGGCGAAGCGGGTGCGCACGTGGGCGCTGTTCGAGGCCAACCGCGTGCGCCTGCGGCCGATCCTGATGACCACGCTGATGCTGATCGCCGCGATGATCCCGATCGCGCTGGGCAAGGGCCCCGGTGCCGCGAACCGCGCCGACATGGCGAAGGTCATCGTCGGCGGCCAGGCGCTGAGCCTGCTCTTGTCGCTGCTCGTGACCCCGGTCGCCTACGCGCTGTTCGACGACGTCGCGCGCTTCTTGCGGCGGCGCCCGAGTGCCGGGCCGGCGGCAGACACGGCGCGCTAACGATCCGAGGCGGCGCGCGATGCCTTGCCCCATGCCTCGGGTGTTGGCGTCGGCTCGAGCAGCGTGCGGAGATGCTCCTTCTGCGCGGCCGTCGCGTCCGCCAGCTCCTCGAGCCGCCAGTGCTGTTGGCGAGGAGCACCGTCGGCAACCGCCGCGAAGCGCAGACCGAACCAGTCGAGCGCCTCCTGGTAGTCGATCTCGTCCGTCGAACGCAGCGCGCGGTCGAAGAACGCCGTCTGTGTGCTGCCGGCGACCTCGGCCGCGATCGCCTCGAACTGCTCCGCGGTGAATCCCTTCGCGCCCGAGTAGCGTTCGTAAGCGCGGCGCATGACCTCGTCGAGGCCGTGCCGGCCCTCGGTCGAAGCACGCAGGCGCGCTTCGAGCACGAAGCCGACGACGGGGCCCTTCACGTAGTAGCTGATCGTCGTGCGCGGATCGCCACCCGTGCCCGACATCGAGCCCTTCCACACGGACAGCGAGGCGTCGGCGAGCGTCTGCCGCTTGCGTCCGGCCGCGTTCTGCAGGCCGCGCACGTGGCCCGACACGAGCCCGAGCCACGTCGCGGCGGTGATCACGCCACTGCGCGCGAGGGCGAGATCGCCGAACCACGTCGTGAGCCCTTCGGAGATCCACAGGCTCGGCGTGGAGGGAGGGTTCTCGTAGTCGAACGGGCCGAGCTCGACGGGGCGCAGCCGCTTCACGTTGAACGCATGTGCATACTCGTGGGCGACGAACGACAGGAAGTGCGGGTCGTCGGGCCGCTGCCGCGCGTTCGCGCTGAGCAGCGTCGAGTCGAGGTGCTCGAGGCCGCCGTTCGCATTGCGGAAACCGGCGAGGAAGACGTAGCGCTGGAACGGCACGGCGCCGAACGCACGGCACAGCTCCGAGGTGATCGGCTGCAGGTTCTGCACGAGTCGCGTCGTGTCCCAGCCGCTGTCGCTGCCGAACGCGGTCCACTCGTGGCGCGCGCCGAACACGTCGAACGTCGTCGTCGTGACCGTGCCGAGCACGATCGGCGAGTCGAGCAGCCAGTCGTAGTCGCGTGCCGTGTACTGATGCGGAGCACCACCCGGTTCGAGCGGCAGCGCGGTTGCGCTGTGTTGCCAGCCCTCGGGCAGCGTGATCGACACGCGATGTGGGCGCGCGGATGCGCCGACCTCGCCGACGAACGTCGCGGGGCCGCAGAAGACCGCGAACGCCTCTGCGATCTGGTTGTGCGTCACGGAGCCGCGCTTGCAGGACAGCGAGTAGGTGATGGTCACGGACGGTGCGCCGGCTGTCGCGACGCGCCAGCGGTTGTCCTTCGGTTTGCTGACCGCGAGGTCCTCGCCGGCGGCGCTGCGTGCGGCGAACGCGAGCACCTGCTCGTGGTAGTTCTCGACGCGGTAGAAGCCCGGCGACCAGACCGGCAGGAACACTTCGAGATCGTTCGTGCTCGCGGTCGGGAACGTCGCGGTCACCTCGGCGATCTGCGCGGGCACGTCCTTGACGGCCAGCGTGTAGCGCACGTCCTGTGCCGTGAGCCACGGACCGAGCAGCAGCCAGAGAGCGAGACGCGGGCGGAAGGGCTCCATGCGCGCAGCGTATCCGGGCCGCGTGCTTGGCGCGTCAGAGGCGCACGCGCACTTCGGCGACCTCGCGCGGGCGGATCACGAGGCGGTGTTCGCGCGCGCCGTGGTCCCTGAAGTCGAACGTCAGCAGGTACTCGCCGGCCGGCAGGATCGCCGTGAAGTCGTTCGGGCTACCGGGAAGCAGCTCACCGGGGGCGCCGATGTCGCCGCCTTCCGCCTGCACGGTGAAGCGGTCCGTGACGTCCTTGCCGCTCGCGTCGACCACGCGGCACGTGCCGCCGATGTAGAGCCCGCTGCTGTCCGTCGCGTGCACCGTGAAGCGGCCGCCGAACAGCGCGGGCAGCGTGAGCTGGCGCGGTGCCTGGCCGACTTCGACGTCGCGTTCCACGGGCAGCAGAAAGATGCCGTTGCGTTCGCCGCCGCCGGGGCCTGCGCTCAGGTGGTAGCGACCCGGCGGCAGGAAGAGCCGGAACGGTCCGCTGTTGTCGTCGCGCACCAGATGCTCGCGGCCCTCGCGCCCGTCGTCGGATCGCCACGCGATCGTCGTGTTGCGCACGCGGAACTCGCCCTCGAACTCGATCGCGACTTCGGTCAGCGCCGCCCTCAGCTCGAGATCGATCGCCGTGCCTGCGCTCTCGGGCAACAGCGTGATCCATGGCGACTGCAGGCCTTCGCGCGTGGCCCTCACCCGCACCGGCCTCGTCGTCACGACGGCGAGCTCGCCGTCGTCTCCGGCGCGCGCGGTCGTGCGTTCGAAGTCGAGCTCGGCGTGCGGCGCCGCGGCGCCGGCGTTCCGCACGCGCAGCGTGATCGGTAGCGTCACGGTCAGTTCGACCGGCCGCGGCGGCGTGCACCTCCGCGTGGGGAAGTCCTCGAGCAGCACGGCGTCCCCTGGCAGACTCCGGACGCTGACGTCGACCGCGGCCCCCTCGACACCGGGCAGTCGGAACTGCCCCTGCTGGTCGGTGTCGGCCTGAGCCAACGGCAAGACGGCGCCGCTGGGCAGCACGTGCACGGCGTATGAGTCGCTGATCCGCAGCAGGGGATCCGGGCGCGACAACACGATGACCGTTGCGTTCTCCACGGGCCTTCCGTTCTGCCAGCGCACGACGCCGGTGATCGGAGTGGCGTCGGGAAGCACGAAGTCCTCGGTGCCCACGACGCCGATTGCGCCCGAGACACGTTTCGTCACGGGCAGCAGGTCGCTGCGCATGGCTCGGAGGTCCTGGGGGGTCTTGTACCGGCCCGGTCTGGTTTCCTTGAAGGGCAGCGCGACGAGCAGCAGCGGCACGTCGGGCGGGGCGCCGAGACGGTAACGACCATCGTCCTTTGCAGTGTCGCCGGCGAGGACCGGATCGGTGGGTTCGCCATCGCGGATCGCGAACGCACCGATCCCCGCACCCGGCACGGGACGGCCGTCCTTGTCGACGACGCGACCCTCGATGATTGCGACCACCTGCACATCGAGCAGCAACTCATGCGCAGGGTCGATGATGCCTTCCACGTGACGCAGCAGCCGAACGTAGTTCGGGTCACGGGCCTCGAGGCGCGTCTGCGTGACGGCTTGGTACCAGGTGGGCAACGGAAACGAACACCTGCCGTCGGCATCGGGGGTGGCCTCATCGTCGTGAACGTGGCGCTGCCTTGCCGTCTCGTCGTACCCGTCGAGGCGAAGGCGCAGCGTCGTCGTCCAGGGTGCCTTCGGGTGCAGGCCCCGCAAGCGGACGTGCAGGACGGGTTCGGCCGGCGATTGCCCAGCGTCGGCCGCGACGCGGGATTCGGATGGCCGGGACGGGATCGTCGTTCCGCGCTGCACGGCGGAGTCGCCTGCCTGGGTAAGGCCGGATGTCGGATCGGCCTCCTGCCGTGCAACCGTCGGTGACCCCACTGGCGGTTCCCACAGGTCCCTCGTGATCCAGGCGACGACCGCCAGCGCGAGGATTCCCGCCAGCACGATCGGCGTGGCCCGGCGAGCAGGGGGCGGGTACATGGGCCCCATTCTACCGGGCTCGTGACCGGCGACGGCCGCACGCAGGTATGTGCGAGGCATGCGTCACGGACGCCCCGAGTTCGTATCGCGGTTCCCTCGGTTGATGAAGTCCGAGTGGGATCGCTAGCCTTCCGGCTTCCAGTTCACTCCGCTTCACCCTTCAACGAAAACCATGCAACCGATTCCGATGACCACGGCCGTTCTGGCCATGGCAGCCTGTCTTCTCGCACAGGATCCCACTCCCCCCGCACCGAAGCCCGCGACCGAGCCGCCGGCGGCGGCACCCGAAGCTGCACCGACGAAGATCGCGCTCGGCGACGCGCTGCCCAAGGGTCTCAGCTGCCGCACGATCGACGGCAAGCTGCAGTCGCTCGACGACCTGAAGGGCAAGGTCGTCGTCTTCCACTTCTGGTCGACGACGTGTCCATGGGAGAAGGTGGCCGAGCCGAAGCTCAACGCGCTCAGCGCCGAGTTCGCCGACAAGGGTGTCGTCGTGCTCGGCATCGCGGCGAACGCAGGTGAGATCGGGCCGGCCCCGGACGAGAAGGCGTTCGACTCGAAGGACGAGGCCCAGCTGCCCTATGCCGAGCTGCGCAAGAAGGCGAAGTCGGTGCAGATCAACCACGCGATCCTCGTCGACCAGGGTGCCAGGATCGGCAAGATGCTCGACGCCAAGACGACGCCGCACTGCTTCGTCTTCGACAAGGAGGGCAAGCTGCAATACACGGGCGCCCTCGACAGCGATGGCAAGAAGACCGAGGCGACGCCGCACGTGAAGGACGCGATCACCGCGCTCCTCGCGGGCGAGAAGCCGGCGCTGCAGACCACGAAACCGTACGGTTGAATGACCAAGTTCACGCCCCGTGGGGGCGCGAAGAAGAGCTGAACTGGTCAGCTGCGGGCAGCCAATGGCTGCCCGCGGTGGTTTCAGGGCCGTTGCGGCGACCCCTGAGCTTGCCGGCGAAGCACATGGATCTTGTCAGGAGCCATCGCCGAGCAGACTCGGGATGTCGCGCGCGCCATGCACGAAGCGAATGATCTCGATGCCGTCCGCAATCGGACGGTGAAGATCAGGTAGCTCTCGAAGCCGCTCACGACCCACGAGCGCATCCCTTGGGCGCGCTTCGCGCGGAACTCGCGCGCACGGCCGGCGAAAGGCCTTTCGAGGAGCAGTGCAGTTGCGCGTTCGACGGCGTCGAGAAGTCGCTCCGCTGCGCTCGAAGAGTCCTTGCCGATGTGTTCGTAGGCCTCGGCGAGATCCTCTTCGGCGAAGCGACGCCAAGTCACGTGTCCGGCCATGAGCCGGTCTTACTTGGCGCTCTTCCGCTTGCCGAGTCTGTCCTTGAGCGCCGAACGAAGGTCTTTCCAGTTCTCCGCAGTCATCTGTCGTGCGGGTGAGTCGAGCCCTTCGAGGATCTTCCGTTCGAGAGCCTCCTGCTCGCGTACCTTCTGATCGGCGTGGATCAGCCGGCGGATGTACTCGCTTGGCGTGCTGCAGCCCGAGGCAGTGGCCTGCTCCTTCACGTACTCCTTCTGCGACGCCGGAAGAGAGACGGTCATGCTGGTCAGGTCGCTGTTGTCGGCCATGGGCGGGAGTCTAGATCCATCACAGAAACTGTCAACTCCTGTGATCGGCCAAGGTGGGCTCCTTCTTGAGGCCACGAGTCGACGGCACGCCTGCGGCCCATGCTGCCGCGCGCCCCCAGCAACCGACGCCGACAAGCCGTCAGTTCGCAGGCGGCAGCAGCACGGCGTCGATGATGTGCACGATGCCGTTCGACGCGCGGATCGAGGCCGTGACGTTCGCGTCGTTGACCTTGAGCTTGCCGCCCGTGACGCGGATCGTGACCTTCTTGCCGTTCGCCATCGCGAGCTGCTGCCCGTCCTTCAAGGCGGCCTCGTCGTAGACCGACGTCGTCGCGTGGTACTTGATGATCTCCTTGAGGTCGCCCTGCTTCTCGGGCTTCAGCAGCGTCGCGATGGTGCCGGCCGGCAGCTTGTCGAAGGCCGCGTTCGTCGGCGCGAACACGGTCAGCGGTCCGGGATTCGCGACCGACTTCACGTAGTCGGCCGCCTTGAGCGCCGTGACGAGCGTCGTGTGGTCCTTCGAGCCTGCCGCGATGCTCACGATGTTGTTCGGGTCGAGCGGCGGCGGCGCGGTGTCTTTCTTGATGTCCTGCGTCGGGGGTGGAGCGGCGGCTGCGCTCCCCCCGGCAGTCTCCGATGAGCACGCGGCGACGGTGCAGGCCAGAACGGCGAGAAGCTGGAAGCGAATGGTCATGTGGTCCCTCGGCTGCACATGACGCTCCGCGATGCGCGGTTGTTTCACCATACGAACCACTGCGGCAGCGCGCACCAACTGCAGCGAGGCGCCGCATCGCCGCGCATACGCACGAGGGCGTAGGGGCCAGTGGCGTAGATGCGCGCCAACAGGGGCCCAGAGGCGGTTTTGGTGTAGTTCTCGATCGAGCTGTCCATTAGCGACGGGCAGCGAACTTCTCACCTCCGCTGCTACGTCATCATGACCACGCTGATCCGACTGTTCCTGTTCAGTGCGACCGCCGCCCTCGCGGCGTGCGGTAAGTACACACCTCCCGCGAATGCGAACGGCGCGTCTGCAAAGCAGGCGGCGCCCGTCAACGCGCTGGCCGAGAAGGAGGCGCAGACGACCTTCTCCTCGCTGTGCTTCACGTGCCACGGCAACACGGGCCACGGCGATGGGCCGGGCGCCGTCGCGTTGAACCCGAAGCCGCGCTCGTTCGCGGATGCGGCGTGGCAGGACAGCGTCACCGACGAGCACATCGCGAAGACGATCGTGTTCGGCGGCGCGGCGGTCGGCAAGAGCCCGGTCATGGTCGCGAACCCGCAGCTGAAGGGGAAGACCGAGGTGGTCGCGTCGCTCGTCAAGATCGTGCGCAACTTCCGCGGCAAGTGACCCGCAGGGCGTGACCCAAGCAAGTAACCCCAAGAGAACCGATCGAGGATCCCATGCAGACGCTCAAAGAACTGGCTCTCCAACTGTCTCGTCTGGAACGTGTCGTGGCCCTGGTGGCCTGTTCGGTTCTGGCTGCGTGCGGCGGCCGGAACGCTGGTGAAAACGGCGGTGGCACAGGCCAGGGAGGTGACGTGCTCGCGCTGATGCAGGCGCGCAACCTCGAGGAGCAGGACGTCACCGCCGCGCTCAAGACCTACACGCCGAGCGGGCGCCACGACGAGTACTTCACGTTCGCGTCGGGCGGGCACGGCGGCAACGTGATCGTGATCGGCGTGCCGAGCATGCGGATCCTCAAGTACATCGGGGTCTTCACGCCCGAGCCGTGGCAGGGCTACGGCTTCGGCGACGAGAGCGGCGACGTGCTGAACTCCGTCATGAAGGCGGGCAACCAGATCACGTGGGCCGACATGCACCACCCGGCACTCAGCGAGACGGGCGGCGAGTACGACGGCCAGTTCCTGTTCGTGAACGACAAGTGCAATCCGCGCGTGGCGGTCATCGACCTCTCGGACTTCGTGACCAGGCAGATCATCGGCAGCGACCTGATCGCCTCCGAGCACGGCGCGACGTTCGTCACGCCGGACACGGACTACGTGGTCGAGACGTCGCAGTACCCGACGCCGCTCGGCGGTGCCTACGCGCCGGTCGAGCAGTTCAACGACAAGTACCGCGGCGCGATGATCTTCTGGAAGTTCGACCGCAAGAAGGGCCTGATCGTCGAGTCCGAGTCGTTCGCGATCGAGCTGCCGCCGTACATGCAGGACTTGGCCGACTGCGGCAAGAAGGTCAGCGACGGCTGGGTGTTCTGCAACTCGATCAACACCGAGCGCGCCTACGGCGGCGTGCTCGAAGGCAACCCGCCGCTCGAGTCCGGTGTCTCGCAGAACGACATGGACTACCTGCACTGCATCAACTGGCGCGCCGCCGAGGCCGTCGCGAAGGCGGGCAAGACCGAGACGATCGCGCGCATGCGGACGATCCGCCTGCAGACCGCGATCGACGAGGGCCTGCTCGCGTTCGTGCCCGAGCCGAAGAGCCCGCACGGTCTCGACATCACGCCGGACGGCACGAAGGTCGTCATCGGCGGCAAGCTCGACTCGCACACGACGGTGTTCGACATCGCCAAGATCGCGGCCCAGATGAGCGAGAAGAAGTACGCGGGCAAGGACCCCTACGGCGTGCCGATCCTGGACTTCAAGAGCTCGATCCACGGCCAGTGCGAGCTCGGCCTCGGCCCGCTGCACACGGCGTTCGACGACAAGGGATTCGCCTACACGTCGTTGTTCATCGAGACCGTCGTCGCGAAGTGGTCGCTGAAGGACCTCAAATGCGTCGGCAAGATCGACACGCACTACAACATCGGCCACCTCGTCGCTGCCGAGGGCGACACCGTGAGCCCGGACGGCAAGTACCTGATCGCGATGAACAAGTGGTCGCTCGACCGCTTCGCGCCGGTCGGTCCGCTGCTGCCGCAGAACTTCCAGCTGATCGACATCAGCGGCGAGAAGATGCAGCTGCTCTACGACATGCCGCTGCCCCTCGGCGAGCCGCACAACGCGCAGATGATCAAGGCGAGCAAGATCAAGCCCGTCGAAGTCTACAAGCCGATCGGCATGAACCCCTTCACGCACACCGTCGACGCGGAAGCGGTCACCGACGGCCGGAAGGAGCGCATCGAGCGCAAGCCGGACGGCGTGCACGTCTACATGACCGCGGTGCGCAGCCACTTCACGCCGGACATCGTGCGCGTGAAGGAAGGTGACATGGTGCACCTGCACATCACGAACATCGAGCAGGCCCGCGACGCCACGCACGGCTTCGCGATCAGCGGACAGAACATCCAGCTGAGCCTCGAGCCGGGCAAACACTGCAACGTCAAGTTCGTCGCGAAGAAGGCCGGCGTCTTCCCGTTCTACTGCACCGAGTTCTGCAGTGCCTTGCACCTCGAGATGGCGGGCTACATGCTCGTCGAACCGAAGTGATCCGAAGATCGGCATGATCTCCACCCGAACGTCACCAGCAACCTCATCACCAGCAACCTGGTCCCGGTCATGCGTTCCATGCCTGCAGCGATCCTGTGCCTCGCCGTCGCCGCGTGCGGCGGCGGTGGTGCTGCTCCCGTTGCGCCGAAGCCGGCGCAACGGGAGCTGACCGGACAGCACGTGCCGCCAGGCGGGCCGCTGCAGCAGGTGATCGATGCCGCAGAGCCGGGCGCGGTGCTCGTGCTGCAGGCCGGTGACTACCGCGGGCCGTTCGTGATCGGCAAGCCGTTGACGCTCTGTGGGCCCGCGACGGCCGTGCTGCGCGCGAACGAAGGGTCGACCGTGCGCGTCGTGGCGGACCACGTCACGCTGTCGGGCTTCACGGTCGCCGGCAGCGGCCAGCGCTTCGATCTGATGGACGGCGGCGTGCACCTGCAGGGTCAGGACCTGACGGTCGAAGGGCTCACGGTGCGCGACACGCTGTTCGGCATCCTCGTCGAACGCTGCACGCGTGCGACCGTGCGCAACAACCGCGTGATCGGCACGGGACTGCCGGCGATGGGGCTGCGCGGCGACGGCATCCGGCTCTGGGAGACCTGCGACTCCGTCGTCGAGGACAACGCCGTCACGGACTGCCGCGACGTCGTCGTCTGGTACTCGTCGCGCAACCGGCTCTCGCGCAACACCGTCGAGCGCAGCCGCTACGGCACGCACTTCATGTACAGCCACGAGAACGTCGTCGAGGACAGCTACTACGTCGAGGACGAGGTCGGTGTGTTCGTGATGTACAGCCGCGGCATCGTGCTGCGGCGCAACCTGCTCGCGAAGGCCGGCGGGCCCGCCGGCATCGGCATCGGGCTCAAGGAGTCCGGCAACGTGACGATCGCGGACAACTGGCTGCTCACGAACACGACGGGCATCTACGTCGACAACTCGCCGCTCGACCCGACGCACGAGAACCGTTACCTGCACAACGTCGTGCGCTTCACCGAGACCGCGGTGTCGCTGCACAGCGGAGTCAAGCGCAGCGAGTTCGCCGACAACGAGTTCCGCGACAACGGCGCGTTCGTCAAGGTCGGCGGGCGCGGCGACGCGATGGAGTGCCGCTTCGAGGGCAACTACTACGACACCTACCAGGGCTACGACTTCGACGGCGACGAACGCGGCGACGTGCCGTTCGAGTTCCGGCGCCTGTCGACGCAGCTCGAGAGCCGCTACCCGGAGCTCGCGCTGCTGCACGGCGCGCCCGCGATGATGATGGTCGACCTCGTCGGCGAGGTGATGCCGCTGTTCGCGCCGAAGCGACTCATGCAGGACCCTTCCCCGCGGCTGCGGCCGCTGGCCATGGCTTGGACACCGGAGGTGCGTCGATGAACGTCGAGTTGCGTGATCTGCACAAGCGTTTCGGCAAGGTCGAGGCGCTGCGGTCCGTGTCGCTCGCCTTCCCGGCGGGCAGCAGGACGGCGCTGATCGGGCCGAACGGCTCGGGCAAGTCGACGCTCGTGCGCGCGCTGCTCGGCATGCTCGACGTCGCCGGCGAGGTGCTGTTCGACGGCCGCGTGCACGAGGACCGCGGCGAGCTCGCGCCCAGAGTCGCCTACGTGCCGCAGATCGCGCCGCGGCTCGCGGCTCCGGTGCGCGACGTCGTGCGCGCGGTCGCGGGCCTGCGCGGCCAGTCGTGGGACGCCGTAGCCGCGGTCGCGAAGACGCTCGCGATCGATCTCCGGGAGCTCGCGCGGCGTCCGTTCCGCGCGCTGTCGGGCGGCCAGCGGCAGAAGGTGCTCGCGGCGATGGCGCTCGCATCTGGCGCCGAGCTGCTGCTGCTCGACGAGCCGACCGCGAGCATGGACCCACGGAGCCGCGGCGCGTTCTTCCGCGCGATCGAAGCGCTGCCGGCGTCGGTCACGGTGATCTTGTGCTCGCACCGGCTCGACGAGATCCGGCGCCTCGTCGACCGCGTCGTCGTGCTCGACGAAGGCCGCGTCGCATGGCAGGGCAGCGCCGCCGCGTATCTCGACGACCACGCCGAGGCCGTCGTCGAAGTGCAGACCGAAGGCTCTGCCGCCGACGAATGGCTCGTCCTGCGAGGGTTCGCGCGCGGCGCCAGCGGATGGTGGAGCAAGACCATCGCGGTCGGCGAGCGCGCGAGGCTGCTCGCCGAGATGGGCCGCAGCCTGAACGGGTGCGTGCGCGACGTGATGGCGCGCGACGTCGAGCGCCTGCAGCCAAGGAACACGCCATCGATCAAGAGAGGGCGATCATGAGCAACTTCACGACCCGTGTCCTTCCCCTGCTGCTGCTCGGCAGCGTGGTCCTGCTCGCCGGCGGAGCCGTCGCCTACTCGGTGCTCGCGTCGGGCAAGCTGTCCGACGGGCCGGTCGACCTCGTCTGGGACAAGGCCGCGTGTGCGGCGTGCGGCATGCACGTCGGCGAGCCGCCGTTCGCGGCGCAGCTGACGACGAAGGACGGCCACACGCACGCGTTCGACGATCCGGGCTGCCTGTTCCTCTTCATCGAGGAGCAGCACCCCGACGTGCACTCGATCTTCTTCCACCACCACCGCGAGAAGCGGTGGGTCGCGCGCGACAAGGTCGCGTTCGCCGCTGCCGAGGTGACGCCGATGGGCTTCGGCATCGCGGCCGTCGACTCCGGCACGGCCGGCGCGATCGACTACGACGAAGCGCGCCGCAAGTGCCTCGCGCGCACTTCGGGCCACGGGAACAAGTGAACGGAGCCAAGAGACAGGAGACCCGTCATGACGCTTCGCCAGGAGATCGCGGTCGTTGCGCGCCTCGACTTCGCCGAGGTACTGCGCTCGCGGTGGCTCGTGTTCTGCCTCGTCGTGCACACGATCCTCGCCGGCATGTTCGTGCTCGTCGGGCTGCGCGAGTCGGGCGTGATCGGCTTCACGGGCATGGGCAGGGCACTGATGTCGTGGAGCCACGCGCTGCTGCTGCTGCTGCCGCTGCTCGCGCTGTCGGCGACCGGCCAGGTCGTCAACACGGCACGCGACGACGGCACGCTCGAGCTGTTGCTCGGCAATCCCGTGAGTCGCAGCGGCTTCTTCCTCGGCACGACCTTCGTGCGCGTGCTGGCGCTCGTGCTGCCGCTGCTCGTCGCGATGCCCGCGATGGCGCTGTTCGGCGCCCTCTCGTTCGGGCAGGCAGTGCCGTGGGACTTCCTGCTGCGCTGCATGGTCGTCAGCACGGCGCTCCTGCTGTGCTTCACGGCACTCGGCCTCTGCGTGTCCACGCTCGTGCGCAACCCCGCGAAGGCGCTGATGCTGACGATCCTGATCTGGGCCGCCAGCGTCGCGTTCATCGACTTCGGCCTCATAGGTCTCATGCTGCAATGGGACCTGCCCCCGTCGGCCGTGTTCGCGCTCGCGGTGCTGAACCCCGTGCAGTGCGCGCGCCTCGCGTTGCTGTCCGCCGCGCAACCGGAGTTGTCGACGTTCGGCCCGGTCGGCTTCTTCCTCGCGAACAAGGTCGGATCGACGGGCCTCTTGCTGCTCGGGATCCTCTGGCCGACGTTGCTCGGCATCACGGCCTGGGTCTGGAGCCTCGCCGCATTCCGGCGCCGCGACCTCGTGTAAGGAGCGACCATGAGACCCACCGCCGACAGCTTCTGGGAGTTCCTCGACGCACCGCTGCGCGCGCCTGCGCGCCTGATGCTCGTGCTGCTGATCGTTCCGCTGCTACTGAGCTTCGCGTTCCCGCTGTGGCGCATCAGCATGAAGGCGCCCCAGTACCCGAACGGGCTCAGCATGGACATCTACTCGTACAAGCTCGTCGGCGGCAACGATGGGCACGACGTCAAGGAGATCAACGGGCTGAACCACTACATCGGCATGCGCGCGATCACGCGCGAGGAGCTGCGCGACCTGGACTGGATGCCGTTCGGTCTCGCCGCGATGGCGCTGTTGGCACTGCGCGCCGCGCTGCTCGGCAACGTGCGCACGATGATCGACCTGTCGATGATCGCCGCGTACATCTCGGTCACCGCGTTCGGCCGGTTCCTATGCATGCTGTGGGAGTTCGGGCACGAGCTCGACCCGAAGGCGGCCGTTACGATCGAACCGTTCATGCCCGTCGTGATCGGCAGCAAGCAGGTCGCGAACTTCATGACGCGCAGCATGCCGCAGTGGGGGTCGGTGCTCATGGGCGTCTTCACGGCCGGCGTCTGGGGCATCACGCTGTGGTACCTGTGGCGCGGGCGGCGCGAGGCGAAGGCGCTTGCGTCGGCGTCGGCGGCGTAGTCGTGCCGTGCGATGCTGCGGAGCCCATGCGGCGCATCCTGGCCGACCACGCTCGCTGCGCGCCGTGTGGGAAGGACACTCGCGATGTACTCCGCTACCCTGCGGGCAATCCCAATTCGCGAGCGGACTGTCGCTGCCCCTCGTCCTGCGTGACGTAGGCGTCGAGCGGATCTCGGCGGTGGAACCACAAAGCTGTCGTCAGGTGCGCCAGACCGAGACTGCGTGGCGTCGAGACCGGGGGCAACGACGGGTCGCGGCAGAGATCCATCGTCAAGTCCTTCAAGGTGAACGCTTCCACGTCTCGAGTGACGCGCTCGAGGAGGTCGTTGAGCCTCGCGGCAGCGAGTTGACCTGTGCGCGCGAGCCGCACCAGGTTGCGGCGCGCTTCGAGAACCAGGAGCACACTGGAGTGGAGATTGCCATCGGCGAGCCTCGCCGCGATTCCGGGTGCCCCTTCCTCACCGAGCAGCACGCAGAGATAGGCGGACGTGTCGACGTAGAGGCGCGGCTTCATTCATCTTCCCCGCCACGGTCGTCCGCGAGCACTGTGAGGTAGGCGCCGCGCGTCAGTCGCCGCCCCATCGGGGTGAGGTGTACTCCCGTGCCGAAACGACTGCCGACGTGAAGCCCAGGCTCCGCCGGTGGCCCGAGGCGAGCAACCGGCTTGCCGTGCTTCAAGACGGTGATCCACTCGCCGAGTCCGACGCGCTTCAGGACGGCGGCCATGGCTTGTTTGAGTTCCTGGATCGTGACACTGGCCATACGTAACTCGGTGCTGTATTCCGTACGGAGTATCGGCCACTTCAACGACCATGTAAAGGCCGCAGTGCGCGTGCCAGGAGCCCGATGGCGTCGATGCGGGATTTCCGCGCGACGAGCTGTGGATCAGTGAATGGGCGCGCCGGCAGCCGGTGTCCGCCACTCGCGCGCGAGCAGCCCGTAGACGAACTCGTCGCGCCACTGCCCGTCGAGGAACGTGTACTCGCGCAGCAGGGCTTCGCGCTGCATGCCGAGCTTCTCGAGGAGCCGCCACGACGCTTCGTTCTCGGCGACGCAGTACGCGACGAGCTTGCGCACGCCGATCTCGCCGATCAGGTGGTCGAACAGCAGCGTGCAGGCTTCGGTGCCGAGACCACGCCGGTGCGCGTCGACCTGCAGCCGGTAGCCGATCTCCATCGTCTGGTTGGCGGCAACCGTGACGCGGCACACGACGATGCCGATCATCTGCTGCTGCCCGTCCGGCACGCCGGCCGGCCTCGGCACGACGGCCAGCGCGAGCCACTGGCCATCGAAGCCCTGCCACGGACCCGCGAGGCTGCGCGACCTCGCCCCGATCTCCTCGACCGGCTGTGGATCGCGGATCCACCGCATGATCCGGCGGTCCTGCTCGTGTGCGATCGCGGTCGCGATGTCGGCCTCGCCGAGCTTCCGCAGCACGAGCCTGGGGCTCTCGAGCCGCAGGTCCGCGGCGGTGTCGACGAGTCTTGTCAGCTGCACGGGACGTGAGTCGGGCGATCGGAGTTCAGTACGGCTTGTGGTAGCGCTCGACGTTCCAGGTCTTGTCCGGCGCGTGGCACACGCCGCACGACTCGTTGCCGCCCAGGTCGGTCTGCGCCGAGATGTGCGCCTGGGCATCGGTCGTGTCGTGGCAGGAGCCGCACACGGCGGCCCACTTGCGCACCGGCAGCCCCTGCTGGTTCGGATGCGTGCGCTCCTTCGGCTCGTGCCAGGCATCGTTGCCGTGGCACTTGTTGCAGTTCTGCGTGGCACCCGGCAGCGCGGGGAAGACGACTTCGGCGAAGTTCGCGACCGAGCAGTTGTTCGGGTAGCCCGAACCGTTGCCGACCACGTTGTAGGTCGCCGCGTTGGCGAGGTTCTCGCCCAGCGAGAACGAACGAGACGAACGAGATGCGAGTGTGGTTGGTCTTCACGCAATCGGCTCTTTCCCTGGGAACCGTAATCACGTTCTTCCCCTGGTCGAGGGCGCGCGTCAAGGCTGCCCGCATCCAGCCATTCAGCCCCACCCACAGGAGCCACGGCTGTGCCCGTGGTCGGAGCCGCGCGAGAGCTTCCGGCTGTCGCTGCGCCTGGACTGGACGGTTCCCCCCTGGCCCCCACGGGCCCCGAATCGGGCGCACCACATGAACCACCGTTCTCTCCTCGCAGCCTTGCTCTTCACTCCGCTCCTCTGCGCGCAGACGCCGCCGTGCATCTCGCACAACGACGCCAACACGAACGTCGGCACGACGCTGACGGCCTTCGGCTTCGGGGGACAATCTCGTCGTGCTGAATGCCCAGCAGACCTACTGGCTCGTCTGGAGGGAGTCGGGCGGCAACCGGTTGCCGTACGAACCGGGCGGCACCACGGCCACGACCGCGAGGTTCACGGGAGGCAGCTGGGTCCTGCAGGCGACGTCGGAGGCGCCGAAGTGGCGCGGGTTCTGCTCGCTGCTCGACGCGGCGAACGTGACGGCCGTCGGGCTCGGTTGCGCATCGTCGCTGGGCCGCCTGCCGAGTGAGTTCACGAACCACGCGCCGGCGATCGGCAACGGCAGCTTCCAGTTCGAAGGCACGGGGTTCCCTGCCGGAAGCGTCGGGCTCGTCGTACTCGGCACGGACCCGACGTGGGTCAGCCTCCCGATCCCCGTGACTCCGGGTTGTGATCTGCACACGGATCCGCTCGTGACGGCGACGATCGTGATCGGAACCGGAAACGAGCAGGCGCAGCACACGACGGGGGCCAGCGGCCACACGTGGTTCGACCTGCCGATCCCCGCCGATCCGTCGCTGTCCGGCATGGTGATCGGGTCGCAGCTCGCCGTGCTCGACGTCGGCAGCACGGCGCCGCTGCCGTTCGTCTTCTCGAACGGCCTGCGCATCACGCTGCAGTGAATCGGCGCGCGACGCCTCGTTGCAGAAGCGCCGGCGACGGACCGTGTCGAGTGATATGAGTCGCTGACATCGCGTTGGCGCGGTCGACGTCGAGGGCGTCGTCACGGCGCTCGCGGAGGTCGGCTACATGAAAGCCGACATCGACGAGGTCGACGGCGAGCTGCTCGACATCGAAGCGATGGTGACCGTGCACGCGACGAGCATGCTCGACCTGTTCGTCGGCTACCGCCTGCACGCGCTCGACGCCGACGGCCTCATCGACAACGACACGTTCGTCACCGACACGACGATCAGCGGCTTCGTGATCGGCGGCGGTCTGCGCTTCTGACGCGCCCTGCGCTGCAGCTGGCGCAACTGCGCAGTGTGCGAGGCGGTGTACCGCGTGCGACATCGCTCCCGCGGTCGTCGTTACGTTCCGACGAGTGCCGGCGACCTGTCCCGTTCTCGCGATCTTCCGGTGCGCGGGCAGAGCGCCGGGGAGGGTTGGTAAGCTTCCCCGCTGCGGTGCGTTTCGCCCCTGCTCCCTCCGAAAACTCCTCAGAGGTCCGATGAAAAAGCTGCAACTGTTGCTTGCCCTTGGTCTGCCCGCGATTGGCCTCGCCCAGTCACCGCTGTCGACGCTCACGGCGACCGGCAGTGGCTTCCTCTGGACGGGTTGTCCAAGTCCCAACCTCTTCTTCAATCTGGTCGTCGCCACGCCGATCACGATCCAAGGCCTCGACGTCGCGCTCTACGAGGCGATCGGCCTGCAGGGATCCGTGGAGGTGTTCGTCACGAATCCAGGCATCACGACCTACGTCGGCAGCGAAGCAGTCGCGAGCGCGTGGACGCTGGCGGCCAGCGGCCCCGTCACGTCGGTCGGCGTCAACCAGCCGGCTCGGGTCTCGCTGACGACCGGGATCACGCTGCAACCGAACACATATGGTGTCGCGATCCACTACGTCGGCGTGAAGCCGATCTTCCTGGGCGGCACCGGCACGGTCGCGCCCGGCGGTGGTGGTCCAGGCACGAACCAGTTCTTCCAGAACACCGAACTGACGTTGCTTGCCGGCAACACGCAGCCGTTCGCGTTCGGCGCCGGCCCGCAGCCGCTTCCCTACGTTTGGCGTGGTGCCATCCACTATGAGCTGGGTGCCGTGCAGCACGGTCCCGCGAGCAACGTCAAGTACGGCAGTGGCTGCTATGCGATCAACGGCTCGTTCCACCAGCGCTTCTCGTGCGCGAGTGCTCCGGCCACCGTGCTGAACGGTCGTTCCCTGAGCATGCTCTTCACGGGTGCTGGTTATGCGCTCACTCCCGGCCCGGTCGCGTACATCGCCCCGAGTCCTGCGGCGACCTCGCTGACCCCACAGGACGAGGGTGAACTGTCGGTCGCGTTGACCAACGTCTTGAACTACCCGGGCGGTTCCACGCAGACGCTGTTCGTGCACATGAACGGAATCGTCTCGGTGGCCTCCAACACGGTGCCGAGCGCGAGGTGGCCCAGCGTCACGGTGATGCACGATCTGCCACAGACCGCCTGGTTCTCGTGGCACGACTACAACCCGGCGGAGCCCGGCAGCGGGACGATCAAGTTCGAGGAGGTCGGCACGCTCGCGATCATCACCTGGGACGACGTCGAGAGTCTGCCGGGGAGCGCGGCGGCTCCGCTGACCAACCGCTGCACGTTCCAGTTCCAGTTCGACACCGCCACCGGCAACGTCAGCTACGTCTGGCAGACGATCACGCCGATCGGCGGCAGCAACAGCAGCGACGATCACATCATCGGCTTCTCGCCCGGTGGGGCGTCGCCCAATCTCGGCCCGATCGACATCCCCACGTTCACGGGCTCCGTGTTGAGCGTGCCCGAAGTGCTGCCGCTGGCGCTGGCGGCTTCGCCGAGTCCCGTGTTGGGCGCGACGGTCGACTACACGACGTCGAACGAAACGGGCCAGAACATCGGCATCGTCTTCCTGACGCTCGCTTCGCTGCCCGGCATCGACCTCGGCATCCTGGGTGCACCGGGTTGCGCGGCCAACGTCGACATCACGACGGGCATCACCGGCGTGATCTCGAACTTCGCGCCGGGGTTCACGATGACCATGCAGCTGCCGATCCCGGCGCAGACGCCGCTGCTCGGCTTCCAGCTGTTCGGCCAGACGATCTGGCTCGATCCGGTGGCCAACCCGTTCGGCATCCTCGTGACGAACGGCGTGAAGACGACGCTCGGCAGCTTCTGACGTCCTCGTGCGGACCGCGTGCTCCGGAGCGCGCGGTCCGACGGCGCTTTCGGCTTCCTTGACCGTTTCCTGACAGCGCCCGGCCGCCGCTGCCTATCGTGCGGGCATCGACGCCCGCGCAAAGCTCCGCCGACGCCTGCATGCCGTGCTGCTCCTGCTCGGGGCAGCACTGCTCGGCGTGTTGTCGATGCTGCTCTGGCGCACGCTGCGCCTCGAAGCCCATGCGCGCGGCGTCGAACGTGAACGCGCCGAGCTGCTCGCGGAGCGTGTGCTGCGCACGGCGCTGGCGTCGCGGCAGGTCTTCGCATGCGTTCCGGCCGCGCAGCGGTTCGTGCTCCGCTCGGAGGAGCCCGAGATCGACGACGCGGTCGGCTGGCTCGACGTGAGGAGCAAGCCGCCCGACCTCGTCGTGGAGGATCGGCTCGCACGTGCGGCCCGCGCCGAGTTCGGCTCGCACGACGTCGCCGCGGCGTCGCGCGAGTTCGCCGAGCTGCTGCAGCAGCCGTTGCCGGCCGAGCAGCGCATCGAGGTGCTCGCCGCCGCCGCGTGGCACTCCTCGCGCACAGGGGACGGTGGCCGGGTGACGCCTCTCGTGCAGGAGCTCGACGCCCGCATCGACAAGCTCGACCGCTCGCAGCTCGCGGATCCGGCGCTCGCGAACGCGGTCGCGGCGGCCCTGCGGCTGCCGCGTGCGGGCGGCGGTCCGGTCTGGGCCGATCGACTCGTGCCGTACCTGCCCGAGCTCACGCACGCGGGATTGCCCGCAGCGCTGCAGCGCGGCGAGGCCGCGGCGGCGGTCGCGCGGCGGCGCGAGTTGCTGCACGCGGCGCGGTGTGAGTGGAAGGCGCTCGGCAAGGGCGCGCGCGAAGGCCTGTTCGCGGCCGGCGTCGAGGAGCTGCTGTGGGTGCTGCCGCGCGACGACGGTGCGCACGACGCGGCGCGCTTGTCGATCGGCGAGTGGCTCGCGGTGGTCAAGGAGGCCGGCAGGAACGGGATCGTGCCCGAATGGCCGTGGCTCGTCGAAGCCGAGCTCGGCGACCGGACGCAGAGCTTCGCGGGCGTGCCGCGCCTGCGGGGACTGCGGCCGGCGGCGGGTCCGTCGCTCGGCGAGCAGGGCTGGCTGTGGCCTTCGATCACGGTCGTGCTGCTGCTCGCGTTCGCGCTCGCGGCGCGGCTGCAGTTCCGTGCTTCGCGGCGCGAAGCGGCCGCCGTGCGCGCGCAGGCCGAGTTCCTGACGACGGTCACGCACGAGCTCAAGACGCCGCTCGCGTCGATCCGGCTGCTCGGCGAGATGCTGGCCGAAGGCCGCGCCGTTGGCCGCGAGGCCGAGTACTACCGCATGCTCGCAGGCGAAGCGGGGCGGCTGTCGGTGTTGATCGAGAACGTGCTCGACCTCGGCCGCCTCGAACGCGGCGAGCGCGCCTACGATCTGCGGCCCGTCGACGTGCGCGAGGTGATCGGCGAGACGATGGCGCTGTTCTCGCCGGTCGGCGAGCGCGATGGCCTGCGGGTGTCGTGGTCGGACGGCTTCGGCCGCGACGCGGTCGTGCGGCTCGATCGAGGCGCGTTCGTGCAGGCGCTGGTCTGCGTGCTCGACAACGCGCGCAAGTACGGAGCGGGTGGCGGCAACATCGACGTCGTGATGCGCTCCGACGGTGCTCTGCTGAAGGTCGACGTGCGCGACCGGGGCCCCGGGGTGCCCGAGGCAGAGCGCGAGCGGATCTTCGAGCGGTTCGTGCGCGGCAGGGCACATGCACACGGCGGCACGCCGGGCGTCGGCATCGGGCTCTACCTCGCGCGCACCATCGCGCGCCGGCTCGGCGGCGACCTCGTCTGTGCGACGCCCGCCGACGGCGGTCCGGGCGCGTGCTTCACGTTCACGTTGTCGATGGAGGTCGCGGCATGAGCTTCCGGTTGTTGCTCGTCGAGGACGAACGCACGTTACGGGTCGCGCTGCGAGACGCGTTCACGGGCGAGGGTCACGAGGTCGAGGTCGCGGCCGACGGCCACGAGGCGCGGGCTGCCCTGCGCGAACGGCGCTTCGACCTCGTCGTGCTCGACGTGATGCTGCCGGGGCCGAGCGGCCTCGAGCTCCTGCGCGAGCTGCGCAAGCACGATGCGGACACGCCGGTGCTGCTGCTGACGGCGCGCGGCGAGGAGGGCGACAAGGTGCTCGGGCTCGAGCTCGGCGCCGACGACTACGTCAGCAAGCCGTTCTCGCTGCGTGAGCTGCTCGCGCGCGTGAAGGCGATGCTGCGGCGGCGCGAGCGGTCGTCTGCGGCCGGCGTGCAGCAGTTCACGCTCGGCGAAGCACAGATCGACCTCGCCGCGTTCACGGTCGCCGTCGACGGTGCCGTGCACACGCTGTCGCCGAAGGAGGCCGGCATGCTGAGCCTGCTGCGGCAGCACGGCGGCCGCGCCGTGTCGCGCGCGCTGTTCCTGCAGGAAGTGTGGGGTGGCGACCAGTTCGTCGGCGACCGCACGATCGACACGCACATGCTGAACCTGCGGCAGAAGGTCGAGAAGGACCCGAAGCAACCGCGGCATCTGCTGACCGTGCACGGCATCGGCTACCGGCTCGTCGAGGGCAGCGAGGCTTGACCGATGCTTGACACCGAACTGACTGCGGGCGGACAGGGACGTTCCGATGCAGGGGTCTCATGCGCACCATGAAACACATCGTCATCGCGTGGATGTTCGCCGCGGCCCTCGCGGCCCAGCAGGGGAAGGCGCAGCAGGCAAAGGATCCGAAGCTCGAGCTCGCGTCGGTCATCGCGGTCGAGGAGCAGCAGCGCGACCTCGGCAAGGCCGAGCAGCTCTACCGCGAGGCGATCACCGACACGAAGCTGTCGGCAGAAGCGCGCACGCTCGCGAACCTGCGCCTTGGCACGCTGCTGCAGAAGCTCGACCGCGCGGCCGAGGCGAAGCCGTTCCTCGAAGCCGCGGGCAAGGCCGGCGAGGAGGAGTTCGACGAATTCGGCGCGCGGCCGCCGGTCCAGGACGTCGCGCGCGAGAAGGCGCTGCGTGAGAAGGCGCGCGAGATCGTGCAGCGGGTGTTGCGGCAGCAGGGCACTTCCTCGGGTAGCCCCCTGTTCCTGATCGGCGACCCGAAGCTCGCCGATGACTTGCTGTGGATCGGGGCGCCGGCGATCCCCGAGGCGATCGCGGCCCTGCAAGCCGAGAGCGAGAAGAAGGAGCCCCAGCATGCTCCGTGGGACGCGATTACGGGACTCGCAGGTTTCCTGTGGCGCCTGGGTGGTGACGGTGCCGAGCAGTTCCTCGCGGGTTGCACCAAGCACCCGCGTCTCGAGTTCCGTGTGGCCATCGCGAGATCGGCCTTCCAGGCGACGACGCCGAAGATGCTGGCCATCGCCGCCTCGTTCCTGCGCGATGGCGATCCGAGCGATGAGGTGCAGGTGGCCTTGTTGCAGCACGGCACCGGCACGCTGAAGCAGCTGTCGCAGCGATTCGAGCCCGCGCTGATCGTGGATGCGGCGATCGCCGGGCCGCCCGCAGGTCGCAAGCGGATGCTCGGGTGGGCTTCTCGGACCGGATCGCTCGACTCGGATCCGGGCAGCCTGGCCAAGGTCCACGCGGTGGTTCGTGAATGGCTCACGAGCACGGATCCCGAGGTCGGCGGTGCTGCGCAGCGATTCCTGGGGACGCCCACCTCGCAGACGTCGGTCGAAGGCGTCGAGCTGCTGTTGCGCGAGCTGCCCAAGAGCCAGATGACGTCCGTTTCCTGGCCCCCTTCGAAGCCATACCCAGCCGGCACTACCCCGCCGTCGCGATTCACCGCGGCCGAGGCGAAGCGGCTGCTGCCTCTCGTGGACGCTTGCGCCAGGACGCTTGGCCCCGTGCCCGAGAACGTTCCGGCTCCGAGCAAGAAGCAGTGGCTCGTCGCCATGATGCACCAGGTCGTCCTGGCGCTCGAAGGGGATGTCGTCCCCACGGTGCTGGCCTGGGCCGACCTCGGCTACGACGTGCTCGGCATGCTGCCGGGGAAGATCACTGCGGCCAATGCCGTGGAGGTGATTGCACGCTGGGATCCCAGGAGGCGTGCCAACTACTTCCACACCTACATGCTGAACATGCTGGGTGACGTCGACCTGCCGAAGGACGCCTTCCCTCTGCTGCGCGACAAGGCGGAGCAGGCACGCGCCTCGGAATGGACCTCCGAGGAGATGAGGGGCTTCGCCTCCCCGATGGGGAAGACCGGTCATCCGGAAGCCGCGGACTGGATCCTCGCCGAAGCGGCTCGCAACGAGAACGAGACGGACTGGATTGCGCAGCCGCTCGTGATGTTGGGTCGCAAGACGCAG
>DASVAL010000140.1:0-87818 GCA_036376355.1 Planctomycetota bacterium
CATGGCCGCGGCGCGCGTGAAGTCGAGCCAGCCCTGCGCCTCGCCGATCTCGTAGTGCGCCCTGGGCTCGAAGTCGAACTCGCGCACGGCACCCCAGCGCTTGACCTCGACGTTCTCGGTGTCGTCCTTGCCCTCGGGCACCTCGGGATCGGGGATGTTCGGCACGAGCGCCATCTGCTGCTCGAGGTCAGCCCGCAACTGCTTGTCCCGCTTCTCAAGGTCCGAGATCGCCTGCTTCCGTGCCCGCATTTCGTCACGCGAAACTGGGGGAAGAGCTGAGGGCGTGAACGTGATCATCCCTGCGGGAGGAGGCTCCGAGAACCGGCTCATAGCCTTCTGAGTTGCGCGCATCTCGTCCAGCTCTGTCGTGAGCTTGCGCAGTTCGGCGTCGATCACGAGCGCCCTGTCGACCGCCGCGGCGCGGTCGGGCATGCGCTTCTTCATGGCCCCCGCGCGCGCAGCGTCCGGGTTCTCACGCAGCGTCTTGATGTCCAACATGAGGCGGGGAGTCTAGCGTCGCACTCGACTGTGTCACTGCCAGGCGGACGACATCGCGCCGAACAACGCGTGCTTCTTGACCGACAAGCTGAGCTTCATGCCCTCGGCCGGCAGCGTGATGGACAGCAGCAGCTCGCCGGTGCGGTACCCATCGGGCATCGGGAAGCACGCGGCGAGGTTGCCGAGCTTGTTGTAATGGCTCGCCGCCTTGTTCAGCAGCTCGGGATCCGTGAACCGCAGGAACTTCCCGACGATCTTGGCACCCTTGCCGTCCTCGGCCTTCGCGGCGAGGACCTCGGGGGCCAGCGACATGCCCTGCAGCTCCGTGATCACGCAGCCCGACGCTTCGCGCAGCATGATCGACGTCGCGTCGATCGACGCCTTCAGGTCGCCGCGGCGCGCGAACTGCAGCGTGAACGGCGCCCCCATCTTGAGCTCGAAGGTCTTGCCGGCTTCGACCGTGAACGGCTTCGCAGCACCCTGGTAGAGCGTCGCCATCTGCGCGCGCGCACCCTTGCCGCTCATGATGCGGCCGAAGATCACGCTGTAGTTGCCGGCCGGCACTTCGACGTCCTTGCCGCCGGCGAGGTCGAAGAACGCGGTCTTGTAGTCGCCCTCACCCTGCACGACGAGCTGCACGGGCGCGGTCGGCTTCGGTCCGTTCCAGGCGAGCTTGATCTTGCCGGTCTTCATGAAGTCGGGGTTCAGCGGCCGCAAGCCGATGTCCTCGGCGCCGCTCTTGCGCACGTGGAACCAGCCGGTCGGCAGGTGCAGGAACTCCGAGTACGGCACGCGCGGTCCCTTGCCGATCTTCATCGAGTCGAACAGCGGCACCATCGTGCCCTCGCCACTGACGTCGCCGAGCGTGTGCACACGCAGCGGCGGCTCGTACGGGTCGGCATCGCAAGGCAGGCCGCTCGCGTTGTCGTCGTAGAGCACGAGCGTCTCGGAGCCGATCGGGACGCGCCAGCTCGCGGCGCTGCGGTAGTAGAGGTTGCCGACGTCGGTCGACGGCATGAGGTTGCACTCGACCTCGCCGACCATCTCGCGCTCGCCCCCGACCCAGAAGAACATCGTGTAGGGGACCTTCTTGTCGTTGTCGAGATAGAACGTCGTCGGCTTGCCCTTGCTGCCGGCGTCGACCTCCTGGGCCTTCTTCGGGTCAGCCTCGAGTGCCACGCCGAACTTCGCGCTGCCGAGCCGGTACACGTGCAGCTCGTGGCGCCGGAACCACTCGACCTTGTAGCCGGGCTTCTCCTTGGTCGTCGGCGCGAGCCACCAGTAGGCCGGGATCGGGCCGCCCTTCGGGCCGTAGTCGAGCTCGGTGTCCCAGGTCGCCAGCGGCTCGTACTTCATCGTGTGCTTCTCCTCGGGCACGTTCGGCATCACGAGGTTGTCGATGCCCTTCGCGTTCGGGTCGTAGCCCTGCGCCTTGCGCTGGTCGCCGACCTTCACGGCCTCCTCGACGCGCACCTTCTCGGCCTTCACGAACTCGCCGTTGCGCAGGTAGTGCTCGTCGAACGTGTAGTCCCACGTCTTCCGCGCATTGAGGAACTGCTCGAGCACGTGCAGCACCTCCTTGCGGTCGTCGACGGACTTCTCGGGAGTCTTGCTGCCGATCACGCTCCCGAGCGACCACAGCTTCGACGCCTCGAGGTAGTGGCCGATGGATTCCGCGCCCCGCGCGAGCTCGCTGAAGCCCATCAGCAGCTTCAGGTACTCGTCCCTGATCAGCGCCTTCGACACCTCCTTGTCGTAGGACTGCCACAGCGCCGACGCCGAGTTGCGGAGCTTCTGCAGCTGCTCGTAGACGCTCGTCGAGCACCCCTCGCACCAGCCGTGCAGCTTCTCCATCGTCTCGCCGTTGCTGAAGCAGCGCTTCCAGGACGCCCTCAGCGCAGTGACCTTCGCTTCAGCTTGCGCCCTGGCCTCGGGTTCACCCCTCTGCGTCTGCCAGAACAGCTCCTCGAGCACCTGGAGCGCGGGCTCCGGGTTGCGCTTCAGGGCCTTGTCCATGAGCTTCTCCTCGCCGAGCTCGAATCCCTTGAAGAAGTCGGCCTGGAACTGTTCGCTCGCCGCGCTCTGCGCGTGCACGGCGCGCGGGCAAAACAGGGCGATCAGAAGCACGGAAACGATCAGGATGGCGCGGTGCATCGGCGTGGGTACGGGGTCGCCCGCATGGTAGCGCGACAGCCCGCCGGCCGCAGCCAGCAGTTGTCAGGAGCCGCCCCGGCGCGTGCGCTCGCTCTGCCGTTCGAGGAAACGCCGCTCGTCGGGGCTCAGGGAACCGATGCCCTGCTGCTTGACCTTCGCGAGGATGTCGTCGAGTTGCAGCTCGCGCGCCGCCTGCACCCGTTCTCGCCGCTCCTGCTGCATCGCGCGCGCGCGGCGCAGGATGCCGGCCATGAAACCGGGCCGACTGCCCTGGCCCGCGGGGTCGACGAACCACGACGCCTGGAAGGCCAGCGCCCCGAGCGCTGCGCCGCCGAGGTGTGCCCCGTGCGACACGCCGCCCGAGAAGCCGGTCGCGAGGTCGACGAACGTCGCGTAGGCGCCGAGGCCGACCAGGAACGCCGCGAGCAGCCACAGCGGCACCGGCACGAAGATCAGCAGCACGACGGAGCGCGGCGCCATGCACGTCGCGTAGAGCAGGAACGCGTAGCAGGCCCCGCTCGCGCCGACGAGCGGCACGTCGACCTTGGCCTGCAGGCTCGCGATCGCGAGGTGCGCGAGCGCGCCGCAGAGGCCGCCCCAGAGGTAGAGCCGCAGCGCGCCGAAGTAGCCGAGCCGCGGCTCGCACATCGTGCCGAAGAAGTACAGCACCAGCATGTTCATCAGCAGGTGCATCGGGTCGCGGAAGCTGTGCGTGAACTGGTACGTGACCGCGCGCAGCATGCCGAGCCCGTAGCCGTCCCACAGCCCGCTCCACGAGAATGCGAACCAATACCCGTCCGTGCCGTTCGCGAGATCGCTGAGGCGGCCGAGCAGCATCGCATTCGCGAGGAACACCGCACCGTTGACGATCAAGAGCAGCTTGATCGCCGGGGTCAGGACCGGCAGTTGGAAGCGCGGGCTCTCGTAACTCATGTCCGTCGTTGGGCGCCTCGGGCGCCGCCTGTATCCTTCGCGGCCCTATCCTCGGCCCGTATCTTTCGGCCCCGTATCTTTCGGCCCCGTATCTTTCGGCAAACATCGACCCGGAGACGTAGTCCGTGCCCGCCCAACTTCTCGATGGCAAGCTGCAAGCCCAGCAGATGCGCGCCCATCTGCGCTCGATCCGCGAGTCGCTGAAGCGCCAGATCCGCCTCGTCTCGCTCGAGGTCGGCCAGGACCCGGCCGCCGTGGCCTACGTGCGCAACCAGCAGAAGGCCGCCGCCGACGTCGGCATCGACATGGAGGTGTCGAACCTGCCCCCCACGACGACGCAGGCCCAGCTGATCGCCGCGATCGAGGACCTGAACCGTCGGCCCGAGGTGGCCGGCGTGATCGTGCAGCGGCCGCTGCCGGACGGCATCGACGCGCGCGTCGTGCAGAGCGCGGTCGCGCCGCACAAGGACGTCGAGGGCATGCATCCCGTGAACATGGGCTCCTTGCTCTCGCGCGAGCCCCTGCTGCCGCCCTGCACGGCTGCCGCCGCGGTGCACCTGATCGTCTCGACGCGCCTGCCGCTGCGCGGCGCCGAGACGGTCGTCGTCGGCCGCAGCGAGATCGTCGGCAAGCCGGTCGCGATGCTGATGCTGCACCACGGGTCCACGGTCACCGTGTGCCACACCGGTACGAAGAGCCTGATCGACCACACGCGCCGCGCCGACATCCTCGTCGTCGCCGTCGGCAAGGCCGGCCTGGTGCACGGCGAGATGATCAAGCCCGGCGGCTGCGTGATCGACGTCGGCACGAACCAGGGTCCGGACGGCAAGCTCGTCGGCGACGTCGACTTCGCCTCGGCGGTCGAGGTCGCGGGCATCCTGACGCCGGTCCCGGGCGGCGTCGGCCCGGTCACCGTCGCGATGCTGTTGCGCAACACGCTGCGCGCAGCCGGCGCGAAGATCTAGCCAAGCTAGCGGCGCTTCGAGCTCGCGGTGCGATCACGGCCCCTTGGTTCCCGCGCCGACCCAGAGCGGCTTCGCGGCCTCGCCATCGACAACGAGCAGGCGGACCGACGTGCCTACGACCACGAGCTCGCCGAGCTTCGCGAACGCGGCCTCGGTCGCCGGCAGCTCGTTCACGAGGGTCACGCGCATGCCGACCCGTACGCCCTGGACTGCGGCCGGCCCGTCGCGATTGACGGTCACGACTTCCAGCGTCGGCGTCGCCGCGTCGGACACGGCGCGCACGGAACAGCCGAGGTACCCGGGTCGCTCCTTCTGCTGCGCGAGGCCCAGAGCCGCATACGCGAGCTGCCACTGGATCACGTGCGCGCATCCGGTGGCGATCGAACGGCGGAAGCAGCTCGCCGCGGCCTCCCGCTCGGCGGAGCGGCGGGCACGCCAACCAGCGAGGAACCACGCCGCACACTGCAACTCGAGAGTGAGGCCCTTCCCGACTTCGTGCTCGGCCGTCGACGCTCCGGCACAGATGCGCACGAGACTCTGGAGCCCTGCATCGGGCTGCGGCGAGATCGCTGCGAACGCTGCCTGCAGGTCCGCCGCAGCGCGGGCAGCATCGGTCTCCGCGCACCACCGCATCAGCTCGACCCAAGGGCGCAGAGCCGGCGCCTGCGCTGCGCGTTCCAGGTGCTTCCGGGCCGACTCGAGATCCCCGAGCACGACGTGGTAGCCGGCGAGTCGCTGCGCGAGCATCGGAACGGCCTCCGGTTGCGCCTCGGGCGACGCGATCGCCGCGGCGAGTGCGACGGTCGCTGCGTCTCCGCGGCCACGCAGCCAGTTGGCCTCCGCCAGGGTCAGGCGCAAGCCCGGTTCGGGTTCGCCACCGACCTCGAGGCCCCGCTCACAGCTCTCGACGACGTCGTCGAACCAGCCCACGTGCATCATCGCGACGGCGAGGATGTGCCACATGCGCTGCATGGGAGGCGATCGTTCGATGGCGCGTGCCTGGTCGCGCACCACGGCATGCCACGCTCCGAGCCCCCAGAACGCGAGCGCGCGGTTGTGCAGCGCCGCGCCGAAGCCAGGCTCCAGCTCGAGCGCTTTGTCGTAGTCGGCGACGGCGCCCACCAGGTCTCCGCGCTCCTTCTTCGTGTCCGCTCGGTCACCCCAGAGGGACGCGATCGTCGGCTCGAGCTCGATCGCGCGATCGTGGTCCAACAGGGCCTCGTCGAGCTGCCTCTTCTGCCTGCGCAAGTACGCGCGCTCGCACCAGCCGCGCGCGTCCTTCGGCTCGAGCTCGATCGCGCGCGAAGCGTCGGCGATGCCGCCGTCGAGGTCGCCCGTGCGGCCCTTGCACCAGGATCGCAACCACCAGAGCTCTGCCACGTCGCGGTGCTGCGCGAGAGCACGGTCGAGCGCCGTGATCGCCCCGGCGACATCCCCGGCCCCGATCTGGCGATTCACGGCGTCGATCACGTCGCGCTGCGCGTACGACGTCGCGACGCCGCCGAGCACGCCGCACAGGAAGCCCAGAGCCTGTCTCGCGTTCACGCCTGCGACGCTACGAGCGAATCGCGCCGCTGTCCAGAAGCGGCGTCGTCGCGTCGTGGCCTCGTGGCGTTCGGAAACTCAGTACCGATAGTGGCTCGGCTTGAACGGGCCGTCGGCCGACACGCCGAGGTAATCGGCCTGCTTCTTCGTCAGCTTCGTGAGCTTCGCACCGAGCTTCGCGAGGTGCAGCCGCGCGACCTTCTCGTCGAGGTGCTTCGGCAGCGTGTAGACGCACTTGTCGTACTTCGCGTGGTTGTTGAACAGCTCGATCTGCGCGATGACCTGGTTGCTGAACGAGTTGCTCATCACGAAGCTCGGGTGACCCGTAGCACAGCCGAGGTTCAGCAGCCGGCCCTCGGCCAGCACGATGACGCCGTGGCCGTCGTCGAACACCCAGCGGTCGGTCTGCGGCTTCACGTTCTCGCGCACGATGCCGGGCACCTTCGCGAGTCCGGCCATGTCGATCTCGTTGTCGAAGTGGCCGATGTTGCCGACGATCGCGTTGTTCTTCATGCGCTTCATGTGATCGACCGTGATCACCTGATAGTTGCCGGTCGCCGTGATGAAGATGTCCGCGTAGTCGACGCAGTCCTCGATCGTCAGGACCTGGTAGCCCTCCATTGCGGCCTGCAGCGCGCAGATCGGGTCGATCTCGGTCACGATCACGCGCGCGCCCTGGCCCTTCAGCGACTGCGCGCAACCCTTGCCGACGTCGCCGTAGCCGAAGACGACCGCGACCTTGCCCGACAGCATGACGTCCGTCGCGCGCATGATGCCGTCGACGAGCGAGTGGCGGCAGCCGTAGACGTTGTCGAACTTCGACTTCGTCACGCTGTCGTTGACGTTCATCGCGGGGAACGGCAGCTGGCCTTCCTTCTGCAGCTGGTAGAGGCGGTGCACGCCGGTCGTCGTCTCCTCGGAGACGGCGCGGATCCCGGCCAGCATCTTCGTCCACTTGCCGGGGTTGCCCGCGATCGACGCCTTGAGGCACGCGAGCAGCTGGACCCAGTCCTCGCCGTCGTCCTTCTTCGCCGCGGGCACCTTGCCGGCCTTCTCGAAGGCAGCGCCCTTCATGACCATCATCGTCGCGTCGCCGCCGTCGTCGAGGATCATGTTCGGGCCGCCGTAGTCCGGCCAGGTCAGCGCCTGGTCGGTGCACCACCAGTACTCCTCGAGCGTCTCGCCCTTCCAGGCGAAGACCGGCACGCCGTTCGGCTTCTCGACCGTGCCCTTCGGCCCGACCGCGATCGCGGCCGCGGCGTGGTCCTGCGTGCTGAAGATGTTGCACGAAGCCCAGCGCACCTCGGCGCCGAGCTCGACGAGCGTCTCGATCAGCACGGCGGTCTGGATCGTCATGTGCAGCGAGCCCGTGATGCGCGCGCCCGCGAGCGGTTGCTTCCTGCGGTACTCCTCGCGGATCGCCATGAGGCCCGGCATCTCGACTTCGGCCATCTTGATCTCCTTGCGGCCGAACTCCGCGAGGCTGAGGTCCTTGACCTTGAAGTCGGTGGAACTCGGCCCGCGGGCTTTGCGAGCAGGCTTCTCGTTCTTGTGCTTGGGAGCGTTGGTAGCTGTCATGGTCGTTCGCGGTTCGGAAAACGGTTGGTGGGGAAACGGAAGGGAAGGTCAGCCGGCGCGCGCGGGCTTGCAACCGCGCACGACGAACATCGGGAACTCGGCCATCTCGCCCGCGGGCGATGCGACGCGGTAACGATCCGCGAGGGCCTCCCGGCGCAGCTCGTGGAAACCGGCGCGCGCGAGCACGGCGATCACCTGGTCGGGCTTCAAGCCGAGGCGCAGGTCGCCCATGCGCTCGCGCATCCACTCGGATTCGTGCGGCAGCAGGTCGCTGATCACGATGCAGCCGCCGGGTCGCAGCACGCGCAGCACTTCGCGCGCCGCCGCCTCGAGATCGGCGACGTGGTGCCAGACGAGGTTGCCGAACGCGGCGTCCACTTCGGCGTCGGCGAGCGGCAGCGCCTCGAGCTCGCCCTGGCGGAACGCGACGCGCACGCGCTTGCTCCTCTGCCTCGCCTTCTGCAGCATGCGCTGGCTGTGGTCGACGCCGATCACGGAAGCACCGCGTTCCGCGAGCCAGTTCGCGAGGAACCCTGTGCCGCAGCCGAGATCGACGACGGCGGGCCCGCTCGGCCAGGCCTGCGCCAGGATCTCGGCGCGCACGGTGCCGAGCGCGAAGTCCTGGCCCACGACGTTCCACTGCTCGGCCAAGTTGTCGTGCGCCTCGCGGCTCTTCTGGCGGCGTTGGTCGAGCACGGCGCGATGCGCCTGCTGGTCGCGCACACCGCCCTCGCTCTGCTGGTAGAGCTGGACGGTGGCGGCGAACATCGACGGCGTCAGCGGTCCGGTGTCGGCCGGCTCGGCCAGCGTGTGGAAGCTCCACGTGCCCTCGCGCCGGTCGCGCACGAGACCCGCGCGCTTGAGCAGGGAGAGGTGGTTGCTGATCCGGCTCTGCTGCAAGCTCGTGATGGCGACGATCTCCTGCACGGCGAGTTCGCCGCCGGCGAGCAACGCACACAGCCGCAGGCGGACCGGGTCCGACAGCAGCTTCAGGGTCGCGTGCAGGCTCGCCAGCGCGGGTGCCATGGGCTGGATCAGTATATCACGACATCATGATATGTCTAGTGTTGGTAAGAGGGGGCGATCGCACATGTCCTCGCAGCCCCTACCCTCCGGATCACTACGCGCCTGGAGGCGCTTGCTGGCGACCGGCGTCGTGCTTGCGTTCGTGCTCGGCGGCCTCGGGGTGCTCGCCGACGACAATCGCAGCTTCGTCTGGTCGCGCGAGGACTTCAGCTTCGTCTCGCTGTTCGCCGGCTTCCTGACCCTGGCCGTGGCGGTTGCGGTGGGCATCGCGCTCGGTGGCGTGCTGCGCAGGGCGGCGATTCTGCTGATGACGCTCGGCGCCCTCGCCGGCATCTGCTTCCCGACGTATTGGCTGCGCTTGAACTGCAAGATGCGCCCGCTGCAGCAGCTGACGCTCGCCGACGGCCGCACACTGACCGCCTACCGCGTCGTCACGCCGCTGGGGTTCCTGCGCGATTTCGTGGCGGTGCGGCTCGAAGAGCGAACTTGCCTCGGCCTCTTCCGCATCGACTACCTTGCGCGGGAACTCGCAGGAAGCGCGACACTCACGCTCGTCGACGCGGACCATGTGCGCGTGCACTTCCTCGGCGAGCGCGAACGCGACGCACCATGGGACGTCGTCCTCGCGATTCCGGCGCGCTGAGCGGCGACGCGCCTTACTTGACGTCCCAGATCTCGCCGGCCCGCAGCAGGTCGCGCAGCGACTCCTTCTTCTTCTGCTGGGCCGCTGCGATCTGGTTCTGGATCGCGGTCTCGTAGGTCGGCTTCTCGCGGCGGCGGAACACCCCCACCGGCACCGGGAACTCGGTTTCGCTCATCGTCGCGAGCGCCATCGCGGGTGCGACGTTCACGGCGGTCTCGTCCCAGACGAACGCGCTGCCGAGCGAGCTGCCCGACACGATCATCGGCTGGAAGTTGTTGTCGAAGCGGATGCCCTTGTCCTTCTGGGCGCCGAACAAGAGCGGCTTGCCGTGCTCGAGGTACAGGATGCTCTCGTCGCGCACTTCCTTGTCCGTGAAGCCCTTGAAGGCGCCGTCGTTGAAGATGTTGCAGTTCTGATAGATCTCGACGAGCGCCGTGCCCGCGTGCGAGCTTGCCTTCGTGATCACGTTCTCGAGGTGCGGCCCGAACACGTCGACGCCGCGCGCGATGAACGTGCCGCCCGCGCCGAGCGCCAGCGCGATCGGCGAGAACGGATAGTCGACCGTGCCGAGCGGCGAGCTCTTCGTGATCTTGCCGTGCTCGCTGGTCGGCGACGGCTGGCCCTTCGTGAGCCCGTAGATGCGGTTGTTGAACAGCAGGATCTTGAGGCCCACGTTGCGACGCAGCGCGTGGATGAAGTGGTTGCCGCCGATCGACATCGAGTCGCCGTCGCCGGTCACGACCCAGACGTCGAGCGCGGGATTGCTGACCTTGACGCCCGTCGCGATCGCGGGCGCTCGGCCGTGGATCGTGTGGAAGCCGAAGGTCTCCATGTAGTACGGGAACCGCGAGCTGCAGCCGATGCCCGAGATGATGACGGTCTCGTGCAGCTGCTTGCCGAGCTTCGCGAACGCGCCCTGCACGGCGTTCAGGATCGAGTAGTCCCCGCAGCCTGGGCACCAGCGGACTTCCTGGTCGGTCTTGTAGTCCTTCTTCTGCATCACGGGTTGGTCGAGCGTGCTCATCGGCGGGCCTCCCGCAGGCCGGCGAGGCTCTGCTTCAGGTACTGCTGGATCTCGTGGGTCTTGAACGGCTGGCCGTTCACCTGGCTGAAACACTGCACGTCGATCAGGAACTTCGCGCGCAGCAGCATCGTGAGCTGGCCTTTGTTCATCTCGGGCAGCACGACGCGCTTGAAGCCGCGCATCAGGGCACCGAGGTCGTTCGGCAGCGGATTCAGATAGCGCAGGCAGGCGCAGCTGATCTTGTGGCCTTCCTCCTGCAGGCGCAGCGTCGCGGCCGTGATCGCGCCGCGCGTGCTGCCCCAGCCGAGCACGAGCAGGTCGCCCGTGCGCGGGCCGACCGTCTCGATCGGCGGCAGGCCGTTGCTGATGTTCGCGACCTTCTGCGCGCGCGTGTCGACCATGTGCTGGTGGTTGTCGGCGTCGTAGCAGATGTTGCCGGTCACGTCCTGCTTCTCGATGCCGCCGATGCGGTGCACGAGGCCCTTCGTGCCCGGCCTGGCCCACGGCCGCGCGAGGGTCTCGGGGTTGCGCTCGTAGGGCATGAACTTCGCGCCGGGAGTGCCTTCGGCCGCGAACGTCACCGGGATCGCCGGCAGCTTGTCGACGTCGGGCAGCAGCCACGGCTCGCTGCCGTTCGCGATGTAGCCGTCGGAGAGCACGATCACGGGCACCATGTGGTTCACGGCGATGCGCACCGCCTCGTAGCCGACCTCGAACGCGTCGGCCGGCGTCGAGGCCGCGATCACGCAGACCGGCGACTCGCCATTTCGGCCGCAGATCGCCTGCAGCAGGTCGGCCTGCTGCGTCTTCGTCGGCATGCCGGTGCTCGGGCCCGCGCGCTGCACGTTCAGGACCACGAGCGGCAGCTCGGCCATCACGGCGAGCCCGATCGCCTCGGCCTTCAGCGCCATGCCGGGGCCCGACGTCGACGTGATGCCGAGGCAGCCCGAGTAGGACGCGCCGATCGCGCTCGCGACCGCGGCGATCTCGTCCTCGGCCTGGAACGTGACGACGCCGAGGTGCTTGTAGGAGCTGAGCTGGTGCAGGATGTCGGACGCCGGCGTGATCGGGTAGCTGCCGAGGAACAGCTTGAGCCCGGACTTCTGGCCCGCGGCGACGAGGCCGAGGCAGAGGGCCTGGTTGCCCATGATGTTGCGGTAGGTGCCCGGCTTCATCGGTGCTGGCGCCACGCGGTACGCGGTCTGGAAGACCTCGGTCGTCTCCGCGTACGCGTAGCCGGCCTTCATCGCGGCGACGTTGGCCTCGACGAGCTCGGGCTTCTTCCCGAACTTCTGCGCCATCGCCTTGATCGTCGGCTCCATGTCGCGATGGAACATCCAGTAGAGGATGCCGAGCGCGTACATGTTCTTGCAGCGATCCTTCGCGCGGACGTCGAGCGTCAGGTGCGCAAGCGCTTCGCGCGTGCGCGCCTCGAGGTCGACCTCGATCACGCGGAAGCCGGACAGCGAGTCGTCGTTGCGCGGGTCCTTCTCGTACTTGGCCTTCTTGAGGTCGAGCGGCGAGAACGACGCGGTGTTCAGCAGCAGGATGCCGTCTTTCTTGAGCTCCTTCAGGTGCACCTTGAGCGCTGCCGGGTTCATCGCGACGAGCACGTCCGGTGCGTCACCGGGCGTATGGATGTCGTAGCTCGAGAAGCGCAGCTGGAATGCCGAGACGCCCGGCAGCGTGCCGGCGGGTGCGCGGATCTCTGCCGGGAAGTCGGGGAACGTCGCTATGTCGTTCCCCATGAGCGCCGTCGTGCGCGTGAACTGATCTCCGGTCAGCTGCATGCCGTCGCCGCTGTCGCCAGCGAAACGGATGACGACCTGGTCGAGATCCTGGAGGCCCTTGTCGAGCGAAGTATGGGTGGAGTTGGGTGTTTGCATCACACTTGCCGCAGCCCCCCCACTATAGCCGCGTGCGAAGACGTTTCTCCAGGGCACGGTCTCGAGGCCAGGGTCTCGGGGCCGGGGTCTCCAGGCCACGGTCCGGAGCATGTCGAGGGGTCTCGGCGACCCGCGAGCCGCCCGGCCGCGAAAGTGCAGTAAGGTCTCGCCCGCTCGCGGGTCTCTCGCCCGGAACTTCCGACGAGAACGAACATGCGAACCCCACTGCTTCCCTTCACTCCTGCTCTGCTGGCCCTCGCCCTGGCGGTGCACCCCGCGGCCCAGGAGGCCATGCCGAACTTCGGGCACGCCCGCGCGCGGGAGCTCGCCGAGCTCGGCCGGCTGCCGACGACGCACGACGTCGTGGTCCGCGACATCGTGAACTACCACCGGCACCGGCTGCCGCTGCCGCGCGCCGACGAGGACGTGTCGCTCGACCTGCGCTTCGACCGCAGTTTCGCCACGCCGGAGGACCGCGTCGTGCTCCAGGTCGGCTACACGACGCGCGCCGAAGGCAACCGCGCCTTCGTGCAGCCCGCCTCGATCGCGCTCGTCGTCGACTGCAGCGGCTCGATGGCCGAACGCGGCAAGATGGACCAGGTCAAGCGCGGCCTCTGCGCGTTCGTGCAGCAGCTGCGCAACGACGACGAAGTCGAGCTGATCGCGTTCTCGAGCGACGCGCGCACGGTCGCCGAACGCCGCCCGTGCGGCCGCGACCGCCGCTGGCTCCTGTGCGCGATCGACGACCTGCGGCCCGAGAACGGCACGAACCTGCACGCGGGCCTGATGCTCGGCCTGCGCCGCATCGCGGGCGACGGCCTTCGCGACGCCGAACCGGGGCGCGCGCGCCGCGTCGTGCTGCTGACCGACGGCATCGCGAACCACGGCGTGACCGACCCCGCGCAGATCCTCGCCGACGCTCGGCCCTACATGAACGCCTCGATCGACATCAGCACGATCGGCGTCGGCGAGAGCCTCGACGTGAACCTGCTCGAGAAGCTCGCGCGCGGCACGCGCGGCCTGTTCCACTTCGTCGGCGACGAGAAGGACGTGCAGAAGGTGTTCGTGCAGGAAGCCGAGAGCCTGCTGATGCCCGTCGCGAGGCGCCCGCGGCTCGAGATCACGCTGCCGCGCGACCTGCGCGTCGAGCACGTGTTCCAGGAGGGCTGGCGCGAGCGCGACGGGCAGATCGTCGTCGACCTGCCCGACTTCAACGCCGGCGTCACGGGAGTCGTGATCGTGCGCTGCCGCGTCGCACAGACCGCACGCGAGGAGCTCGCCGCGCGCGCCGAGCTCACGTTCGAAGTGGCCGCGACGGCCCGCAAGGCCGCCACGCACGCGAGCGCCGAGCTCCGGTTGGGGTCGAGCGACCGCCGGCTCGAAAGAGACCTCGAGGTGCAGAAGAACCACGCCATCGCGGTGCTCGCGCAGGGCCTGCGCGACATGGCCGAAGCCAGCGAGAGCAAGCGCTGGACCGAGGCGGACCGGGCCCTGCGCCTTGCGCGCGACGAAGCGCAGCGCCTGTTCCCCGGCAACGACCCGGACCTGCAGCGCGTGATCGACATCGCGGCCGGCCACGCGCGCACGTTGCAGCGCTACGTCGACCGCTTCCGCGACTACTAGGTCTCCCGCCGCATGCAGATCCGCTGCACCACGTGCACGAAGACCATCGCGATCGCAGAGGCCGGTGCCCTGCCGCCGGCATGCCCGCATTGTCACGGCGCGCCGGTGCCCGAGCAGCTCGGTCCGTTCGCCCTGCAGCGGCTCGTCGCCGCGGGCGGCATGGGTGAGGTCTACCTCGCGCGCCACAAGGAGCTCGGCACCGAGGTCGCGCTGAAGCTGCTGCCCGCGATGCCGCTCCAGGCCGCCGCGTCGGTGCGCGAACGCTTCGCGCGCGAGGCCCGCCTCACGGCGCGTGTGCAGCATCCCGGCGTCGTGCGCGTGCTCGACGCCGACGTCGCCGGCGACCGCCCCTGGCTCGTGCTCGAGTACGTCGACGGACAGACGCTGCGCCACCGGCTCGCGCAGGGACCGCTGCCCGTCGTCGAGGCCGCGCGCATCGCCGCTTCGACCGCCGACGTGCTCGCCGCGGCGCACGAGCACGGCGTGCTGCACCGCGACATCAAGCCCGACAACGTGATGCTGAGCCGCGACGGGACCGTGCGCGTGCTCGACTTCGGCATCGCGCGCGCGATGAGCGACGAGGCGCCGCTGACGCGCACCGGCGAGATCCTCGGCACGCCCGAGTACATGGCGCCCGAGCAGCTGCTCGACGGCCCCGAGGCGACCGACGAACGCACCGACGTGCACGCGCTCGGTGTCCTGCTCTACGAGCTGCTGACGCAGCGCTCGCCGTTCCACGGCGCGAACCTGTTCCAGGCGCTGAAGCTCGTCGAGTCGCTCGTGCCGCCGAAGCCCTCGTCGGTGCGCGCGGACGCGGCGGTGCTCGACGACGCCGTGATGCGGGCCCTGCAGAAACACCGCGAGGATCGCTTCGCGGGTCCGGCTGCGTTCGCGGCGGCGGTGCGCACCGCGGTGCCGGCGGCCGCGATGCCAGGGCCGGCCAGGCCGCGGCGCGCCGTCTGGTTGCTGTGGCTGCCGCTCGCGGCCGTGCTCGTCCTCGGTGTCGTCCTGATCGTGGTAGTGAAGATCACGCTGCGCGAGCAGCTCGACGGCGTCGCTGGCCTGGCCCTGGAAGCGGCCCGAACGGTGGTCGACGACGCGACGCAGGCGGCAGCGCGGACCATGCAGGTGCACGAGATGCTCGCCGACGGCCGCTGGTCCCACGCGCTCGTGCTCGCCGAACAGGGCCTTGCCGCGGGTGACCGCTGGCTGTTGCCGGCCGCGCAGGACGCATTCCTGCTCACACACTGCGTCTGGCCGATCGCTGCCGGGATGCCGGCGTGGCTCGGTGCCTGCGACGAACGCCAGCGCGAACGGCTCTTCGGCGGCGGCGGCGAAAAGACCGCGGCCGGCGACCGGCTCGGCAACGCGCGTTGCCTGCTCGCCCACGGCGACGCTCGCGGTGCACTCGCAGTGCTGCAGGAGCGCCCCGCCGACGCCCCGGCTGCCGACGTGATGGAACAGCGCCTGCTGCTGCTCGCGGCCCACAACGCCGAAGCCGATGCGGCATCGCTGCGTTCGCTGCCGAAGCAACTGGGCCTCGAAGCAGATGCCGTGGCGCGGCTGCTGTCGCTGCGGTTCCTGCCGCGAAACGAGCGTGCGCAGGCGCTGGCCGAGCACGCGGCACGCGTGCCGCTCGAGGAGCCCGAGCACTGGCTCGCGCTGCGCTGCGCCGCGGGCAGCGGCGCTGATGCGGCTGCCGCCGAACAGCGCGCCGAGATGGCCTGGCTGCACGGAGCCGGCGAGCTCGCCGTGCTGCTCGATGCCGGGCTGCAGACCTTGTGCACGAACGGCGAGGAAGCGCGGAAGCTCGACGCCCGGCAGATCCTCCGGCTGCAGAAGCGTCTCGCGACCGATCCGGCCGACACGCCCGCGAGCGTCGCGCTCCAGGCCCTGCTGCTGCTGGCTGCTGGCGATGCGCCCGCCGCCGACAACGCGCTCACGGCACTGCCCCTGAGCGCGCCCGCGACGCTGCTGCCGTTCCAGCAATGGCTCGCCGCGGTGCGCAGCGCCGATCCCGGGGCCCTCGCGCTGCAGCGCGGCCTCGCCGCGTGGCGGATCGGCAGGTCGGAGGTGGTTCGCCAGCACTGCACCACCTCCAACTCGGCCGCGGCGACGATCTGCCGCTGGCTGCTCGATCGGCAGGCACAGCCGGACGACGCTCCGCGCGAACTGCCCGGCGACGCGATGCAGATCGCGGCAGAGCTCGTGCGCGGCGACGCGACGCAGGCCGAACGCCTGCTCGCGGCGGCAGCGGTGAGGCCCGAGCACCAGCTGCAGTTCCTGCGCCTCGCCGTGCTCGCCGGGGCCGAGCCCGACTTCACGGCAGCGCCGTGGCGAACGTTCGCCGAGCCGCCGGCGCGCGCGCAGTTCGAACAGGAGGTCAACGGTGGACTCCGCCGCTGAACAGGCACTCGTGCAGCGCGCGCAAGCCGGCGACCGCGCGGCGTTCGCGCAGCTCGCGGAAGGGCACGGCCCGCGCCTCTTGCGCTTTCTGCAGACGATGACGGGCTGCGACCACACGGCCCTCGACCTGCGCCAGGACGCGCTGCAGCGCGCGTTCACGAAGCTGCCGCAGCTGTCGGACCCCGCGAAGTTCGGCTCGTGGCTGCTGTCGATCGCCTGCAACCGCTGCCGCAACCACCTGCGCAGCGAAGTGCAGCGCGCGCACGCCGGCGACGACGTGCTCGGCTCGGTCGCCGAGGGCCGGAGGTCGGCGCTCAGTTCCATCGTGCGGCGCGAGGACGCAGTGCGGCTGGCACTCGCGATCGACCGGCTGCCGATCCTGCTGCGCGAGGCGTTCGTGCTGTTCGCGGTCGAAGGGCTGCCCTACGCGGAGATCGCGGCGGCGACCGAGGTCACCGAAGGCACGCTGCAGGTGCGTGTGCACCGCGCGAAGGCGCTGCTGCGGCAGCAGCTCGGCGATCAGGTCGACACTTGGTGGGTCGCGCGCTGAGCTCGCGCGGCGGGCTCAGACGAACGTGAACGTGAAGCGCGCGACCAGCCAGCCGCTGAAGGTCGGTCCGACCGACGTGCTGCCCGGGCACGCGTTCCACAGATCGGTGGTGTTCCAGCCGCGAGCGCGCAGTTGCCAGTTCTCCGGCGCAAAGCCGAACGGCTGTCCTTGCATCCAGCTCTGCGAGTTGCCGGTGAACATCGTGGTGTTCGGCCACGGCTGGTGCGGCAACCCAGGCCTGCCGGAGTAGAAGCCGAAGTCGTAGGCCGTCGTCAGCAGCGACAGCGGAACGGCGGACCCGGGCGCCGGCTGGTGCGCGCAGGAGTCGTTCGAGAGGTACGCCCAGTGCGTCGACGTCATGATGCAGCGCGTCCACATGCCCGTTCCGAACGTGAGGTTCATCGTGGGGTCGCTGTCGAGAAAGGCGAAGCCCAAGGTGCCGGCCCCGCTGGCGAAGGGCATGAGGGCATAGAACGCGTCAGGCGCCGCGTAGTCCGGCACGACGACGGTGCTCGACAAGTTGAGTGTCAGGTTGCTGGGGACAGCGCCGATGAAGATGCGGCCCTGAGCCGGAACGGTCGCGGTGAGCAGGAGCAGGACACAGGCAGTGACCAGGCGCATGTTGACCTCACGAGAGTTGGTGTCTTGCCGCGCGCGGGACGGCGAGGGCCCTCGGCACGCTCGACGCGGCATTCTACCAGGCCCCGTCGAGAGCAAGCCCACGGCAGCGGCCTGCCTCGGATGGCTATGATCCCTTCGTGCCGTCGCAAAGCGTCGCCTCCCGCATCGCCGTGTTCGCACTCGCGGCGGTCCTGCCCCCGAGCCTGCCCGCCCAGGACAAGGCGGTTGTGCCGCACCGGACCGGACCGGCGCTGCGATTCGACGTGGCCCCGGCGTTGGCGGCTTTGCTCGAGGCCAGGCACGACACGCCGGATGCCGAACGCTCCGTGGGCGACACCGCGTGGATCGTGCTCGCGCTGGTCGCCAACGGCTGGACGCTGCGCTCCGCGGACACCCTCGGCGGCGACATGAAGGCCCTGATGGCGTGGCTCGACCTTCGTCAGGACAAAGCCGGCTACTTCAACCGGCGTGGCGTGCGGTGCGCGCGCGGCGAGCAACTGTTGGCGACGCTGGCGGTGACCGAGGCCTGGGCCGCATCGGTCGAGTACGAGCCGTGCGAAGCCAACACGACGCTCGGCATCGCCGCGACGCACGAGGTCATGCGCAGCCGAACCGCGCCTGCGGCCACGGTCGACGAGTTCGTCGGCTCGATCCTGCTGGCGCGCAGCACGGCGCTGTCGCACCGACCGGTGCCCATCGCGCAGGCGGCGGAGATCCTCGCCGGCTCGAGGTCCGGCATGACGATCGGCAAGGTGCGCCGCACCGACGCGGCGCTGCACCTCGACGAGCTGCTGCAGGGCGTGAAGCACCCGGCCGATCTGACGGTTGCCCGGACCTGGCCCGCCAACCTGCTCGCCGACCCGCTGCACACGATGGTCGCGGCGCTCGCGGTGTCGCGAGCGGATGCGAAGACCCAGCCGGCACCGTTCGCGATGCTCGAGGCGCTCGTCAGCGCGCGAGAGACCGAGGGTGAGCACGCCGGAACATGGGCGCCGGCGGGAGGGTACGGCCGCATCGCGACGACCGCGATGCACACGATCACGCTCGCGCTCGGCAACGGCACGAGGGGACTCCTGAGGACGCGCTGACGCTGCGCGCAGGTCGCCGTAAGGTCCGCAGCGCTCGCGGGTCTCTCGCACGAGGTGACCTGATGACCACGTTGCGTTCGTTCGTCGTGCTGTGTGCGTTGCTGCTGCCCCTGCCTGCCCGAGTCTCGCCACAGGAACACGTCAGGAATGTGATTCCGGGCCGTGACTTCGAGGAGCAGAAGATGCTCACGCCCGGTCTCACCGACGTCTGGAAGCTCCACGTCGAGAAGGACGAGATGCTGTTGTGCCGGGTCGAGAGCGGCGCGTTCGATCAGGTGCTCGATCTCGTCGACGCGCGCGGCAACGTGCTCGGCAGCGACGACGGCGCCGGCACACGCAGCGAGCTGTGGTTGCGCATCGCCGAGGCGGGCGACGTCGAGTTCCGCGTGCGCCCGTTCCAGGGCAGCGGTGGCGGCTTCTACCGCTACCACCTGCATCGCTTCCGCACCGAGCCGATCGGCACGAGCGCCGAGGCGAGCCACCAGTTCGGCGTCGAGCAGTGGTGGCACTACCGCGTGGCGCTGCGGGAGGGGGAAGTGCTCGTGCCGACGGTGCTCGGGGATGGGCGGCTCAGGTGCGTGCTCGACGCGATGCGGAACGGCATCGCCCAGGTGCAGGGCGGCTACCGCGCACCGCACACGGGCGACTTCTTCGTGGGCATCGAGGGACCGAAGGACCGCAAGGCACAGGTGCTCACGCAGCTCGCGCGCGGCCGCGAACTGTCCGTCGGCGCCGCGTGCGACGAGCGGATCGCGCCGTACGGTCTCGATCATTGGCGATTCTGCGTGCGCTCTGGAGAGGCGTTCGTGCTCGACCTCCAGATGCCCGAGGTCCAATGCGCGCTCGAGCTCGCCGACCTGCATCCGGCGGCCGAAGGACCGTCGTTCGTCATGACGGGGCACTGCGACAAGGGTGGCCAGGTGCGCCGCTACTACCAGGTGCGCCGCGATACCCGGCTCGAGCTGCGGGTGCGCAACCAGACGAGCACGAACGCCCCGTATCGCGCGCTCGTCAGCGGTCCGGACCGCGACATGGCGCTCGGTGACCCGGTGCACGGTCGCCTCGCGCTCGGCGACGCGGTCGTGCACCGGCTGGAGCTCACGAGCGGCCAGCTCGTGCGCGTCTCGCTCGAGAGCGAGTCGTTCGACGGCAAGCTCGACCTCTGGGATCCATGGGGCAACGTCTTCGCGAGCGTGGACGACCGTGGGCCGCTCGATCGCAACCCGAGCCACACCTTCCTCGTGTCCGCTTCGGGAACGTACCGAGTGCTCGTGTACTGCGCGGCTGCTGTGGGCAGCGGCGACTTCGTGCTGCATGCGGAGTCGCTCGCCCTGCCGCAGCTGCAGGCGAACGTGCCGGCGGCGATCGGCCTCGAGGCGGGCGGCACGAACTACCTGCACCTCGACCTCGACGCCAACCAGGAGGTGTGGCTGTCCGTGCGCAGTGAGGCGTTCGACGCGGGGCTCACGGTGCTCGACCCGGCCGGCAATGCGAGCTTCCGCTGCGAAGGCGGCGGTCTCGGCGGCGACGTGCTCGTCGCCTACCGCGCCTCGCACCGCGGGCGCCACACGCTGCTCGTGCACAGCCGCAGCGGTGCAGGCGCCGCGGAGGTCAAGTTCGTGCCGCAGTGAGCGAGCGTGCGGTCAGCCGGTCGCCGGCAGCTCGTGAACCGAGAGCAGTCCGTGCCGGCGCCAGCCGATCGTCAGCATCCAGGTCTTGGCGTCGGTGACGGGTCGGATGATCACTTCCAGACCGCGCACGATCACGCGTTCGGGGAAGCCGCCGAACCACGGCGCCGACGTGAACGTGTCGATCGGCCCGGGCACGAGGACCTCGCGGCCTTCGGCGGCGTGCTTCTTGCCGTTCGCGAGCACGTAGACGAGCGCGTTGCGGACCTCGCGCGGGGTTCCGAGGATGCGGTCGTGGTGACGGTCCGCGAACACGGTGCCGCGGCGCCGCCACAGCCTGTTCAGCGCCTTCGCGATGCGGATCGCGAGGCCCTGCAGACCGCGCGACAGCGCGAGGCGGTCGCTCGCTTCGACGAGCAGGTGCAGGTGGTCGTTGAGCATGGCGTGGTGGCAGAGGCGGAAGGTGCCGACGCTGGTCGTGCTGGCGCAGCCAGCGCACCCAGCGACGAACGCGGCGCGCAGGGCGGCGTACTCGGCCTTGTGTCGCAAGCGCGGCAACCCGCGCAGGAGCTTCAGCGTCACGTGCGCCGGGAACCGCGCCGCGAGCAGAGCGCGAGGCGCGTGGCTGACGCCCGCCTTGCCGCCCTTCGGCTTGCGCCCCGCGCCTGGCCTGCGGCCGCCGCGCTGCCGGAAGGGCAACACGCCTTGCTTCGCTGCTTCGGCTGCTTCGGCTGCTTCGGCTTCGTGCGCGTCAATGCCATGTGCTCCGGAAGTAGTGGAATTGGCAGGCGCTGATTCAGCAGATTCTCTTGTATCGCAACTGTGAAGCAGCGCCCGGTCGCACAGCACCGCACGCGCAGCACAGCAGCCAGCACCCCACGCACAGCATCCCAGCACAGGACGCACGAACGGAACGCGGAACCGGACCGAGCGGATGGTGGGACTTTGCTTGGTGCACAGTGCCCCTGCTGCCAACGCGGAGGTGCGACCCCATCAAGTTCACCCGGCTCGCGCGCCGACAAGCCTGCCATGGGAAGGGCGGCACAGGCATCCTGGTGGGCGACGGCTGCGCTGGCCACCCTGACCGCACTGCCGGCACAGCAGCCGCCCGCGCCGGGCACGACCACGACGCCCCCACAGGGCAGGTCCCCAGCCCAGGCAGGCCAGCAAGGCCAGCCAGGCCCAGTGGCCTCACCGCGCACACTCCCGACCCACGCGCCGCTCCCCGCGCTGCCGCCGCTCGACGCGTGGCAGCACATCCGCGCCGGCAATGCCGCGCGCGTCGCCGCCCAGACCGCCGGCCGGCCGCTTCCTCCGCCGGCTGACCGCCCCGCTGGCGCGGGGCGTTACGTCTGCGCAGTGTTCGTGTGCGCCGATGCCGACGTCGACGTCCCGGCCGCACTCGGACTGCACCGCCGCGACGTGCTGCTGATCAGCACGCCGGGCCCGTTCGTGAGCCGCGAAGCGATCTGCCTGCTCGAGCACCTCGTGCGCGAAGAACGGCTCTCGCTCGTGCTGATCCTCGCGCACCCCCGTTGCACGACGCTCGACATGCGCCCGGCCGGAGCCGGGCAGGATGCCCTTTCCGCCCAGCTCGACGCCGTGCACGCCGACGCGCGCCGCCACAAGTGCCCGCTTGCGCGTGCACTCGTGCAGGCACAGCGCGAACAGCTGCTCGCGACCTCGACCGAGCTGCGCCGGCGCACCACGACGGACGAACTGCGCGTCGTGCCCGGCGAGATCGACGCGCGCAGCGGCGCGATCGTGTGGCACCACCGTCACGCCGACGAGCTGCCGCTGCTGCCTGTCAAGTGAGTTGTCAAGCGACCTGTCAAGTGCGAATGGCGAACACAGTTCCGTTGCATCCCGCAGCACCACTCGGCACGCGCAACAAAACCTGAACCTGCCTCTCCCTTCCAGCGCCACGCTCGCTCCAATCGTCGCCTCGGACGCGCCTGCCGGACGGCGCGCCGCTCCTCGCCACGCCGAAGCACGCCCCCACTCCGCATGAGCACCCAGCTCGGCACCTATTGCCAGCAGTTCGACAGCACATTGCGCCCCGTGTTGCAGGACCTCGCCGCTGCAGTCGCCGCGACGTCTGCCGCGGGACACAGCCCGGCGAGATCGCTGCATGCACCGCTCGTCGACCTGCACCACCAGCTCGAGGCGCTCTGCGACAAGGTCAAGGAGCAGCAGGCCTACGTGCTGATCTTCGGTCCGCTAAAGAGCGGCAAGTCGACGCTGATGAACGCGATCGCCGCCGCGTACGTGAGCGAGGTGTCGAGCCTGCCCGCATATCCGTGCCTCGTCTTCGTGCGCGCCGGCGACGAGCGCGGCTACACGGTCACGAGCTACGACGGCACGGCGCGGACGTTCGCGGCGGGGCGCGAGCTGCACGAGCACATCCAGAAGGCGCACACCGACCTTGCCCAGGCGATCCGGCGCGCCGAGCAGGGCGGCGTAGCGTTCGACCCGCAGGAGCACTTCCCGGTGGCGATCCGGTCGGTCGAGGTGCGCATCCCGGGCACCGAGCTCGCGACGACCGGCGCCGTTCTCGTCGACACGCCGGGCCTCTACACGCGCATGCGCTTCGGCTACGACCGCATGACGCGCGACTTCCGCCACTCGGCGGCCTGCGCGATCTTCGTGGTCAAGAGCGACACGCTGTTCCTCGAGCAGGTGTTCACCGAGTTCGAGCAGCTGCTGGACCTGTTCTCGCGCATCTTCCTGGTCGTGAACGTCGACTCGCACAAGCGCGACCTGTCGCCCGACGGCAGGCTCGTGCCGAGCCTCGAGCAGTCGCAGCCCGAGGCGGTCGTGCGCGCGTTCGAGCAGCTCGCGATGTCGGCGCCGATGCAGCGCGCGGCCGGCGAGGGGCGCGTCCGCATGTACCCGGTCGACCTGATGCGCGCCGCGAGCAGCGTGCTGCAGAAGCAGCCCGAGCAGGCGCCGCCGGGCTTCCACCAGTTCCGCCAGGACCTCGCGGACTACCTCGCGAGCTCCGACTACCTGACGGCGTTCCTGCGCGACTCGCTGCACCGCGCGAACGCGCTGCTCGGCGAAGCGACGCACCACGCGAGCGGCACCGTGACGGCGCGGCTCGAGGAACGGCTCGCCGAGGTCGAGGAGCAGCTCGCGTTCGTGGTCGGCGAGCAGAAGCGCGTCGAGCGCGCGCTGCACCTCGATTGGGGGCAAGTGTTCGCGCGCGGTGAGCACGAGACGCAGGCCGAGGTCGAGCGCTGCGCGCGCGACGCCGGCGCGAAACTGCTGCGCACGCTCGGCGCCTCGATCGACACGTGGTTCCTCTCGAGCCAGAGCCTCGACTGGCTCGTGTCGCAGCAGTGGACGCCGCTCGTGCAGGACTACCGCGAAGAGGTGCTCGCGGCCGGGATGCGCGCGTTCGACCAGCAGCAGGCGCAGACCGACGCCGGCCTCGACTGGCCGAGCGGCATGCACGACCTCGTGCGCCGCGCCGGCATCGATCTGCGGCAGCTCCGGGCGATCGCGTTGGCGCGGCTCGGCAACGTCGCGTGGACCGGCGATGCGACGGTCCCCGTCGACGTCGGCGCGATCCCGGTCAGGAAGGCGATGGTCGACATCGTCTCGTTCCGCTCGCTCGATCGTGTGCGCGAGCGCCTGTTCGGCTCCGCGTCGAAGCCCGACACGAAGATCCCCGGCAAGGACAAGGCAAGCCGGCTCGGCGAGCCGGGCCGCCTGCACCTCCACCAGTGTGTGACCGCGTTCCGCCGCGATCTCGGCCCGCGGACCGCTGCCGTGCTGCGGCAGTTCTTCGGACCGGACCTGCGCAAGTCGTTCGAGATCGCGCTGCGCGAGCAGCTCTCCGCGTACGAGCCGCGGCTGCGCGAGCAACAGCAGGAGCTCGAGGCGCAGCGCAAGGGCCTGCTCGCGATCACGGAACCGCTGCGCCGCCTCGCGGGGACCTCGGGTGGGTTGCAGCAGACGCTGACCGAGCTCGGCAAACGCTTCGACCACGAGGTCAAGGTCGAGCCCGAGGCACCGCAGAAGCCCGTCGTGCTCGAGCCGCAGCCGCGCCGCGAACGCCTCGAGCCGAAGGGTCAGCCCACGCGGCCCGGTCGCAGGACCGAGAAGACCGGGTAGTTGCCGACAGACGCCGCCCGCGGCTCACGTCCCGGGCGAAACGACCACTCGCCGTCACCGCGGCGTCGGGCAGATCACGCCAGGCGGCCGCGGGCGGCGATCTCACGCAGCTCCTGCAGCGCCTTCTTGACGCGCTGCAGCACTTCGGCGCCCGGCAGGCCCGTGAACACCTCGATCGCGTCCTGCACGCTGCTGACCGCGTGGACGCGGAAGTCGCCGCGCTCGACCGCGTCGACGACTTCGAGGTCGAGCATCAGGTCGCCGACGTTCGCGCGCGGCAACACGACGCCCTGCTTGCCCGTGAGCCGGCGCGCGCGGCAGAGCCGGTAGAAGCCCTCGACCTTCTCGTTGACGGCCGCGACGGCCTGCACTTCGCCCTTCTGGTTCACGGACCCCGTGATCGCGAAGCCCTGCGCGAGCGGCACGTCGCTGAGCGAGCTCAGCAGCGCGAGCAGCTGTGCCAGCGACGCCGAGTCGCCTTCGACGCCGTTGTAGAGCTGCTCGAAGCAGATCGTCGCCTGCATGCACAGCGGCCCGTCGCGGCCGTACTCCTGCAGCAGGAAGCCTTCGAGGATCATCACGCCCTTGTCGTGGATCGGACCCGACAGGTTCGCGAGGCCCTCGATGTTGATCAGTCCCGAGCGCTGCGTCGTCGCGACGCCCGAGTTGCACGTGATGCGGCACGGGCGGCCGAACTCGATCGTGCCGGTATTGAGCACGGTCAGCGCGTTGATCTGTCCGATCGCGGCACCCGAGGTCGACAGGCGCATGTAGCCCGACGCGTAGTCGCGCTCCGTGAGCTCCTGCGGCAGGTCGTGGCGCTGGCGCTGCGTGCGCGCCGCGAACTCGACGTGCTCGCGGCCGACGGTGCGCGCGCCCGTGTGCTCGCAGCGGTGCGACGCCTCGCGCGCGAGGTCGCCGAGCTCGCTGTAGCGCGTGATCAGGCGGTCGCGCCGGCCCGCGGCGCGCGCGCCGTACTCGGCGACGGCCGCCATCGCGCCGGGCGAGAACGGCCGCAGCTTCTGCGTATCGACGAGCCACTGCAGGTAGTCCGCGTAGCGCGTCAGGTTGTGGTCGTCGACCGGGATCGTGCCGTCGAACTCGGCGTGGATCTTGAAGATCTGCACGAACTGCGGGTCCTCGGACGCGAGCTGGTCGTAGACGCCCGGCTCGCCGATCAGCACGACCTTGATGTCGAGCGGGATCGCCTCGGGCTGCAGCGAACCGGTCGGCGCGCCCGATCCCTGATCGAACTCGCGGATCTCGAGGTGGCCCGTCTGCAGCGCGCGCTTGAGCTGGTGCCAGACGCCGTTCTCGCGCAGCACGTCGAGGCAGCGCAGCACGAGGTAGCCACCCTCGGCGCGCAGCAGCGCGCCCGGCACGATGTTCTGCACGCCGGGCCCTCCCTCGGTCGGCGGGCTGATCGTGCCGAACAGGTTCGCGTAGGTCGGGTTGCTCTCGATCACGACCGGGCACGCTTCGGTGAACGAGGTCTTGACGATCTTGCCCAGGAACTCGGGGAAGCGCGCTTCGCCGGGCGGCGCAGCCGGCGCCTCCGAGAGCTTGTGCTCGTCCTCGATGTTCGTCTCGACCGAGATGAACTGGTTCAGGTGCCGCTCGACGAACTCGCCCGCGGCATCCATCCAGTCGGCGACCTCGGGCTGCTGCCAGCGGCGCATGAACTCCTTCGTGTGCGCCTGCAGCACCTTCCACGCGAGCTGCCGGTCCATCGCGGCCAGCTCGCTCTCGATGCGGGCCTGCTCCTCGCGGATGCGCTCGTTGACCTCGTCGAGTCGCTCGAGCAGCTGCTCGCGCTGCTTCAACAGGAGCGCACGCTGTTCGTCGCTGACCTTGCCCTCGATCGTCAGCGTCGACAGCGCGTCGAGCGTGATCGGCTCGCCGTCGACGATCGGGTAGATGTCGGCCGTCGAGCCCCCGCTCTGGGCCTGGAAGCGCACGAGCGCGCAGCCCTGCTTCTGCGCCTGCCGCTGCAGCGCGTCGAGGATGCGCTGCTCGCGCGCGCTGCTCGCGCGCAGCACGACGCGGCGCGACATGCGGTGCGGCCGCGACCGCATCGCGGCCTGCAGCGCGCGATGCAGGGTCCGGCCGAGCTCCTGCAGGTCGTCGCGGAACGCGGTCGCGCGCCCCGACGGCAGCGAGACGAGCAGCGGGCGGTGCGGCTCGCGGAAGTTGTGCACGAAGACGCGGTCGGGCACGCGGCGGCAGACCGGCTGGATGTCGCGCAGCAGCAGCTGCACGACCGCGGAGCGCCCCGAGCCCATGAGCCCCGACACGAACAGGTTGTAGCCCTGCGCGTGGATCGACAGGCCCGTGCGCAAGGCCGCCATCGGCCGCTCCTGCCCGAGCAGGAACGCCGCGGTCGGCGGCGTGCCGGAGGGTTTGATCGGCGGGCAGGTCCAGCGCAGGTCCGCGGACTTGACGAGGAACGGCCCTTCGCGCTCGACCGACCCTGCGTCGCCCGAGCGGCCCCTCGTGATCGCGCGACCCGCCGAACGACGTCCCGGAACGCCCCCTGGTGACTTGCCACTCTCCCGGCTGTTGCCGCCGCTGCTCTTCATGTGCGGGTCTTCATTGTGCGTGTCTTCAGGTGCGTGTCTTCAGGTGCGGGCGACGAGCACCGGGCAAGGGGCCGCCTTCAGGATCTCGCCCGCAGTGCTGCCGAGCAGCGCCTTCATGAAGCCCGTGCGCCCGGCCGACCGGACCAGGATCAGGTCGACCTTGCGCAACAGCGCTTCCTTCAGGATCTCCTCCTCGACGTCCTCGCTGAAGGTCAGGTGGCCGAGCGCGTGCACGCCGGCCTCCGCGGCCTTGTCGACCATCTGCTGCAGCATGAACTGCACTTCGGCCTGCAGCGACTTGTCGAAGTCCCCCTCGGCTGCCATCGCGCGGTGACGTCCGATCAGGTTCACGGTCGCAGGCGTGTCGACGACGGCGAGCACCAGCAACTGCGCGCGAAGCTGCGCCGCGAGAGCGATCGCGTACCCGAGGTCGGGTTCGCGCGTCTCGGCGAGTTCGACGGGCACGAGGATGCGGCGCACGACCGGCATGACCATCGCCGAACCATACGGCCGGGCGGCGGCATTTCGAGCGTGCGTGCGCTATACCTCTGGTCTTCTTTCGCACGCCTCCACGCACTTGGATCTGCAGAGCCTCAAGATCGAACGCAGAGCGCCAACTGCCTCTTCCCGCCGTCGCACGAATCCCTGGCCGCTGCGCCTGTTGCTGCTCGGAGCCCTGTGTGTCGCCGCGTGGTTGTTCTGGCCCGCGCTGTCCGGCCTCGCCGATCGCGTGCGCTTGCCCGAGGTGCGCACGTTCCTCGTCAGCGAAGCGGCGCCGGCCGCCGCGGCCGCCGTGCGCGGCACGGCTGCGAACGGCTACGTCGTCGCTGCGCGCCGCGCCGCGCTCTCGTCCGACGTGCCGGGCCGCATCGTCGAGCTCTCGGTACGCGAGGGCTCGGTCGTCAAGAAGGGCGACATCGTCGCGCGGCTCTACTCCGACGAGTACCGCGCCGCGCGGCAGCGTGCCGAAGCCGACCTCGGCGCCGCGACGGCCGGCGTGCAGCGCAGCGAAGGCGCGCTCGCGGCGAGCCGCGCCGTGCTCGCCGAAGCCGAGGCCGCGGTCGTGACCGCGACCGCACAACGCGACGAAGCCAAGTCGCAGCTCGAATGGGCCAGGAACGAGCACCAGCGCGCCGAGGAGATGCTGCGCTCGGGCATCGGTTCGACGCGCGACGTCGAGCGCACGCGCACGGACCTCGACGCGGCCACGTCGCGGCTCGCCGCGCAGCAGGCGGCGCTCGCGACCAGCACGTCGAGCACCGAGACCGCGCGGCAGCGCATCGTCGTCGCGAACGGCGACCTGGCCGTCGCGAAGGCCCAGCAGCAGGTCGCCGCGGCGACGCTGCTCGAAGCGCAGGCGCGGCTCGACAAGACCGACGTGCGCGCGCCGTTCGACGGCATCGTCGTGCTCAAGGACGCCGAGGTCGGCGAGGTCGTCTCGCCGAACGTGCAGGGCGGCAGCAACGCGCGCGGCGCCGTCTGCACGATGGTCGACTTCGACTCGCTCGAGGTCCAGGCCAACGTGCCCGAGACCACGTTGAGCTCCGTGCAACTCGGTGCGCCGGCAGACGTGTTCCTCGATGCGTTCCCGGACGACCGCTACGAAGGCGTCGTCGACCGCATCTGGCCGACCGCCGACCGCCAGAAGGCCACCGTCGAGGTGCGTGTGCGCCTGCTGCAGCGCAACGAACGGCTGCGGCCCGAGATGGGCGTTCGCGTCGTGTTCCGCGCGGCGGACGAGCAGGCACCCGACAGCTCGCAGCCGGGTGCGCGCACGATCGTCGTGCCGGAGCAGGCGCTGGTGCAGGTCCAAGGCAAGACCGGCGCCTTCGTCGTCGAACGCGACACGGCGCGCTTCCAGGTCGTGACGGCCGGCGAACGCAGATCGGGACGCGTCGTGATCACCGCTGGTCTGGCGCCCGGCCAGCGCATCGTGCTCGATCCACCGTCCACGCTGCAGGACGGCAGCCGCGTCCGCCTGCTACAGGAATAGTCACCGACCGTTCCCCGCCACCACCACCGAGTCCAACGACCATGGCCACAGCGATCGAAATCCAATCAGTCACCAAGACCTACCACCGCGGCGGTGAACCGCTCGTGGTGCTCGACGGGCTCGACCTGCGCATGGACGGGGGCACGTTCTACGCGCTCATGGGGCCGTCGGGCTCGGGCAAGACGACGCTGCTGAACCTGATCGGCGGCCTCGACCACGCCGACCAAGGCAGCGTGCTCGTCGGCGGCACGGACCTCAACAAGCTGAGCGGCGCGGAGCTCGCGCAGTGGCGCGCCGCGAGCGTCGGCTTCGTGTTCCAGGGCTTCAACCTGCTGCCCGTGCTGACCGCGCGCGAGAACGTCGAGCTGCCGCTCTTGCTCGCGCCGCTCTCGAAGCAGAAGCGCCGCGCGCAGGCCGAGCGTGTGCTGAAGCTCGTCGGCCTCGAGGACCGCATGGACCACAAGCCGCGCGAGCTGTCGGGCGGCCAGGAGCAGCGCGTCGCGATCGCGCGCGCGATCGCGACGGACCCGCAGGTGATCCTCGCCGACGAGCCGACCGGCGACCTCGACCGCGAGACGGCAAACAGCGTGCTCGAGCTGCTGCAGCGGCTCAACCGCGAGCTGCAGAAGACGATCCTGATGGTGACGCACGATCCGGAGGCCGCGACGTTCGCCGACAAGGTCGTGCACCTCGACAAGGGCAAGCTCGGCCGCATCGACGACAACCGCACCGCGGGCGCGACGGCGCGCAGGAGCTGAGCGATGCCGATCAAGCTGCTGGTGCGCAACCTGCTCGGCCACCCGGTCCGTTCGCTGCTGACCGTGCTTTCCGTGGCCGTCGCTCTCGCGTTGCTCTGCGTGATCGACGCAGCGGCGCGCGGCTTCACGGCGGCCGTCGACCTGGCCGCCCAGAACCGTCTCGTCGTCTGGAGCCGCGTCAGCCTGTTCGTGCCGCTGCCGATCGCGTACGAGCAGAAGATCCGCCAGGTCGAAGGCGTGGCCGACACGACCAAGTTCCAGTGGTTCGGCGGTTTCTATCGCGACCGCAGCGGCTTCTTCGCGCAGTTCGCCGTCGACGCCGATCGCCTGCAGACGATCTATCCCGAGCTGGCGATAGTCGACGGTGACTACGCCGAGTTCAAGAAGCAGCGCGATGCGTGCGTGATCGGCAAGGGCCTCGCGGCCAGGTACGGCTGGAAGGTCGGCGACAACGTGCCGCTGATCAGCGCGCTGTTCCCGCGCGGCAGCAGCGGCGTCGAGCCGTGGACGTTCACCGTGCGCGCGATCTACGACCCGTCGCGGAAGAACTTCGACGACCAGACGATGTTCTTCCACTTCGACTACGTGCGCGAAGCCCTCGAGCAGGGCGCCGCGCAGGGCCTCACGGGCGTCGGCACATATTCGATCCTGCTGCGCGACGGCGCGCGCGCCGAGGACGTCATCGCCGCGATCGACGCGCTGTTCGAGAACGGACCGCAGCGCGTGCGGACGTCGACCGAGGCCGAGTTCAACCGGCAGTTCATGTCGATGATGGGCAACATCCCGCTGCTGCTGCGCTCGATCGGCGGCGCCGTGCTGTTCGCGATCTTCTTCGCGGTCCTCAACACGATGCTGATGGCGGCGCGCGAGCGCACGCGCGACTTCGGCATCATGAAGGCGCTCGGATTCGGCGACCGCCGGCTCGGCGCGTTGATGATCGCAGAGGCGATCGTGCTCGTCGGCGTCGGCACCGCGCTCGGCGTGCTGCTCGCCAAGGCGTTCGAAGTGCTCATGGCGCCGTTCGTCGCGGCGTTTGCCCCGGGCTTCGCGGTCGATCAGACCGTGCTCACGCAGGGGCTGGCGATCACGCTCGGCCTCGGCATCGTGTCCGGCGTCGCACCGGCGCTGCGCGCGATGCGCCTGCTGCCGGTCAAGGCGCTGCGGGAGGACAACTGACATGGCTCTCGTCCCCTTCCAGTACAACACGCGCAGCCTGTGGCAGCGCAAGACCGCGACGGCGCTGACGGTCATGTCGATCGCCGCGACCGTCGGCGTGCTCGCGGGCATGCTGTGCCTGCAGCAAGGCTTCCTGTCCGTGCAGACCCAGGGTGGCCGCGAGGACTTCGCGATCTTCATGCGGCCCGGCGCGAACTCCGAGGGTGAGAGCGCTTTCGACCTCCCGCGTGCGCAGATCGTGCTCAAGGAGACGCCGGAGATCGCGGCGGGACCGAACGGCGCGCCGCTCGCGGCGGCGGAGTCGTTCCTCGCGATCAGCCTGCCGAAGCTCGATGGCGGCAAGACCAACGTGCCGATGCGCGGCGTGCAGCCGGCGACGTTCGACATCCACGGCGACGTGCGCGTGCTCGACGGCGGCCGCCGGTTCACGCCCGGAACCGACGAGCTGATCGTCGGCTCGGCGATCGCGCAGCGCGTACAGAACTGCCGCGTCGGCGACGTGCTCCTCGTCAACCTGACGCCGTTCCGCGTCGTCGGCCTGTTCGAGGCGCGCGGCAGCTACTGCAGCGAGATCTGGGGCGACGTCGACCGGATGCGCGCGGCGCTCAGCACCACCCACTACAACCGCATCATCGCGACGCTGAAGCCCGGCGTCACCGCTGCGCAAGTGCACGAGCGGCTGAAGGACGACGCGCGCGCGCCGGCCAAGGTCGTCGACGAGCAGGAGTACCTCGCGGCCCAGACCGGCTTCCTCGGCGGCATGCTCGGCGCGATGGGCGTGTTCCTGGCCGTGCTGATGGGCGTGGGCGCCGTGTTCACGGGCACGAACTCGATGCTCTCGCTCGTGGCGTCGCGCACGCACGAGATCGGGATCCTGCTTGCGACCGGGTTCCGGCCGTGGGCGATCTTCGTGTCGTTCGTGCTCGAGGCCGCGCTGCTCGGCTTGTGTGGTGGTCTCGTCGGCTGCCTGGCCGTGCTGCCGCTGAACGGCATGCAGACCGGCACCACGAACTTCGACACGTTCACGGAGATCGCGTTCGCGTTCCGCATGACGCCGACGGTGCTCGTCAGCGCGATCGTGTTCGCGATCGTGCTCGGCGTGATCGGCGGCGCGTTCCCGGCGCTGCGCGCCGCGCGCATGGTGCCGACGCAGGCGCTGCGGCGCGGCTGATGGCCGCGAACCCGCTGCGCAGCATCGCGGTCCTCTACCGCGACGCGTTCGGCGGCCTGCCCGCCGTGACATGGTTGCTCTGCACGACGGGCTTCATCAACCGCTGCGGCTCCATGGTCGTGCCGTTCCTGAGCCTCTACCTCAAGGACGAGTTCGGCTACTCGGCCACCGTGGCCGGTGCCTTCGTGAGCGCCTACGCGGTCGGGGCCTTCGCCGGCAGCTGGCTCGGCGGTTGGCTCACCGACCGGCTCGGCCCCGTGCGCACGCAGGTCGCGACGCTGGCTGCCACGGGAGCCTGGATGCTGATCATGATCCTGGTCCGCGACGCCTGGCTGCTCGGCGCCGCGATGTTCGTGCTGGGCGTGCTCAACGACGCGTTCCGCCCCGGCAGCCTCACCGCCGTCGCGATCAGCGTCGAGCCGGCATTGCGGCGCAAGGCGCTGTCGCTGAACCGCCTCGCGATGAACGCGGGCTGGGCGTTCGGTCCGACCTTCGGCGGCTACCTGGCCGAGGTCGACTTCCGGCTCATGTTCGTCGCCAACGGCGCGACCTGCGGGCTGGCCGCGTTGTGGCTCGCGACGCGCCTGCGTCACTGGAACCCCGCACCACCGCCGCGCGGCGCGGAAGACAAGCGCGAGGGCCAACCGTTCCGCGACCGCCACTTCCTGTGCGTGATGGCGGCCAACGTCGTCGTGCTGATCGCCTTCATGCAGTACTTCACGACCGGCACGCGCTACCTCGAAGAGCACGGCGGCTACTCGAAGTCGCAGATGGTCTGGTTCCTCGCGATCAACCCCGTGATGATCGCGTTGTTCGAGATGCCGATCGTGCACCTGCTGCGCGGCCGCAAAGCGCTGCCGCTCGTCGCGACGGGTGCCTTGATCGTCGGCCTCGGCTACCTGTGCATGCTGCTGCCGCTCGGCGCAGCCGCCGTCGCGATCGCGATGGTCGTCGTCGCGGGCGGCGAGCTGCTGCAGATGCCGATGCTCGGCGCCTACGTGAACGACCACGCACCACCGCACGCGCGAGGCGCCTACAACGGCGCCTACGGCATGTCCTTCTGTGCCGGGTTCGTGCTCGCGCCGCTGCTCGGCGGCGCGATCTACGACGCGGCGGGACCGACGGCCCTGTGGTGGTCCTGTGGCGCCTTCGGCATCGGCGCCAGCATCGCGTTCGCGTTCGCCGCGCGGCACGTCCGCTAGCCTGCGCCCCTGCAGCGCCGGAGTCGTCTTGCCTTCACGCCGCACCGGCTCGACGATCGCGCCCATGCCGAGGTCCAGAGCCAGGCCCGTACGTGCGGGACAGACGACGTCGAAGGCCCCGAAGCGGAGCCGCAGCGAGCAGCGTGGTTACCTGCACGGCTTCACGGCGCACGAACGCGACCGCCTCTACCACCAGGCCGAGTTCCTCGCCGACGCCGTTCACGACCGCCTGCCGTTCCGCCGCTGCAGGAACGTGCTCGAGGTCGGCTGCGGCGTCGGCGCGCAGACCGAGATCCTGCTGCGGCGCTTCCCGTCGCTGCACGTGACCGGCGTCGACCGCAGCGCCGACAACCTCGAGCACGCGCGCGCCCACCTCGAGCGCTGCGGGCTGGGCAAGGCCCGCTTCACCGCGCACCAGGCCGACGCCGCGACGCTGCCGTTCGCCGTCGACGCGTTCGACGGCGCGTTCCTGTGCTGGATCCTCGAGCACGTCGCCGATCCGACGCGAACGCTCGCCGAGGTCCGGCGCGTCTTGCGCGCGGGCTCGCCGGTCGTCGTCACCGAGGTCATGAACGCGACGCTGTTCCTCGACCCGTACAGCCCGAACACGCTGCGTTACTGGCGCGCGTTCAACGACACGCAGATGGAGATGGGCGGCGACCCGTTCGTCGGCGCGAAGCTCGGCAACCTGCTGCTCAAGAACGGCTTCGTCGACATCCACACCGAGGTCAGGACGTTCCACCTCGACAACCGCCAGCCCGGCGACCGCGCCGAGTTCCTCGGTTACTGGAGCGAACTGCTGCTCAGCGGCGCCCCGGCGCTCGCGAAGGCCGGCAAGATCCCGCACGAGGTCGTCGTCGGCATGCGTGCGGAGCTCGAGCGCGTCGCGCGCGATCCGGACGCCGTGTTCTGGGACAGCTTCGTGCAGGCGCGTGCGCGCGTGGGCTGATGCTCGCTGAAGGAACTGGTGGTTTCCGTGGAGCTGATCCGTCGACACGGATCAGGAGGCAGGCTGACGATGGGCCGACAGGTCAACTTCTGGGCAGTTCCTGACGACCTCGAGGATCTCGAGGCCGCGATCAGGAGGCGGCACGAGATCGAGGTGGTGCACAGTCGCTCGCCGTCGGCCGAGCCGCGAATCGTCGACTCCGTCACGTTCACGGAGGACCAGCATCGCTGGCTGTCCTACTGCCTCGTGCGCACTGAGGACGTCTCCCAGATCCTCATGCGTCATGTCCCGGCGCAAGGGTACTGGGTCGTCGACACGCTTCGTTCTCCGGTCGTCGAGTTCGACGGGTGCTTCTTCGATCAGCGCATCTTGCGCCGAGGACGCGTGTACTACACGGATGGCTACTACGGGGACGATGCATGGGTTCGCAAACCGGAGGCGTTCTCGACGTGGGCCGCCAGCGTGCTTGCGCTCACGAGACGCCGACTACTGAGGCACGAGACCAATTACCTCGGCAAGAGAGCCGCAGCCTGGCTCGAGGAGAACGGCGGAGAGTTGGTTGGCTAGGAACCCTGGGACGGCGGCGCTCGCCGTGAGTCACGTCGCTGGCTCGGGCCCCGACGGCGCGCCGAGCCGCTGCAGATCGGTCATCAGCACGCGCAACGCCGTGCCCGGCTTGCGGAACCACGTCGCCTCCTCGAACACCGTGAACTCGGTCCCCGCGAGCGTGAACTGCACCGTGATCACGTTCGCGCGCAGGTCCTCGTAGTCGAAGTACCGGTCGTTCGACACGACGAGCGACTGGTGGTCACGCGCATGCTGCAGGACGTACGGATCCGCCGGCTCGCCGCGCGGGCAGACTGCGTACCGCGCGCGGCCCGGCGTCACGTCCATGCACCGCGCGCGCAGCTCGTCCTGCACGTCGGGCCGGCAACGCCGCGCCGTCGTCGAGTCGAGGAAGACCTGGATCGGCAGGTCGGGGCGCCAGGCGTGGAACCACCGCTCGGCGAGGTCGAGCCGCGTCGTCGCGCGGCCGCTGCCGCTCGCGATCACGTTGCTGCCGTCGATCACGATGCCGCCGAGCGGCGGCGGTACGGGCAGCGGACCGCGGCGGTTGCGTTTGTTCATGCGAGGTCGTGCCGGCGGGCGCCCGATCCGAAGAAGATAGAGGAGGTCATGGCGAAGGAGAACCTGCCTTGGCGAGCGGTCGCGCGCCGCGACGCCATCAACGCGGAGTGGAACAACCCCGGCACGCCCTCCTACTACGTGATCGATCACGACGGAGTGATCCGGCACAAGTGGGTCGGCAACCCTGGCGCAGCGGCCATCGACGCTGGGGTCGAGAAGTTGCTCGGCGAAGTCCCCGCGAGCGCCAACAATGCGGGCAAGTGACAGCGAAGTGTTGATTGGTTCGTGGCTCGACGCGAGGAACACGATCCGCAGGTCCTCACCCCCGCACGCTTGCGCAACCGAAGGAGCGTGTGGATCCGTCTCGAGCGGCGCTGCCCTGAGGAGCGGAAGCACCACGCGGCTCACGGCACTTCGAGCACCATGCCCATGCTCAATCGATTGGGATCCGGCAAGCGCGCCTTGTTGGCCGCGTGAATCTCGCGCCAACGATTACTGTCCTTGTAGTAGCGCAAAGCCAGCTTGGCGAGCGTGTCGCCGGCGGTGGTCGCGTGAAAGCGCGGCGTCTTGGCGCCGGTGTCCGCCAAGGACAGCACGAGCTCGGTCTTGCCGGTCATCCAGTAGTCCTTGGCTCCGTGCGTCTTCAGCCGGTCAGCGGCCTGATGGATGCACTGCGTGATGCGGGCGTCCTTCGGGTGCCATCGATACTCGTTGCGGAAACCGATGTGGACCCTGTCGGGACCGTGCGGGGACGGATACGTCCAATTGATGTTCATCGAACCGATCGCCAGGTGCCAGTCCTTGACCTTGTAGGTCGATTGCGGGATCGCGACCGTACCCGACGCCTTGCCTTGTCGGAGCGCCGCGATCACCTCGGTCTGCACCTTCCGACGCACGCCACCATCGTCCTGGAGCACCTTGGCGAGGTCCACGGTCAGCTCGGCGCCACTGCCCGCCAGGTAGTGATCGAGATGGAGCGCCGCCTGGCCGCCAGGGGTCATCTCCCACCACCTGGCTATGTCCAGCGTCGCTCGATCCGTAGTGGTCGCACACACGGCTTTGATCAGGGCCGCCTTCGTCTTCCGATCCATCGGTGCAGTTCTCCTTCCGTGTCCAGCCTTGGCAGTTGCCGCGCGCTTCTGCAGGATATCAACGGGGTCGCCAGCGCCAGCATTCCGCTGCTCGCCTGGCCTGTCAACTCCATCGCAAGAGCTCGTCTCCGGCGAAGTCGACGTGCGGCACGCCGCCGTCGAGGCGCTCGACCGACGCCGCGAGGTTAGATTGCAGTTGCCCCTGCCATGAGTCTCGAGCACCAGCACCGCGATCGCGAAACGCGCGCCAAAGCGCTGCTCGTGGTTCCGTTGCTCGCCCTCGCCGGACTGATCGCAACGACGCGGGCTCTCGCTCAGGACCCGACGGTTGCCCCTGCAGATCAGTACCGTGCTCTGCTGCAGGAATTCAGGAAGACGGCGCGCAGCCTCTACGAGGCGACGACCGATGAGCAGCGCGGCACGTCGGCCACGAACATGGCGGCGCTCTCACAGCGGTTCCTCTCGTGGGCCGAGAGCAACGCGAACCATGCGATGGCCCCCGACTGCCTCGTGCACGTCGTGATCCAGGAGCTCTGGCTCGAGAACAACACCGCGTTCCCGGGCCGCCAGGACAGCCTCCAGGACCGCGCCATCACGCTGCTGCTGCAGAACCACATCGACAGCGCACAGCTCGCGGACGGCTGCACGCGGATGTCGTTCGGCTTCGGCAAGCAGTGCGAGACGTTCCTGCGCACGGTGCTCGCACGCAGTCCGCGTCGCGAGGTGCAGGGAGTGGCCTGCCTGCGCCTGGCCCAGTTCCTGCACGGCCGGCTGCGGCGCCTCGACCTGCTCAGCGTGCAGCCCGAGACGACGGCGCGCTACGAACGCCTGTTCGGCAAGGCTCATCTCGACGAGCTGCGGCGGTTGGATCGCACCGCGGCGATGAAGGAGATCGAGACGATCTTCGAGCGGGCCGCGAGCGAGTTCGGCGACGTGAAGCTCCCGTACGACCTCGAAGTCGGCCAGACAGCCAGGTCGGAGCTGCACGAGATCCGCCATCTGTGCGTCGGCAAGCAGGCTCCCGAGCTCGAAGGCCAGGACCAGCACGGCGAACCGGTCAGGCTCGGCGACTACCGCGGCAAGGTCGTGCTGCTCTACTTCTGGTCGGAGCATTGACTCGCTTGAAGGGCCACCTGGCCCCACGAGCGGTCGCTCGTCGAGAAGCTGAAGAACGAGCCGTTCGCGCTGCTCGGCGTCAACACGATCACGCCCGACCCGAAGAAGCTCGAAGAGGTCATGGCGAAGGAGAACCTGACCTGGCGGTCGGTCGCGCGCCGCGATGCGATCAACGCGCAGTGGAACAACGCCGGCACGCCCTCCTACTACGTGCTCGATCACGACGGAGTGATCCGGCACAAGTGGGTCGGCAACCCCGGCGCAGCGGCAATCGACGCAGCTCTCGAGAAGCTGATCGGCGAGGTGCCCGCGCGCGCGAAGAACGCCAAGTGACGTCGCGTGCGAGACCGATCCGATCGGTCATCCCGATCACTTCCCGGCCCGCTCCTTCCCTGACGGCTGCCGCGCCTTGCGTTCGCGCAGCAGCTGCTGCAGCCTGTCGAGCGGCACCGCGTGGACGACGTGCGGCGCCGGCCCAGCCGTCGTCTCCGCGGCGCACAGCGAGTCGAGGATCGCCTGCTCCGTCGCATCGGCAACGGCCGTGAACAGCTTCGACAGCTCGTCGCCACGCAGCGTCGCGCCGCCCGCGCGGTCGCTGCCGTGCCGGATGCGCAGTTCCTTCGCGGTCGAGAACGCGATCGCGTAGTCGCCGCTGCCGTGCGAGAAGGAGGCCCCGGTGCGCGCCATGCCGGCGAACGAACGCGCCGCGAGCCGGCGCAGTGATCGGGCATCGAGCGGCGCGTCGGTCGCGATGACGATCATGCACGAGCCTTCGTCTTCCTGCGCGCCTCCGGCGCGCAGGAAGACGTCGGCGGGCACGCCGTCGACGACGAGCGAGCCGCCGAAGTTCGTCTGCACGAGCACGCCGACCGTGAAGTCCCCCACGCGGCGCGAGCTCGAGCCGATGCCGCCCTTCCAGCCGAAGCACACGGTGCCGGCCCCTGCGCCGACGGAGCCGACCGGGACGGGCCCGGTGCTCGCGCCCGCGATCGCCTGCGCGACGTGCTGCGAGCGGACTGCGCGCGCGCGGATGTCGGACAGGCGGCCGTCGTTGGTCTCGCCGACGACGACGTTCGCCGAACGCACGGACTCGTTGCCGGGCAGCGCGAGCAGCCAGTCGAGCACGCCGTCGGCGACGCGTGCTACGTTCAACGTCGCCGTCAGCGCGATCGGGCTCTCGAGCTCACCGAGCTCCTGGAGCTGCGTGCCGCCCATCAGCTTGCCGAAGCCGTTCGCGACGTGGAGTGCTGCCGGCACCTTCTCGGCGAACGGGTTGCCGCCGTGCGGCAGGATCACGGTCACGCCGGTGTGCAGCGGCTCTGGCCCTTCGCGGTGCACCGTCGCGTGGCCGACCGCCACGCCGGCCACGTCGGTGATCGCGTCGTGCGGCCCGCTCGGCAGCTTGCCGATGTGGATGCCGAGCTCGCGCGCACGCTGCCGCGGCCCCGGCGCGGCGTCGTTCGCAGCGGGAGCCGGAACCGCTGCCGCTGATGTGGCCGACGCCTCCGGCGGTACGGCGCACGCCGCCATCAGCAACACGGCGGGCCAAGCACGCACGGACCACCAACGAGCGATCGCCATGCACGCAGCATGCAGCAGGTGCTCCTACTTCGCCAACACGTGGCCCCCGGCGAGGTCGTGACGAGCGCCGATCCTGGCGCTGCGACCGCGACACGGCTCAGTTCGAGACACGCGAGCTTCCACGGTCGTGCGCTCGCGTCGCGAGATCCGATCGACGAAACTGGGAACCGCACACTTTCGGTGCCGTAACCGCCGCCCCGCCATGAACCGATCCACCGCCGCGTCGCTCACGGTCCTGCTCGCTGCCATCGCCGTTGCCCAGGAGGCCACGCCACCGCCGGCGAAGACGCCGCAGACGCTGCAAGCCGCGTGGCAGGAAGCGCTGACTCTGGCGCGAACGCACAAGGCCCCGGTGCTCGCGTTCGTGCTTCCGCCCGCGGGAGAGGCCGCGGACCCGGCGCGCAGCAAGGCGACGCGCGCCCGCGAGCTGCAGACCGGGATGCTGAACCGCAAGGCCGACGACGTGCCGCCGATCGAGACCTCGCGCGACCTGCTGCTGCGGCAGGTGCAGCTGCTGCGCGCCGGCGACCCGCGCGTGTCGCGCGCGCTGCCGCCCCCGAACGAGGCGCAGGCGATCCTCGCGATGACGGTGCCCGTGTTCGCGAGGGCTCAGGACTGCGGCGCCAGGCCCGGACAGACCGTCGTGCTGCTCGGGCCGGACGCCAAACGCGGCAAGGGATTCGACCTCGACCTGCTCGACAGCGAGGCGTTCGTGCGCGAGATCGGCGGCGAGGTGCTGGGGCCCGAAGCGCTGGCCGCCCGCAATGCGAACGTGCCGCGCGAGCTGCTCGACCTGCTGGCGGAACGGCGCGAGCTGAGGAAGGGTCCCGGCAGCCCGGAGACCATCGCGCGGCAGGAACAGGTGTTCACGCATCTCGCCAAGGCGCTGCCCGCGATCGCGCCCGCGCTCGTGCGCCGCGAAGAAGGCAAGCTCGTGCTCGACCCGGACCTCGCCCAGCTCGAGCAACCCAGCGCGCCGCTCGGCAGCACCGCGACGGTCCTCGAGGGCGATCCGTGCCCCGCGTGCGGCATGGGCTTCGTGCCGCCGCACCTGGCGACCGTGCTGAAGCTGCTGGGACCATGACGCGGGCACGGCCTTGGGTCGGCATCAACCTGCCGGCCGATGAGCTGTTCTGGCAACACAACCGCCGACTCGCGGAAGAGCGCGCGGAGCTCTTCGAGATCACGCCCGAGACGCTGTGGAGTGGTGGATGCGTCGAGGGCAAGGGCTACCAGGAGCTCGCGGCGTTCGTGAAGCGCTGCGGCCGGCCCGTGATCGGACACGGTGTGCTCGCTTCGATCGGGGCCGCGGAGCGCCCCGCACGGCGCGACGCGTGGCTGCAGGCGCTGCAACGCGATCGGGCCGTGTTCGGCTTCGACTGGTTCAGCGAGCACCTCGGCTTCGCCGACGCCTGTGGCCTGCACGTCGCGTGGCCGTTGCCGCTGCCGCCGACTGGCGAAGCCGTGACGACGGTCGCTGCCTCGCTCGCCGAGCTGCAGGCCGTGCATCCTGTCGTCGCGTTCGAGAACAACGCGGACCTGTTCTGCCTCGGCGATCCGCTCGCGCAGCCCGAGTTCTTCGCAGCGATCTGCAGCACCGCGAACGCGCATCTCCTGCTCGACCTGCACAACGCGTACGCATTCTGCCGCAACCTCGAAGTCGATCTCGACGCGTGGCTCGAGCGTGTGCCGTGGCAGCGCGTGATCGAGGTCCACCTGAGCGGCGGCAGCGAGTCCGATTGCGCGTGGCTGACGAGCGGGCGCTCGCTGCGCATGGACTCGCACGATGATGCGGTGCCCGAACCCGTGTGGCGCGCGTTCGGAACGGCTCTGCAGCGGGCGAGCAACCTGCGCGCGGTCGTGGTCGAGTGGATGCCCGACGCGATGGGTGCCGGTGCGGCGGCCGCGTTCGCGGCGGACTTCGCGCGCGCGAGGAGCATGCTGTGCTGAAGGAGCTGCAGAGTCTGCTGCTGCGCGCGATGCAGCAGGCCGATCCGCACACGTTCCTGCAGGCCGAGGTCCAACGGCCAGGGCAGGCGCTGTCGTCCGAGGAGCGGGCGATGCTCGCGGCGATCGGCGACGACGGCCTGCGGCTCACGCGGCTCATCGTGCGCAAGCTGCGCATCGATCGCCTGCTGCGCGGCGATCCCGCGATGGCTGAGCTGTGCCGCAGCGACCCTGCCGCGTTCGCGCGCCTGTTCGCGAGCTACGAAGCCGCGACGCCGCCGCGCGCGGTCTTCCCCGCGGACGAAGCGCAGCAGTTCGCCGCGTGGCGCGGCCAGCGTTGAGTCTGCCCCTGGAAGAAGCGACCATTTTGCTGACGTCAGCAAAATGGTCCACCAGACGTAGATGATCGCAGAGTCGTGGCTTGTGGCGCGAGGCGAAGACCTCGAGAGAAAGCGGTGAGCTGGGTCTCCAGCCGCTCGACGGTTCCACGAGTTCACCGGCGTACAGTCCATCCACGAGCGCTTCACTGTGCATCTTGTGCCAGCGCGACGTCGATCACGTGCAGCCCGACGCCGCCGAGGCGCTCCTCGACGGCGCCCTTCACGAGGAACGGACCGCGGCCCTGCACGAGTCCCCCACACTGCATGAACACGCGGTGGAACAGCGTGGCCTCGACGATGCCGGTGCCGTCCTCGATCGTCAGGAAGCACATCGCCCCCTGCGCGGAATGGTGCGGCCGGTACGCGACCGCGAACCCGCACACCGAGACCGTCTCGCCGACGTGCTGCTCGATCTTGCCGCACGGCACGCAGCCGCGCCGGCCCGGCAGCTCGCCGCGGCGCCACATCACGTCGACTGGATGGCTGCCGAGCGTGAAGCCGAGCAGGCGCAGCTCCGCTTCGGAGCGGCGCGCTTCGTCGAACTCGGGCAACGGCGGGTAGCTGACCGCGGGTGGTGCGAGCGCATCGGCGAACAGCGCCCCGCGCGCGGCGAGCGCCTGGCGTTGTGCGACCTGCTGCCCCTGCGGCGTCATCGCGACCTGCAGGCGCCACAAGAGCTCGGGCCGCGTCGTGCCGAGCGCGTCGCAGGCGCCCACGAGGATCAGGTTCTCGGCCTCGTCGCGCGCGGGCCGCACGCGCGCGAGGAAGTCCTGCAGCGAACGGAACGGCCCGCCCGCGGCGCGCGCCGTCAGGATCGCCTGCACCGTGTGCTCGGAGAGCCCGCGCACGCACGAGAGCCCGATGCGGATCACGGTCAGGCCTTCGAGCTCGTTCTCGGCCCGGCCGGTCTGGATGCACGGCGGCAGCAACGTTGCACCGAGGCGCTTCGCGTCCTCGGCGTAGACGCCCGGCGCGAAGTAGCCCGCGTCGTTGCGCAGCAGTGCGGCGAGGAAGGCCACGGGCCAGCGCGCCTTCAACGCAACGCAGCGGAACGCGAGCCGCCCGTAGGTCACCGCGTGCGCCTTGCAGAACGAGTAGCCCGCGAAGCGCGCCATCTCGGCCCACACCTGCTCGATCGCGGTGCGGGGCAGCCCGCGCTTGAGGCCCGCGACGAGGAACGTGTCGAAGTCGTTCTTCGCGGCCTTGCTGCCCGGGTCGCGCTTGCCGAGCTGCCGCCGCAGCCCGTCGCCGGCCGTTGCGTCGAGGCCGGCAACGACCATCGCGGCGCGGATCACGTCCTCCTGGTAGAGCATGATGCCGAACGTGTCGGCGAACACCTCGGCGAGCAGCGGATGCGCCGCGACGACGGGCTCGAGTCCGCGCGCGCGGGCCACGAACGCGTCCTTCATGCCCGACGCGGCCGGCCCCGGCCGCACGAGCGCGATCGCCTGGATCACGCGCTCCATCGTGCCGGCTTCCATCTGCTGCAGCAGCGAGCGCATCGCGGGCGACTCGACCTGGAAGCAACCGAGCGTGCCGCCGCTCTTCAGCAGCGCACCCGTGCGCGCGTCGTCCTCGGGGATCTGCCGCAGGTCGGGCACCACGACGTCGTGTTGCTGCAGCATGCGGGTGCAGTCGTGCACGATCGTCAAAGCACGGTTGCCGAGCAGGTCGATCTTGACGAGACCGAGACCCTCGACGAAGTGCATGTCGTACTGCGTCACGACGACGCCCTTGCTCGCGCGTTCGAGCGGCGCGAACGTCGCAATCGGCCCCGGCGTGATCACGACGCCGCCCGGATGCACGCCGAGGTGGCGCGGCGCCTGCAGCAGGTGCTGGGCCGCCGAGAGCAGCACCTGCTCGCGCGCGGGCGACAGCACGTCGCTGTCGGTCATCACGGTCGCGCGCTGGCCGTGCCGCCAGAAACCCGGCGTCTCGGCGACGACGGCGGCGAGGTCGATGCCTGCGCGGGTGTGCCACGGCAAGAGCTTGCTGCGCCGCGCGGCCTCGGCGGGCGGCAGGCCCATGACCTTCGCGGCCTCCTGGTACGAAGCGCGCGGACCGCAGGTGTTGTAGGTCGCGATCATCGCGACGTGGTCGTGGCCGAAGTGCGCGTAGACCGCGCCTATCAGCTCGTCGCGGCGCCGCCAGCAGAAGTCGAGGTCGATGTCGGGCAGGTCGCTGCGGCCCGGATTCAGGAAGCGCTCGAACAAGAGGCCGTAGCGCAGCGGATCGGCGTCCGTGAGCCCGAGGCAGTACGCGACGAGGCTGTCGGCCGCCGAGCCGCGGCCGACGAACGGGATGTCGCGCTCGCGCGCGAGATCGGCGATCGACGTCACGGCCAGGAAGTACGGCGGGAACCCCATGCGCTCGATGACCTCGAGCTCGTGCTCGCAGCGCGCGCGCGCCTCCGCACAGCCGCCGTAGCGCCGCTGCAGTCCGGCCAGCACGAGCTCGCGCAGGCGCGAAGTGGCCGACGTTCCTGGCGGCAGCGCGACGGGTGGAAAGACCGGCGGCGCGCGCTCCGGAAACGACAGCGTGCAGCTCGCGAGCACGGTCTCTGCCATCGCGATCGCTTCGGGGTGGTCGCCGTGATCGCCGGGCGCGGCGCCGCGCGGCGGCAGATGCGCGTCTCGGGGCGCGATCGAGACACCGTGCAGGTCGGGCTCGGCCTCGCCGCCGCGCAGCGCGCGGTTCCACTTCACGGCCAGGAACAGCTGGTGCAGCGCGTGGTCGGCTTCGGTCGGGAACCACACGTCGTGCACGGCCACGAGCGGCAGCTCGAAATCGCGCGCGAGCCCGACGAGCAGCGAACGCGGCCAGCGCGGTCCCGGATCGGGCGCCTTGCGGCCAAGACCGGAAGACGCGTTGCTTTCCGCTTCCGCTTCGGCTGAAGCCGCAGCAGAAGCGGAAGGCAACGCGACGAGCAGCTGCGGCAGCGGCACCCTGGCCACGAGCGACGGCAGCAGGTGCGGGTCGGCGCACAAGAACCAGAGCCCGGCAGCGTGGCGCTCGCACGCGCGCGGCAGATCGAACCGAGGCACCTCGGATCCCTGCGCCGCGGCAGAGATCCCGTGCCGTTCGCTGACCAGCGCGCACAACGACGCGTAGCCGATGCGATCGCGCGCGATCAGCACGAGCCGGTGGGCACCGTGCACGAGCTCGCAGCCGAACACCGCCTGCAGCCCGACGCGCGCCGCTTCGACCGCGAACGCGTGCAGCCCGTACAGACCGTTCGTGTCGGTCAGCACGAGGTGGCCACATCCGCGCCGGACCGCCTCTTCGCAGAGCGCCCGCGGGCTGGCCGGGGCCGTCAGCAGGGAGAAGTGCGTGCGCGCGAGCAGGAGGACCACTCGCGTGGTATACCTAACGAAACACGAACATCAAGCAGGTCGCCGCAGGCGCGGCGCCGGCGCGGTTCTACCCTGCGCAAGCGATCCACCCCGGCCGGAGCGAGCGAGCTATTCCTCGTCGTCGTCGTAGCGGCTGCTGCCGCGCCGACCACCTCGATCCTCGTCGTCTTCCTCGGGGCGCCGCCGCGGCTGACTGCGCCGCACCTCCTGTTCGCGTTCACGCTTCGGCCGCGCGTCGGGACCAAAGCGGTTCGCGCGCCCGGCGTCGCTCGCGAAGCGCGCCGATCCATTGCCCGAGGGACGCGCGTCGGCAGAACGCGGGGCACCGGCATCGGGAGCCTGCCGCGGCGCGCCGCCGCTGCGTGGGCCAGGACCACCCGGACCCGCTGGACGGCGCTCTTCGGCTTCCGTCACGCGCAACTGGCGTGTGCCCAACACCGTGCCGTCGAGCGTGGCGATCGCCTGGCGCGCCTGTTCCTCGGTTGCCATCTCGACGAAGGCGAAACCGCGGGGGCGCTGGGTCTCGCGATCGATCACGATGTGGACGCGTTCGACCGCGCGTCCATCCTGTGCGAAGGCCGCTCGCAGCGCGGCCTCGTCGGCGTCGTAGGGGAGGTTCCCGACGTAGAGTCTCTTGCCCATTTCGATGTAGCTTCCTCGGCGAACACGAAGGTCCCATGTGCCTGGACGTCGAGGAAGCCGACCTCATCGAGGTGTCGCACCGACCGGGCTCATGCCACCGCGTTGGGGTTGCCCCAGCGGTTGTAGCCGGATGATACTTGCGGCCACGTTCCCTCCGGAAGCACCCAAGCGACTTTCCCCCTGTGGGCGCAGCCCGCGCGGGCCTACTGTGCGCCCCCAATGCCAGGATTCCACCCCACCGTTGCAGGTTGGCTCGTCGCGGTCCTCGTGATCACCGGCTGTTCGGGGCCGGAGCCGGTGCGCGAACCGGATCCCGCCGCTGCGACGAGCGGGCCTCCAAGCAACACCACGGACTCCCCCATGCCTACGACACCTCCCCCCTCGCCCGCCGCATCGAGCGTCGCGACCCGTGAAATCGCCACGTTGGGCAACGGCTGCTTCTGGTGCAGCGAAGCCGTGCTCGAGAAGCTCGACGGCGTGATCGACGTCGTCTCGGGCTACGCGGGCGGCAACGTCGACTCGCCCACCTACGAGCAGGTGTGCAGCGGCAGGACGGGCCACGCCGAGGTCGTGCAGGTGACGTTCGATCCGTCGCGCATCAGCTACGCCAAACTGCTCGAGTGGTTCTTCAAGTCGCACGACCCGACTACGCTGAACCGCCAGGGCGCCGACGAGGGCACGCAGTACCGATCGGTGATCTTCTTCCACTCCGCGGCGCAGAAGGCCGCGGCAAACGCGGCGATCGCCGCCGCACAGCCGAAGCACGCGGATCAGATCGTGACCGAGATCAGCCCCGCGGCCCGCTTCTGGCCCGCCGAGGACTACCACCAGGACTACTTCCGCAAGAACCCGAATCAGGGTTACTGCCGCGCGATGATCGCGCCGAAGCTCAAGAAGCTCGGCCTCGACGCCCCGCCAAAGTAGCGCGTCGAAGCGGGCCCGCTCAGCGCCCGCCGTTCTGCGCGAGCACGAGGCCCGACTTCGCGTCGATGTCGAGGCCGAGCGCTTCCTCGCGCCGGACCCAGAACAGGAACAGGTACATCATCTCGTCCGTCGTCTCGAGCCCGAACTTCACGGTCGCCGTCGGGTCCGGGTTGAACGGGTTCCACGCCGAGTTGTCGTAGTGCGCGAGTGCCCTGATCTTCGTGCCGCGCGCGAACGTCTTGCTGCCCGGCGCCCAGCGGTACGACTGCTGCCAGTCGAAGTTGTAGTTCGGCACGACGAGCAGCGTCTCCTCGCCGCCGTCCGGCCCATGGGCCACGACCTTCATGTCGCGCCCGCGCAGATGCATGTGCACGAACATGCCGATGCCGATCGCATCGTCGCGCAGCGTGCGCGACGCGGTCACCGGATGCGACCTCGCACCGGGCGGGATCGCGAAGCGGAAGTCCGCCGCGATCGCCACCTGCATCTCCTTCTGCACGACCACGCGCGGAAAACGCAGCCCGACCCGCAGACGATCGGTCTCTGGCTCCCCGGTCGCGACGTAGTGCGCCTGCAGCGCGAGTGCGGAACCCGCGGGAATGCGCACGGCGGTGCCCGGGTCCATCACGAGCGGATCGCCGCCCGGCACGTAGCCCGTGATGAAGCCGTCCTGCGAGAACTGCTCGCCGAGCTTCACGCGCGCGAGGTTGCAGTGGTGCAGCGCGCGTTCGTTCGTGGGCAGGATCTCGACCGCCTCGACCCACGTGTCCTGCTCGAAACGATGCGGCAGCACGAAGTACCGGTACGGAATCGGGCCCTCGGCCGGCAGCCGGATCGGTGCCTTGACCGTGATCGTCAGGTCCGGCTCGCCGATGCGCCAGCCACGCGGGCCGGGGGCTGGTGGCGTCGGTGGTGCCGGCGCCGCGTCCGCGTCACCGCCCGGCATTCCGGCCGCGAGCCAGCTCGCGATCACGGAGCGCTCGGCCGCGGACAGGCCGCGGTGGTTCACGAACGAGCCGTGCGCCGAGCTGCCGTACCACGGCGGCATGCGGCCCTGCTCGACGACTTCGCCGATCATCGCCGCGTGCTTCCTGACCTGCGCTTCGTCGAGCAGCGCGAACGGCGCCTCACCCTTCTCGCGATGACACTGCTGGCAGTGACGCTGCACGATCGGCGCCACGTCGCACGCGAACGTCGGCGCCGCCGCGGGCGCCACCGGCGCTGGCGCCGCGACGAGGCATCCGCTGACCTCCGTCTCGGCCACGGCGACCGGACGCGAAGCAAGCACGTCCTCGATCGCGAGCCGCAGGTCGTCGCGCGTCGGCGCCTGCCGCGAGGCCGTGTAGCCGTGCTGGTCGTCGACGCGGCCGCGGTAGACGATGCGGCGGTCGCGGTCGAGCACGACCGCTGCCGCGGTGCGTTCGACGCCGCACGCGGCGAGCATCGTGAGGTCGAAGTCCTTGCCGAACACGGCCGCCGGTGCTGCTTCGGCGACAGCGCCTGCCGCATCGACGAGGTGGTCGGAAGCACCCGTGCTGACGACGAGCACGACGACGCCGCGGTCGAGGTACTGCTGCGCGAGCTGGCCGATGCGCGGCAGGTAGCGGCGCACGATCGGGCAGTCGACCGTCGCGAAGTACAGCACGGTCGCGTGCGTGGCGCCGAGCTCGGGCAGACGGCGCACCTGCCAGCGCAGGTCCGTGAATGCCGCATCGACGACCGTTCCGAGCGGCACCGGAGCGCGCGCAGGTTGCTTCGGCGCGTCTTGCGCAGCGATCGCGGCGGCACACGCGAAGTGCAGGCCACATTGCAGGATGCAGTGCAGGATGCAGTGCAGGACGCAGTCGAGGATGCGCATGAGGGCGCATGGTCACCTGCTGCACCAGCAGCGTCCAGTCCATCGTGTTGCCTAACGCCGGCTGCCGCGGTCTGCTCCCTGTCCTGCGGAGCCGCGAAGCGAGGTGCGCTCGCCGCCGCCTCTGCTTCGCTCCATGTCGACGACGTGCACTTCCCCTGATCTGCGCGAGCGCAGGATGCACCGCCTCACGGTGCCGCTGCTCGTGGCACTGCTGTGCCTCGTCTGGGGCAGCACGTGGTGGGCGATCCGCGTGTGCCTGCACGACCAACCGCCGCTGTCATCGGCCGCTCTGCGCTTCTGCCTCGCGGGCCTCGTCATGGCCGCCGTGGCCAGGCGCCTCGCGCGACTCGAGACCGCGCCACCACCGCCGCAATGGTTGTGGATGACGACCGGCGTCACGAACTTCGCGGGCTCCTACGGCCTGCTCTACGTCGCCGAGACCTTCGTGCCGTCCGGCATCGCGGCCGTGTTGTGGGCGGTCTTCCCGCTGCTGATGGCAACCAGCGCCGTGCTGTTCCTCGGCGAACGCCTGCGCTCCCGGCAGCTCGCGGGCTTCGTCGTGTCGTTCCTCGGCATCGTCACGGTGTTCGCCGGCGCGCTCGAGAGCATCGGCCAGCAGAGCCTCGGCTGGCTGCTGCTGCTGCTCGCGAGCCCCGTCGTGTCGGCCACCGGCACGACGCTCGTCAAGAAGTACGGCAGCGGCGCGAGCTCGGTCCTGCTGAACCGCAACGGGATGCTGCTCGGGGCCCTGCTGCTCAGCGCCGCGGCGTTCCTGCGCGAGGATCCACTCGGCATGGCGTGGACGTGGCAGGCTGTCGTGGCGACGCTCTACCTCGCTTTGTTCGGCACGGCGCTGACCTTCGGGATCTACTTCTGGCTCTTGCGCACGGCACCCGCATCGATGTTGTCGCTGATCTCGTACGTGACGCCCGTGCTCGCGATGCTGCTCGCGGCTGCGGTCGGCGACGGCGAGACGAACGGCGGCCTCTGGCTCGGAACCGCGCTCGTCGTGACCGGCGTGGCCCTCGTCGTCGTGAAACCGAGGCCATGACCGCCCGCCCCCCTCTTCCTGCACGCACGAGGCGGCGACGGCCGTGGCGCGCGTACCTCGCGACGATGCGCGGGCGACGCGCGGCCGGTTCGTTCGCCGTGCTGCTGCTCGCGTCGTTGTGGTGGCTGTGCCGCGACGGCGAACAGCGGAACTGGTCGCAGCGCGACGTGCTCGAAGCGATCCGCTTCGTCGAGAGCAGCCACCGCGACGACGTGCCCGACGGCGACGGCGGCAAGGCGATCGGTCCGTTCCAGATCCACCACGTGTTCTGGCAGGACGCCGTGATGTCCGAGCCCGCGCTCGGCGGCACGTACTCCGACTGCCGCCGCCGCGACTACGCCGAGCGCGTCGTCGCGGCCTACATGCGGCGCTGGATCCCGGACGCGTGGGCCGCCGGCGAGGCCGAGACGATCGCGCGTGTGCACAACGGCGGCCCTACCGGCCCCCAGAACCCCGCGACGCGCGGTTACTGGCGCAAGGTGCGCGCTCGGCTGCCTTGAGCGTGCAGCGCGTGCAGCACCTCGTCGCACCGGATCGCCGCTAGCTCGCGGCCGTCGCCGCCGACGACGGTCGCATGCGGGCCGGGCGGCGCCCAGACGCTCGCTGCCGACGGGCCGAAGATCGCCACCGTCGGAACGCCGAGCATCGCGGCAAGGTGAGAGGGCCCGCTGTCGTTGCCGGCGAACGCAGCCGCGCCCGTGAGCCGGTGCGCCAACACCGTGGCCTCGCGTTCGGCGACGAACGCGACCTCGACGGACCACGGCCACGACCGCGGATCGTCGCGTTCCTGCTCGACGGGCCCGACGACGACCTGCACGCGGTGCCCTGACGCAGCGAGCCGTTGCGCGAGCTCGAGCCAGCGGTCGCGCGGCCAGCACTTGCTGCGGCTGCCGCTGCCCGGCGCCAGGCACACGGGCCCGTCGACGAGTCGCGCGCGTGGCGGCAACAGTGCAGCATCCGCGGGCCAGTCGGGCTCGAGCCCGAGCTGCCCGGCGACCTGCAGCGCGATCGGTGCTCCCGTGCGCGGACGCGGATCGAACGCCTGCACCTTCGTGTCCGCGCTCGCGACGGCCATCACGACCGGATCGTCGCTGGCGATCAGCGCGTAGCCGCGCAGACGTTCCCACGCCGGTGTGCCGGGCTCACGCAGCGACCAGAGCGCGAGATCCTCGCTCGACAGCACACGATCGACGGCGCCGTACTCGAGCAGCACGGAGGCGAACTCGGCGACGCCGGCGAAGTGCAGCACACTGCCGGAGTGCACGCGCCGCAGCGCGCGCAGGACCGGCAGCATCAGCAGCGTGTCGCCGAGACCGCCGCGCCGCACGACGAGAACAGCGCTCATCGCGCTCGCCCCCGAACGTGCAGCGGCAGCGCTCTCACTTCTTGTGCAGCGCTTCGTGCACCTTGCCGACCATCTCGGGGCCGGGCTTCAGCGTCGCATCCCCCTCGTCCTTCCACTTCGAGGGGCAGCCCTCCTCCTTCTTCTTGCCGAGGTAGATGTTCGCTTTGAACTTGCGCAGGATCTCGTCGATGTTGCGGCCGAGATTCAGGAAGTTCACTTCGCTCGTCATGAGCTTGCCGTCCGGCGCGACCAGGTAGGCGCCGCGCAGCGCGAAGCCGCCGTTCCAGATGCCGAACTGCTTCGCGAGGTCGCCGTTGCGGTCGGCGCCCATGTGGAACTGCACGTTGGCCAGCTCCTTCTCTTCGCGCTGCCACGCAAGGTGGACGAATTGCGTGTCGGCGCTGACGGTGACGATCTCGCATCCCATCTTCGCAAACCGGTCTTGCTGCTCTGACAGAGCAGCGAATTCGGTAGCTCAAACGAACGTGAAGTCCGCGGGGTAGAAGAACAGCAGCGTCCACTTGCCGTTCTTCTTCGCGTCCGCGAGGCTGAAGCTGCCGAACGACTTCGTCTTCGGCTCGTAGGTCGTGAGGGTGAAGTCGGGCACCGGCTGTCCGACCTGGATCAGAGGGAGATCGCTCATTTGGGTTGGGTCGAGAATGCGTCCTGAATTGGGGCTCGAAAACTAGCGGCGGCGTGCGCAGCTTCAAGCAGCAAAAGACCTGCGCGCGACCCGCTGCAGCGAGCGCGCGGATCCCCCGACTTCGCCATTCCCCCGCCTCACGAGCGCGGGCACCATGTTCGCCCCGAACTCCCGTGACGAACCCGCTCCCCACCTCTCCGCCTCCCGAAGCCTCGACCGCCGCCAAGGCTCTCGCCGCGGCCGGCGACGTCGAGTCCGCTCGCGACGTCGGCGCTCTCGACGACGCCGCGCGCCTCGCCGCGCTGCGTCTCGGCCGCCAGAAGCGAGGCCTCGTCGAACGGCTCGTCTACGGGCCACAGCCCGACACCAGCGAGCTGCAGAGCGGCGCCGTCGCGGCCCGCAGTGCGGGCGTCAAGGGTGCTCCCGTCGTCGCCGCTGCACTCGCGTGCCTGCAGCGCGGCGAAGCGTTCACGTCCGACGGCAAGCTGTCGCAAGCGCTGCGCACCGCGGTCGCCGAGCAGAATGCCTACGGCTTCACGGTGCCGGCCGAGTTCGGCGGCAAGGACGGTCGCTACGTAGAGCTCGCGCTGCTCGAGGAGGAGCTGGCGGCGAACGGGCTCGGCCCGCTCGCGGTCGAGATCTCGGGCGAGCTGACGATCGGCGCGGGCTCGCTGCTCGCCTACGGCAGCCAGGCGCAGAAGCGCGCGTTCCTGCCGCTGGTCGCGCAGGGTGAGCTGATGGCGTTCGGCCTCACGGAGGTCGCGATCGGCGTCAACGCGAAGAAGGTGCGCGCCTACGTCGAGCCCGACGCGCAGCTCTTCGGCGGCCGCGGCGGCTTCCGGCTCTTCGCGATGGGCGATCGCAACAAGCTGTGGATCACGAACGCGACGCACGGCGGCCTCGTCGCGATCGTCGCGCGCCTGGGCAAGGACGGCAAACAGGTCGGCCTGTTCGTGCTGCGCCTGCCCGAGAAGGACACGACTCCCGCCGACGGCGTCGACTACGAGTTCTCGTGCCGCTCGTCGAACACGGGCGCCTTCACGGCGAACCACAACACGCGGCTGCACTTCCTGAACTACCCGGTCGAGCCCGAGGGCCAGATCCAGGCCGACGGCGTCGAGGTGCTGTTCTACTGCCTGCGCATGGGCCGCTGCATGCTGGCCGCGATGGCCGCCGGCTACCAACGCATGTTCGCGGCCGACGCCGCGGCCTACGCGCGCGCCCGCAGCGGCGTCGGCGGCCCGATCATCAAGCACGAGCTGCCGCGGCAGCACCTCGGCCGCATGCTCGGCGGTGCGCTGCAGTCGCGCGCGCTGAGCCACCTGTCGCTGCAGCAGGACGCGGACGGCATCGACCTCGCCGGCCTGCGCGACCTCACGAAGTCCGCGGCCGCCACGAGCGCGATCGAGTCGCAGCTGGCCTGTGAGAGAGTGATCGGCGGGAGGACGTTCGATCGTTCGTCGCGCGTGCACGACTCGCGCAACAACATGCACGTGTTCGGCGTCGTCGAGGGCGAAGACGACCTGATTCTGATGGGCATGGTCAAGGACGTCACCGACAACTTCACGAACCGCTACATGGCGGGCCTGCTCGGCGTGATCCAGTCGCTGAACGAAGGCGCCGACGGCAAGCCGTTGCCGCCCGAGCAGCGGTTGCTGCGTCTGACGCCGCTCTGCGCGCTGCAGCAACCGAAACGCGTCGCGACCGCGGTGCGGCGGCTGTTGCTGAAGGGTTCGTTCTGGAAGCTCGCGGGCTGGGTGGGCTGGAACGGGCTGATCGAGGTGCTGCGCGCGCCGCTGCTGGTCGTGCCCACCGGCTGGCTGCCGCGCTACCAGCTGCTGCCGCTCGGCCAGCGCCGCTACGCGCGCTTCGCCGAGACGAGGTTGCGCTGGCTGCGGTGGGCCTGGCTCGGCATCAACATGCAGTTCCAGCTCGAGCTGACGCGCGCGCAGATTCCCTTGCAGCGGCTCGGCAAGGTCATCGAGCAGCTCGTGACGATGCTGGCGCTGTGCCATCACGCGACGCAACAGGATCCGAGCCAGCAGCGCGTCGCCGCGCTGCAGTGCGAGCAGCTGATGACGCGCGTCAGGGGCACCCGATTGCTGACGGGGCTCTGGCAGATGGAACGCCTGCGCAAGCTCGTCGGTCAGGTCGGCGACGACGTCGAGAAAGGCGAGAGCTCGCTGCTCAATGGGATCGAGCCGCAGCCCGTCGCGCACGCGTGGGAGCCCGCTGAACGCAAGAAGAAGTAGCGCGAGCACCGTGTCTCCGCGATGGCGACGCTCGCGGAAGGGCTGGTCTAGCGGCGCTGCAAACGCGACAGCCGCACTCGCTGGCGCGCTGCCTCCGTCGTCGGCTGCTCCCTCGGCTGCTCTTGCGGCTGCTCCTTCGTCGGCCCGACCAGGCCCATGTGCTCACCTGGCTCGGGCTTCGGCGGTGGCACTGGCGTCCCCGTCATCGGCTTGCCCTGCTCCACCTGCACCGGTGGCTCCTGGTCCCCGTTCTCCGCGGGCCCGCCGCACGCCACCGCACCCCACACCGCGAGCCACAGGGCCGCCGCCCGCGCCCAAGCGCGCCGCATCTTCTGGCGCAAGCCTGCAGGGCAGTCGCGCGTCAGCACGGTGCCGTCGGCGCGCCGGAAGAAGCGCACGCAGACGCGCTCCTTCGTGCCCTGCCGCAGCAGCGCCATCGCCGCGTCGGCGGTCATGCCGCTCAGGTTGTGCACGTGCAGCTTGCACGAACCACAGAAGCGGCGCCGTTCGTCGCCTTTCATCTGGCCCCAGTCAGCGGTGCACGGCGAAGCGATCGAGACGTCATCGAGCACGGTGCGGTTCATCGGGTTCCTCGGCGGGCGCGGCCCAACCATCTCATCGCACTTCGGTTCCCACCCTCTCCACGCGTAGTCTCGCAGCTGCGGCAACAGCACCATGGTATCGGAACCCTGACGGGCCTCGTCGCGCCGCGGCGGCTTCCGCGAGCGGGCCTTGCGCGTCGACGTCCGACTTTCCTCACGGCAGCATCGACAGCAGCGTCGCGGCTGGCACGACGCACGGATCGTCGCGCTCGAAGGGGTCGGCGTCGACGAAAGGCAGATCGACGACGACCTGGAACGCGTGCCTGCTCTTCGTCTGCCGCTGGAAGTGCGCGAGCGCCGGCGAAAGCGCGGTGTCGCCCAGCTTGGCCTCGACGAGGAACCAGGGCTTGCCGTCGCGCACGATGCAGAAGTCGACCTCACGCTGGTTCTTGTCGCGCAGGTAACGCAGCTCGAAGCGACCGAAGCCGAGGTCCTCCCACGTCTGCACCGCTTTCAGCAAGTGGCACGCGACGAACGTCTCCGCGCGCTGCCCGCCGTCGCCGATGCCCGCCCAATCGGCCTGGTACCACTTCGGCTCCTTGCGCAGCGACTTCGTGACGTTCTTGAACCATGGCCGCAGCAGGAAGCCGTGGTGCAGGTGCGTGAGCAGGCCCACCCACCTCGTCGCGGTCTCCACCGTCACGTGCACGGTGTTCGCGAGCTCGCTGAACGTCAGCGTTCGGCCCGAGCGTTCACGCAGCAACTCCTCGAGCACTTCGAGCTGGCCGATCTCCTGGACGCGAGCCAGGTCACGCACGTCCTCGCGCACGAGCTGTTGACGTCGCAGCTCGCGCCAACGCACGCCGAACCGCGGGTCCTTCAGAAACGGCTCGGGGAAGCCGCCGCGCTGCAGCAGCTGGTCGAAGCGCGCGGGCGCGAGGCGTTTTGGCTTCGCGAGCGGCTCGGTCGGGACCGTCTGGCGCAACAGCTCCCCGACCGAGAAGGGGTTCATCCGGTACAGCAGGTAGCGCCCCATCAGACTGTCGCCACCGCGCCGGTAGACATCGAGCCGGGCGCTGCCGGTGACAGCGATGTGCACCTGATCGGCGTGGCCGTCGAAGAAGCCCTTCAAGAACTGCTTCCACTTGCGATGCTTGTGCAGTTCGTCGAAGACGACCAGTGGCCGACCGGCTCGCAAGCTGGCGAGGCCCAACGCTTCGGCGACCGCCTTCGGCCCGCGCAGGATGAGCCGGCGATCGTCCGCGTCGTCCCAGTTCAGATACCGCGCATCCGCGTCGAGCGTGCGGCACACGGTCGTCTTGCCGACCTGGCGCGGCCCTGCGAGCAGGACCATCTGACGGTGCTCACGAACGTGCTCGCGCAGCAGCGCGGTGTACAGGCGGGGCTCGAGGACCATTCGCGGCTGTATCGTAGAACGGTCCGGACCAATTTACGATGGTGCCGCAAAAAGTCCGGCGCCACAGGGGACCGCGCACGATCGCGCGATGCACGCGCCCCACCCTGTCGCCGCCTACTTCTTCCTCTCTTCCTTCGCCGGAACGTGGACCTCGCCCTGCCACGCTCGGTCCGGCGAAGGCGGCGCCGGCGGTGCGATGATGTCCCCCATCACGGGCATCGGCTGTTCGGTCGGCTGATCGGCCGGGCCCGTGCAACCCGGAGCGCTGCCCCAGAGTGTCAGCCACAGCGCCGCCGCGCGCGCCCAGGCGCGCCGCAGCCGCTGCCGCAGACCGACCGGGCAGTCGCGCGTCAGCACGGTGCCGTCAGCCCGCCGGTAGTAGCGCACGCACAGGCGCCCCTTGCCTGCGTCGCGCAGCAGCTCCTCGGCCTGTGACGCGGTCATCGCACTGAGGTTGTGCACGTGCAGCTTGCACGAAGCACAGAAGCGGCGCCGCTCGTCCCCCTTCATCTGGTTCCAATCTGCACTGCACGGTGAAGCGATCGCGATCTCGTCGAGTGGTGTCGTCATGGGTCGTCCGGGAAGGGCGCGCGAGAACGACGCCATCGAGAACCGGTTCCGTCCCGCTCGACGACAATCCCGCGCTACGGCGTGAGCACCATGGCACCGGAGCTCGCGCGCGCTTCGAGCCGGCGGTGCGCGGCGGCGGCCTCGGCGAGCGGGAACGTCGCGTCGATGCGCGGCCGCAGCACGCCACTCTGCACGACGCCGAACATGACCTCGGCCGCGCGCAGCAGCTCCTGGCGCGTGCTCGTGTAGTCCTGCAGCACCGGACGCGTCAGGAACAGCGACCCCGCCTTCTGCAGCTCCGCCGGCAGCACGGCGCGCGGCACGCCGGAGCTGTTGCCGAACGACACGAGCATGCCGCGCGGCTTCAGGCAGCGCATCGAGCCGTCGAACGTGTCCTTGCCGACCGAGTCGTAGACGACGTCGACGCGCTTCTCCTTCGTGATGCGGTGCACGACGTCGACGAAGTCCTCGCGGCTCGTCACGATCGGATGGTGGCATCCGTTCGCCGCTGCGAGCTCGGCCTTCGCGTCGGTCGACACCGTGCCGAACACGAGCGCGCCGAGGTGATGCAGCCACTGGCAGAGCAGCAGGCCGACGCCGCCGGCTGCCGCATGAACGAGCACACGATGGCCGTGGCCGACCTTGAACGTGCGCCGCACGAGGTACTCGGCCGTGAGCCCCTTCAACAGCACGGCCGCCGCGGTCGCGTCGTCGACGCCCGGCGGGATCGGCACGAGCCGCCACGCCGGCAGCGCGCGGCGTTCGGCGTAGGAACCCGGCTCCACGCCGCCCGCGTAGCCCACGCGGTCGCCGGTGCGCAGGCCCTGCACCGACTCGCCGAGCTGCTCGACGATGCCGATGCCCTCACTGCCGATGCCCGACGGCAGCGAAGGCAGCGGGTAGAGCCCGCTGCGGTGGTAGCAGTCGAGGAAGTTCACGCCGATCGCGGCGTGGCGCAGCAGCACCTCGCCGCGCTGCGGCACCGGCACCGGCAGCTCGTCGAGCTGCAGGCACTCGGGGCCGCCAGTCCTGTGGATACGGATCACGCGGTTCATGGTCGGTTCGCCCCCACGAGGCTACCGGCAACGGCTCCGGCGCGCGCGCCGTTATGCTGACCGCTACGCCCTCGTCCTTACCTCTGGCCCAGCCATGCGCCTTGTCCCCCTGATGGCCCTGCTGTTCAGCGTGGTCTCCGCGGTCGCCCAGGACTGGCACATCCCCGACAACCTGCCCGGCGCCGGGCCCTGCAACGTGATTCCGTTCGGCCAGGGTGCCGGCAGCTTCTTCTCCCAGTGCAGGTACCAGCAACGCTGCACGGCGGCCGAGCTCGGCGCCACGGCCGGCGTGATCACGGGCCTCGCCTTCGCTCCGTGTCTCACGGGTCGCTTGCACTACGACTCGCTCGAGATCGTGCTCGACCACATCCCCGCGTCACAACCGTTGAGCACGACGTTCGCGAACAACCTGACGCTCAACGCCGTGACCGTGCTCCATGCCGCGAACTACACGTGGAACGTCACGTCCCACGTCTGGAACGAGGTCGGCCTGCAGATCCCGTTCACGTACCTCGGCACGGACGACCTCGTGGTGCAGATCACCACGGTCAACGCCACGGCACCCACCCTGGGCATGCACATCGGCACGCGCCAACGCGTCTTCTGGACCGCTGCCGCCGGCACGCCGCCCCTCACGGGCTCCATCGACAACAGCGCGCAGAAGATCGAGGTCAGCATGGCGACGGCGCACACGTCCTCGCACGGCGACGGCTGTCCAGGCTCCAACGGAACGCCGCTGCTCGGATTCGCCGGCTCCCCGCAGCTCGGCCAGACGCTGTCGGTCGTGCTGCACAACGGGGGCCAGTTCGGCGTGTCGCTCTTCTTCGCTGGCACGACCAACGGGTCTCCGTTCCCGGCGGAGCTCGGCTTCCTCGGCATGCCGTCGTGTTACGCCTACACGGACCTGATGGTGAGCAGCGCGATCGGCCACACTCCCGGCGGATCCGGCAGCCTCCACGTGCCGATCCCCTCGTCGGCGCCGCCCGGGTTCCTGTTCTACGGCCAGTTCGCCTGCCTCGACCTGGGGGTCAATCCGTTCGGCTTCACGACCAGCAACTACGGCCGCGTCCTGGTCGGCCATTAGGAACGCTAGCGCGCGCCGGCAGACGGGCTGGCGAAACGCGCCGATGCTGCTCACAGCTCGCTACCACGCGCGTCGCTATGCTGGCGCGCTCGTCATCTCTGTCCTCGACCCTGGAGCCACCATGCGCCTCGCCCCCCTGCTGGTCGCGCTGTTCAGCGCGGCACCCGCGTTCGCCCAGAACTGGTACATCCCCGACAACCTGCCGGCCTCCGGCAACTGCAACGTCATCCCGTTCGGCCAGCTCGTCGGTGGCCCCTTCTACCAGTGCAGATACCAGCAACGCTGCACTGCTGCCGACCTCGGCGCCACGGTCGGCGTCATCACCGGCCTCGGCTTCGCACCGTGCGCCTCGGGTCGCGCGCACTACGACTCGATCGAGATCGTGCTCGACCACATCCCCGCGTCACAACCGCTGAGCACGACGTTCGCGAACAACCTGACGCCGAATGCCATCACCGTGCTCTCGGCCACGAACTACACGTGGAACGTCACGTCCGGCGTGTGGAACGAAGTCGGCCTGCAGATCCCGTTCGTCTACTTCGGCACGGACGATCTCGTGGTGCAGGTCACGACGGTCAACGGCACGGCGCCCCTCATGGGCATGCACGTCGGCACGCGCCAGCGCGTCTACTGGGTCGCTCCCTCGGGCACACCACCGGCCAGCGGCTTCACGTCGCCCGACGCGCAGAAGATCGAGGTCAGCATGGTGACGGCGCACACGTCCTCGCACGGTGATGGCTGTGCGGGCTCGAACGGAACGCCGCGGCTCGGCTTCGTCGGCTCCCCGCAGCTCGGCCAGACGCTGTCGATCGACCTCGTCAACGGAGTCCAGGGCGGCGTGTCGCTGTTCTTCGCGGGGTCGACGAACGCGGCGCCGTTCCCGGTCGAGCTCGGCTTCCTCGGCATGCCGTCGTGCTACGTCTACACGGACCTGCTCGTGACCAACGTCGTCGTCCACGATGGCGCGGGAGCCGGCAGCTTCCTGCTGCCGATTCCCGTGTCGGCGCCGCCCGCGTTCCTCCTCTACGGCCAGTTCGCCTGCCTCGACCTCGCAGCGAATCCGTTCGGCTTCACGACCAGCAACTACGGCCGCATCCTCGTCGGGTACTAGGAACCGCGCGCCGTCATTGCTCACGCCACGCAACTCCTCCTTCACCCGGAGCCTGCATGCACCCTGCCCCTCTGCTGGCCATGCTGTTCAGCGCGGTTCACGCGGCAGCACAGAACTGGCACGTCCCCGACAACCTGCCGGCCCTCGGGCCCTGCAACGTCGTGCCGTTCGGCCAGGCTGTCGGCAGTCCCTTCTACCAGTGCAGGTACCAGCAGCGCTGCACCGCGGCGGAGCTCGGCGCCACGGGGGGCATCGTCACCGGCCTCGCCTTCGCGCCGTGCGCCTCGGGTCGCGCCCACTACGGCTCGCTCGAGATCGTGCTCGACCACATCCCTGCGTCACAACCGCTGAGCACGACGTTCGCGAACAACCTGACGCCGAATGCCGTCACCGTGCTCTCCGCCGGGAACTACACGTGGAACGTCACGGCTGGCGGATGGAACGAAGTCGGCCTGCAGGTCCCCTTCCTCTACCTCGGCACGCACGATCTCGTGATCCAGATCACGACCGTCGACGGCACGGCCCCGGTCACGGGCATGCGCGCCGGCGCGCGCCAACGCGTCTTCTGGATGGCTCCCGCCGGCACGCCGCCCGCCTCGGGCTTCACCGACAACACGGCGCAGAAGATCGAGGTCAGCATGCAGACGGCGCACACCTCCTCGCACGGCGACGGCTGCCCGGGCTCCAACGGGACGCCGGTGCTCGCCTTCGCCGGCTCCTCGCAGATCGGCCAGACGCTGTCGATCATCCTGCACAACGGGGGCCAGAACGGCGTGTCGCTCTTCTTCGCCGGCACGACCAACGCGGCTCCGTTCCCCGTGGAGCTCGACTTCCTCGGCATGCCGTCGTGTTTCGCCTACACGGACCTGCTCGTGACCAGCGCGATCGGCCACTCTCCCGGCGGATCCGGCAGCCTCCTGCTGCCGATCCCCGCGTCGGCGCCGCCCGGGTTCCGCTTCTACGGCCAGTTCGCCTGTCTGGATCTGGGGGTCAATCCGTTCGGATTCACGACCAGCAACTACGGCCGGATCCTCGTCGGGTATTGAGCGCCGCGCCTAGCCGAAGCGCCCCGTGATGTACTGCTCGGTCAGCTTGCTGCCGGGGTTCGTGAACATCTTCTCGGTCCGGTCGAACTCGATCATCTCGCCGAGATACAGGAAGCCCGTCCAGTCCGAGATGCGCTGCGCCTGCTGCATGTTGTGCGTGACGATGATGATCGTGACCCGGCTGCGCAGCGACTCGATCAGCTCCTCGATGCGCAGCGTCGCGGTCGGGTCGAGCGCGGACGTCGGCTCGTCGAACAGCACGATCTCGGGATCGACCGCGAGCGCGCGCGCGATGCAAAGGCGCTGCTGCTGGCCGCCGGACAGGTCGTAGGCCGGCTTGTGCAGCCGGTCCTTCGTCTCCTCCCAGAGTGCCGCGTCCTTCAGCGACTGCTCGACCTTGCTGCGGATCGCGGCCGCGTCCTTGACGCCGCGCATGCGCAGGCCGAACGCCACATTCTCGAAGATCGACTTCGGGAACGGGTTCGGCTTCTGGAACACCATCGAGAGCCGCATGCGCATCTCGGTCGGGCTGACGTCCGGACCGACGAGGTTGATGCGCTCCGGCAGCAGCAGGATCTCACCCTCGTAGGTGTTGCCCGCGTAGAGGTCGTGCATGCGGTTGAACGCGCGCAACAGCGTCGTCTTGCCGCAGCCGGACGGGCCGATCAGCGCGGTCACCTTCTTGTTCTCGAAGTCGACGTTCAGGTTCTTGAGCACGCGGTGGCTGCCGTAGCTGAAGCCGAAGTTGCGCAGCTGCACCTTCACGTCGGCGAGCGCCGGCCCGGGCCGCGGCTCCGCGTCCGTGCTCTCACAGACGTCAACGCCAGCCGGCGCGGCATCCGGCGACACCGCGTCGCCCAACGGCCGGCCCGCAGGTGCGCCGAAGCGTGCACTCGCCAGGGCGCCCGGCGTCTCTCTCGGTTGGATCTCTTTCGATTGGGTCACCACTTGATGCTCCTTCGCATGCGGTAGCGGACGAAGATCGCGAGCGCATTCATCGACAGCGTGATCGCGATCAGCACGACGCCGGTCGCGGCGGCGTTGGCGTGGAACGCGGGATCGGGGCGCGACACCCAGTTGAACATCTGCATCGGCAGCACCGTGAAGTCGGACTGCAGCCAGGCGAACGACACGAACGGCGGCTCGCTCGTGAACGGCGCGTCGGGCAGGAACGCGATGTAGGCGAGCGCACCGATCGTGACGAGCGGCGCGGTCTCTCCGATCGCACGCGACAGCCCGATGATGATGCCCGTCGCGATGCCACCCATCGAGTACGGCAGCAGGTGGTGCCACACGGTCTCCCACTTCGTGGCGCCGAGCGCGTAGGAAGCCTCGCGGATCGAGCGCGGGATCGTGCGCAGCGCCTCGCGCGTCGCGACGATCACGATCGGGAGGATGAGCGCGGCGAGCGTGAGACCCGCGGTCAGGATGCTGTGGCCGAAGCCGAACGCGTAGACGAACACACCGAGCGCCATGAGCCCGTAGATGACCGACGGCACGCCGGCGAGGTTCGCGATGTTGATCTCGACGATCGCCGTGAGCCGGTTCTTCCGCGCGTACTCCTCGAGGTAGACACCCGCGGCGATGCCGAGCGGCACGGCCACGGCCGCCGTGACCAGCATCACGAGCAGCGAGCCGACGAGCGCCGAGAGGATGCCTGCCTGCCCCGCACGGCGCGACGGGAACGAGCTCAGGAAGCTCCAGTCGATGCGGCCGAGGCCGTCGAGCAGCAGGCTGCCGAGCAGCGCGCAGAGCGTCGCGACGCCGAGCAGCGTGCACAACACGCCGAACACGTGGAACCACCGGTCCTGGCGCAGGCGCAACGCGACGGTCCTCTCGATCGAGCGCATCAGTAGGCCTCCCGGAATCGCTTGCGCAGCCGGTAGCCGGCGATGTTGAAGACCAGCGTCATCGCGAACAGGACGACGCCGGCCGCGAAAATCGACTGGTAGCCGATGCTGCCGTGCGGCAGGTCCCCCTGGCTCACCTGCACGATGAACGCCGTGATCGTCGCCGCCGGCTCGGCCGGGTTGCACGTCAGGTTCGGCTGCATGCCCGCGGCGATCGCGACGATCATCGTCTCGCCGACGGCGCGCGAGATGCCGAGCACGTACGACGACCCGATGCCCGACAGCGCGGCAGGGTAGACGACCTTCAGCGCGGTCAGGATCTTGTTGGCCCCCATCGCGTAGGCCCCTTCGCGCAAGAGCCTCGGCACGCCGCGCATCGCGTCCTCGCTGAGCGAGCTCACGTACGGAACGATCATGATCCCCATCACGATCCCGGCGCCGAGCATGTTGAACGTCGGCAGGTCCGGAAAGACCTTCTGCAGCACCGGCGTGACGGTCAGCAGCGCGAAGTAGCCGTAGACGACGGTCGGCACGGCGCTCAAGAGCTCGAGCACCGGCTTCAGGATCTCGCGCAGGCGGTGCGGCGCGAACTCGCTCAGGTAGATCGCGACGACCGTGCCGACCGGCATCGCGACGGCCAGCGCTGTCACCGTCGTCACGAGCGTGCCGCAGACGAGTGGCAGGATCCCGAAGCGCGCGTCGGCGAACAGGGGCTGCCACTGCGTGTCGGTCAGGAACGTGCCGAGGCCGACGTGCGAGAAGAACGGGATCGACTCGAGCACGAGCACCGCGACGATGCCGACCGTGATCAGCACCGACGACATCGCGGCGATCCACAGCAGGACGGCCGCCGCGCGATCGCTGTGCATGCGCCAGCGCCGGCGCGAGTCGACGCTGCCGGGGGGCGCTTTCGGATCAGGTGATCGGGGGATCGCTACGGAGGTGGTCATGCGGCCGATTGCGGGCTCGGTGCTTGCATCGTCACTTCTTCTCGGCGGGCGGCGCTCCGGGCGTCGCGTCCCTCGCGTCCGTCACGGGCGTGCGCAGCAGCAGCGCATCGATCGTGAGTCCGACCTCCGGCACACCGCCGAAGCCGGTCCCGACCTGGCGCTGCTGGAAGCGGTTCAGCCCGGTCTGGTAGGCCCATGCGGGCAGCGGCAGGTACTTGACCTCCTTCGTGAGCTTCTCGGCCTCCTTCAGGAAGAACTCGACGAACTCCTTGACCTCGGGCTTGTCGGCCGACTTGCGGTTCACGTAGATGAACAGCGGGCGCGACAGCGGGTTGTAGACGCTCTTCAGAACGTTCTCGGTGCTCGGCAGGACCGGCGTCTTGACGGAGTTCTTCGACCACTCGATCGCGAGCGCCTTCATGCGGTCCTTGTGCGGCTCGTAGTAGGCGAACGGGATGTAGCCGAGCGCGTACTTGTTGCCCTCGATGCCCTGCACGAGCACGTTGTCGTCCTCGCTGGCCGTGAAGTCGCCGCGGCTCGCCTTGGCCTTGCCGCAGATCGCCTCCGTGAAGTAGTCGAACGTGCCCGAGTCGGATCCCGCGCCGAACAGCACGATCTTCTCGGCGGGCCACTCCTTGCGGACCTGGTTCCAGTGCGTCACCGGGTGCGGCTGGTCCTTCGGCGCCGGCTCCCAGATCTTCTTCAGCTCCTCGACCGTGATCGACGTGACCCAGTCGTTCTTCGGGTTGACCGCGACGGTCAACGCGTCGAAGCAGATCGGCAGCTCGATGTACTCGACGCCGCCTTCCTTGCAGGCCTTCATCTCCTCTTTGAGGATCGGCCGCGACGCGTTCGAGATGTCCGTCTCGCCGCGCGCGAACTTCTTGAAGCCGCCGCCGGTCCCGGCGATGCCGACGGTGACCTTGATCGCGCCTTTCTTCGCCTTCTGGAACTCCTCGGCCACCGCCTCCGCGACCGGGAACACCGTGCTCGACCCGTCGACCCTGATCGGGGCCGCCTGTGCGCGGACGGCGGCACACGAGAAGCCAAGGACTCCGACCCACATCGCGCCCTGCAGCAGCCTGCTCATCGACTCGTTCATGCGTTCTCCTCTTGGTTGGTTGCGCCCGTCGAGATGCCCCGCTGGAGCATTGCTCGCTCGGACGAATGATGGCTCGGAACCTAGGAGCGGTCGGTGAAGACGAGGCGCTGCGACCGTGAATGCTGCGTGAAGACGCGCGCGAGGGCTTTCCGCTCGGTGGCACGGACCGTGGCCCGGACTCTTGATGCCCTCTTCACCGTGGCTTCATGCTCATCGTGAGAAAAGCGTCATGCACGATGAAGCGATCCTCGGTCGCAGAGCGACGAAGGGGCCTGTCCGATGACGAAACACCTGCTGCGCGACATGGAGAACCTGAAGAAGCAGCTGCTCCAGGTCGGCTCCATGGTCCAGGGTGCGATCCTGAAGGCGACGCGGGCGCTGCTCGAGCGGCTGCCGGGCCTCGCGGCCGAGGTGCTGCACAGCGACGACGACATCGACCGGCGCGAGGTCATGGTCGAGGAGGAGTGCCTCAAGATCCTCGCGCTGCACCAGCCGGTGGCCGTCGACCTGCGCTACATCATCACGGTCCTGAAGGTCAACAACGACCTCGAGCGCATGGGCGACCTCGCGGGCAACATCGCGGCGCGCGCCGAGGAGCTGATCAAGTGTGCGCCGGTCCGCCTGCCGCCCGAGTTCACGACGATGATCGAGACCGTGAAGCGCATGGTCGCCGACTCGCTCGAGGCGCTGATCGAGTCCGACGTTGCGATCGCGCGCAAGATCCTCGCCGCCGACGAGATCGTCGACCGGATCCATCGGCACATGTTCCAGGAGATGCAGGCGCTCGCGCACCGGGATCCCGACAACATGGAGGGCCCGATCAGCGTGCTGTCGGTCTCGCGCTACCTCGAGCGCATCGCGGACCAGTGCACGAACATCGCCGAGGACGTGATCTTCCTCGTCGAGGGAGAGATCGTGCGCCACCGGCGCCGCCGCTGACGTGGTTGGCACGCCCGGAAGGCAACGCAGCGGACCGGCAGGTTGAACGGATTCGCCTGTCCCTTTGCCAAGCAGCCGAAGATGGCTGATGATCGGCGCCGGTCTTCCGACTGCGCAATGCGCTCCTTCGCCACGTTGCTGGTGCTGTTGCTCGCCCCGGGCCTCGTGCTTCCGGCTGGCTTCATGGTGCGCATCTGCCGCTGCCTCTCGGCCGCTACCAGCGCGGCCGCGGCGCAAGGCGCCGGCTGTTGCTCGGCGCCCGCGAACGTGCAGAAAGCGCAGCCGAGCTGCTGCCAGCACGGCTGCTGCTCGACCGGAGGGCGCAGCGACGACGGCCAAGCACAGCTGACCGCTCGCTGCTGCAACTGCGTCTGGGTCACCGTGCCCGAGCCCCCACCGTCGCTGCCGCAGCAGGCACCGGCCTGCGACGAGGTCGCCTTGCCGCCGTCGGCCGTCGCCGTCGTCCCGATGCTGCTCGACACCGGACACGCGGTGCGGCCCTTCGCGGTCGCGCGGCCGCCGCCGCGAGAGCACCACCGGAATCTTCCGCTGCGGTTGTAGAGCGAACCCCGAGGGTCGACGCGTTTCGTTCGTCTGTTCCTCGGACCTCGACGGCTCGTTCCCGGCCTCGAACCGCCGGCGCGCCAGTCCTGGTCCAGCGGCCCTGTGGGGCCTTCCGTTCGCGAGGTTGCTCCATGTTGCGTTCCCTGTTCCCCGGCATCGTGTTCTCGCTGGTCCTTCCGGCCCAGGATCCGCCGGCTCCGCCGGCGGCGCCACTGCCCGTCGACGTGCCGACGTTCGCGAATCCGACCTGCCCGATCATGGGCAAGAAGGTCTCGATGCCGCTGTTCCTCGACACCGAGCTCGGACGCTTCTACGTCTGCTGCAAACCCTGCTACAAGAAGATCGCCGCCGACCTGCCGGCTGCGCACAAAACGGCCTACCCGGTCGTGCAGCAGGTCGAGAACGACGTCTGCCCCGTGTCCGGCCAGCCGATCGGCGAAGACGCGCTCGCGATCACGCTGCAGGGCTTCCGCTTCAAGCTGTGCTGCAGCGCATGCGTCGAGGAGGCGCGCTCCGACTCGCAGTTGACGCTGACGAAGATCACGCGCAAGGTCGTGGACCTCGGCAACGAGAAGTGCCCCGTGAGCGGCAAGCCGACGGCACCGAATGCGTTCGCGGTCGTCGGCGAGACGATCGTGCGCCTGTCGTCGCCGCTGCTCGTCGACGAGGTCAGGAAGGACCCAGCGACGGTGCTCGAGAAGGCCAGGTCGCTCGCGAAGGCGCAGCCGGCGAAGCCGCCCCACGAGCACAAGAAGCCCGATCCGAAGCCGGTCCCGGATCCCGCCAGGAAGGACGGTGGCAAGTGAGGGCCACGTCGACGCGCCGGCGGTGCACGTGGTTCACGCTCGCGATCCTCGCCGGTTGCGCAACGGCGCCGCCGATGCCCGACCCGCCGCCGACGCATCCGGCCTCGCCGCTCGCGGCCGAGGCAGCGGCCCCACCGGCGAGCACGACGCTGACGATGCCCGCGCGGACTCCGAAGGGCAACACGGGCGCCGCGCCGCGCCCGCGGGGGCACTGAGATGCACCCGCTTCCGGCGACCGCCTGCATGGCGCTCACGCTCGCGGCCTGCACGCAGCTCCCACCCCAGGACGACCGCGAGTCGACTCGCGTGGACCTGTCGCAGCGCCTGCAAGCCGAGCTGCCGCAGAGCCCCTCCGACCTCGCGACCGCCTGCACGCTCGAGGTCGCCGCGATGCTGCAGGAGCCGCTGACCGAGGACGCGGCCGTGCGCATCACGCTGCTGAACAACCACGGCGTGCGCGCGACCTACGAACGACTCGGTGTGCACCGCGCCGACCTCGTGCAGGCGGGGCTGCTGCGCAACCCGGTCTTCCGCGGCGACGCGCGCTTCCTGTTCGACGGCGGCACCGAGATCGAGCTCGGGCTCGCACAACCGTTCCTCGACCTGTTCTACCGGCCGCTGCGCGAGCGGCTCGCCGAGCACGAGTTCACGCAGGCGCGGCTCTTGATCACCGACGAGCTCGTGCACCTAGTCTTCGCGACACGCCGCGCGTTCGTGAACCTGCGCGCCGCCCAGACGCTGGTCTCACTCCAAGAACAAGCCCTGGCGGCCGCGGTCGCAGCGCACGAGCTGACGCTCGAGCTGCACGCCGCGGGCAACACGACCGACCAGGTGCTCGCCGCCGCGCGCGTCGGCGAAGCCGCCTCGCGGCTCGACCTCGCAGCGGCCGAGCAGGCCGCAGTCGAAGCGCGCGAGCCGCTGCAGCAGCTGCTCGGCCTCTGGGGCGGCGCGACCGCGTGGACGGTCGGCGGCCCGCTCGGCGACGATCCGCTCGCAGGTGTCGACCTCGAGCACGTCGAAGCGCGCGCGATCGCGGCGTCGCTCGCGCTCGGTGCCTGGCGTGCGGCCGCCGACGCGGCGGCGCAGAGTGCCGGGCTCGAGTCGTGGCGCGCCTGGTTCCCGGACGGCGCAGTCGGAGTCAGCGCGCTGCGTGAACCGGGCGGCGAGTGGGGCCTCGGCCCGCAGCTCGCGCTCGAGCTGCCGCTCTTCGACGGCGGCCAGGGCCGGCAGGCGCGGGCCGCGGCGACGCTGCGCGAGACGCTGCACAGGCACGTGCAGCAGGCCGTCGAGGTCCGCTCGCAGGCCCGCCTGCTGCGCGACCGGCTCGTGCACCTCGGCAACCGCCTGCGCTTCTCGCGCGAAGTCCACCTGCCGCTGCGCGCCGACGTCGTGCGCACGACGCTACAGCACTACAACGCGATGCAGATCGGCGTCTTCGACGTGCTGCGCGCGAAGCAGCAGCAGATCGCCGACGAACGCGACCACGCCACGACGCTGCACCACGCGCACCTGGCGCGCCTCGAGCTGCTCGAGCTGCTGGCGGGCGGCATGCCGCAGCACGCACCACCTCCGATGGCCGCCATCCAGAGCAACTCCCCCACGATCGCGGAGGGCCACTGACATGACTCACGACCGTCGCCAGTTCCTGCTGCTCTCGGCCAGCGCCGGCCTCGGCACCGGCATCACGGCACGCGCCGCACCACGCGCGCTGCCGCTCGCGCAGCCGTTCACGGACTACCGGCCGATCGAGGCGCCGAACGGAGTCACGCTGCCGTGGAAGCTCGTCAACGGAGTCAAGGTCGGCCACCTCGTCGTGCAGCCGGTGCGCCACGAGTTCGCGCCCGGCCTCGCCGCGAGCTGCTGGGGCTACAACGGCCACGTGCACGGGCCCGTGATCGAAGCCGTGCAGGGTGACCGCGTCCGCATCTACGTGACGAACAAGCTCGACGCGCCGACGACCGTGCACTGGCACGGCATCTTCCTGCCGAACGGCATGGACGGCGTCGGCGGCCTCACGCAGCGCTCGATCGAGCCCGGCGAGACGTTCCGCTACGAGTTCACGCTGCAGAAGCCCGGCACGTTCATGTACCACAGCCACCACGACGAGATGGTGCAGATGGCGATGGGCCTGATGGGCATGTTCGTCGTGCACCCGCAGCAGCCCGCGGGGCCGCTGCCGGACCGCGACTTCGTCTACATGCTCAGCGAATGGGCGCTGAAGGTCGGCACCGAGCGCCCCGATCCGAACGAGATGACGGACTTCAACGTGCTGACCTTCAACGGCAAGGTCTTCCCGGCGACGGCGCCGATGGTCGTCAAGACCGGCCAGCGCGTGCGCATCCGCATCGGCAACCTCAGTGCGATGGACCACCACCCGATCCATCTGCACGGCCACGCGTTCTCGATCATCGAGACCGACGGCGGCCAGATCCCGGAGTCGGCGCGCTGGCCCGAGACGACGGTCAACGTCTCGCCGGGGCAGACGCGCGTCGTCGAGTTCATCGCCGACGCGCCCGGCGACTGGGCGATGCACTGCCACATGACGCACCACGTGATGACGCAGATGGGGCACGACATCCCGAACCTGACCGGCGTCGACCCGAGCCTGTTCGACGAGAAGCTCGCCGCCGTGATGCCGTCCTTCTCCGAGATGGGCAAGCAGGAGCAGCGCGACCCGATGGCTGCCGACGACACGCTGCCGAAGAACAGCACGCCGATGGTCGGCGGCCAGGGCGGCTTCGGCTACGTGACGATGGGCGGCATGGTCACGCTGCTGAAGGTGCGCGACGGCATCACGGACTACGCCGACCCCGGCCACTACGTGCATCCGCCCGGAACCGTCGCCGAGCCCGCCTCGCGCGAGGATCTCGCGCGCGACGGCATCGGCGGCTGAAGTGTGTGGCCTCGCAGTCGCTCGAGGTGCGGAGCCCGGCAACAGGTCGTGAGGAGCTGGTAGCATGCCGCAACTCGACGTGAGCGCCGAGCGCCGCGGTGGCGCTCGTGGCGCTCGAGCCGGCGTCGAGATCGTCGAGCGGCTCGTCGATCATGAGCTACCGGAACGTGTGCGGTCTGTCGGCCTGTTGGTTCGCGAGTGCGGCGTGCGTGCTCGGGGATCATCCGGCGGCGCGTGCTGACGGCGGATCCTCGGCCAGCGCTCCGGAGTATCGGGTTCCTCCGGGGTATCGGGTTCCGAAGGTCGACGAGACCCTGTGCGTGAAGTTCGAGGCTGCCACACTGCCGAGCTGGCTTGTCCAAGACAGTCGAGGCGACTCGCACGTCACGCGCGAGATTCGACTGGCCAAGGGCCGTTCCGTCCTTGTGCTGGTGACCGGGGACCGCGAGGGCAGCTTTCGGATACCTGCGATGCGCGTCGATGCGGCTGTCGTGCCGGACCGGTACCAGACCGCGTGGTTCACGCCACTCGAGGCAGGCGTCTACGAGATCCTCGTGAGGTCGGGGGCGGCAAGCTACGACGGCAAGCTCATCGTCGAAGACGCGCAAACACCGTCGCGTGAGACGAGGTGATCCATGAGTTTCTGGAAACGTCTGTTGGGCCTGTTCGGAAAGCGGACCACGGAGCCGCCGCCATCACGCGCGGACGCCGGCGACACCGGCACCGCGCCGCGCGGCAACGCGAAGCCTCAATCAGTGAACCAGGGCACCGGCGCTGCTCCGATCAAGATCGACCCGCGCTCGATCACGCATGCGTTCGTCGCCCTGACGCACGGCGATCTCTCGCTGTCCGACGCGCTCGGCACGAAGGTGATCGACCTGAACAAGGGCTGCCAGCCGCGGCTCTGGAGCACGGAGATCAAGGTCAAGTGCGCGAGCTTCGCGGTGGACGCCAGCGACGCGGGCAACGGCTTTCCCGATCTGCGCGGCGTCGGCCCTGCCCTCGAGAGGCTCGGGCTGCGCGCCCCCTACACGATCGTCGCGCACGCGACCACGGTGGCCGCGGGCGGATCGTCGAAGACGAAGATCCTCGTCGGCTTCGCGCACCAGGATCCGGCTCCGAAGATGGTCCTCGTCGAGAACGATCGCTGCGTCCCGAAGTGGAGCTGAGTGGCAACTCATGAAGCGGACTCGCCGCATCCTGCTTGCCGTCGCGTGGGTCTGGTTGCTCTGGGGCAGCCTCCTACTGGTCGACCATGGAGTCCGGTTCGCACTCACATCGCCCGAAGACCGCGAGTTCGAGGCGAGGTTTCCGCAGGTTGGCGTCGGCATGCGACGGTCGGCGGTCCTCGAGCTGCTGGGGAGTCCTGGCGACGACGGGCCCGTGTTCGGCCTCCGTCAGGAGAAGGGATTCGAGGCTGAATACGAGCGGGCGCGAACGAGCGGCGCGACGCGTTGGTTGATCTGGCACGTCGGGATCGACATGACCTACGCGGTCGGGATCGACTCCAGTGACAGAGTCTGCATGACGAGCCGAGGCGGCTCTTGATGGCGATCGCTCACAGCTTGCCGATGCGCGTCATCAGGCCGGGCGTGTAGAACGCGTAGCCGTTCGGAGCCGACGCGGAGACGTAGAAGCTCTGGCTGTAGATCGCGAGTCCGGTCAGGTACGGAGACGCCGGGATGCTGAACGTCTCGATCGCCGAGCCGGTCGGGGACGTGAGACCGCCGATGCCCCAGACGCCGAACAACTGGAACGGATCGACCCAGAGCTCGAGGCCCGGGATCACGGGCGCGAAGAACGGCGCGAAGCCGATCAGCGTGCGGTAGACCTGGTTCGGCGCCGCATTCTTCAACCCGAGCGAGAACACGCGCACCTGCGAGTTGTCCTGCAGCGGCAGGGTCTGCGTGTGGATCTCACCGAGGGCACCGTTGCCGGCGCCGTAGTGCTCGACGTGCGGAGGGGCAGCGGCCGCGGTGTCGATGGCGATCAGGACGTTGAACGTGCGCTGCTGGAACGGAGCCAGCGTCCGGTTCTGCCACTGGAAGGCACCCGTGTAGTCGCCGCTGAACGGCGGCAGCCCATTGCCGAGGTTGTCGAGCGACGCGTTGGTCAGCAGGTTCCGGATCGTCGGATACGCGCCGCAGTCGGAGCGATCGTTGCCGATCGCACGCACCTCGATCCGCACTCCGGTCGAGTCGGTCACGAAGTGTGAGCTGCCGGTGCCGGTCACCGCGTCGTTGCCCGTCGTGTTCGCGATGTCGAGATCCGTGTAGCAGAACAGGTCCACGGTGATCGGCGACACCGAGATGTTCATCACGGTCAGGCGGCTGATCACGACGCCGCTCGCGGGCCCCGCGTCGTAGACGTCCACGTCGATGCTCGCGCGCAGCAGGCCGCGGCTGTCGACGTCGGCGAGGTCGCGATCGAGGTGATCCGAGGTCGCCGTGACGCCTTGGGTCACCGGGCCGACGTTGCGCAGGCTCCACTCCCTCGTGTCGCCGGCGATGCGGAAGAACCACGAATGCTCGAAGCCGTGGTCGAGCGCGAGCGTGTCGCCGCGCAGATCGAACGTCGTCGGCACCTGCGTCGCCGGCAGCGTGCCCGTCACGACGTTCATGTTGCCGTCGGAGATGATCAACTGGGCGGGAACAACCACAGCCAGCGCGAGCGCGCTGGCAACAACTCTCGAGGTGTATGTCATGGGTGAATCCGTCGGGCAGGCGGTCGGGACCGTGGCCGCGACTCCTGGGAGCGGCCTTGGGGGACGGGATGCTACCCATCGAGCCGCGCAGATTCGCGTCCTCGCAAGGCCGTGCTGGGCGCCGTCACTTCGCCACGACGGAAGCCTGGGTTTCTCGTAACGAGGTTCTCGCGCGCATCGATGCGCGAATACGGAGCCGCACCCGATTGACGCCCCCTGATGCACGGCATGACGATGCCGCGATGAGCGCGAAGTCGGTGGCATTCGCATTCTGCGTCGCGGCGCTCGTGGCGTGTGTTGCGCCGGAGTCGCCCGATGCCGAGCAGCCGGCGCGCCAGCAACCGGCTGCTTCCGACCAGGCTTCTCGGCAGGCCGGCGACGCCGTGCCGCCTCTGTCGGCGGAGCTGGTCACCCACATGGACAGTTCAGAGCGCGAGAAGTCGATCAGCCACCATGTCGAGGTCCTGATGTACCACGACACGGGGGACCCCGGGTTTCGCGCGACGGTGCGACAGTTCGCCGAGATGTGGGAGGACCTCGTACCGGACAATGGCGAAGCCGAGTCCGGCCAGGGTGAGCTGCTGCGCGCGATCGGACGCCTGGCGGGCGAGGACCGGCGGAACGGCTGCTGCAACTGGGACGACTTCTACGAGTCCCGCGTCGCCTTCCTTCGCGACCACCTGCCGCACGAGGCTGTCTTCGCGTCGCCGCAGCAGGCGAGGATTCTCCGCGACCTGCACCTCGTCGCCGAGAATGGCAAGGACGGTCTCGACGCCGAGGAGATGCGAACGGTCTTTGGCCGACTGATCATGGACGTCGTCGCCTATTGCAGGGCGCAGTCCGCAACCATGCGCCGGGATCAGCTGCCTCGTGCAAAGGTGCAGAACCTGCAGACACCGCCCGGCAGGAAACCCTGGTGGCGCTTCTGGTAGGACCGGCTCCCGTGGAGCCAGGGCCGACGGAGCCGCGGCGTGAACGCGCTTGGCAAGCGGTCGCGGCGCCGCGACCATGCGCGACATGGCGAAGTCCTCGTGCCCGTTGTCGCAAGAGCAGTTCCTCACCAAGGCGGAGCCCATGAAGGTCAGCATCCACGGTCAGGACATGCTCGCCGAGGTGAAGTCGTTCTCGACGGGCTCGTTCGGCTGGTATCTCAACGGCAAGACGACCGTGATGGTCGACGGCAAGGCCGTCTCGGTGCAGATCGGCATGAACCTCACGATCGTCGGCAGCAAGGAAGCGCCGCGCACGTGACCGGCGGGCGGCGATTGCCAGGCTGATCGACACGTGCCCGCGACCGCCTGGGCGCCGCCACGAGCTGCGGCGCGAACGAGGGAACCTTGCCCGAAGGGCCTCGCCACGCACCGAGCGAACCCGTTTCTTGTCACTGCGCGCCGTCGCCGCGCGTCCACTTGCCACCGTGAGCGACAGCCAGTTGTCCCTGAGCCTCGAGAGCATGCGCGCCAGCGAAGCGTGGCTGCGGCCACTGCTGCGCGAGCTCGTGGACGACGCGACCGCAAGCGACGTGCTGCAGCAGACGTGGCTGCGCGTGTGGCAGCAGCCGCCGCGCGCGGAGACCTCACTGCGATCGTGGTTGCGCACGGTCGCGACGCGCCTCGCGCTGACCCATCGCCGCGAAGCTCGACGGCGGCAGCTGCACGAGGCGGCGGTCGAGCCCCGAGCGCCGAGCGACTCGACGCTCGCGACCGTCGAACGCCTCGCCGTGCAGCGCGCCGTGAGCGCCGCCGTCAGCGACCTGCCCGAACCGTACCGCACGGCGGTCCTGCTGCGTCACTACCACCAGCTCGACGTCGCGACCGTCGCCGCGAGGACCGGCACGACGGCGGCCAACGTGCGCCAGCGCCTGCACCGCGGCATGGAGGCGATGCGCGAACGGCTCGCACGCGACCTCGGCGAGGACTGGCGCAGGTCGCCCGCGGTGCTGGCCTTCGTCGTCCCCCGCCTGCGCGACGCGGCACTCGCGCCCGCGGTGTCCGGGCTGCCGCTGCTGATCGCCATGAACAAGATCCGTCTCGCGCTCGTTGCCGCCCTGCTGCTCGCCGTCGTCGGCGGCGCGATGCTCGCGCCGCAACTGTTCGCTCCCGAGCCCGATGCTCCGGCGCGGCCCGCCGGCACGGTCGCGGCGGCCCCTCCGCAGCCGGCGGGCAGCACGGGGACTGCCGTGCACGACAAGGACCGCACCGCGGTCGAAGGCGCGGCCGAGGCCCGCACGACGGCCGCGGTGCAGGGTGTGGTGCTCGACACGAAGGGCCGGCCCGCCGCCGGAGTCTCGGTCGGTGTCGCCGCCGAGGGCGGTGCGTTCGAGTCGCTCGCGGTCTCCGACGGCAACGGCCGGTTCGCGGTGCCCGATCCGTGGCCCGCGCGCGGCGTCGTGGTCGAAGCGCCGTGGTGCGAGCTCGCCGTGCGCCCGCCCGACCCGAAGTCCGGCCGCTCGGCGCCGCTGCTCGTCGTGGCGCCGTGCCGCAGGCAGACGATCGCGGTGCTCGACGAGCGCGGTTGGCCGCTGGCCGGAACGACCGCTGCGGTGAACTGGTACGGCCTCGTCGACTTCCCGCAGGTACTCGACGACGCGATCGAGTCGCTGCCGCGCACGTCGTCGGCCGACGAGAAGGGCCGGCACGTCTGGCGCCGGCTGCCGCTCGCGAGCACGTTCGTGCTGCTGCGCAAGCCCGGCTGCGTGCCCGTCACGGTGGCGATCGACGAGTCGACGCCGGCCGACCTCGTCGTCACGATGCGCGCGATCGCGCGCGGTAAACGCCTCGTGACGGGCGTCGTGACCGACGCGCGCGGCGCGTTCGCGGCCGGCGCCCGGGTCGGCCTCGGCCAGTGGACGACGAAGAGCGGACCGTCCGGCGACTACGTGCTCGAGCTCGAGGCAGGTGCCGTGATCGATGCTTCGCTGTCGCTCTACGCGGCGCACGAGGGTTGGTACCCGGCCGTCGTCGCGGGCTTCGGCGAACGCCTGAAGGCGCCCGCGGACTCGGTCGCACAAGACCTGCAGCTGCAGCAGCGGAGCCTCGCGATCGCGGGACGCGTCGTCGATCCTCGCGGCGCCCCGATCGCCGGCGCCGCCGTCTACCCGTGGAAGCTCGCGCAGCTCACGGACCGCGAGACCGCCGAGGACATTGCAGCGCCGGCCGCCGGCGATCCGCTGTCGCTCGCGGGCAACCACGTGCGCGCGTTCGGGCGCACGGACGCCGAAGGACGGTTCACCGTCGCGGGCCTAGGGCGGAGCAGCTACCGGCTGCGCGTCTACGACTCGCAGGGTGGTTGGGCGTGGACGACGCCACCGATCGAGGCCGGAACCGGGAACGCACTGCTGGCGCTGCCGGCCGAGCCGACGGGCCCCGTGGCCGGCACGCTCGTGACGCGCGACGGCGGGCCCGCGGCCGGCGTCACGGTGGCCGCGCACGTGACGGTGTTCGCGACCGAGGGCGGCACGTCGTCCGCGGGGTTGCAGGTCGGTGCAAAGACGGACGCGGACGGCCGCTTCCGGATCGCGCGCATGCCGCGGCTCGGCGTCCGGCTCTCGTTCACTGGCAGCGGGTGGATCAACCAGGACCTCGCGCTCGACGAGGTGCCGGGGCCCGAGAGCCTGCGACTCGTGATGCTGCGGCGGTGCCACGTCAGGGTCGAGCTCGCGAATCCCGCGTGGGCCACCGGCAGCATCCGGTTCCTCGACGCGAACGACGAGGTCCTGTCCATCGTCGAGGAGCGCGGCAACACGACGATGATCCGTCAGGTGTGGGACCTGCACGAAGGCAAGACCGAGGTGCTCGCCGTCTCGGAGAGCGCCGTCGTGCTCGCCGTGAGCTCCGCCGACGGCCAGCGCGAAGAACGCATCCCGGTCGCGCTGCGGGCCGGCGACGTGCAGGTCGTGCGGTAACGGCCTCCCGGTCCCGCCAGCCCCGGGCTCACTCCGTGCGCAGGGCCTCGATCGGGTCCAGCTGCGCGGCGCGGTGCGCGGGCATGACACCGGCACCGAGCCCGATCGCGAGCGAGACGCCTTCGGCGAGCACGATCTGCCACGGCGTGACCGCCACGGGCAGCGCGGGCACGAACGCGTGCAGCAACCACGCGGCACCGGCGCCGCACACGAGACCCGCCGTGCCGCCGACGGCCGCGAGGCCCGCCGCTTCGCCGAGGAACAGCCAGCGCAGCTGCGCCTTCGTGGCGCCGAGCGCGCGCAAGAGCCCGATCTCCGCGATGCGTTCACGCAGCGCGATGCTCATGATCGTCAGGATGCCGACGCCGCCGACGATCAGCGAGATGCCGCCGAGCGCTCCGACCGCGAAGGTCAGCACGCCGAGCACCGAGCCGAGCACGTCGAGCATCTGCTGCTGGGCCGTGATCGTGCAGTCCTCCTCGCCGTGCCGCGCGATCAGCGTGCGCCGCACGGCCGCGGCCACGTCGTCGGTGACCGCTTCGCTCGCGAACAGCACGTCGATCTGCATGAGGCCTTCGCGGTCGAACAGCTCGAGGCCGCGGCCGACCGGGATGTAGACGGCGTCGTCGAGGTCGAAGCCGAGGAACTGCCCCTTCGGGCTCATGACGCCGATCACCCGGTACCGATCGCCGCCGATGCGCACGATCTCGCCGAGCGGGTTGCCGTCGCCGAACAGCTCGCGCCACACCGTGTGGCCGAGCACCGCGAACGCGCGCGCGTTCCTGGGCTCGTCCGGCGGCAGGAAGCTGCCCTGCGCGACCGCGAAGCGCCAGACCTCGGACATCGACGAGCCGACGGCCGTTGCCATCACGCGGCGGCTGCGCCCACCGGCCTCGATCGGCACGTTGCCGAACACCGACGGACAGACGCCCCGCACGTGCGGCAGCGTCGCGAGCGCCTCGGCGTCCTCGAGCGACAACGGGCGCACGCTGTTGATCATCGAGCCGGACATGCCGAGCGTCGTCTTGCGGCCCGGGGTCACCTGCAGCAGGTTCGTGCCGAACTGCGTGAACTCGTCCAGCACGAAGCGCTGCAGCCCGGTGCCGAGCGAGGTCAGCAGCACCACGGCCGCGATGCCGACCGCGATGCCGAGCGCCGTCAGCAGCGAGCGTGTCGGCTGGCACCGCACGGCCGAGAACGCGAGCTGCACGCCGTCGTGGAGCCGCATCTACCGCCTCGCGAGCGCTGTCACGGGATCGAGCCGCGCGGCGCGCGCTGCCGGCGCGGTTCCGAACACGATGCCACAGACCACGGCGACGACGCCAGCCGCGGCGGCAGCCCACCACGGCACGCCGGGTTGCAGCACGGGTGCGAAGTGCGGCAGCATCCGGCTCGCGGCCTCGCCGAGCACGAGGCCGGCACCGCAACCGCCGAGCGACAACAGCAGCGCTTCGCCGAGGAACAGCTGCCGCACGGTCGCGGCTTCGGCGCCGAGCGCCTTCAACAGGCCGATCTCGGTGCGCCGCTGCGTCACGGCCACGACCATCACGTTCATGATCAGGATGCCGGCGACGATCAGGCTGATCGCCGCGATACCGGCGACCGCGAGCGTCAGCGCCTTCAGGATGCCGTCGAACGTCGTGGCGAGCGCGTCCTGCGTGATCACGGTCACGTCGTTCTCGCCTTCGTGGCGCTCGGTCAGGATGCGCTGCACTTCGGCGACGGCCTGCGGCACGGCGGCCTTGCTCGTCGCTTCGACGATGACGCGGAACAGGCCCGGACTGTCGAACAGCGCCTGCGCCTCCTCGACCGGCAGCACGACGATCTCGTCGAGGTCGGTGCCGAGCGACACGCCCCCTTGCGCGAGCACGCCGGCGACGCGGTAACGCCGGTCGCCGACGCGCACGAACTCGCCGACCGGGTTCTGCTGCGCAAACAGCTCGGCGGCCACGACGGCGCCGAGCACGCAGAGCGCGCCGCCGGACTTGTGCTCTTCCGGCAGGAAGCGGCCCGTGGCGACCTCGAGGCGGCGCACGGGCAGCAGCTCCGAGGTCGAGCCCAACACCACGGTCTCGCGCGAACGGTTGCCGAATCCGACGACGGCGCCGCCGACGACGACCGGCGCGAACCGGCGCACGGCAGGGCAACGCTTCAGCGCGTCGGCGTCCTCGAGCGTCAGGTCGCGCGACGTCTCGCCGAGCAGCGGCGGTGCACCGCCGGTCGTCTCGCTGCGGCCCGGCAGCACGATCACGAGGTTCGTGCCGAGCGCCTGGAACTGGCCGATCACGTAGTGGCGCGCCGCTTCGCCGAGCCACGTCAGCACGACGACGCCGGCCGTGCCGATCGCCATCGCGAGCAGGATCAGGAGCGTGCGGCCCGGCTGCGAGCGCAGGCTCTGCACGCTGAACGCGACGTGGTCGACGGGCTTCACGTGCCGTCCTCGGACTGCCCGCGCAGGCCGCCGGAGTTCGGGCCCGGGTTCGGGCCGAGGCCCTCGCCGACGTCGCCGACGAGCCGCCCGTCGTCCATGCGCAGCTGGCGGTGTGCACGCCGGCCGAGCTCCTGGTCGTGCGTGACGACGATCAGCGTGATGCCGTCGTCGTGCAGCTGCTCGAGGATGCGCACGACCTCCAAACCGTTCGCGCGGTCGAGGTTGCCGGTCGGCTCGTCGGCGAGCAGCAGCTCGGGACGCGTCACGGTCGCGCGCGCGATCGCGACGCGCTGGCGCTGCCCGCCCGACAGCTGGTCGGGCAGGTGGTTCGTGCGGTCGAGCAGTCCGAACGCGCGCAGCTGCGCCATCGTGCGCTCGCGCCGCTCCGCGGGCGGCACCTCGGCGAGCACGAGCGGCAGCGCGACGTTCTGCGCGGTCGTGAGGCGCGGCACGAGGTGGTAGGCCTGGAACACGAACCCGATGTGCAGCCGGCGTGTGCGCGCCTGCTCGGCTTCGTCGAGCGCCGTGACGTCCTTGCCGTGCAGCAGGTACTGGCCGCCGGTCGGCCGGTCGAGCAGCCCGAGCACGTGCAACAGCGTCGACTTGCCCGAGCCCGACGGCCCCATCAGCGACAGGTACTCACCCTGTCCGATCCGCAGGTCGACGTCGCGCAGCGCGTGCACCTGCTCGGTGCCGACCTCGAACACGCGAGCGACCCTTCGCAGCTCGATGACCCTCCGGTGCTCGACGACACTGCCATGCTCGATCACGGGTGCCCGGCGCCCCCCTGCAGCTGCACCTTGATCCCGTCCGCCAGTCCCGCGTGCGCGGTCACGATGCGGTCGCCCGCGGCGAGGCCCTTCACGACCTCCGTGAAACGCCAGTTCGCGAGCCCGATCTCGATCGTGCGCGCGGCCAGGACACCGTCGGGCTGCACGACGAAGACGGTCGAGCCATCGCGCAGGCTCTCGGTCGGCACGCGCACGACGTCGTCGCGCGCCTCGATCAGGATCTCGACGTCCGCCGAGTAGCCGGGCAGCAGTTTGCCGTCGGCCGGCGGATCGACGAACTCGACCTCGACGTCGACCGTGCGCGCCTGCTTCTCGCGGTCGAGCACGTAGGGTGCGATGCGCCGCACACGGCCCGCGAACTGCCGCTTGCCGAACGCGTCGAGCGTGACGCGCGCCGTCATGCCGACCTGTACACGCGCCGCGTCGACCTCGTCGATCGGAGCCGTCACGTACGGTGCCTGCTCGTCGATGAGGTCGACGGCCGGAGGCGTCGGGATGCCGACCGGCGACGGCGTCACGAACTCGCCGACCTCGGCGTTGACCTCGGCGACGATGCCAGCAAACGGCGCGCGCAGCGTCATGCGGCTGATCTGCGCCTCGATCGACAGCACCTGTTTCTGCCGCGTCAGGGCTTCGGCGACCGCGGCGCGCTGCGTCGCGCGCGACGCCTTCGCCTGGCTCACCATGCGGTCGACGATGTCGCCCGAGCTGATCTCCTGCTGCTGCAGCTCCTCGGCGCGCTTCGCTTCCCGTTCCGCGAGCTCGGCCTGCAGCTGCGCCTGCTCGGCCAGCGCCGTCGCGCGCTCGACCTCGCTGCGCGCGAGTGCCAACTGCGCCTCGAGGTCCTCGCGCCAGAGCTCGAGCAGCACCTGCCCCGCGACGACGCGGTCACCCTCCTTGACGTGCAGGCGCTCGACCTGACCGCCGGTGCCCGGCGAGAGCTTCGCGCGGCGGTTGCTGTGCACGGTGCCGGCGCGCGTGTTCGCGACCGTGGCCTCGACGACTCCGCGCGCGACCGTGTGCACGAGCACGCTCGGCGGCTGCTCGCGCAAGAGCCAGATGCCGCCGAGCACGAGCGCGCCGATCAGGAACGACCAGAACAACAGCCGTCGCAGGGTCTTCAAGGCAGCGCGAGAGCGTAGCCGGCCCGACCCCGATCGGAGGCGAAATGTACCGGCCGGCGGCGCGAGCGCGCGAGTTGCGATGCATGCCGGGCCGACACCCCGTGGCGCCGCGGGCAACGGCGACGCACGATGTGCCGATGCGCGCTGCGTTCGTCTTGTTCGTGCTGCTCGTGGTCGTCGCCGCGGCTGGATGGCTGTGGCTCTCGGGTGAGACGGGGACCGTACCGGTGCCCGAGCCGCCGGCACCGCGGGCCGCGACTCCGCGTCCCGGGCCTGCCGATCCCGAGCGCAGCGCGGTCGCCGAAAAGCAGCGCACGGCCGCGACTCCGCAGCCCGAGAAGACGGAACCGTCCTCGGCGCTGCCACCGTCGCTGCCGCTCGCCGGTGCGGGCCGCGTCGAACTGAACGTGCGCGACGTCGCGAAGCTGACGCCGGTGCCGGCGTTCCGCTGGCGGTTCCGCAGCGACGGACCCGAGCTGCGCGGAGACGGTGCGGAAGGCGGCGCGAAGCTGTCGTTGCCGGCCGGGGCAGTCGGCGAGCTGCTCGTCGAGGCCGACGGCTACTCGCCGTTCGTGCGGGCGCAGCTCAGCGTGCCCGCGCCGGCGGCCGAAGCGACCGCCGTCGACGTGCTGATGACGCCGACCGTGCCGGCCGCCGGCATCACGCTGCTCGTGCACGACACGTCGATGCAGCCGATCGGCAACGTGCGCGTCGACGCCTTCGTGCTGACCGCGGAGTCGCGCGAGACCGCGTGGCACCTCGGCAAGCCGCTGTGGGCGCGCCGCACTGCCATGCCGAACGGGCGCTACACGCTGCCGCCGCTGCCGGCCGGTGAATACGGGATCCGCGTCACGGCAACCGACGCCGAGGGCAACGCGCAGCCGCTGCTGCCGTACTCGCGCACGTTCGTGTTGACCGGCGACAACGGTTACGTCGAGGACGTGACGCTCGAAGCAGGTTGCCTGCCGGTCTTCGAACTCGTCGACGGCGCGGGCGCCTTCCTCGACCCGCAGAAGGCCGGCGCCGTGGCGCTGAGCCTGCACCTTCCGGGCGGACCCGACGTACCGCGCTGGTGGGTCGTCACGAGCGGGGCGGCCTCCGCGATGGCCATCGGCGCCCTCCCCGGCGTGGGCCCGGTCCGGCTCGGGGAGGCCGTGCCCGGCGGCGTCTACACGTTCGAGGTGACCGTCGCGGGCAACCGGCGCGTGCAGCACTCGGTCAGCCTGCGCGCGGGCGAGAAGCAGCAGGAACGCATCGTGGTGCCGTAGGCCGGCGTCACTTCGGGGAGTCGAACCCACCGGTGCGCCGGATCTCGCCGTCGAAGCCGATCAAAGTGGCAAGGCCGACGAGCAGCAGCGAGTCCATGAACGCGAGCGGATTCACCGCGCCGTGCACCACCATCACGATCAGGTGCCCGAAGTAGAAGCACGCGAGCGCGCGCATCGGGTCGAGGAAGCGGTCCGGCGCAGCGTGCCACCACCAGATGCCGCAGCAGACGCCCGCACCGAGCGTCACGTGCCACATGCTCCGTGTGCCGAGGAGCGCGACCACCACGAACACGAAGATGCACGCGACGAGCCGGCGGCCGCCGTTGCGGCGCTGGTTCGCGACCGTCTTCACGCCGTGCTGCCGCTTCTGCGCCCACGCGTCGTGCAGGCGCTGACGCTCCTGCTCGGGCAGCTCCTTGAACCACGTCTCGTCCTCACGCACGTCGAAGCCGTGGCCACGCGGGTCGTACTCGATCGCTGGCGGCTCGGCGGGCTTCGGGGCCACCGCGGCCGCGACCGCCGCACTCGCGGCGCGCCGCCGTTCCTGCCGGTCCTCGCGGTGAAGCACCTCCGCGACGAGACTCGTCGACGGCGCGCTGTTCGCGATGCGCTGCTTGAGCTCGCAGAGAGCACGTTCTGCTGCGAGGTCCGCGGCGGCATGCTGCGCGGCGTCGACCACCGGTTCGGTCGCCACGGCCGCCGGCGGCGCGACCGCGGTCGGGAGCGCCGGCTTCGGAGGCCGGGGCTTCGCACGGAGATCGGTGAGCTCGCCCGGATACAAGGTCCGCTGGTCCTCGGGCAACGGAGCCCAGTCGTCGTCGACGTCGGTCATGGCGTCTTCGCGATCCCTTTCGGCCATCGGCGGCCGCAACCCGGGCCTGTCCGGTTGTCCCCCACGGCACCGTCACTTGCCGGACGAGGCGCGCGGGTCGTTCGGCCGCGAACATGTCAGCAGGCCACGTTCGTCGCGCCGCAGGGATTGGACCTGACTCGGCTTGGCCTACCATGGGGCCGCCCTCACGGGCTCGATCCCATGCGATTCCTGCCCGAACCCGAGAGCGTCCCGTTCGGCCCCGCCCCCGAGCACCACGCCTGGCGGTGGCTGCTCTACGCGAGCGCTGCGGCAGCCGCGTTCGCGGCGACCTTGCCGTGGGTCTGCGTGCGCTTCCCGCGCCTCTACGGCGAGGTGCTCGGCCCACCCGGATGGCAGACGTCGGCCGGGTTCACGTGCTTCTGCACGTGCCTGCTCGTCTGCGTGTTGACGATGGCCGAGACGCCGACGGTGACCGCGCGCACGGCCGTGCGACCCGGCAGCCTGCTGATCGTCGCGGTCGCGGCGTTCAGCATCCTGCTGACCATGTGGGACGGCCCCGGCTGGGTGCGCGGCGCCACGGCGCGCTGGACGTGGGCCTTCGTGCTCGCTGCGGTCTGTGTGCCGATGCTGCTCGTCGCGTGCTTCGTGCGCTGGGCGGCCATGCGGCAGCGCCGCGTCTGAGCCGGGGTGTCTGCGCCTACAGCTCCTCGGGTCCGCCGACGTAGCCGAGGAACGCGCTCGCGGCGACGACGTACGGGCTCGCGAGGTAGACCTGACCGGGACCCGAGCGGCCCGGGAAGTTGCGGTTGATCGCCGACACGGTGACCTCGTCGGCCGTGAACGACACGCCGGGGCCCGCCTTGATGCAGGCACCGCAGCTCGGGTCGATCAGCTCGACGCCTGCACCCTCGAACAGCTGCACGTAGCCCATCTTCTCGGCGTAGTCGCGGATGCGCTGGCTGCCGAACTGGATGTACGTCTTGCACTGCAGCGTGCGGCCCTTGTCGAGTGCCTTGCGCACGACCTGTGCGTACATGTCCATGTCCGCCTTCTTGCCGCCCGTGCACGAGCCGCCGTAGGCGATGTTGACCTTCGTCTTGCCCTTCTGGCGAAGGGTCGCGAGCGGGATCCCGTTGCGCGGGTCGCCCGGCGTCGCGACGGTCGGCTCCACGGTCGCGAGGTCGATCTGGAACGTCTTCACGTAGCTCGCACCGGGATCGGCCTTCACGATCTGCGCCTTCAGCTTGCTGCGGTCGGTGCCGCGCTGGGTGCTGATGTAGTCGACGATCACGTCGTCGGCCTCGATGATGCCCGTGAAGCCGCCGGCCTCGACGGCCATGTTCGTCAACGTCGCGCGCTCGTCGAGCGAGAGAGCCATCGTGCCGGGCCCCGCGAACTCGAGCACCTTGCCGATGCCGGCGCCGGTCTTGAAGAACTGGTCGGCGAGCAGGTGCAGCATGACGTCCTTCGCGCAGACGCCGGGGCGCAGAGCGCCGCGCAGCTCGACGCGCACCGACTCGGGCACCTTGACGCGCACGTCCTTCGTGAACCAGCTGTTCGCCATGTCGGTCGAGCCGACGCCGAACGCGAAGCAGCCGAGCGCGCCGGCCATGCACGTGTGGCTGTCGGTGCCGATCACGAGCTGCCCCGGCTCGGCGATGTCCTCGACGACGATGTTGTGGCAGATGCCCTCGCTGCCGACGGTGCGGCCGCCGCGCGTGACCTCGCCGTAGAGCTTGACGCCCTGCTTCTTCGTGAACGCCTCCTGCACGGTCGCGAGCGACGCGGCCTGCTCGCGCAAGCCCATCTTGACGTGCGCCTCGGGCATGATGCGGTCGAGGAACGTCAGGTGGTCGCGGAACGCGAACACCGACTGCGGATCCGTGATCTTCGCGTCCACGCCGAGACCCATCTTGAACAGCGCCTCGGCCATCGGCGTCACGTACTCGTGGCTGAAGCGCACGTCGGTGCGCACGAACAGCGCGTCGCCCGGTGCAACCGCCGCGATGCCGAGGCGGCCCGTCTTCGCGTCGGCGATCGCGCGCTGGCTGATGATCTTCTCGCACAGCGTCATCGGCCGCGCCTTCGTCGCGACGGGCGGCGGCGACGTGCGGCCCTGCAGGCGCGCCTGGTTGTACGCGAACAGGCCGCCGTGCCGCACGACCTCGGTCGCGATCGGGTCGAGTCCCTTCGTGAACTCCTCGATCGGGATCGCCTCGCCGCGCTCGATGCGCGGCAGCAGCGAGAAGTCGGTCGAGGTCAAGAGCCCGATGTTCTGGCAGTTCTGGCCGTAGATCTTCTCGATGTTCTTCGCGATCACGAGCTTGATGCCGGCCTTCAGCTCGCTGTACGGCGCGGTCTCGCGCGAGCTGCCGCAGCCCTTCGAGACGCCGCTGACGATGACCGCGAAGCCGCCGTTCTTGATCGCGTCCTGCTTCACGTTGCCGCCGCGCAGGCCGACGAGGCAGTAGCGCGCGAGCGTCTCGTCGTAGTAGTAGCAGACCCAGCCGGGCGTCAGCTCGTCGGTCGAGATGTTGTCGATGAGCTTGCGGTTCGCATCGTAGGCCAGCGTCGCCGTGCCCGAGAGCTGCTGCTTCAGCAACTCCTGGTCTTCGGTCAGGTGCAGCACACGGCCTTTGAACTCTAGGGCAGTCGGGAACTTGAGGGTTTTCGGCATCATCGCTTTGCTCTCATGCCGAGACGCGCTCGAGGATCATCGCGATGCCCTGGCCGCCGCCGATGCAGGCCGACGCGCAGCCGAGCGCCTTGCCACTCTGCTCCATCTCGCGCATGAGCGTCAGGAGCAGCCGCGCGCCGGTCGCGCCGAGCGGGTGCCCGAGCGCGATCGCGCCGCCGTTCACGTTGACCTTCTTGCGGTCGAGCTTCAGCTCCTTCTCGCAGCCGAGGTACTGCGCCGAGAACGCCTCGTTGATCTCGATCAAGTCGAGGTCCCCCACCTGGAGATCCGCCTTCTTGCACGCCTGCTGGATCGCGGGCACGGGGCCGAGGCCCATGAGCTCGGGCGGCACGCCGGCGATGCCCCACGAACGGATGCGCGCCTTCGGCTTCAGGCCGAGCTCCTTCGCGCGCTGCGCCGTCGTCACGACGAGCATCGCGGCGCCGTCGACGATCCCCGACGCGTTGCCGGCAGTCACGGTGCCGTCCTTGCCGAACGCGGGCCGCAGATGGGCCAGCGCCTCGAGCGAAGTCTCGGGTTTGATGTGGTCGTCCTTGTCGACGACGACCTCCTTCTTGCCCTGCTGGATCACGAGCGGCGCGATCTCGGCCGCGAACTTGCCGGCCTTCACGGCGGCCGCGCCGAGCTGGTGGCTGCGCAGCGCGTACTCGTCCTGTTCCTCGCGCGAGATCGTGAGCTTCTTCGCGACGTTCTCGGCCGTCTGCGCCATGAAGAACTTGCAGAACGGATCGTAGAGCGCTGCGAACAGCAGGTCCTCGATCTTCGGCTCGGCGCCGAAGCGGAAGCCCTCGCGCGCGCCGCGGATCACGTGCGGCACCTGGCTCATGTTCTCCATGCCGCCCGCGAGGCAGAGCTGGGCTTCGCCCGCGAGGATCGAGTGCGCCGCGGACACGACGGCCTGGATGCCGGAGCCGCAAAGGCGGTTCACGGTCAGCGCCGGCTTGTCGATCGGCACGCCGGACTTCAGTGCGACGTGGCGCGCGCCGTAGATCGCGTCGCTGCTGCTCTGCGCCGCGTTGCCGACGAACGTCTCGTCGACCATCTCGGGCTTGACGCCGGTGCGCTGCAGCGCCGCCTTCGCCGCATGGGCCGCGAGGTCGATCGCGCTCGTGTCCTTGAACTTGCCGAAGCCCGGCGTGCCGGAGTACTCCGCCATGGCGGTGCGGGCACCGCCCACGATCACGAATTCTGGTCGCATCGGCGCAGCATCGAACAAGCCCGGGTGCTTGGCAAGTTCTGCGTGGCAAGAGGCGGGCTCGCGCCAGGCCCAGCTGTCGCGCAAAGCACCCCTCCGCTCTACGATCGGCCGCCATGTGCAAGACCCTGCGTCTCCTGTTCGTGTGCCTGATCGCCTTGCTGCCGGCAGCTTGCGCCAACTGGAACTTCTACAGCGACGAGCAGCTCGAGCCGCTGAGCCTGCAGGCCTACGAGGAAGCGAGCAACGAGCACGGTCTGATCAAGGAGGGTCCGCAGTACGAGATGGTGCAGCGCGTTGCCAAACGCATCGCCGCGGCGTCCGAAGAGGACTTCCGCTGGGAGGCGCGCTTGCTGAAGGCCGATGACACGCCGAACGCGTTCTGCCTGCCGAACGGCCGCATCGCGATCTACACGGGCATCCTGCCGATCACGAAGAACGAGGACGGCCTCGCGATCGTCATGGGCCACGAAGTCGCGCACGCGGTGCTGCGGCACGGCGGCAAGCGCATGACGCAGAGCACGATCACGAGCGCGGGCCTCGTCGCAGTCGAAGCCGGTCTCGGCCTCGCGGAGATGGAAGGCGAAGCGAAGGCCGGCGTGATGGCGGCGCTCGGCGTCGGCGCGCAGGTCGCGGTGCTGCTGCCCTACAGCCGCGACCACGAGAGCGAAGCCGACATCGAGGGCCTGCGCTACGCGATCCGCGCGGGCTACAAACCCGAGGAGGCGCCGCTGCTCTGGGAACGCATGGCGAAGCTCGGCGGCGGCAAGACGCCGCAGTGGCTCAGCACGCACCCCGAGCCCGAAGCGCGTGCGCAGAAACTGCGCGAGATGATCCCGGTGATCAAGGAGCAGGAGAAGGACTGGAAGCCGAAGCCGAAGGCGGCCCAGGCGCCGACGAAGCAGGTCGATCCGGGCGCGATCAAGAAGTAAGGCGGGCGGGCGTCGGCCTACTGCGAGCCCCAGGCCCCCTGCCGCCCAGCCTGCGCGGATGCTCGTGAGCCGGGGGCTCCCACAACGCGTGCCGTCGCGCTTGACGCGTCTTCTCTGATCGCATGGCTGTAACCCCGGTCTCCGGTCTGGCGCGGGCCATACAACCGAAGTGTCCGGTTCCGAGCGGTAGCGGGCACCGATTCAGCACGGCGTGCTGAACGCGGTCTGGACGCGGAGTGAACACGGTTTGGCCCGACCGGCACGCACCGGGGACTTGACGCGCCGCGGTGGCTACGATACACATCTGCTCAATCATAATGACCACCACTGGCCGCGAGAGGAAGCGCGTGAAGAAGCAGCAGCCGCAGCAAGGCGTGTTGCCGTTCCGCCCCCGGCGCGGCGGTCGACGTCCTGGTGCAGGTCGCAAGCCGAAGGGCGACAAGGCGGGAGTGAGCCACAGGCCGCGAGCTCCGCTCGCAGCGCGGTTCCCGGCGCACGTGACCTTCAAGCTGCAGCGGGGCCTGCCGCGCTTGCGCCACAAGGCCGAGTACGCGGCGCTGCGCGGCGCGTTCGGCGCCGGTTGCACGGGCTGCGCCCGTGCA
>DASVAL010000106.1:0-3638 GCA_036376355.1 Planctomycetota bacterium
AGTGCCGCCCGGCTTCCCCGCCGAGCGGTTGCCCCGGATCGGCGAGCACGCCGGCTTCACCATGGACATGACGATCGAGGAGCCTCGCGCGATCCCGGTCGCGCAGGGCTGGGCCGGCGCGAGACGGTCACCGCGAGACGAGTAGTACTGTCTCCGCTGACAGTCCCGGGACCGGGGGGCGTTCAGCGTCCGATCTGCATCGACACGCAGTTGCCGAGCAGCAGTCTGGGGCCGCGCCATTCGAGCGGTTGTGCGGCGAGCACCAGGCCGACCAGAGGCGGTGACACGGGCAGCGGCTGGAAGTAGCTCACCTGCCCACTGCCCGACAGCAGCAGGAACGGGCCGATCGGCATCGCCGTCAGCGGATCGATCTGCACCCAGCCGAGCCACGGCACCAGCACGGGCTGGATGCGGGCCAATGCCAGGTCGGCCCACACGGCGATCGGCTGCGCCAGTTGGCCTGGTTGGCACGAGTAGCGGAACTCCAGCGACGTGCCGAGTCTGCCAGTGCCGATCAGCTCGAGATCGCGCAGCCGGTTGCGCAGCACGAAGATCGCGGACCCGTCGTTGTGCAGCACGTCGACATCGCCGTCGAGATCGAAGTCCGCGGTGCCGACCAACCACGAGTTGGGGATCGCCGCCGGCGTCGGGCTCGCACCGGGCGCGAACGTGCCGTTGCCGTTGTTCCAGAAGCAGACGCCGGCGCCGAAGACGTCGAGGTCGCCATCGTCGTCGAGGTCGGCCAGGTACTTCGGCATCGCACCGCCCGCCAGGCTCGTCGTGTCGGTGACGAACGTGCCGTTGCCGTTGTTCCGCAACACGCGTTGATCGACGTACAGGTCGAGATCGCCGTCGCGATCGACGTCGCCGATCGCCGGCGCACTGCCGCCGAAACCGTCCGGCGTGATCGCGCCGGGCACGAACGTCAGCACGCCGCTCTGATTGAGCCAGATCTGGCTCTGGGTGGAGCAGACCCACACATCCTCGTCGAGGTCGCCGTCGAGGTCGCCGGCCCTCAGCACGGCGCCGTTCGAGCCTGGAATGCCCGGGCCGGCGAGGCTGCTGGCGGTCGCATCGACGAACGTTCCGCCCTGGTTGCGCAGCACGCGCAGTGCGTTGTGCACGCCGGACGCCAGGTGGACCGCTACCAGATCCCGATCGCCATCCCCGTCGAGATCGATACCCACTGCGCCGTGATAGCCGCTGACCGGCGGTGGCGGCAACGGCGTCAGCGTCGTGGAAACCGTGCCGCCGACGTTGGCGAAGAAGCCGGATGTGAGACCGAGCCCCAGCCATTCCGGGAAACCATCGCCGAACAAGTCCACCGTGGCCATGCCGAAGAAGGGGAACGGACCACTCGGAGCCGTGCGCTGCGCGAAGCGATACGCGAAGGAACCGCCGCCGCGATTCTCCGCCACCTGCAGCGTCGGACCCGGGGCTACCACGAGCAAGTCGGGCAGATGGTCGCCGTTCATGTCGGCGATCAGCCACGGCTGTGCTCCCTGCGGCATGGCAACCAGGCCATCGAACTCGAAGCGCCCTGGCTTCACCGTCCAAGCGATCGAAGCGTTGGATTGCACTGGTCCCGGGGTCACGGCGTCGCCGCTGGCGCGCAACAGATCTTCGTCGCCATCCTGATCCAGATCCGCGGCGAGCGCCATCACCACGTTGATGTTGTCGCCGCAGGTCGAAGTCCGTGTGAAGGTGCCGAGGCCGTCGTTGGTCCTCACTTCGATCTGATCGCGCGTCACGACGACCAGGTCCTGGTCGCCATCGTCATCGGCGTCGGCAGCCATCACGGCGAGAGTGTTCGCGCCGGTCGCGGCCGTCGGACCGAGTGCGAACTGACGCACGCCGACTCTGGGCAACAGCGCGCCGCTCGTGACCCAACCGCCCAGCACCAGGTCGAGGTCGGTGTCGCCGTCGAAGTCGGCCTGCACGACGCCGAAGTAGCCGCCTTGCAGGGACGGAAACTCAGCGGTCGTCGCCTGGGCGAAGGTGCCGCCGTTGTTCCACAGCAAGCGCACGGTCGAAGTCTGGTCCGACGACAACAGCAAGCAGTCGAGCCAACCATCGCCGTCGAGGTCCTTCAGATGGGGCACCGCGTAGGCTGCGGCGATGCCAGGCCACACTCCGCTGCCCGCCGCGACGAAGCTGTTGCCGCCCTGGTTGAGCCACAAGGCGGACGAGTTCGTCAACGCCCCGTTGATCGCGTGCACCACGTCCAGGTCGCCATCGTTGTCGACGTCGCCGAGCGCGGACCTGCTGCTGAAACTGCCGGCGGGCCAGCCCAGGCTGAACGGCGTGGCGCTCAGAAAGGAGCCAGGGCTACCCCAATGGACCTGGGGCGCGGTGGCATTCAAACCACTCGAATTGACTACCAGGTCGATGTACGCGTCGCCGTTCAGATGGCCGGCGGCGATGCCCATGAACGTGGGGTACGCCTGGTAGAAGCTGGTACCGACGAACGCTCCAGCTTGCTGGACGTGAACGGTGAGCCGGTTGTCACTGACGGTCAGCAGGTCCTGGTCGCCGTCCCCGTCGACGTCGGCGGCCAACGATTGGATCGGCATCGCCGGGAAGATCAGCGGCGGCACCGCGGCTGGCTGCGGCTGCAGGATCTGCGCGTCGACAGCGCAGGCGAGGACTGCCGCGGCGAGAGAGGCTCGCGGCAACGAGAGAGAGGAGTGCCGCATGGCGCGAGCAGGATACCAAATCGAATGCCGTCGATGGCGACCGGTCGTCACGCCGGGTTGGCGCCCAACCGCGAGCAAGACGCCGCGTGCGCCAAGGCTCAACGCGGTGCCGCGACCAAGGCGTGGGCGTGGCCGCGCTTACGGCTCGTCGCGCCATGCAGCCAAGCGAGGCACCAGCTGCTTGGGCTGGGGACTCGCCGTCTCGTCCGCGATCATCGAGACCCACCTGCTGCTCTCGCTCTGGATGATCCCCATATTGACGGCAGTGCTCTACTTCTCGACTGCAGGCATGCACGTCGCCACGCAGCAGATCAAGCGAGAGACGCCGGACCTGCGCTCGGCGTTCGCGCTCGCCAACGCCAACCTGGGTCGCCTCGCAGGCCTCGCCGCGTTCAACGCGACCATCCATGCCTGGGGCCGCTACATCGTGTTCGTCGGGCTCGGTCTCATCCCGTTCGTCGGCTACTGGATCGTGCGCGGCCTGCGCCTCGCGCTCAACGCCGTGACCTACGTCATGCTGCCCATCGTGGTGTACGAGCGGGCCGGCGCGCGCGAAGCGTTCCGATCCGCGTTGCGGCAGATCAGGGAAACGTGGAGCGGCCTCGTGGTCGGCAGCAGCCTGGTCTTCTTCGCGATGTTCTGCTTGTTCGAGGTCTTCATCTGGGGTGTGGCGCAGCAGACGCTCGGAGTGGCCACCAGCGGCGTCCTGTCCCTGATCGCCGGCGCGTTCCTGTTCGCGTTGTCCACCGCAGCCGCGGCGGCGTTCCGGGCCGTGCTCTACTGGTATGCGACGACCGGTGAAGTGCCGCCCGGCTTCCCCGCCGAGCGGTTGCCCCGGATCGGCGAGCACGCCGGCTTCACCATGGACATGACGATCGAGGAGCCTCGCGCGATCCCGGTCGCGCAGGGCTGGGCCGGCGCGAGACGGTCACCGCGAGACGA
>DASVAL010000004.1:0-96039 GCA_036376355.1 Planctomycetota bacterium
CCCGCGAGCAACCGCAAGGCACCGCCGTGGCGCTGCAGCTGCCGCTCGACGTCGAAGGGTGGGTTCACGGTCACTACCCTATCAAGCCCAGACGGTCCGGATCGGATGCGCGGGGGCCGGACGCGTGCATCGAGCCCCGCCCCCCATGCCGGGCTGCTGGCCGGGCGCTACGGTTCCACGCATGCCCCACGAGATGATGGTCGGTCTCACGGTCACCGATGCCCGCATCTACCAGCAGTACCGCGACGCGATGGCGCCGCTGCTCGCGGCGCACGGCGGCGGCTTCCGCTACGACTTCACGATCGCCGAGGTGCTGAAGTCCGCGAGCGACCACGCGATCAACCGCGTGTTCGCGATCTACTTCGGCAGCAGGGCGCAGAAGGACGCGTTCTTCGCACACCCTGACTACAAGGCGATCCGCGCGAAGTTCTTCGAGCCGTCGGTCGCCGGCATCACGATCTTCGGCGCCTACGATCGGTGAACTCCGGTCACGGCCGCCACGGCGCGGTCTCGAGCTCCTGCTCGAGGCGCTTGAAGATCCGCCGGAACGTCGAGGCCTGGCCCTGTCCGGCCGCCGCGTCGCGCAGGTACTCGGCGAACGACGCGCGCACGGTGCTGTCCTTGTTCTCGTAGAGCCAGCGGAACAGCGCCCACGACTGCGCGTACTTGAGGTCCTGCCGCGTCGACGCGCCGAAGTCCGACGCCTTGAAGTTCAGCAGCCGGTGCACGCCGTACAGCTCGCCCTTCGGCGCGGCTGCGAGCGACGAGAAGTGCCCGGGCTGCATGCTGCGCTCGAGGCGCGCGGGCTTGCCCGGAACGCGCGTCTGCAGGCGGCCGTCCATGTACTCGGCCCAGCCTTCGTTGAGCCACGCGGGCAGCTCGCCACGCGACTTCGCCGCGCGCACGAAGAACCAGTGCAGCAGCGCGTGCGTGCCCTCGTGCATGATCGCGTACGGCCGCCCATTCTCGACGCACGTGTAGAGCGTCTGCTCGCCGTGCGAGAAGTACGCGCCGGCAGTGTTCGAGAGGTTCGGCATCTGCGCGCGCGTCCGGTAGAGGCGCACGCTTACCGGTTCGACGATCTCGAGCAGCGTGAGCTCGCGGCCGAACACCTCCTGGAACGTCCAGTAGAGCGCCTCGAGCTCCATCAGCGTGTCGAGCGCGGTGCGCAGCCCGGCCCCGCATTGGATCGAGAAGTGCTCCGAACGCAGCCGCCACGCATCGTCGAAGTCCACGCCGAGCGCATCGGCCTCCGCGAACGGCACCTGGCGGTCGTCGATCTGCACGAGGAACCTGCCGTTCAGCTGCTTGTTGCCGAGCGCCTTGTGCAGCTCGGCGTCGGCAGGCCGCTGCAGCACCGCGTACCAGAGGCACAGGCGCGCTTCGTGCGGCAAGCCGTTCCCTTCCGCCGTGCGCGCGAGCGCCTGCATCGCGGCGGGATCCTCGACCGGGGTCTCGTTCCACGTGCCGATCAGCTCTTGATGGTGGCTCGCGACGCTCGTGAACGCGCGGATCTGCTTGCGCGGGATCTTCCTGTCGACGGAGCCCACGCGCAGGATCAGGCCCTCGGAGTCGAAGCGCATGACGCGGCCGCGCAGCTCCTTGCCGTCGAGCATCGTCACGCGATCGCGCGCTTCCGTGGTCTGCGCGTGCAGCGCGGACGGCGCGGACAGTGCCAGCGAAGCAGCCGCAGCAGCGGCGAAGAGAGCGCGAGTCATGGCGGGGGCGAGATTATCGCGCGCCACGCACGCGCCGCTAGCATGCCGGCGTGCCGCGCCCCCGCAGGCTGCAGAAGATCCTGACGCAACTCGCCGAAGAGCAAGGTGCGATCGACGACGGTCCACCTCGCGATCCGTGGCACGCGATCCTGTGGGAGAACGTCGTCTACCTGACCGACGAGGCGCGGCGACGGAAGGCGTTCGCGCAGCTGCGCTCGGCCACGGGGCTCGATGCCGCGATCATCGCCGCAGCGCCCGACGAAGTGCTGCTGCCGATCTGCGGCAAGGGCAAGCTGGCAGGACAGCAGGTCGCGAAGTTGCGTGAGTGCGCCGAACTGTTCGCGAGCACGGGCGATCCGCGCGAGCTCGTGAAGCTGCCCGAGGCGAAGGCGCGCAAGGGGCTCTGCGCGTTCCCGGGCATCGGCCTGCCGGGCTTCCACCGGCTGCGGCTGTTCGCGCGCGTCGAGCCGTGCGCGACGTTCGAGTCCAACGGCGTGCGCTCGCTCGCGCGGCTCCACTTCGGCGAGGAGCAGAAGGACTACGCGGCGACGTACCGCGCGGTGACGGCAGTTGCCGCCGAGGAGCTGACCGAGGACGTCGACGTGCGCATCGACGCGTGGCTGCGGCTGCGGCGCCACGGCCAGCAGACGTGCCGCCGGCAGCCGCTGTGCGACGCGTGCCCCGTCGCCAACCACTGCGCGGCACGGCGCGGCGACATGCACTGACACACCGCCGCGACGGCTACTGCACCGTCGCGGTGATCGCGACCGTGAACGCGAGCTGGCTGTTGCCGAAGCCAACCGCCTGGAACGCAGCCGTCGTGCCGATCGGCAGCGTCGCCGGCACCACGAACGCCAGCGAGGTGAAGCCGGGCGGGCACGACAGGCACGGACTGATCTGCGTCAGCAGCCCGCCGACCAGGACCGACGCGGGCAGATCGAGCACCAGCCCGTTGCCGAAGCCGGGGATCGGCACGCACTGCGTCGCCGTCGCCGCGGTCCCGAGCACGAACGGCGAGCCGACGTCGCCCCAGACGTGCATCGTGACCGTGTCGCCGCGCAGCGCGGTGACGGGCAGGCTCGTACAGGTCGGGAAGAAGCTGCCGGCGCTGCCGCCGGCGTTCCCGAACCACGAGAGGCCCGGCCCTGCCGCCTGCGCGGCCGCCGAGGCTGCTGCGAATGCGAAGATCAGGCCACCGAGAAGAGCGTGTTCCATGTCCGTGCCTGGGAGAGGTGCGGGGGGCGAGCGGCAAGGATACCGCGCCGCACGCTCCGCGAAGGCACGCCGGTAGAATGCGGGGCCGGCCATCACGGCCGCATCCCTTGCCAGGAGTCTCCACCATGAGCACATCCTTCGCGCGCTTCACCATGACCGCGATCCTGCTCGCCGCCTCCGCTCACGCCCAGATCGTGATGGACCGCTTCGGCTTCCTCGTGACGGGTCAGACCGGCACTGCCGGTGAGTTCTGCTGGACGTTCGACTGCACGCCGCGCCAGCTCGCCGTGGTGTCGGGGGAGACGCTCACGATGCGGATCAACGGTCCGCACCAGACGCTCTTCGCGATCGGCGCCTCGCTCGGCGCCTCGAACTGCATCCCGATCCCGGGCTTCACGAACGCGCTGATCCTCGACGTTCCGATCATCGTGCTCTCGTTCGGCCTCATCAGCCAACAGAGCCCCATCCTCGCCTGCTGGGGCGGAACCGAGACCGTGCAGTTCCAGGTTCCGCCCGGGCTGCCGACCGGCGTGTCCTTCGCGACCCAGGCGATCGCCGACCTGCAGGGCCCGACGCCGGGCTTGTCGTTCTCGGTGGCCGTCGTCTCGAACGTGCAGTAGCAGTCGCGGCCGGCAGCCGCGTCACTTGCCCTGCGCCCCGCCACCGGCACTGCCGAACAGCGCCACTTCGCACATCGGGTGCGCGAACATCTTCTCGTGGTCGTGGTCGATGCCCTGCGCCTCGACCAGCCGCCACCCGAACGGCCACCCGCGCTGCGCCGCGAGCAGCTTCGCGGACCACCACAGCGCGAGCCCGCGCTGATGCCGGCCGCTGCCCTGCGCCATCGCGTCGGGACTCTTGTCGAAGTTCTCGTCCTCTCGGTCGTCGCCGGTGCCGAGATACAGCACGAGCGGCATCGCGAGGTACGCACGCAGCCGCTCGTCGTTCGCGAGCTCTGCCGGCAGACCGCCGAACCCGTAGCTGAACGGCACGTCGCGCGTCGGCAACAGCACGCTGCCCGGGTTCGCGGCGACGACCCGCACGGCACCGGCGTCGAAGAACGCGCTCATGCGGACCACGAACTGACCGCCGGCCGAGTGGCCGATCACGTACAGCTTCGCGTCGGGCTTGCCGGTGGCCGCCCGGATCGCGGCCGCGAGCTCGGGCAGCCGCGCGTAGGTCCATTCGGCCACCGGCGCCGCACCGCCGTCCTCGCGCAGGACGCCGCCGCGCTGGTAGGCGCGGCTCGGGAAGCGCTCGCGGTCGAACTTCGGCGCCACGATCAGCGCGCCGAAGCGGTCCCCCATCGGGATCGCGTGATCGCGGTACTCGTCGGCGTTGCGCAAGACGCCGTGCATCACGAACAGCAGCCGCTCGCCGGGCCAGTTCCCGGGGCGGTAGGTGAAGACCTGCAGCTCCACCGGGCCCGCCTGCACCAGACGCTCGGCCTTGCCGACCGGCACGTCCGCGGCCTTCGGCGACGTGTCCTGCGCCAGCAGCCCGAACGAGAACACGAACCCGACCGCAGACGTCAGCACGGCGTGGAGACGAAGCATGCAGTCTGCTTACCGTGCTTCGCCTTCGCCGACGAGGGCCCCCCGCGACAATCGACGGCGGGCCCGAGTTGCCCGCGAGCTGCTACCGCGAGTCGCTCGCGCTCGCCCTCGCCCACGGCGTTCCGAGCATCGTGTTCGCAGCGCGGCGTGCGCCGCGCTTCGCGCGCGCGATCGCGTCGGCGTAGAGCTGCAGCCCGGTGTCGACCTTCGCCGCCCAGTCGAAGTGTTCGCGGCAACGCCGGCGCGCCGCCTCGCCGAGTGCGGCCCGCGCCGCCGGCTCGCGCTGCAGGCGCCGCAGCGCCGCGGCGAACCCGTTGACCAGGTCGGCGCGTCCGGCCGGCGGCACGAGGATCCCGGTGTGCTCGTCGAGGTAGTCGAGCGGCCCACCCCACGCGGTCGCCACGACCACGCGGCCCATCGCCATGGCCTCGAGCACGACCGCGCCGCCACACTCGTAGATGCTCGGCAACAGCAACGCGTCGGCGCGCGCCAGCATGGCCGGCACGGCGGTCTGGGGCACGAAGCCGTGGAAACGCACGCGGTCGCCGAGCCCGCGCGCGGCGGCGTGACGTTCCCACGCGGCCCGCATCGGCCCTTCACCGGCAACGTCGAGCGTGCACGGCACGTCGGCGCCGGCGTCGGCGATCGCGTCGAGCGCCACGTCGAGAGCCTTCCAGTCGACCAGCCGCCCCACGAACACCAGGCGCAGCGTGCCCTGCGCGTCCGGCGCGGCCGGCGCAGTCGGTGCGGCCGCGCGGTGGTTGCCGTCGAACAGCGCGAAGTCGACGCCGTTCTCGACCATCTCGACGACGCGACCGCGGCACCCCGACGGCAGCGCCGCCGCCGTACGCGCGTTGGCGACCAGCAGCGTGGTGGCGGTGAGCTTGCCCCGCAGAACGCGGTGCACGAACCGCGATGCGAGCCGCAGCAAGGCGACCGCGCCGAGTTGCACGCGGCCCGCGCGGCGAAACGCCGGCGGGAACTGCATGCCGCCGTTCATCGGCCCGATCACCAGCGGGACGCCGAGACCGGCGAGCAGCGATGGATCCTTCGGCGACACCGGGATCACCTGGTGCACGACGTCGACGGCGTGGGCTCGCACGAGGGAGCGCGCGATCGCGCGGGCGCGCCGCTGCGTGAGCAACCGCAGCAGCAGGCCGAGGGTCGGTGCGCCGAGATGTTGCGGCAACCACGTGGAAACGCGCCACAGGGCGCGATGCAGCCAGGTGTCGCTGACGAAGTGCATGCGGTCCGCCTCGTCCGGCATGAGGGCACGCAGCTCGTCCCGCGTACGCTCGTGCACGACCAGCCGCGCGTCGATGCCGCGCTGGCGCAGCACCCGGAACCAGTGCAGCGGCAGGATCGCCTCACCGCCGAACCGCGCGGACGCGTTCTCGGCGACGAGGAGCACGCGCGGTGTAGCCACGCCGCGCGGGTGCTCGACGTCCCGTCGCTCGCGCGCGAACCGCGCATCGCCCAGCGACTCCCGCTCCGCATGGGCGGCGCCGAGCGGCACCTTCACGCCCGGTTCGAGCGCCGGCATCTCGCGGTGGAACACCCCAAGATGCGCCGGGAACTCGCCGGCGGGGCAAGCCCGCACCTCCTGGTACGTCTTGCGGTCCACGTTGTGCATGTCGAGACGTTCGCTGGTCATGGGCCACATCCTTGGCAGTGCGGCAGTGGTCAGGTACCGCGCTGGTTCGTGGCGCTCGAGTGGCTACCCGTTCACGTGGCGGAGGCTCGCTGGCTGGAGCTCTGCGCGTCGAGCAGGACTTCGAGCGCAGCGTCATTCGCCAGCTTGCCCTGTCGACACGGGCACCACGGCGCGAGGGAAAGCAAGCTGCCTCCCGGACCACCCGGGAGGGAGCCGCCATCCTCCGGCACTCGGTGACGCTGGCAATCAGGTGAAACCGATGGCGCAATCGAGCTCTTTCCGTCGGCTCGTCACGCCGCCCGAACGGCCCTCGCGCTGGCTTCTACCGCTGCGGAGCTCGGCAACCTCGTTCGCGGTCGCAGCTTCCGAGCCGACTATCGCCGCCGTGCCGTGCGCAGCGTCTCGATCTGGTCGGGGCTCAACGCGACGTCGACGTCCTGCTGCATTCCGGGTGTGATCGGCAACGGAGCCAACGGCAACGCGAACGGCTCGCCGGCACAGTCGACGACGACGCGGAGCCGCAACGGCTCGAACGACGGCGGCGTGATCCGGGCGAGGCCTGCCTCGCGCCATTCGCGCCCATCGAGCCACTGCAACGCCGGCAGTGTGCCGTCGAACATGCTCACGAGGCTGAGCCGCAGCTGGGGCAGTCTCCGCATCACGACGCGCGTCGGCTCGCGGCTGGCGGCCACGTGCAACGGCTCGTGCCCTTCGGCCGTGAGCCACAACTGCGACGTCGCGCGCGAGGCAAGCACGCGCACGACCCCGTTCTCGGAGTCGCACACTTCGCGATGGAACACCGTGCCGTCCTGCGCGACCTCGCACGACGCGCAGCGAGCCGAGAGCGGGTTGCCGTCGCCGTCGCGCACCTCGACCATGTGCACGAACAGCCGGCCGCGCAGGTCGGCGCGGTGCACGTGCACGTGCCCGTCGCGACACGCGACCGGCACGTCGACGATGCGTTCCTCACCGAGCCGCAGCACGACGCCGAACTCGTAGTCGCCCTCTTCCAGCGTGTGCTCGAACGTCCAGCGCCCGTCATGCGGCTTCGCCGTCGCACCCTGGACCACTGCGCCGCGAAGGCGCACCTTGCTCGCTGCCTGTTCCGCGAGCGGCAGCACGTCGGCGTCGACGAGCAGCTCGACGCGCAGGCGCGGCTGCCGTCGCAGCACGATCCGCACGTCGTGCTGGCCCTCGCGCCCGACGTACGTCGCGCACGCACCGCCGAATGCCCGCACTTCGATCCGCACGGGCGACTCGGGCTCCGAGCGGTTCCGGTAGACGCGCAGCAGGCCGTCCGCGCTCGCGAATGCAACCTCGCGCAGCGCGCCAGGGCTCCCGTCGAACATGGCTGCGGCGACGTGCACGTTCGTCGCGGGCTGGCCGCCCTCGTCGACGATCCGCCCGCTGAGCACGAGGCCCTCGTCGCCGAGCACGAGGTCGCCGAGGTCGATCACGTCGCCCGCAGTCGCCGCGGGCACCCGGAACTCGGCGTGGCGGCAGTCGGCGCTGCGAGGCGCCGGCAGCAGCCACACCACGCCGCGGCGTTCGACGCCGGCGCGCCGGTCGGCGACGAACGCGAAGCGGCCGTCGCTCATCGTGACCGTGGCGAGGCGTTCGTGCCCTTGCACAGGCAGCGAAGGGGGCGCCGACGGCGGCACATGTACCCTTCGCCCCTCGTCGGCCAGTCTCGGCACCGGCCAGAGCGCCGCGCTGTCTGCGTCGCCCGCCGGCACCGGCGCAAGCTCGGCGAGCAGCGGCGTGTTCGCGACCGGCACACCGCCGGCCGCGATCACGCGGCCGCGCAACACCACCGCGTCCTCACCGGGAGTCACGGACTCGCGCACGACTTCACCCGATCGCGTGGGACCCGCGAAGGTCGCCAATCGCATGTCGAGGGTCCCGTGCCAGGAGAGACCGAGTGGAACGTGCAACAGCCGAAGGCAGCCGTCGGCGTCGGTGAGGCTCGAAACACGAGGCGAGGTACCGGCGCTGCCCTTCGTACACCACCAGACTAGCCTGTGGCCCGGGATCGCGCTGCCGTCGCAGTCGACGTACGCGACCTCGACGACGCCGCACGGTGGCAGCACCAACCGCAGTGTCCCCGCGTCGGCCCGGTATTCCGACGACGCCGCTGCCGTGCCCAGCCCGACCACCTCGATCGAACCACGCGCCGCGGCCGCGATCACATCCTCCTCTCCCGCGACGACGAGCACGCCCGCAGCGTCGGTGTGCCCGAGCACGGTTCTTCCACTGACCAGATCCAACCCCACGTACTCATCGAACCCGAGCGGTACGTCGGGCACGCCAGCACCGCCGGCGTCGACCACCTCGATGCGCAGCCAGTGTCCGGGATTGATCGCGACCTGCCAGCCACCGGCGGGCGCCGGCCCGAGAATGTCGATCTCGGCCACGCCGAACGCACTGTCCTTCGCGGCCGCAACCTGGAGGACGTCGCTCGCGACCGGCACGCGCGCGCGGCCCGCGGCGTCGGTCGTCGTGGTGGTTCCGTTCGCCATCAGCCACCGCAGCGTGCCGTCGACCCACGGCGCGGTCCGCGAGCCACGCACGTCGGGCAGCATCTGCGCGCCCACGAACCACACCTTGGCACCCGGTACCGGGCGCCGTTGGCCGGCGGTCACGACCTGAATCCCCGCGTAGCCGGGCGGCATCGCATCGAACGGGTATTGCTCGTCGGCGACGAACTCGCCAGTCGTCACCGCGGTGCGCGCGCCGGCCAGGTCGACACGCGCCGACGCGCCGCCGTCGCTCACGGCAACGGGAGGGGGCGGAGGCACCACGTGGCTCGCGCCCGCGACGGCTACGTCGTCGGCGCCAGGCCGCCACGGCCCGAGCACGAGCGCGAGGGCAAGCACCGCGATCGCGCCGGCGACAGCGGCGAGTGTTCTGCGCGCGGGAGCCACACCCGCATGGTGCCCAGCACCGACCCGGCACGCAAACCCCCGCGCACAGTGCCGCGCGGCGCGAATGCCGCCGCGACGCGAGCCGCTCGCGCGACCCGTGGTCCTCGCGTCCTCGCGTCGCGCCGTACTTGACCAGGACGCCGGACGGAGCGGACAGTGCTGAGGTCGGAACGACGCTCCAATGCGCGCCCTCATCGCCCTCCTGGTGTTCGCCGCGATCGTTGCGTGCTTCGCCCTGTGGGGCGCAGGACCAAGGGCACCATCGCCGGCGGTTCCAGCGGGGCCCGCGTCTGCCGGCGCACCGCAGACGGCCGTAGCACCTCTCGCGAACGCGGCGGGCGCTGCTTCGCCGACGATCGACAACACGTCCACGCAGCGCCAGGCCGCGGAGCCCGCGATCACCGGGCCCGAGGCCAACGTGCGCGTCGTGCTCGCGAGCAACGGCGAGCCCGTCGCCGGCGCGACCGTTCGCTTTCGTCAGCCCAGGTTCGGCCTGACGGATGTCGACGTCGCGCAGCAGCTGCGCGAAGAGTTCGAGGGCGGCGAGTTCGGTGACCGGGAGGCGCTCCTGCAACGCATCGGCTTGCAGGTCGTCACCGACGCCGAGGGCCGCTGTCGCGTAGCTGTCGGCGAATCGGGAACCGAGGTCGTCGCGCGCTCAGGCGAGTTGTTCGCACAAGGCCGCGCCGACGCGTACAGCACCGACGAAGTCGTGCTGCGCTTGCGCCCCGACTGCACCCTGCGTGTGCTCGTGCTCGATGCTGCAGGCCGTCCGGCTCCAGGCGTGTTGTTGTGGATGACGCGCACTAGAGAACACGGTCCAGAGGGCTGGGAGCTCGGGCCAACCGACGCCGAGGGGCGTTTCGAGCATCGCCATACACAGCGGTATCTGGGCGACGCCAACACCGGCACGGCACAGATCGCCGCGTCGCCCCCAGCCGGGCAGTCCGAAGCAGTGACCTTCGACCTCGCCGCGCCGCCACCAGAGATCGTGCTGCGCCTGCCCGCGGCCGGCTCGGTGACAGTGCGCCTCCGCGACGCTCGAGGCCAGCCGCTCGACATCTCGCTGCTCGCTGACCCGCTCGTGACGCTCACCGCGTACGACCGTGAGCCGGAGACGCGCGACGAACGGATGGGGTGGTCCGCGCGCATCGATGCGAACGCCGAAGCGGCGTTCTCGCCCGTCGTCTTCGGCCGCTACCTCGTCGTTGGGAACGGACCATCCTTGGAGCAAGTCGACGCGAGCGCCGAAGCGGAGCAATCGTCCCTCGGGCTCCGCCGCCACCCGCCGCAGCGCAGGTCCACGTTGGAACACGGTTTCACCGGCCCTACGGCGGCGAACCCGCACGTCGACGTCACGCTGCAGGAATCACCGAAGGACGTGATCCTGCTCGCGACGCTGCGCCTCGCCGACGGCAAGCCGGTTGCGGCCCGCACCTTCACGGTGAGCTGCCGCAGCGGAAATGACGTGTCGTCGAACGACGTTCGCTCCGGGACGACCGGCCGCATGCGCTGCAACCTCGGCAATTGCGCGACCAGCGAGGACTGCGTGGTCTGCATCAGCAGTGACGCCGAAGGCCACCTCGCTGCACTCGCGCTCGAGCTGCCGCCGCGCGGACTGACTGCCGGCATCAACGACCTCGGCGAGTTGCGGATCGAGCCACAGGGCGTGCTGGTCGCGGGACGCTTCGTGCCCGACGCCGGCATCAGGGGTAGTTGGGCGCAACTCGGCTTCGAGCGGCGCCTCGGGAACGACTGGGTGCAGCAGGAGCATTGGAGAATGCAATTGGAACAGCTGCCGGATGGCACCTTCCGCTGTACCAGCGCGATCCCGGCAGGCGCGCCGATCCGCGTGCTCGTGAGCGATGGTCCGTACCTGCCCGTCGACCCGATCGAGTGCAAGGCCGGCGACCGCGACATCGAGATCCGCCTGCGAACCGCGGGCGAAGCGACCGCGACGTTCCTCGTCGACGACAGCGCAAAGCTCGGCCCGCTGGAGTTCCATCTCCGCAGGACACAGCCACCGCAGGAGCTCGACATGCGTGCACGGATTCGCGAGCATCAGAACCACTTCGTTACGACGCTGGAGAAGGGGCGGATCGAGTGGCACTGGTGGGGCCTCACGCCCGGAACGTACCAGTTGACCGTCGTCCACCCCGACGTCGCCGAGCCGTTGGTCTCGATCGATGGCGTGACGATCGCGATCGGCCCGTGCACGATGCGCGTCTGCGGGACATCGATCTGCGCGGACGCCTGCGCGCCCTCCAGGGCAAGTGACGCGACGTTCGCGGGTGGCGCGCGGACGCAGCGTCGCCGGTTGGCGCCCCCTCGTGCTGTCGTTCGACGCGCGAGGGCTGCAGCATTGTCGGCGAGGAGATCCACGCGTCACGGCACCTGTACTCAGGTCCGCTGACCGGCGCAGGGGCCACCTCATGGCCACGCGCAAGAACGCCAGCGGATCGCGCCAGACTGGTGGTAGAGTGACGGACCAAGACTGGGAGGCCCGACGTGACCACCAAGCCCACCGACAAGCACGATCCTCGCGACGTGCCGAATTACACACTGGCTGAGGCGGCGCGCTGGCTCGGCCTCGTGGAGAACACGCTTCGCGTCTGGCTACGCGGCCAAGACTACGTGACCAAGGCCGGCAAGCGCCGCGCACAGCCCGTCATTCATGCAGCGGCCGCGAACCCGCTTGGTTTGTCGTTCTGGAACCTGGTCGAATGCAGCGTGCTCGCGACGATCCGCAAGCAGCACGAGGTCTCGCTGCAGAAAGTCCGCCGAGCACTCGCCTACGTCAGCAGAGGACTCGACAAGCAACGACCGTTGATCGAACAGGACTTCAGCACCGATGGCGTGGGTCTCTTCGTCGAAAGTTACGGGAAGCTGATCGACGCATCGAAGCAGGGCCAGGTCGCGATGCGTGAGATCCTCGAAGCCGGGCTGACACGCATCGATCGCGACGAGGCCGGCCTCGCGGCGCGCCTGTTCCCGTGGCGCAGCGACCCGCGGGAGCCGCGCATCGTCGCCGTCGATCCACGCGTTGCGTTCGGGCAGCCGATCCTCGCGGAAACGCGCGTGCCCGTCGAGGTCGTGTTCGACCGCTTCCGCGCCGGCGATTCCATCGACCACCTGGCCAAGGACTACCGCGTCGAGCCCGCCAAGATCGAAGATCTGGTGAGGAAGTGGTTTGGCCCGGCCGCTGCCTGACCTCGTCCTCTTCTTGGACGAGTGTCTCGGCTCGACCGATGTGTTCGACGCGCTGCAAGCAGCTGGCTTCCGAGTCGAGCTCTTCCACCAGCACTTCGCTGCCGCCACACCGGACGAGGAATGGCTCGCCGAAGTCGGCCAGCGTGGTTGGGTTGCCCTGACCAAGGACCAGAGGATTCGCCGGCGGCAGGCTGAGTTTCACGCCCTGCTCGCTGCGAACGTCGCCGCGTGCGTGCTGACGAGCGGCAACCTCACGGGACCTGCAATGGGCCGAGCATTCGTGCTGGCCTATCCGCGCATGCAGAAGTTGCTGCGCGACTACTCACCACCGTTCGTTGCCGCGGTCGATGCCGCCGGGAAAGTGCGGCTTCTCACCGATGCCATGAGGCGCGCGGCCAAGAAGAAGAAACCCTGACTTGGCAGCCCGGCGACGCTCCGCAGTCACTTCATCCAGAGCCGCATGGCTTCGTACCACTTGCTGGCGAAGCAGTTCTTCGAGACCTTCTCGAAGATCGCCTGCCGCGCGCTCTTGTCGCGCGATCCGCGCCATTCGCCGAACAGGTCGTCGGCTGCCTTCGCCTGCGCGCGGCGCAGCTCCGCGTACGCGTCGAGCACTCCTACCGCACACGGCGCAGTCGCGAACTCCACGCGCCAGGTCAGGAACTCGTCGATCCACCGACCGCCGTCGTCCTTCGCGATCGCCTTCGCGAGCTTCGCGGCGCCTGGCTGCGCACGCTCGTCGAGCTTCTTCGCGAGCGCGTCGGCGCGCGCACGCAACGCGGGCGGCGGCGAGCCCGCTTCGATCCGCTGCAGCAGGGCACCGACGTCGCGCCAGCGCGAGTCGGCCGCGGCGCCCTCGGCGGCGCGCAACCGGACCTCGGCGTCGTCCGCCGCACACGCGGCGAGCCAGCGCACCGCTTCGTCGACCGGCAGCAGCGCGAACTGGTGGCCGATGCGTTCCGGTGCGAACAGCCGCAGGCACGGGAAGGCCGCGTCGACTGCGCGCAGATGGCAGTACGCGCCGCCCGAGAACGGCACGACGTCGTCGGCGCGACCGTGGATCACCGCGACGGCGACGCCGTGCTGTGCCTTCGCCTTCTCGGCGTCGAAGTTGTCGGGCTCGCACTGCACGAGCAGGTTGCAGCTCATCGGGAACGCACCCGCGAGCAGCTGCGGGTAGAACATCACGAGGCACCACGTCAGGAACCCTCCCTGGCTGTGCCCGCCGAGGAACCACTTCGTCACCGGCAGCTCCTTCTGCAGCTGCTCGAGCGAGTCGGCGACGAGCGCGGGGCTCTGGCGATGCATCCACACGGGGCCGACCTTCGGGCCGCTGAAGTTGATGTACTGGTAGTTGAAGCGCAAGGCGCCGGCCTTGCTCGCGGGGCTCAGGTTCTCGCCGTCGAAGCCGACGACGACGTACTGCTCGGCCAGCTCGGGCCACGCGCCGACGATCGTGTCGACGTAGGCGCGGCTGTCCATGTTCGAGCCGTGCAGGATGCAGACGGCCGGCCACTTCGCGCCGTCGGCGTGCGCCTTCGGCAGGCGCACGTGGTAACGCAGCCCCGCGTCGGTCTGACCGCTGCCGACCTCGCCCGGCTTCGCGGCCGCGCGCTGCGGCGCCTTGCGGTAACCGCCCCACGAATCGTCGTCGCCGACCTTGCCGAGGAACGCGCCGTCCTTCGCGAGCAGCTCGACGCTGCCCTTGCCGTTGCGTCCGTTGTTGCGCCACTCGAACTGCAGCGCGTTCCGCTCGAGCTTGCCCTCGATCTCACCCTTGCCGTCGTGGCCGTAGGTGCCGGTCACCCTGAGGCCGCGCTGCTGCAGCCGCGCAGGACCCCACGACGTGATCCAGTCACCGGTGAACGACGCGGCGCCAGCGCCGCCTGCCGCGCCGTCGCGCACGACGACGAGCGACTCGAGCTCCTTGGGTGCAAAGCGCCGCGCCTTGCCGTCGACCTTCGCCTCGACGCCGGAGAGCTTCAGCTTGCCGCGCAGCTCGACGCCGGCCGCGACGACGACGTCCGGATCGCCGAACAGGATCTGCTCGAGCCGTTCGGGCTTGATCGTCGCGGAGCCGAACTCGGTGTCGACCACGAGCGCTGGCGGCGCCCACGTCGCCGCGAGCGGCGGCTTGTCCTTCACGGTGATCTCGACGGCGAGCGGCGCCTGGGCTGCGGCCGCGGTGAGCAGGAACAGGACGGCGAACAGGTGCTGCGCCATGGTGGTTCGTGAGGAGCGGAGGACGCCGGGCCGCGCCGCCCGCTGCTGTATTGACACCGCGGCGCCGCCGTCTGTTTCGACCGAGTGCAGAATCGCGGCGGCACCGGGTCGACGATGCCGGCGCGAGGCCAGTGTTAGTGCACGACGCCGCCGACTGCCGGCGACACGAGCAGCAACGGGCCGGATGGCTGACCCGAGAGCTGGAATGCCTGCGAGTAGACCGCGGTGCCGAGCAGGGTCGGCTGATTGGGCACGGACAACGTGTGCACTACCTGCGCGCCTGGCAACGGGAGCGCGACGAGCAACGGGATCAGCGGCGACGCGCCGAGGAACGTGCCGTGCACGATCGGATGCGTCGCCGGCACCAGATCCAGCGCCGCCACCATGCCAAGCGGCTGCGCACTGCCCGCGGTCGCGACCGACTGCGTGCTGAGCCCGAGTCGGAACGGCTGCGCGATCCCCATGCCTACGAGCTCCGGCACGTGCTGCACGGAACCCCACCACGGCTGACCGGCCGGCGTGCCAGCGCCGCCAGTGAATGTCGAGCGTGCATGGGACACGGTGACATTGGTCATGAGCGCAGCGGCGCCCGCAAAGCCGGTTCCCGTTGGACTGCTGCCGCCGACCAGCGTGCAATCGGTGATCGACACGGAACCACCCCATACCCGCAGCGCCCAGGTGCCTGCGACCGGCTGATACCACCAGGTACCGTTACCGCCCCTCAGCGTGCTGCCCGACACGCAAACCGCGCCCGACACGACGCTCAGCGCGGTGGTCGGAAGGACAGGAGTGAGTTGGGAGGGGTTGACGGAGGCGTTGCCGCCGACCAGCGTGCTGTTCGTGATCCAGCACACACCGCTTTGCACGAGCATGCCGCCGGCTGGCGTCCCAGTGGACACGGTCGGCGTGAACGTGCACCGGTGCATCAGGATCGTGCCGGCGACCTGCAGACTGTTCCCCTCCCCGGCGCCGAAGATGCAGTCTTCGAACGTCACCGTTCCGGTCGCGCTGACGCCGTGCGTCACCCCCACGAATTCCAGGAAGTCGACGCCAACGACGTGCGTGCGCTGTGCCGCCGGGACCATGAGGGTCGTCAGTTGGTTGCCGACCGAGGACAGCGCGGGCCGGATCGCACCGGGCCCCAGGATCGTCAACCCCTTGGTCAGCGTGAACGGCGGGAACGTCAGACCGTTCAGCAGCACGATGTCGCCCGGCACCGCCTGCGCGATCACCGCAGCGAGGTCCGTCCACGGCGAACCCATGCTCCAGACGGTCTGCGCCGGCGAAACACTGGCGAGAACGGCCGCCCCGACGACGAGACGAAACGTGCGCATCGCGTGCCTCCAGTCCGGGAGCAAGGCCCGGGGAGTGTCGAGCTGAGATGGAAGTGCAAGGAGAGGACGCAACCTCCGGGACCACCCGCGAGGAAGCTGGACATCGTCCCTGCCGTGCCCACTCCGGCAAGCCCCCCAACGCCACCTGCGCCGCGTGACGCGCCTACAGCGTTCCTTCCCGGCGCGCGTCCGAGGGCGCGGCCGCGAACGTGACGATCAGCACGACGCGATCGCTCGCGCCGCGATTCCACGCGTCGTGCTCGAACGTGTCGTCGAAGATCACGCAGCGCCCCGCCTGCCAGCGCCGGATCTCGCCGCCGGCGCGCAACGCGAGGTCGCCCTCCGGCACGATCAGCGGCAGGTGGCAGCGCAGCACCGAAGGCAGCTCGCCGTGGTGCGGATAGAGAACGGTGCCGGGCCGGAACAGCGAGAAGCTCGCGTTCCTCATGCCGGGCACTGCCTCGCACGCGCGCGCCGTCGCGGGGCAGCGCGCGCGGTTCTGCGCGTGCTCGCCGGGCGCGCCGAACAGCGGATACCACAGCCATCCCGTCTCGTCGCAGCCATCGGCGACCGTCGTCAGCGAGTCCGGGCTCGCGAGGAACTCGTGCGGTGCGAGCGCGCGCAGCTCCGCGAGGATCGCCGTGAACTCGCGCTCGAGCGCCGGCACGAACGGGAACCTGCCTGGATCGGGGAACGCACCCATGCGCGGGCGGCATGCTAACGCACGCTGCGGCACGCAGGCTCACCTCGCGGGCGGACCATCGCCTTCCGCCTCACCCCTTCACGACCAGACGACGGCGAGCGGCACGAGGATGCTCGCCGCGATCGACGCGAGGTTGCCGGCGATCGACACGCCGAGCGCGCGACGCCACGTGATCGCGCGGAGGCCGAGGTTGCGAGAGAACAGGCGGCCGCACATCGCCGAGTGCAGCAGAGCCATCTCGGCAGCGACGACCAGCAGCTCGAGCACGGTGATCGAAGCCGGCAGGTTCAGCCCCAGTCCGTCGGCGAGATGCACGGCGATCAGGAACACGAACCACGTCGTCAGATTGATCGCGAACAGCACTCCGAGCAGACCCGACGCCTCGTTCACGGTGCGCGCCAGCAGGCGCTGCACGATCGCGACCTCGACGCCCATCGCGAAGAACGCGAGCGTCCAGGCCATCGGGTCGGCGTACAGCGGCACGACAACGGGGTTGGCGAGCACGCCGCCATTTCACCACGAAGCGCACGAGCTTGCCCGGCGCCCGCACGCCGAGGCGTGTGGCCGGGCACCTCGCCGCGTCACTTCGCGAGCAGCCCGCGGCGTTCGAGCAGCTCGAACAACGCGTCCGCGACCACACGATGCCCCGCCGCGTTCAGATGACCGTCCTCGGCGAACACGTCGCCGCTGCGCTCCAGCAGCGCGCGCGTCGTCAGCACCGGAACTCCGAGCCGCTCGCCGAGCCGCTCGAGCCGCCGGTCGGGAAGGTCGGCGTCCATCGCCAGCGTCGGATACTGCGCCTGCACACGCGGCCACTCGTCGCCGATCGTGCCGTTCCAGGCGATCACGGCGATCACGAACGGCACGCCGCGCGCGCGACACAGCGCCGCCATCTCCTCGAGCAGACGCTCCGTGATCCGCCACGCGCGCCGGATCGGCTCCGGCTGGTCCTGCTCGGAGACGTAGACGTGCAGCAGCGGCGGCATGCCCGGGAACCCAGCTGTGCGCGAGCGCGCCGCCCACTTCTGCTCGACGCCGCTGCCCTCGAGCTCCCACGACACGCGGTGCCAGATCCGCTCGGCGTTCAGGAACACGCGGCTCAGCACGCGCAGCCGATGCAGCCACGGGTGTCGCCGCGTCTCGACGAGCGCCCCGTCCTGCTCGACGAAGTACGGCCGGTAGAGATCGTTGTGGCTCTTGCCGAGCCCGTAGAGCCCGATCGCGTTGTTCGCGAGATCGTTCAGCGCGAACACCTGGCAGATCGCGAGGTCCGGCGCATACGCGAGCCCGACGTCGCGCAGCGCGAGCAGCTGCTGCGACTGCCCCCAGTCGCCGACGCCGAGGTTGATCGCCTCGACTGCACCGCCGCCCTTGGCCTCGAGCCGCGCGCGCAACTGCTGGTGGAACGTCTCGGCCAGGTCGACCTGCCCCGCCTCGCAGAACGAATCGCCGACGACGACGATGCGGCGCGTGCCGGGCGGCTTGCCGAGCGTGTGCTCGCCGTCGCGGAAGCCGAGCGAGTTGAACGCGAGGTGGACCGGCCGGCCGTCGATCTCGTAGTCGAACACCGCGCCAGGAACCTGCGTCCAGCCGAGCTGCGCGTGCCAGCGCCAGACCCGCTGCATCGGCACCTGCACGTCGAGCACACGCAGGCCGAGCTCGAGCACGACGAGCCCGACGGTCGCAGCGAGCAGCAGCTTGGCGGAGAGCCTGCGCAGGCGACGGACCGCGGTCAGGCGCGCAACGGCGGTGGGCGCGGCGATGGTCACCGCGACACGATACTGGCGGGACTGGTTTGCTACCTGCGCGGCAGCTCGACGACGACGGCCTGCGGCGGCGCGTTCGCGGCCGGCGCGGTGAACCTCGTGGTCACCGCACGCCCGTCGGAGTGCCGCGTCTCGAGCACGCACGGGCCCGACGGCACGCGCAGGCGCTTCTGCATCGGGCCGTCCGGCTGCTTCACGCGGAAGTCGAAGCTCACGACCGCGACGACGTTGCCGGCTGCGTCGCGCGCGACGGTGCGCAGCGTCTCGCCGGGCTTCGGCGACGGCAGGCCGCGATACTCGACGTCGACGGTCGCCGCAGGCGCGAACACGAGCTCGGCTCGCACCGTCTTGCCGGAGTGCACGGTGAACGACACCGCACCCGCGAGATCGCCAACCTCCGTGATCGCCGTGTAGCCGCCGGCCGGCAGCGCACCCGCGACGAGCTTGCCGTCGGGCGACATCACGTAGGTCTCCGTGACGTCGTCGCGCACGAACCGCACGTGGCCACGCGACGGCACGTCGGCGCCGCGCAGCACGAGCTCGACGCGGCCAGGCGGCGACAACACGACGTCGGCGAGCACACGTTCCTCGCCGGCTCCGACCACGACGGGCGGCAGCCGCACGCTGCCGAGCGGATGGCCGTCGATCGAGAGCCACCAGGTGCCGGCGGGCAGCGCGTCGCAGACGAACCTTCCTTCGAGGTCGGCTTCGACGCGCGTCGCGAACGACGTCGCCGCGTTCATGACGCTGACCGCCCTCGGCAGCCCCTCGCCGCGCTCGTCGGTGATCCGGCCGCGGATCTTCGCATTCGGCAGCTCGGCGGCCGTCAACCGCAGCACGAGGTCCTTCTCGTCGAGCGAGACGTCGTTGCGCTGCGCGATGCCCATGCCGCGCAGCGACACGACGAGGTCGACGGTCGCGCCGCGCATTCCCGCGAGAACGAAGCGGCCAGCGCCATCGGTCACAGCGCTCTCGACCGGCGCACCGTCCGCGAACGTGCCGACCTCGTAGCCGGCGATCGGCGCGTTGTCGGGGCCGACCAGCGTGCCGGCGAGGCGCCGCGTGCCGATCACGGGATCGAAGGTCGTGACGCGCCCCGGCTCGAGCTGCAGCTTCGCGAGGCAGAACGCGGGATCGAGCTCGGCGAGCAGCTCGACGCTGCCGGGCACGACGTGCTCGAGCCGGAAGCGGCCGTTCTCGTCGCTGTGCGTGCTCACCGTGCCGAACTGGTCGGAGTCGCCGACGCTGACATACGCCTTCGCGACCGGCCGCCGCTGCTCGTCGCGGACGGTGCCCGCGATCGCCGCGGCGCGCGGCAGCGTCAGCACGACCTCGCTCGTGCGGCCCGCGGCGACGGCGACCGATTGCTCGACGTGGCCACATCCGGCGGCCCACCCGCGCACCGGCACGTTGCCAGCCGCGACACCGTCCGCGAGGAAGCTGCCGTCCGCGCCGGTGCGCAGCCGCTCGGGTGTCGGCGACAGCTGGTGCTCGTCGACCGAGCCGCCCGCGACGACGTGCCCGCCGCCGTCGCCGATCTCGACGACGGCGCCGGCCAGCGCAGCACCGTCGGTGCCGAGCACACGCCCGCGGATCGCGCCGCCCGGCAAGGGCAGGCGCAGCGTCACGCTCGCGCCAGGGATCGGCGACAGGCCGCGCAGCCGCGACGGCGCGTAGCCGGCCTTGCGCGCGCCGACGAACTGCTCGCCGCGCAGCGCGAGCTCGAAGCGGCCGTCCGCATCGCTGCGCGCCACCTCGAAGCCGCGCCGCCAGGTCTCACGATCGGAGAGCCACAAGCGCGCGTCGGCGACCGGCCGATCGTCGCCGTCGACGACGATGCCGCGTACGACGCCGTCGCGGTGCACCGTCACGTCGATCGTCGTCACCGCTGCCGGCTCGACGGTCAGCGCCTGCGCGTCGCTGAACGCACTCGACGCGACACACGGGCCCGGCCGGATGCCGCGCAAGACGAGGCTGCCGTCGGAGCCGGTCAAGCCATCGCGTTCCTCCACCGCCGCCGCCGGCTGCGCCGGCGTCACGCGGAAGCCGACGTTCGCCGCCGGCGAGCCGTCGTTCTGCCACGTCGCCCGCACGACGAGCGTCGCGGTGTCCGCGTCCGGCGCTACGCCGTGTGCGGCGACCACCGCATCACGTGTTGCTGCCGGCTGCGCGCGCGACGCGTCGCCAGCCCGAGAACCCGGGCGTTCGCCGGGCGCCGCGGCGGGCAGGCTCGCGACCGCGGGCCGCACTGCATCGGCGCGCACCGGCGTCACGTCGTTCGAGTCGTGCAGAGCCCACGCGCCTCCGAGCAGCAGCACGAGAGCAGGAACCACCACCGCGATCTTCTTCCCCATCGACAAGCCTCCGAACGTCGCCGCCGTCGCGACCGCGCCGGCACCTGGAATCACCGCGTTGCGAACCGTCGCGAGCGACGCCGCGGTCGCCGTCGCCGACAGCGCGAGACCGGCCGCGAAGCCGGCCGGCAGCTGCCGCCGCAGCAGGTCGAGCGCGCGCACGAGTTGCGTGCGCACGGTGCCCGCGGGCCGCCCGAGCCGCTCGCCGATCTGCTTCGCATTGAGCCCTTCGCCGAGGTGCAGATCGAGCACCTCCGCGTACGGCGAGCCGAGCTCGGCCCGCAGCTGCTCGACGCTGGCCGCGAACTCCGCGTCGGCCGCCGCGTGCGCGGGATCGCGCTCGCCGCCGCGTTCGCCGGCCTGCTCGAGGCGCCGCTGCCGCTGCGCGTGCAGCTTTCGCGCGTGGTTCGCGACGATGCCGCACAACCACGGCAGCGCGCGGCGCGAGCTGTCGAACGCTCCGCGAGTCTCGATGACCGTGACAAACGTGCGCTGCAGCAGGTCCTCGGCGTCGGCGCGGTTGCTGCACAACCATGCCGCGACGCGCAGCAGCTCGGGCGCCGTGCGGTCGAACAGCCTGCCGAGCACACGCGGGTCGCCGCTGCGCTGGTAGCGCGCGAGCAGGCGATCGGGGCTCGAGAGGGGGAACGACATGGTGCGCCTCCTTCCGGCGAACGTGGTCCTGTGCGACACGCCGTGCGGAAGAATCTGGATGCGCTTTCGGAGGGTTGCCTCCCGCACCGCCCGCGGCGGGCATGGTCCCGGGCTCACCGCACCCCGGCAAGGGGGATCGCGTTCCTAGTCGACGACGACGAAGTCGCCGGCGCCGAGCGGGAACTCGCGGGCCGTCGCCTGAGCATCGTTGCCGTCGAACACCACGACGCCGCGCGTGCCGTCGGGCACCCAGACCGACACGGGCGCAGCGGCGGTCAGGTCGCACCCCATGTCCCACTGGCCATCCGGACCGACGAGTGCCGCACCGCGGTTCGCGCGCGCGGTCTGCGGCCGCAGCTCGACCATGCGGCCTGTGGCCGGGCGCACACGCAGCACGTCGTCGCCGTCGCCGATGTGCCACCACGCGAGCGTGCGCTTGCCGCCCGCATCGAACCTGCCGCCGTGCAAGCAACCGAACAGGCGCTGCCCCGCCGCCACAGGGATTGTGCCGCGGCTGTTGTGCGTCATCGCGACGAGCGGCGGCCGGCCGACCCCGGGGCGCGCGACGCCGAGCCACCACGGCGCGGGGGCGTCGACGGCGACCGACACCCAGCGCACTGCGCCGGCGGGCGACACGACGAAGCGCCGCTCGCGCACATCGACGACGTCGCATCGGGCCAGCACCGGTGTGATGCCCCAGTACAGGTGCCAGGTCGGATCCAGCTTCTCGCCGTCGACGAGCGCGAGCTCGAAGCGCGCGTCTTTCTTGCCAGCGAGCACGTGGTAGCCGCGGCCGAACAAGCCGAAGCCGCGGGCCTCGCCCCACGCCACGCTGCCCCAACGCCGCTCGCGCGGCAGGTCGGTGAACCCCGCGACGTCGCCGGTCCAGATCGCGACCTGAGGCCACTTCGCTTCGACGTCCACCGTCTCACCGCCGCGCACGGCGACTGCAGTCGCGATCGCCACCGTGCAGCCAGGCAAGGACCAGTGCAGCGCGCACGTGGCACCGGCTGGCAGCTTGAACACGACCTCGGCGGCGGCGGGTTCGACGACGCTCTCTTCGGGCGTGATCTTGGCGACGAGCCGCAGCTTCGCGAGCAGTTCGGCGGCCGGTGGTTCACCTTGGGCGCGCACTCGCAACGAGCCCGTGGTGCGTTCGCCGACCTCTGCCTCGAGCAGCAGGAGGTCCGGGGGACCCGAGAGCGCTTCGGCTGGAACCGGCTGCGCCGTGAGGAACTTCTCGCCGAGCCAGACGCCCTGCTGCAGACGCTCGCGCGCCGCGACGTGCACGTCCTTGTTGTACGAGAAGCCGTTGCCGTCGCGGCCGAACGCCTTGCTGCGGATCGCAGCACCGCCGGCGTCGACGAGGCCGACACCCTGCAGCGGGCACTCGGGCCGCAGCCGCACGACGTCACCCATCGGCTCGGCGATTAGCGCGACGTCTTCGATCCGGAACGTGCAACCGGGGAACGGCACGAGCTCGCAGGTGCCATCAGCCGCGAGCGGCACCGTGACCGATCCCTCGGTCCCACCTTGCGTGTAGTCCTGCCGCAGCTCGAGGTACGCGAGCAGCTGCGGCGACGGTCCGTCGACGCGGTAACGCTGCGTGCGCACGCGCGAGAAGTCGACGACCAGCACACGCCGCTCCGCCGGCATCAGCGCCGGCTCCTCGCCCGTCAGAGGCATGCGCAGGTTCCCGCACTCGAGCCACGCCTGCCAGCGGAACGGCGAGCCGGCGACGAACGGCACGCACGGGCGGTCGCCGTCCTTGTCTCGCACCTGGCCAGAGTCGCCGGCATCGGTCTGCGCCGCGAACGACCACGTCGCGGCCTCGGCGCCGGCGGGCCGCTGCACTTCCAGCTGTAGCTGTTCACGCGGGCGCAGGAGGACCGACTGCGAGCGCTTCGGATCGATGTCACCGACGGCGAGCTCGCCCGGCAACAAGTCCGGCGCCGTGAACAAGAGCGTCTCGGCGTCCTCGGGCGCAACCAGCTCGAGCGGAAGGTGGTTGATCAGCTCCTGGTTCGCGACGACCCCACCCGCGGCTGTGACGACGATCGGCCCGACGTAGTGCGGGAACGCCTCGCAGAACACACGCGACACTCTCACACGCAGTGCGCGCGGTCCGGCCGCCGGCGCAGCACCGGGTGCGGCGACCTCGGCCTCGGTCCGAACCGCCGGCAACGCGTCACCGGACGCTAGTTCGCCTGCCGCGGTGCCGGGTGCGGGCCCGCTGCCCGCAGCCGGCGTGACAGGCGTGTGCGGCGGCTCCAAGCCAGCGATGCCGGCGAAGCCGGACAGTGCGAGCGCGAACACGCCCACGACCAGGGCCACCCGGAATCGCAACTGGTCGCGCCGTTCCCGCATGCCCATGACATCGGCATCCAGCGAACCCGGAGTGCAGCCCGGCGGTCGCGAGTTCCCCGCTGCCGCGCAGGGCATACACGGCGTCAACGACGCGCGGCGCCGAGCTCGGGCATCCGCACGATCGAACCGAAGCCCGGCGCGAACGGGCGCTCGTGCGTCACGACCCAGAGCGTCGGCGACGTCGGTGGCTTCGCGGGCATCGCACCGCGACCATCCGTGAAGTAGACGACACCAACGCAGTCGGGCAGTGCTGGCAGCTCCGCGAACACGGGGCCGAAGTCGGTGTCGCCGCTGCCGACCAGCACGTCGAGGCTCGCATTCGGCGGCAGGCGGTGCACCGCCGCGTCGCAGAGCACGATCGTCAGGCGCGCGTAGCGGCGCAGCTGCCGCACTTCGGCCACGACCTGCTGCAGCGCCGTGATGTCCATGCTGCCCGACGTGTCGATCGCGGCGAGCAGGTGCGGGCGCGGCGGCCGGCGCGTGCGGCCCGGCAGCTCGCCGACCCGCTCGGGGAAGCGACGGTTCGGCCGCTTGTAGTCGGGGTGCACCCGCCGCTGCTGCGGGAACACGTCGCGCAGGATGCGCGGCCAGTCGAGCCGGCCTCGTTGGCCCTCGCCGAGGATGCGCCGCGGGAGCTCCTTAGCGACGCGCCGCTGCGTGCCGCTCGCGACGTCGTCGCCGCCGGCGCGCTCGCCGCCGAGATGTGCCGCGATCTGGTGGCGCAAACGCTCGAGCTTCTGCTCGTTGGCGGGCAGCCCGAGGCCAAACCCGCGGTTCCAGTTGTTCGCAGTCGCGCCGTCGCTTCGTGCGTCGAGCAGATCGCCGGCGCCGATCGCGGGGCAACCGGCCTGGCGCGGCCGGTGCACGTCCCAGGTCGTCGTGCGAAGGTCGGGCAGCCGCAGCTTGCCCTCGCGCACGGCGGAGGCGAGCAGCGCGTAGCGCTCCATCGTGCTCTGGCCCGGTGCGATGCCGAACGGAGCGAACGTCTCGACGACGAATGGACTCGGCGGCACCGGCTCGCGGATGTTCTCGTTGGCCGAGATCTCCATCGCGACCTCCATGGCCGTCGGGGAGGTGACCGCGTGGAACCTGAGCTCCGAGAGGTGGCCGAGCACGACGTGGTGCACCTCGTGCAACAGCACGCCGGCGACCAGCTCGCCGTGCTGCCGCAGGAAGGCCGGGTTGACCATCAGGCAGACGCGCGCGCCCGGATCGTCCCATCGCCGCAGGCCGACGGCCATGAACGGCACGGCGTCGGTCAGGATCGGCGTCATGCGCGCGACGACGCCCGCGTACTGCGGGAAGCGGCGCACGAAGCCCGACTCGCGCAGCATCGCCTCGAACCAGCCTTCGTGCAGGCCGCCCGAGGCAGGCGGCGGCGGCGCGGCCTGCTGCTGCGTCTTGCGGCGGAACGGCCACCTCACGCGAGCTCTCCGTCGGGCAGCCGCGCGCGCAGCGCGAGGCCGAGGTCCTGGCCGAGCAGCGCCGCGTCGGTGACGAGCGCGCGCAGGTGCGGTGCGGCGCGGCGCACGGCGGCGGGATCGGCGTTGTTCCGTTCGAGCCAGAGCCGCGCCGCGTTCACGGCAAGGCGCACGCGGTGGAGCTGCATCCGGTCGCGCCACTCCGCGACCTTCCGCTGCAGCGGCGAGCCGCGATACCCATCCGCGATGGCGTTGCCTTCGACGCCGAGCCCGGCCAGCAGCCCGACCGCGATCGGCGCGGCAACGGCCTGATCGAGGCACTGGTCGCGCAAGTCGCCCGGCAGCGCGGCGAACGTCTTCTCGAGCGACTCGAGCGTGACCGTGCCGCTGCGCACGGCGATCTCGAAGCGCGGTCCCTGCAACGCGCGCCGCACGACCGCGGCCAGCAGCGTGAGCTCGTCGGTGCGTCCAGCCTGCGTCGGCTGCCGCGTCGCCGCGGCGAGCACCGAAGCACCGCCCGCCGTGAACAGCGCGTCGAGGTCGAGCTCCGGCAACGCCGGCAGTCCGGCGAGCTGCTCGACGAGCCGCAGCGTCCACGCGGTCGGCAGGTAGCCGCGCAGCGCGAGCCGCACGAGGTCCGGGCGCGCGCGCTCGGCCGGGCCCATCGCGTGCAGGGCCTCCGACGCGTAGGTCCACGAGCGCGGCGACGCCTGGTCGAACGCGTCCGCGTGAGCCTGCACGGTCTGCAGGATCGCGGGATGCACGTTGTGCTGCCGCGCCCACGGCAACCACGACGCGGTGTCGGCGCGCACGTTCAACTGCAGGAAGCGGCTGCGCAGCGCGGGATCGAGGTGGTGCACCTGGTAGTCGCCGTCCTCGGGGTTGACCGCCGCGACGCAGCTCCAGCCGGGCGGCAACTCGTACGAGTGCAGCTTGCGCGCCGACAGCAGCTGCAGCGCGGGCTGCATGACCGGGATCTCGGCGCGGTTCAGCTCCTCGAGCATCAGGATGCCGGCACCACCCTGCGGCAGCTCGCTCGGCGGAGCGTAGTGCGTGCGGCCGTCGCGGATCACCGGCAGGCCGACGAGGTCCGGCGGCTCGAGCAGGCTCAGGTCGAGCACCGCGAAGCCGATCTGCGCACGCCGGGCGAACTCGGCGACGATCTGGCTCTTGCCGACTCCGGTCGGGCCTTCGACGAGCACGGGCAACCGCGCGCGATACGCGATCTCGATCACGTCGAGCACCTGCGGTCCCATCGGGGCCACCAGCGCGTCGGGGACTCCGTTCACGCTGCGCGCCGCAGCGGGAACGCCCTGGTTCACCTTGCTCATGTGTGTGCCGTCTTCCGCTGCCGTCAGTTCGGCTCGTTGCCGACGTACTCGAGCGCGAACTGGTCGCCGTAGCCGTCGATGTCCCACCGACCCTCGATGCGGACGCCGTCGAACGTGCCGAGGTAGAGGATGCTGTGAGCGCCCCTGTAGGTCTTGATCCAGCCCACGCGCACCTGTCCTTCGGCGACGCGGAACTCGCCGTCGATCGTGAACGTGCCGAGCTGGTCGTCGCCGCTGCCGCGCATGAGGCCGTCCGCGAACTCGAGCCGCATCTGCTGCGGGTGGTTCCTTTCGTGCTGGCGGTAGTGGCCCGCCCACATTCCCGAGCTCGGCGAAAGGCTGTTCACGCGGGCGACCGTAGCGCGGCGGTCGATCGGCGCAAGCCACGGTCCGCAGACCCGCCGGGCACCACGCGCGCCTAGTCGAGGACCTCGAAGTCGCAGAGCAGCACGACGCGCGCCTGGGTCGAGCGGTTCGTGACCTCGTGGATCTGCGAGCGATCGAACATCACGACGCGCCCCTCCTCCCACTCGACCTTCTTGCCGGCGACGATCATCTCGGAGCCGGGTGGCACCTGCACGCCGAGGTGCAGGCGCTGCAGCTTCGGCCCGTAGTTGTCGGAGTGCGGCAGGATGCGCGAGTCGGCGCCGACCAGCGAGAACCCGGCGCTGTCGAGCCGCGGCAGGCTGCGCAGCATCGCGGTCGTCTCCGGGCAACGGCGCTGGTTCGCGGCGAGGTCGATCGGCAGGTACGGTTCGCCGCGGAAGAACAGTCCGAACACGCTCCAGGTGCCCGTGTAGCCCTCGGTCTGGGGCCACTTGAAGAAGTCGCGGTCGAGGTCGAGCCCCGCGAGCTCGCGCCGCACGAACGCGAACGATCGCTCGAGGGTCGGGATGACAGTCGCCTGCAGGTCGTAGACCATGGCCAGCCCGCAGCATCCACGACGCCATGCGGGGCGTCAACGCATCGCCGGCCGCGTTGGCCTCGTTATGCTGCCGCGGCCATGCTCGCCGTCACCCGCCGCTGTCTCGCCGCTGCCGCGCTGCCCGCCCTCGCCGCAGCCCAAGCGACGATCTTCGTGCCGACGATGCACCCGACGATCCAGGGCGCGATCCTCGCGGCCGCGAACGGCGACAAGGTCGTCGTGCTGCCCGGCACCTACGTCGAGCGCATCGACTTCCTCGGCAAGGCGATCACCGTGCAGAGTGCGTCGGGTGCCACCGTGACGACGATCGACGGCAACTCCGGCGGGCCGACCGTGACGTTCGCGACCAACGAACCGCCCGCGGCGCAGCTCGTCGGCTTCACGATCACGAACGGTCTCGGCACGACGGTCGTCGGTCCGATGGCGCGCTCGACGGCCGGCGGCATCCAGTGCGCCGACGCGTCGCCGACGATCCGCGGCTGCGTGATCACCGGCAATCACGGTGGTGCCGGCGGCCTGCCTGCCGGCGGCTTCTTCGCGGGCACCGGCGGACCGGGCGGCATCCTCGCGTCGGGCTCGGCGCTGCGGCTGATCGACTGCGTGATCCACGACAACACCGGCGGCCTCGGCGGCCCCGGCACCGCCGGCACGCCGCTCGCCGGACGCGGCGGCCCCGGCGGCGCGTACTTCTCGTTCACGGTGCCCGGTTCCGCGCCGGAGATCCTGCGCTGCACCTTCACGGACAACGACGGCGGCGACGGCGGTGACGCACCCGGCGTGGCCCAAGCCTCGGGCGGCCGCGGCGGCGACGGTGGCTTCGAGCTCCACGCGACGATCCCCGTTCGTCTGACGCAGTGCACGATCCGCGGCAACACGGGCGGCGACGGCGGCACCGTGACGGGCACCGGCGGACTCGGCGGCCACGGCGCGTTCGACCTCTCGGCCCCGATCGCGTTCGCGATCGTGCCGATCCAGATGGGCAGCTGCGCCGTCGTCGGCAACACGGGCGGCAACGCGGGCGGCGGCAGCAACGCCTTCGGCGGCAACGGCGGCGGCGCGACGGGCGCGAGCCGGTTCACGGCACTCGGCTGCACCTTCGCCGGCAACGTCACCGGCGCGCCGCAGGTCACCGGCTCCGGCACCGGCGGCCTCATGGGCGGCGGCTACCAGATCTCGACGTTCGCGCTGACGAACTGCGTGCTGTGGGGCAACACGCGGCTCGGCGCGCCGTCGGACCTCTACGTCTCCGGCATCGTTGGCCAGGTGAACCACAGCGACCTCGGCACGACGAACGGCACGATCCTCGGCACCGGCAACCTGAGCATCGACCCGCTGTTCGTCAACCTCCCCGGCGGCGACGTGCACCTGACCGCGGCCTCGCCGTGCCGCCACGCCGGCACCGCGGCCGCGAACATGCCGCTGTTCGACGTCGACGGCGACCCGCGCACCGTCGGACCCGCGACAGACATGGGCGCCGACGAATGGGACGGCCTCACGGGCTCGCGCGAGGACCTCGTGCTCGACCTCGCCGTGAACGGCGCCTTCGCGCCGGGCGTCGTGGCCTCGCCGGCCGTGGCCGGCAACCTGATCACGCTGCGTGTGCTGTCGCCCGGCGGCGCGTTCGCGAGCGACTTCACGGTCGTGCTGATGGAGCCGTGGCTGCCGCCCGTGCAACCGGTCGGGCCGGGCGCATTCCCGGAGCTGCACGTGCCGCTCGGTGCGCCGTGGTTGCTGACGTTGCCGGGTGGCGTCGGCGCCGCCGGCGTCACGCTGTCCGCGGTGTGGCCGCAGGGGCTCGCCGGCTTCGCGCTGCGCTTCCAGGCCGTCGCGATCTCGCCGGCCGCGCGCAACACCCTGTTCGCCGCGACGGCCGCGCGCGACCTGCTGCTGTAGGCCCCGCGATCCTCAGCGCTCCAGCTCGGCGAGCAGGTTCTTGGCCGGCGTGAAGCCGGGATCGAGCTCGAGCGCCTTCTTGCACGCGGCGATCGCCTGCGGGGTGCGACCGGGGGCGCGCCGCAGGAAGTCGGCGCGGAAGAACCAGACGATCGCGTTGTTCGGGTCGACGCGAGTGGCGCTCTCCATCGTCTGCCACGCGGTCAAGTAACCCTGCTGATGGCCGATCACCTGCGCGAGCAGCGCCTGCGCACCCGACATGGTCGCGCGCGCGAGGCCGGATCGCGGCCGCAGCGCCACTGCGGCCTGCAAGTGCATGACCGCCGTACGCGCAAGGCGCTCCGCGTCCTCACCCTGGAGGTTGCTCGCCACCTTGCCGAGCGTGATGCCGGCGCGCATGAAGTGCAGCGTGTAGGAGTCCGGCTTCATCAGGATCGCACGATCCATCAGCGCCTCCCATCGGTCCTCGCGACCCGGAATGTAGGAGATCACTGCCGCGAGATCCGCGAGCTGGTCGGCATCGAGATTCTTCAGTGCGGCCTCCTCGACCAGCGGGTCGAAGGTATCGACCTTCTCCTGATTCCACTTCTCGCACGCGGCGGAGATCGCTCTCGTCTGCGCGTCCTCGTGCGCGGCGATGACCGCCCGCAGCCGCTCGCGTGCGGCCGGCTCGAGCGACCCGATGTGGTCGAGCAGGCTCAGCAGGTCCAGCAGCGAGTCGGCGAGTGACGGGTCCCGCGCGCGCATCGCCGCGATGCGCTGCTTCGTCGTCGCAACGGCATCCGGTTGCTGCAAGTCGATGCCTGCTTCGCGCAACAACGCCGTGAACGACGGCAGCAGCACGTCGACGCCGGACTCGCGGCCGCCGACGGCGTAGACGAGCGTGCCGAACTTCATGTGCAGCTCGTCGATGCGGCCGGCGAAGTCCTTGTCCGCGGCCGCCTGCAGCATCTTCTCGCGCGCGTCGTCGGACTGCTTGCGCAGCGCGGCCTCGGCCTCGGCGCGCCCGGAAGCGCCGACCGCGTAGCTCGTGAGTCCGGTCGCGAGCAGGAACAGGACGAGCACCGCGCCGAGTGCCGCGGCCAGCGCCGGATTGCGGCGCGACCAGCGCACGACTCGTTGCATCGCCGTCACGGGCCGCGCGGCGATCGGCTCGTCGGCGACGAAGCGTTCGAGATCGAGCGCGAAGTCGAGCGCGGTCTTGTAGCGCCGGTCGCGTTCCTTGGCCGTCGCGGTCGCCGTGATCACGGCGAGGTCCTCGGGCACCGCACGGTTCTTGCGCGACGCGCTGTCGGCGTCGGTGTTCAGGATCGCGTGCAGCAGGCCTTCGAGCGTCGGCGCCTCGAACGGCGGCTTGCCGGTCAGCACCTCGAACAGCGTGCAGCCGAGCGAGTAGACGTCGCTGCGCCGGTCGGGCCGCACACGCCCCGTGATCTGCTCGGGGCTCATGTACATCGGCGTGCCCGAGTGCTCGCCCGACATCGACAACGCCTGCGAGTCCGGGTCGTCCTGGCGCGCGAGACCGAAGTCCAGGATCACGGGCTCACCATCCGGCGTGACCATCACGTTCGCGGGCTTGATGTCGCGGTGCACGACGCCCGCTTCGTGCGCTGTATGCAGCGCCTTGCCGATCTTCGCGAAGAACGTCGCGATCGAGCTCCAGTCGGCTCCGCCAACCGCGCCGCGCAGCGCCGTCGTCGAAGCTCCGGCGCTGCGCGCCTGTGTGATGCGGCGCGCGAGCGTCTCGCCCTCGACGTAGCGCATCGCGAGGAACGGCACGCCGTCCTGCACGTCCGCTTCGTAGACGGGGCAGATCGTCGGGTGCTCGAGCTTCGACGTGACCTCGGCTTCGCGGCGGAAGCGCGCGAGCACACGCTCCGAGCCGGGACCGAGCGCCGGCAGGACCTTCAGCGCGACGCGTCGCTTGAGCCGCGTGTCCTCCGCGAGCCACACGACCGCCTGGCCCCCACGGCCGAGCTCGTGCAGGAGCCGGTACGAGCCGAGCCGTTCATGCTCGCGTGGTTCGACCATCGGTGCGGATACTTGGAGCACCGCCCGGCGATCAACGCAAGCGAGCCGACGCACTTGCCGTGCTCAGCGTGCCGCGGTGACGGCGACTCCAACGTCCGTTTCGAGTGATCGCACGATCCCTGCATCCAGCGATCGGCGATCGACGTTCACCACACACCTCGGCCTGACGACCTCTCGCGCGTACAACCCTCTGTAGGCATGCCGCACGGTCCAGACGCGCCCGCCGGCCGCGTCCGCGAGAGCCAGCAACAGATCGACCCACCAGGAAGCTGCCGCGCGGACCTCATCCGCAGTTGGCCTGCCCTTGTACTCGAGTCGCACCGGGTGCGAGAGCGCTCCGTCGCGGGACTCGCAGCCGAGCGACGACAAGATCGCAATGCGCCGATCAGGGTCGCCGGGCAACAACGAGCCCCACTTGACGCCGTGTTCAGCGGCTTCCGGCCAATCGACAATCGCGGGGAAGTCCCAGTCGCACACGGCATGACTGGCAAACAGCGCAGCTCGCAGCCGGCTGCGGCCGATGCCATGCGCTCTCCCGATCAGGACATGATGCGTCAAGCGTGCTCCAACTCGTCATCGGGGTTTGCCATTCCGGCGGCGATCACGAACGCGTGCGCGCCCGGACTCGCCGATCGCGTACTCGACGTCGGCCAGCGCCCTCCACGCGTCCCTGTACTTCGGATCCAGTGCGATGGCGCGCCGGAAGCAGGTCCGCGCTTCGCGGAAGCGCTCTCGAGCGCGCAGCACGAGGCCGAGGTTCAGCCATGCCTCGTCGATGCAGCCTTCCTTGCAGCGCGTGGCTCGCCGGTGAACGGCCTCGGCTTCCTGCAGTCGTCCCGAGGATGCCAGCAGCCCGCCGAGCAGGATGTGGTACGAGGCATCCTGCGGAAGGCTGTCGGCCGCGCGACGGAACCACCGTTCTGCCACTCGGATGGCACCTCGCTGCCGGTGCAGGGTCGCGCGCCGGATGTAGACGAGGTGCATCTTCGATGCAGGGCACAGGCGCGACGCGCGACGCAGGGCCTGCAGCGCTTCCGAGTAGCGGGCCTGCCGGCGCAACGACTCCGAGTAGAGGAACCAACCAAGACCCCTCGCCGGGTGCTTCGCGAGGTAACGACGCGCGGCGGCGACCACCGACGCCAACATGTCCTTCGCGTCGAGCCTCCGGAGCTCCTGGAATGCGGCTTCGTCCTCTTTCATGGCTGGTGCATGCCTCACCCACGCCGGCCTCGACCTCGGCCGCGGGACGGGCTCGTCGCAGGCGAGGTTCTACTCGATCGCGAGGACCTCGTGCGCGCCGCCGGCTCGAGGACGCCCGTGAGTCGCGAGGTCGCGGGCCCGAGCGACGTTCCCGGAACGCGCTAGGATGCCCGGCCCTCCTCGCCATGCGCCTCGCCCACGCACTCGCTCTCGTGTCCTTCACCGCCTTCGCACGCGCTCAGGACCCGAAGTCCCAGGACCCCGACCCTGTCGCGCTCGTCGCGAAGGCCGAACGACTCGTCGCCAAGAAGGAGGAGGTCGAAGACGCGGCGCTGCTGCTGTGGCAGGCGCTCGAGCTCCTCGCGGCGAAGCCCGATCATCCGATCCACAACGCGACCGCGATGACGGCGCGCTACCTGCTCGACGAGCACGATCCGCTCGAGAAGGAACGGCGCCGCGTCTTCGCATCCGTCGCGAAGCAGCAGCTCGAGCTCGCGCAGGCCTACCGCACTCGCAAGTGGCTCGACACGGCGCAGACGCGCGTCGACGTCGCGATGCGCTACGATCGCGATGCCGCGGCCAAGGAACGCGGACTGCTCGAAGCGGCGCGGCCGAAGCCGAAGGCGGTCGCCGCGGCTGCCGCGAAGGACGCCGAGAAGGAGCCCGAGAAACCGAAGCCGGGGCCGCTGCTGGAGCGCGCGAACACGGACAACGTCGTGGGCACGTGGCAGGTGGTCGACGATCGGCTCGAGTGCGTGGACGATCCCACGGACAGCACGCTGAACGAGTGGACCACGAACGCGACGCACGAGAACCACGAGATCGTCGTCGAGTTCAAGCCGCAGGATGCGGTCAAGGACCACAATGCGGGGATCGCCTTCGGCATCGTCTTCGACAGCGTGAAGCGCAGCTACAGCGGCTACCGCGCGCAGTACCACTACAGCGCGCAGAACAAGCTGCACGGCGTCATGCTCTGGTTCCAGAGCGACGAGATGCAGGATCTCGGCGAAGCCTGGATCCCGGTCGCCAAGAGCCCCGATGGCTTCCACCGCCTCTCGGTGCAGGTGCACGGCAAGAGCGTGAGCGTTCAGTTCGACCACCAGACGATCATGAGCAAGGAGCTGCCGGCCGAGGTTCGGGGCCAGGTCGGACTCGTGCTCGGCATCGGCGGCAAGCCGTCGTGCCCCGTGCAGTTCCGCAACTTCCGCGTCGACCCGCTGGCCGCGGACGCACCGACCGACGAGGAGGTGCGCGAACAGGCGGCTGCCGAGTTGCAGAAGTCCATCGCGAGCTCGCTCGACGAGGCGAAGAGCCTGCTCGACAAGAAGCAACCCGAACAGGCCTCGCTGGTGCTGCGCGACGCGCTCGGCGAGCTCGAAGGCATGCAGGAGGGTGTGCTGCGCAAGAACCTCGCGGCGTCCATCGAGCAGATGCTGCACCAGACCGACACGATCGCACCGAAGCGCAAGAAGGCCGCGCAGACGATCGCGGCCGAGCTCGCGGGCCTCGCCGACAAGTACACGACCGCCGGCAGGGCGCGCCTCGCGCTCGTGCTGGCGAAGCACGCCGCGAGCTTCGATCCCGACGGCCAGGCCGCGCGCCTCGCGACCGCGCGCGAAGCCGTCCGCACCTGGAACGTCGCGCAGGCAGCGGCCCGGGCCAGCGAGCTCGCGCCACCGGCCGACGACGGCGCGGTGCTGCGCGAGTGGTTCGCCGCCGGCCGGCGGCTCGACAACAGTGACGAGGACTGGAAGGTCGAGGGTCCGTCGGCTCGCACGATGCTCGGAGCCGGGGCACTGACGATGCTGATGCCCAAGCAGGGCACGCCGGCGCTCACGAAAGCCAGCGTGCACGTCCGCTTGCCGGCGGCCAACACCGCCGCAGGCTTCTGCTTCGACGTCGCGGGCTCGCGCGACTACGCGGTGGCGCTGCTGTTCCGCGAGAAGGCAGGCGTCTCGCTGCGCGCCTATCGCTACGCCGGGAAGTGGATCATGCTCGGCAGCAAGCAGATGACGATGGACGCCTGGCGGCTCGACGGCTGGTTCCCGATCGCGATCGAAGCGACCGCCGCCGGCATCACGGTGCGCACCGCGGGCGCGGAGCTCGTGCTCGATCGCCAGCGCCTCGGTCTCGCCACGGGTCGCTTCGGCCTCTGTGCGGACAACGCAACGAAGGAAGCCATCGCGATCGAGCTGCGCGCCTTCCAGGTGTCGCCGCCGTAGCCCGCTCCCAGCATTCCCGCACAGCGAAGCTACGATGTAGCGGCCACCCTCGTCCCATGCGCCTCGCTCGTGCCCTCGTCTTCGCGTCCGTCGCCGCCCTCGCGTCCGCGCAGGATCCGCCGTCCCGGGCCCCCGACCCCGTCTTCCTCGTTGCCAACGCCGAAAGGCTCATCGCAAACAAGGAGGACGTCGAAGGCGCAGCACTCCTGCTGTGGCAGGCGCTCGAGGTCCTCGCGACCAGACCCGCCGATCCAATGCGCGACGCCACTGCGACGACGGCGCGTCACCTGCTCGAGGCACACGATCAGCTCGAGACGGAAAGGCGGCGCGTCCACGAGTCCGTCGCCAAGCAGCAGATCGAGCTCGCGCAGGCCTACCGTTCGCGAAAGTGGTTCGACGCGGCGGCCACCCGCGTCGAAGTCGCGATGCGCTTCGCTCGCGATGCCGCGGCCAAGGAACGCACGTTGCTCGAAGCGGCTAGGCCCAAGGCGAAGGCCGGTTCCGCAGCTGCTGCGCCGACGAGACCCAGCTCGTTGCTGCGGCGCGAGAACACCGACCTCGTGAGCGGCAACTGGACCGAGGTCGACGATCGCCTCGAATGCACGACGAAGTTCGGCGGCAACGCGGAATGGGTGACGAAGGCCACGCACGCAGATCACGAAGTCGTGGTCGAGTTCCGACCCGAGGACGCGAACAAGGGACACGATGCGTGCCTTGCCATCGGTCTGCACACGCTCGAGGGCACGGAGAACTACAGCGGATATCGCGCTCACTACGACTACTCACCGCGGACCAAGCGCTTTGGCCTCGTGCTCTGGTGCATCCGCGGAATGGAGTTCACGAAGCTCGGCGAGGTCTCGGGAACGGCCGAGACGACGCCGGCCGGGTTTCACCGTCTCTCGATCCAAGTGCGCGGGCAGAAACTGCGCGCACAGGTCGATGCTCAAAGCCCGCTCGTCGTGGATGCGGCGGAGGAAGTGCGCGGCGCCGTCGGGCTGGTACTCGGCTTGAGTGACAGACCAACCTGCGCGGTCCAGTTCCGCAACCTGCGCATCGACTCGCTACCCGCGAACGCCCCGACCGATGATCCACTGCGCGAACAGACGGCTGCCGAAGTGCAGCAGTCCATCACGGGACTCGTCGACCAGGCGAAGGCCCTGATCGCGAAGAAACAACCCGAGGCGGCGTCGTTAGCGCTGCGGGACGCCCTCGGCGAACTGCGCAAGCTGCCAGCCGGCGTGCCGCGCACCAACCTCGCGACGCCGATCGAGCACCTGTTGAACCAGACCGATTCGCTCACCTCGAGGCGAAAGAAAGCCGGACAGAGCATCGGGGCCGAGCTCGTCGGGCTCGCCGACAAGTACGCGGCCACCGGCATGGTGCGCCTCGCTCACGCGCAGGTCGAAGATGCCGCCGATTTCGATCCCGACGGCCAGGCCGCGCGCCTCGCGAGCGCGCGAGAAGCCGTGCAGGCGTGGAACGTCGCGCAGGCCGCAGCGCGCGCGAGCGAACTGGCACCACCGGCCGATGACGGCGCGTTGCTGCGCGTACGGTTCGCCCAGGGCCGCCGGCTAGACAACCGTTCGCAGGGCTGGAAGGTCGAGGGCCCCGCGGCCAGTGTGCTCGAGCTCGGACCGGGCGAAATGACGTCGCTCATGCCCACACAGGGCACACCCCCGCTGAGCAAGGCGAGCGTGCACGTGCACCTGCCCGCGGCGTCCACGGCCGCCGGATTCTGCTTCGACGTCGCGAGCCCGAACGACTACTCGGTGGCCCTCTTGTTCCGCGCGCGAGGCGGTCTCGAGCTGCGCGCCTATCGCTACACGCGCGAGTGGACCGAGCTCCGCCGCAGGGTCATCCCAATGGACGCCTGGCGGCTCGACGGCTGGTTCCCGATCACCATCGAGACGACCTCCGCCGGCATCACCGTGCGCGCAGCCGGCGATGAGCTGCTACTCGAACGCAGTCACCTGGGCACCGCATCGGGTCGCTTCGGCCTCTGCGCGAGCAACGGAGCCAAGGAAGCCTTGACGGTCGAGCTGCGCGCGTTCCAGATCCCGCCGTAGACCGGGAGCGGATTCTTCGCGCAACGAGCCCGGAGTCCCTGCCCCAACGCGCTCCCGATCGGTAGCATCTTCGCCCCGATGCGCTGGCGCGCTCCGCTCGCGCCTGTGACACTGTCATCTCGGACGATCCCGCACGTGACCGACATCCGCCTGATCCGCAACTTCAGCATCATCGCCCACGTGGACCACGGCAAGTCCACGCTCGCCGACCGCCTCGTCGAGATGACCGGCACCGTCGAGAAGCGCCAGATGAAGGAGCAGCTGCTCGACGACATGGAGCTCGAGCGCGAGCGCGGCATCACGATCAAGGCGCGCGCCGTCGCGATGAACTACCGCGCGAAGGACGGGCTGACCTACCAGCTGAACCTGATCGACACGCCGGGCCACGTCGACTTCAACTACGAGGTCCTCAAGTCGCTGCAGGCATGCGAGGGTGCGCTGCTGCTCGTCGACGCCAGCCAGGGCGTCGAAGCGCAGACGGTCGTCAACGCGCACCTCGCGGAACAGGCGAAGCTCACGGTGGTGCCGGTGCTGAACAAGATGGACCTGCCGCACGCGCGGCCGGTCCAGGTCGCGACCGAGATCGAGGACGCGATCTGCCTGCCCGCCGAGGACGCGATCCCGGTCTCGGCGAAGACGGGCCTGAACGTCGACCAGGTGCTCGAGGCCATCGTCGCGAAGATCCCCGCTCCGACCGGCGACCCGCGGGCGAAGCTGCAGGCGCTGATCTTCGACGCCGTCTACAACGACTACCGCGGCGTCGTCGTCTACGTGCGCGTCTTCCAGGGCACGATCAAGAAGACCGACATGATCCGCATGATCGCCACGATGAGCGAGCACGAGGTCATGGAGGTCGGCAAGATGAAGCCCGACATGGAGGCCGTCGAGGAGCTGCACGCCGGCGAGGTCGGCTACGTCGTCGCGAACATCAAGAAGCTGCAGGACGTGATCATCGGCGACACGGTGACGCACCAGCAGGAGTCGATGCGCAACGTCGCACTGCCGGGCTTCCGCCAGCCGAAGCCGATGGTGTTCTGCGGCTTCTACCCGACCGTGCCGAGCGAGTACGAGAACCTGCGCAAGGCGCTCGAGAAGCTGCGGCTCAACGACAGCTCGTTCACGTTCGAGCCCGAGACCAGCGACGCGCTCGGCTTCGGCTTCCGCTGCGGCTTCCTGGGCCTGTTGCACATGGAAGTGATCCAGCAGCGGCTCGAGCGCGAGTCCGACATCGACCTCGTGCAGACCGCGCCGACCGTGCGTTACCGCGTCAAGCTCACGGACGGCACCGAGAAAGAGGTGCGCTCGCCGAGCGAGCTGCCCGACGGCTCGGTCATCGCGGACTACCTCGAGCCGATCGCGCACGTGAACGTCGTCGTGCCGGCCGAGCACATCGGCGCCGTGATGAAGATCTGCACGGACCGCCGCGGCCAGTACCAGAAGACCGACTACTACGGCCGCGAGCGCGTGATGATCGGCTTCCGGATCCCGTTCGCGGAGATCATCTTCGACTTCCACGACCACCTGAAGTCGGCGACGCGCGGCTACGGCACGATGGACTACGAGGTCGAGGGCTTCGAGGCGAGCAACCTCGTCAAGGTGCGCATTCTGATCGCCGGCGACGAGGTCGACGCGCTGTCGTTCCTGTGCCACAAGGACCAGTCCGAGGGCCGCGGGCGCAAGATCCTGAAGCAGCTGCGCAAGGAGATCCCGCGCCATCAGTTCGAGGTCGCGCTGCAGGCCGCGATCGGCGGCAAGGTCATCGCGCGCGAGAACATCGCGCCGATGCGCAAGGACGTGACCGCGAAGTGCTACGGCGGCGACATCACGCGCAAGCGCAAGCTGCTCGAGAAGCAGAAGGAAGGCAAGAAGCGCATGCGCCTGGTCGGCAGCGTCGAGATCCCGCAGAAGGCGTTCCTGTCCGTGTTGCGGACCAGCGAGGAAGAGTGATGAGCAACGAAGATCTGGCCGCTCAGATCGCGATCGAGGCCGCAGTACCGGCGAAGTCGAAGAAGAAGACGCCGACGATGGGCCCCGTGCGCACGAACCTCGAAGCCTTCGGCGTCGCGATCCTCGCCGCGGTGCTGCTGAAGTGGTTCTGCATCGAGGCCTACCAGATCCCGACGTCGTCGATGCAGCCGACGCTGATGGGCGACACGGACGCGGGCGTCAACGACCGCATCCTCGTCGACAAGATCATCCAGCTGTTCCGCGAGCCGAAGCGGTGGGACATCCTGGTCTTCGGCTACCCGCTGCAGAAGAACCAGAACTACGTGAAGCGCATGGTCGGCGAGCCGGGCGACCGCCTGCACATTGCGGGCGGCAACCTGTATCTGGTCGCCGACGTCGACGGCAAACGCACCTACTCGATCCTGCGCAAGCCGGCCGACCTGCAGGAGGCGCTGTGGAAGAACGTCTATCCGGCGCGGCGCCTCGCGCGTTCGGAGGACAAGGCGCTCGGCGAAACGTGGGTCGGCCAGCCGAACCGGATCTTCAGCGAGAGCGACGACACGATCGTCGTCGAGCTCGAAGGGCGACCAGCGAGCCTGCTGTTCCGCGACCCCGCCGACGGAGGGTTCATAGACCGCGTCTGGGACGGTTATCCCGAGGCGACGGCGCGCGCGATCCGCGAAGCACAGGTCAAGAAGGGACAGCTCGCGGGCCGTCAGGAGATCGTGCCCGACGCGCGCCTCACCGCGACGATCACGGCCGAGAAGGCGCTCGAGTCGTTCGCGATCGAGATCGAGGTGCTGCGGCCCGGCTTCGACAAGCTCGTCTACGCGCTCGTCTGCAGCAGCGGCAAGGGCACGCTGCAGGTGCGGGCCAACGACAAGCCGGTCGGCAGCTCGCCGGAGTTCGCGGTGCAGATCGACGCCGGCGTCGCGACGGAGCTGAGCTTCGCGCACGTCGACGATCAGCTGCTCGCCTGGCAGGACGGCACCGAGCTCGCGACCTTCCCGACCGACGCATGGCACTGCCGCGAGGGCTGCGGGCCCGATCCGCAGAAGGGCTCCCTGGCCGAGAACCAGCGCGTGACGCCGCAGCTCCTGTTCAAGGGCCAGGGCAAGCTGCGCGTGTCCGACCTGAGCCTCGACCGCGACCTGCACTACACGCGTTCGGGTGCGCCCGAGATCATCGAGGTGCCCGAAGGGCACTACTTCATGATGGGCGACAACACGCTGCAATCGGTCGACTCGCGCGACTGGACCGCGATCACGATCGGCGTCGACGCCGAGAACCGCGTCGTGCCGCCCGACACGCCGGGCGCGCGCATCGTGCGCGGCAACAAGCGCGCGATGCCGCTGAACCAGATGCCCGACCGCGACGAGACGCCAATCGCGATCCCGAGCGAGAACGCGATCGTGATGATCGACGAGTACGGCGAGATCCTGCGCCTCGAGGCCGAGATCGGGTCGGACTGGCCGCGCATCAAGTTCAAGCGACCCCGTGTCAACGACGGTCAGGCGACCAACGGACAGGACGAATGGGAGGCCGTCGACACGAAGAACGCGCCCGGCGTGTCGTTCGTGCCGCGCTCCGACATCCGCGGTCGCGCGCTGCTCGTCTTCTATCCGTCGCGGCCACTGTCGTGGTTGATGTTCAACAACTGGCCTGACCGGTTCGGTTTCGTGCGATGAGCGGCAACGGTGCTCCTGCAGAAGCGGCGGCACGCGTCGAGATCCTGCGCACCAAGGATCTGGTCAAGTCCTATCGCGGCCGGCGCGTCGTCGACAACGTCAGCATCGCCGTGCGCGAAGGCGAGATCGTCGGACTGCTGGGACCCAACGGTGCCGGCAAGACCACGACGTTCCGCATGGTCGTCGGCATGGTCACTCCCGACGCCGGCACCGTGATGCTGAGCGGCGAGAACGTGACGAAGCAGCCGATGCACCGGCGCGCGCGGCGCGGGCTCGGCTACCTCGCGCAGCAGGAGTCGGTGTTCAAGCGCATGTCGGCGATCGACAACATCCGCTGCGTGCTCGAAGCGCGCGGCATGCGGCGCAGCGAGCGCGACGAACGCGCGCAGGAGTTGATAAAGGACCTGCAGCTCACGCACGTCGCCGACTCGATCGCCGAGACGATGTCCGGTGGCGAGAAGCGCCGCCTCGAGATCGCGCGCTCGCTCGCGACCGAGCCGCGCCTCCTGCTGCTCGACGAGCCGTTCGCCGGCGTCGATCCGATCACGGTCGAGGAGATCCAGCAGATCCTCGGCGCGCTCGCGCGCTCGGGCATCGCGATCTTGATCACGGAGCACAACGTGATCGCGACGCTGCGCATCACGCACCGCGCCTACATCATCAGCCAGGGCCGCGTGATCGCCGAAGGCGACGCGCAGACGATCATCGCCGACGAGCAGGTGCGCCGCGTCTACCTCGGCAACTCGTTCGGCGAAGGGATCACCGAAGAGGAAGAGCGCGGGCTCGAACTGGACTGAGCCAAGCCGCCGCAGCGGCGGTTGCCTCGGGCTCAGCGAGCCGGCGCCGGGCTCGGTCCGCGCGGGACGACCTCGTCGCGGTTCGATGCGTGCAGCAGCGCTTCGTCCTCGGCGACGAGGTGGCGGCTCAGCAGCGAGCGCAGCGCGATGTCGGTCGTCTGCATGCCGAGCCCGCGGTAACGCTGCATGATGGCCGGCAGGTCCTGCAGGCAGCCGTTCCGGATCGCGGTCCGCGCCGAGGAGTTGCCGAGCAGGACCTCGACGACCGGGATGCGGCCGACCTTGTGCATGCGGTGCAGCAGGCTCTGCGCGATCGCGCCGCGCAGCGCACGCGACAGGCGCGCGCGCAGCCGCGGCTGATGTTCGAGCGGGAACATGGAGGTCAGCTCCGTGATCGCGCCGACGATCGACGCGGCCTGGATGCCGGCGAACACGAGGCAGCCCGACTCGGCGGCGGCGATCGCCGCCTCGGTGACGTCCGCGTTGCACAGGTCGCTGACCATGATCGCATCGACGCCGGAAGCCATCGCCTGGCGGATGCCGTCGGCACCCGAGGCGACGTGCGTGCCGACCTCACGCTGGTGCAGAAGTGCCAGTCCCTGCTGGTGCACGAACCGGATCGAGTCCTCGATCGTGACGATGTGGCGCGACGGATCCTGGTTCAGCGCCTCGACGAGCGCCGCGAGCGTCGTGCTCTTGCCGGAGCCGAAGAAGCCTGCGACGAGCACGAGCCCGCTGCGGCACCGCGCGAGCAGGGCGACCTGCTCGGGCAGGTCCAGCGCATCGACCTGCTGCGGCGCCTGCGGCACCGGGTGCAGCACCAGCGAGTGGTTGCCGCCGGCCTCGGCGATCGTCGCGCGGTAACGCTGGCCGTTGCGCGCGACGTAGAGGACCTCGACCTGGCCGTCGACGGCGAGCCGCGCGCGGTGATCCGAGAACAGCATGTCGCGGGTCACCTCCTCGACCTCGGCCGCGAGCACCGGAGTCTCGTCGCCGTTCACGAACTGCCGCTTGACGCGCAGCGAAGGAGTGCGCCCCGGCACGAGGTGCAGCGCCGACGCACCGACACGGTTCATCGCGGCGAGCAGGTTTTCGAGTCGCTTCGGATCCAAGGTTCACCTCGGTGACGATTGCAGGTTGCGCGTCCGCTCGAGCATCCACGCCTTCTGTTCCGCGCGCCCGAACACGTCCTCGAGGCGCACCTTGCCGGCGACCAGCAGGTCGGCCAGGCAGTGGTCGAGCGAGTAACCGCATCGCCTGCCTTCCGCGCGCAGCAGGAGGCCGACGTCGTTGAGATCGCCGTTGCGTACGACCTCGCTGACCATGTCGTCGACGAGCAGCAGCTCGGTGGCGGCCACGGCGCCGACGCCGTTGGAGTCGGGCACGAGGTGCCGGACCAGCACGGCGCGCAGCACGGCGGCCAGCGACGAGCGCATGCGCGGCAGGTCGTACGGCGCATAGAAGTCGAGCACCCTGAACAGCGCCGCGGTGGCACTCGCCGCATCGAGGCAGGCAATCACGAGGCGCCCGCCTTCCGCGGCGCGCAGCGCGATCTCGAAGGTCTCGGGGCAGCCGACGTCGCCGATGACCATCACGTCGGGATCCTCGCGCAGCACGCTGCGCAGCGTCTCCGCACGCGATGCCGTCGAGATGCCGTAGCGGCGCCGCACGACCAGCGCACCCTCCGTCGGCAGAACGACGGGCTCGTCGGAGACCACGACGACGTACTGCGATGCGTCGGCGCACGCAGCCTTGACCAGCGGTGCCACCGAGTCGGCGCGCCCGATGCCGCGTTCGCCGACCACGAGAACGAGTCCCTTGCAGCCGCGCACTGCCTCCACGATCTGGTCGGGAAGGCCTGCCTCGGCGGGCGTCATGGCCCGCTTGTCGAACAGCGTCACGCGGACCGCGACGCCGTCGAACTGGCGGAACGCCGTTGCCGTGCCACAAACGACGCCGTCGATCACGATCGGCCGGATCACGAAGTGGTGGTCGGCGAGCTCTTCGAGAACCTCGTTGCCCATGATCTCGCGCACGAAGTCCCAGACCTCGGGCCCGCGCACGACGTCGTCGAGCAGCTTGCGCCACTGCGTGCCGACGCGGATGCGCACGAACCGGCCTTCGCTGACGACGAGCTCGCTCGCCTGGTTCGCGCGCGCGGCCTCGAGCAGCGAAGTGCCCTTCGCTTCCGTCGCGTTCACGGGCGCCGCGCGCTCCTCGAAGCGCGCCTGCTGCAGCGCGATCTGCTGGCTCAAGGCGTCCTGCGTCAGCAGTCCCTGCTGCACGAGGATCTGGCCGATCGGCCTGGTGCCGCCAGTCAGGGCCTGGATCGACAGGCAGCGCTCGAGCGCAGCCTCGTCGACGATCCCACCATCGAGCAGTATCGCCCCCAACCGGATGTCATCCATTGCCGACGTCGCACCTCCGCAGCTTCGATCGGCCAGCGAGCCACGGCAGCTTGAGCCGCCCTCGACGCGAATCGTCGCGCGGCCTGGCGTTGCGCGCGCTCAGTGCCGCTGCACGCCGGCATGCGCGAGCTCGGCCGCGAACGGACGCGGGCTCAGCCTGCACTGCGCCGCCACCTGGCGCCAGATGCGGCCGGACAGCGCGCGTTCGCCGGCGGCCTCGGCGATCATCGCGTTGCTCAGGTTGCCGAGCAGCGGGTCCCCGAGGTGCAGCAGCTCGCGTTGCGGCTCGGGCGGCACCACGGTCGGCATCGGGCCGCCGCCGAGGCGCGCGAGCAGGGCCGCGTAGCCCGTACGGTCTTCCAAGGCGATGGCCGCGAGCATGCCGGCCCAGGCGTGTGTCGTGGACTCGCTCGTCATCGCCGCGTCGAGCGTGATCCGCAGCATGCGGCGCCGCTCGGGGCCGTCGAGGTCACCGTCCGCGAGTTCCAGGATCGCGTCGTCCAGAGCCGGCATCGGGTACTTGCTGCGAAGGCCGAGCCCGACGATCGCCAGAACGGCCAGCAGGAACACCACGAGCGGCGGCGTCAGGATTCGTTCGCGCTGCTTCGCCTCGGGAGGGAGGCTTGGTGGAGGGGCCGCCGCGGCAGGCATTGCAGCGGCAAGTCTCGCCGCGGGTCGCGAGGCCGGCAATGAAGTTCGACGCGGTCAGACGCATCGTCGTGGACCGAAGCAGCCGAAGGAGCCGAAGGAGCCGAAGCGCGTCGGGACTATCTCGACCGGCAGAACCTGTTAGACTGCGGACGAAATTGCACGGTCCGCGCCTCATCATCCTGTATCCGTCGCACTCAGCGGCTGCGTCGCCTGGCAACTTGCGCCGCAGCGCATGCGGCAGGCAATGCCCCCGGGTGTGATCCGCGGACCGAGCCCTGAATCCACATGCCATCCAAAACCTCCAAAGCCACACCGAAGAAGGCGAAGACCAAGCCCCGACCCGCAAAGAAGTCCGTCAACTCGGCCAAGGCGCGGCGGCCCGAGGCGCCGCCGCCGCCCAAAGCGAAGTCCCGGCCCGTGACCCGATCCTCGTACGTGCCCAGGGCGGTCTCCAACCTGGACGACGACGACGTCCTGATGGCTCATGGCGGCGGCGGGGGCGGCTTCGGTCGCTGCGGCGGTCGGTTGCTCTCCAGCCTGCTCGAGCAGCAACTTTGCAACCGTCTTGGCATCGCCGGCGTCGTGCACAGCCACAGCCCGCGCCACTACGAGATCCGGTATGCCGAGGGCCTCGTGGCAGCCTACGCGCCGATGATCGTGCTGCGCGGTCGCGGCCGCGAGGGCAAGAGCGTCGTCATCGAAGCGATCTCGGAGGCCAATGCGCCGATCCTGCGCAAGGTGATCGCGTTCCGGGGCCAGTACGGCCAGGAGTTCTACGTGATCCTCGTGGCCTCGGACGAGGTGCTCGACGAGATCCCCGTGACGGCCTACGACGAGTCCTGCTCGTCGACGAACGTCAACACGCTGATCGCCCGACTCGCCGAATAGGCGCCCGCATCTGCGCTCCGCGCGAGGGGCCGCGGCCCGCGCGAGAGCCGCGTTTCCGGCGCGGCGGGGCAATGCTGGCGGACGGCGGGGTCGAACAGTATCGTCCGTCGCCCATTTGTCCGCCAACCTGCCGCCCCCAAGGGTCACGACGTTGACGATCGATCTCGTCCAGCTCGCACGTTCCCTCCAACTCGACTCCCTCGAATCCGCGTGGAGCGAGACCGCCAAGGCCCCTCGCGCGGGCGACACGAGCCGCTACGCCGCAGTCATCGACGTGCTGTGCGACCAGGACATGGCGAGCAAGGCGCTCGGCATGGCGACCGTCATGATCGACGCCTTGAACGCGAACAGCGAGGTCGACGCCGCGATGGAGCTCGGCTTCCGGGTCATGCGGCGAAGCGCGCACAACGAGGCGCTGACCAAGAACGTGGTGAGCCTGATCGAGAAGCGTTACGCCGACGAGGAGTGGCTCGAGGTGCTCAAGGCGCGTGCAGGCCTGCAGGCGACGCCGAGCGTCGCGGGCATCCTCGAGTTCGATCGCCTGCGGCGCTACACGAAGGGATACGTCGTCTACCACTCGGCGGGCTGGGGCGAGGGCTGCATCGAGGAGTTCTCGGCGGCGTCGCAAGAGGTGACCGTCGCGTTCGCCTCGGGCCGGCGTGAGACCTTTCCGCTCGACACGCTGCTCACGCGCTTCAAGGCGCTCGACGCCAACGACCTGCGCGCGATGAAGCTGCTGCAGATGGACCGGCTGCGCGAGGAGGCCGAACGCGATCCGAGTGCTCTGATCCGCCGCACCGCGGCGCTCTACCGCGGCACGATCACGAGCCTGCAGCTCAAGAACGAGCTGTCGCCGTCGGTCATCCCCGAGAAGGAGTGGGCGAGCTTCTGGAAGCGCGCGAAGACCGCAGCCGCCAAGGATCCGTGGGTCAAGGTCCAGGGCTCGACGACGCGACCGACGTTCGTGATCCGCGACAAGCCGGTCGGACTCGTCGACGAGGCGACGACGGCCCTCTCGCACCAGAACGACCTCGGCCAGCGCATCGGCGTGCTTCGCGACTACCTCGCGCGCAGCAGCGACCAGGACGTGCGCGCTTCGATCCTCGACCTCGCGAAGCAGACCATCGAGAGCGCGATCCACGAGAGCAGGACATCCCCCCAGAAAGGCGCGTCGCACGCGCACATCCTCGACGGCATCCTGTTGCTCGAGGAGCACGGGCTGTCCGCTTCGATTCCCGCCGCGAGCGAGCTGCGCGCACTGCTGCGCAAGGACGACGGAACGCTGCAACCCACTGCGATCGACCGGCTCGCGACGCAGGCGTCGCGCGAGCACGCGGTCGAGCTGCTGCCGGCGGCGCTCGGTGAGAACTGGGCCGAGCAGTGTGCCTCGCTGTTGACCGACTGGCCGAACTCGGTGCTCGAGAAGGTCGTCGAGCGGCTCGCGGCAACCGGCAAGGGTGCTCTGTGCCTGTCGCACTGGGACAAGATCGCGCCGTACCCGAAGCGCTTCCCGCTGCAGACCTACCTGCTCGGCAAGCTCTACGCCGAGGGAGTCTTCGACCAGAACCCGCAGCGCCCGACGCCGGTGACGGTCGGCCGCGTGCTGCTGCATCTGGGCCGCGTGCTGAACGAGGACCGCAAGAAGAACCAGATGTACAGCCGGCTGCTCGGCCGCCTGACGAGCCTGCTCTCGGGCAAACGCGGGCTGCTGCACCGCTCGATGGAAGGCATCTCCCGCGACGACCTGTCGCACTACATCGGGATCCTGAAGCGCGCCGGCGAGGACTTCCCGCAGGAGATCGTCGACATGATCGACCGCGTGGTGGCCGACAACTACCCGGACCTGCACGCGAAGCCGGAGCTGCCGTTCTGGGAGCGGGACCACATCTACACGACGCGCAGCGGCCTGAAGCGCATCAAGGACGAGTACCGCGTGCTCGTCGAAGACAAGATCCCGACCAACAGCAAGGCGATCGGATCCGCGGCCGCGCTCGGCGACCTCAGCGAGAACAGCGAGTGGGACGCCGCGATGGAAGAGCAGCGCAACCTGACTGCGCGCGCATCGGCGATGGACCAGCAGATCCGCAGTGCACGCCTGATCGAGGAGCAGGACGTTCCGAGCGATCGCGTCGCGCCGGGCACCAAGGTCACGCTCGTCGAAGAGACTGGCGGCAAGCGGATCGAGTACCGCGTGCTCGGCCCGTGGGACGTCGACGACCAGACGATCAACTACATGGCGCCGATCGCGAAGGACCTGCTCGGCAAGGGTGTCGGCGAAATCGCCGTGTTGCCGGCGGCGACCCCGATCCGGGTGCGCGTCGAGGCCATCGAACGCATCGTGTGATCGCGAGCCTGCATCCGTTCCGGCTCGACCTCGGCGCGGGCGAGTTCCTGATCGGCGATCAGCTTGCCGGGACCCAGCCTGCCTACGTGTTCCTGCACGGCCTCGGCTCGGTGCGCAACGGCGAGAAGAGCACCTCGCTGCTCGCGCACGCGGCGGCCAGGGGGCGCGCGTTCCTGCGCGTCGACATGCGCGGCCACGGCGACTCGTCGGGACGCCTCGGCCGGGTCAGGATCAGTGAGCTGATCGCAGACGCGGTGCGCCTGCTCGAACGCACGGGTCCCTGCCTCGTGGTCGGGTCGAGCCTCGGCGGACTCGTCGGCGCGTTCGCGGCGGCTGCCCGCCCCGAGCTCGTGCGGGGCCTGGCACTGCTGGCGCCCGCGGTCGGTCTCGTGTCGAGCCTCGCCCAGCGCCTCGATCCGCAGGGGCGCATGTGGACCAGCGAGGGCGTCGGGTTCGTCGTCGAGCCGGCTGTGATCGAAGACGGCAAGCTGCTCGACGAGCCCGGCCTCGCGGCGCGCCTGGCCGTGCCGACGCTGGTCGTGCACGGCACCGCGGACGACGTGGTCCCGGTCCGAGCCGCCGAGCGCTTCTTCGCGGCCATCCCACACGCGCGCAAGGAGCTGTGGATCGTGCGCGATGGCGACCACCGCCTCAGCACGGTCGCCGCCCGGATCTGGCCGCGGCTCGATCGCCTGCTCGATCGCGTAGGATGATCGGGATCCCGACCGTGCGACCCTCCATGCGCCCAGACGACCTGCGCCCCGAAGATCTGCAGACGCCGACGCTGCTGATCCACCTCGACCGCGTGCGACACAACCTCGCTTCGATGCGGCGCTGGCTCGGCGGCGCGATGGACCGCTGGCGCCCGCACGTGAAGACGTGCAAGGTGCCGGAAGTGCTCTCGCTGCTGCTCGACGCGGGCGTGCGCCGCTTCAAGTGCGCCACGACGCGCGAAGCGGCCGTGCTGCTGCAGACGGCGACCGACGCACGCTGCGGTCCGATCGACGTGCTGCTCGCGATGTCCTCGCACGGCGCCAATCTCGAGCGCGCTCGAGCACTTGCCGCGACGCACGACACCCATCGACTCGCGATGCTGACCGAGGAACCGCAACACGCCGCGGCGCTGCACGCGCGCAGGCTCGGCGCGTTCGTCGACCTCGACCCGGGTTATCACCGCACCGGCATTCCGCTCCTCGAACGCGATCGCATCGCGGCCGTCGTGCGCGCCGCCGGGCCCGCGATGCGCGGCCTGCACTGCTACGACGGCCACCTGCACGACGGCACGATGGCCGAGCGCGAGGCGCAGGCACACGCGATCTACCGCGACTTCGCGGCACTGGCGCGCGCGCTCGACGTGCGAGGCGAACTCGTGACCTCGGGCACGCCGACGTTCCCGGCGGCGCTCGCGTTCGCGGACTTCGCGGCGTTCGAGCACACGATCAGTCCGGGCACGGTCGTCTACTGGGATGCGCGCAGCGCGCAGCTCGGCATCGAGGGCTTCCGCTGCGCGGTCGAGGTGCAGGCGCGCGTGATCAGCCGCCCGACCGCGGAACGCTTCACTGTCGACGCCGGCAGCAAGGCGCTCGACGCGGCGGCCGGCGATCCCTGCGCCGAGCTGGTCGGTGAATGGACCGCCACGGCGCTGACCCCGAGCGAAGAGCACCTGCCGCTGCGATCTGCGCCCGGCTCGACACCGCCGCTCGGCACGCTCGTGCGGCTCGTGCCGCGCCACGTGTGCCCGACCGTGAACCTCGCCGACGACGCCGTGCTGCTCGACGAAGGCCGCGTCGTCGCGATCGTGCCGATCCGGGCCCGCGGCCACGAGACCGTTCCCTCGACGACGCCTGCATCGTCCCGGCAGGCGCGGCAGCAGGTGGAACGACCGTGATCCCCGTGCCATCGCACCTGCAGCGGCTCGCCGACCAGATCGACGGCTGGCTGGACCTGCGCTGCCCCGAACGCGTGCTCGAGCTGCTGCCACCGATGCTCGCGGATCCGGCAGCGCGTCCGGCCGGACTCACGATGCGGATCCGCGCCTACGTGCGGCAGGGCCGGTGCGCCGAGGCGCTGGTCGACCTGGCCGAGCTGCGCACGACCCAGCCGCCGATGGATTGGATCGACCTGACCGAGGCGTGGTGCCGCAAACGCTCGGACGATCTGCGCGGCGCGATCCGCTGCATGGAGCAGCTGCTCGAGCGCAACGCGCGGTCCGACATCGGCCACTACAACCTCGGTTGTTATCTGGCCCTCGACGGCCAACGCGACCGTGCGATCGACGAAGTGACGATCGCCTGCGGCATGAACGCGGAATTCCGCGATCACGCGCGCGACGAGCCCGACCTCGACAGCCTGCGCACCGACTCGCGCTTCCGCCAGCTGATGCGCCAGGCGGCGTCGGCGCGCGAGGCTTCGGCCGACGGCGGCCTCGATGCCGGCGGCGCGGACCCGGGTCGCAACTGAGCACCAACGGACCAAGAGCCGAGCTTGCTCGGCTCGCGGTCCGTTGCGCGAAGTCCCCTTGCGAGCCGGCTGCGAGCGGCCTTGCCGCGAGCTGCCGGGTCGACGAGGGAACTGAACGTCCGAGCGAAGCCCGGATTGGGGCGCGCGTTCGCGGACCGCGAGGCGGCCATGGCAGCGCGACTCCCGATTCGGGCATCACTGGCTCCGATCTCCTTGTCGAAAGAGGGGTTTGCATCGTGTCCGCGCCAACACTCACCCTCGACCCCAGCGCCGCGCGGCTCGCCCTCGAGGTCAACATCGCACGCGTCGTGGCGATCCCTCGCGAGACCCTCGAACCGCTGCTCTGCGCACTGGTCGCCGGTGGCCACGTGCTGCTCGAGGGCATCCCTGGCATCGGCAAGACGCTGCTCGCGCGGACTATCGCGCAGAGCATCGACGGTGACTTCCGCCGCATCCAGTTCACGAACGACCTGATGCCGAGCGACGTGGTCGGTACGACCGTCTGGCGGCCCGACATCGGCAAGTTCTCGTTCGTGCGCGGCCCGCTGTTCGCGAACCTCGTGCTCGCCGACGAGATCAACCGCACGAGCCCGCGCACGCTGTCTTGTCTGCTCGAAGCGATGGAGAGCGGCCGCGTCTCCGTCGAGGGCCATACGCTCGAGCTGGGCCCTCCGTTCACGGTGCTCGCGACTCGCAACCCGATCGAGTTCCACGGCACCTACCCCGTGCCCGAGGCCGCGCTCGATCGCTTCCTCGTGCGCGTCGAGATCAGCTATCCGGAGCCAGTGTTCGAGCTGGCGCTCTACAAGGGCAGCGATCCCGAAGCGGCACTCGGGGCAGTGCGCCCCGTGCTCACGCGCGACGACCTGATTTCCTTGCGCTCGCTGGCGACGGAAGTGCAGGTGCGACCGCCCGTGGCCGAGTACGTCTACCGCGTCGTGCAGGCGAGCCGGACGCACGGCGACGTCCAGCTCGGCGCGAGCCCGCGCGCGGCGCTCGCCTGGCTGCGGGCCGCGAAGGCGCGCGCGATGTTCGACGGCCGCAGCTACGTGCTGCCGGACGATCTGAAGGCGCTCGCCGTGCCGGCGCTCGCGCACCGGCTCTTCCTTCGCGGCGGCTCCTCGGCCGACGATCTCGTGCAGGAGATCGTGCGGACCACCGCGGTGCCGCTCTAGGAGCCAGCACCTTGCGCGTCTGCCCGACCACTCTCGGCACGAAGGGCCTGTTGCTGCTCGGCGCGCTGGAGTTCACGTTCCTGGCCAGCGGCTACCGGAACCTGTTCTTCCTGCTGATCGCGTTCTGCTGCTCGCTCGGCGGCCTGTGCCTCGTGTGGTCGCTGGCCAGCCTGCGCGGCATCAAGGTGCGGCTGCACGAGCCTCCGTTCGCGCCGGCCGACACCCCGCGCCCACTGCGACTCGAGCTGCTGCTCGGTCGCAAGACGCGCATGGATCTCACGGTCGAGCTGCTCGTGCGCGGGACCTGGACCGAGATCGCGCGCGTGCCGATCGGCGCCGGCACGCTCGACCTCGACGCGAAGCTGCCGGGGCTGCCGCGCGGAGTGCACGAGGTGAAGGGCCTGCGCGTGCTCACGCGCTTCCCGATCGGGTTCTTCCGAGCGCGGCTCGACCTGCCCGTCGCCGCGACGCTGGTGACGTTCCCGAACCCGGCCGCGGCCGACGCGAAGGAGAACGACCTCGACCTGCACGTCTCGTCGCTGATGGCGCACGCGGGCCCGCGCAGCCCGTCGGTCGCGGGGCTGCGCGAGTTCCGCACCGGCGATGCGATCTCGGACATGCATTGGAAAGCCAGCGCGCGCCGCGGCACCGCGATCGTGAAGGAACGCGAGCTCGAGAGCGGCACGGCGATCGAGGTCGCGATCGACCGCCGCTGTGATTCGCGCGACCTCGAGTCCGCATTGGCCACCGCGGCCGGGCTGCTGCTCGCGCGGCGGCACGACGAGCGCAAGCTCTGTCTGCGCAGCCAGGACTGCACGCTCGCGGTCGGCCCGCGGCGCGTCGGCGAGAGCCAGGCACTGCTCTGGCTCGCGTCGGCGGCGACGCTGCCGCACTCGGCACCTCCGGTGCCCGGCGTCTCCGCGGCATGCCTGCGTCTGCCGCTGCGGGCGCGGCAGGAGGTCGCCAATGGGTGACCGCCTGTTCCCGATGCTGGTCTTGCTGACGCTGTTGGATCTCGGCTTCGTGCAGCTGACCGGCGCCGTGCCCGGCAGCGGTCTGCTGCCGCTGTGGCTGCTGGCGCTCGCGTCGCCGTGGCTGCGCCGGCTGCAGAGGTACCTCGCGTACCGGGTGCTCTGGAACCTCGGCGTGGTCGTCGTGTTCACGATCCTCGTGAACCACGCCTCGACGACCGGGCTGCTGCACATGCTCGAGGACGGCCTGCTGCTGGCGATCCTGTGCCAGGTGCACCTGCTGAACAACGTCAGCGACAGCCAGCGGCCCGACCTCGTCTTCTTCAACTCGTTCCTGATCGCGTTCGTCACGAGCTTCTTCTCGACCGACCTGTCGTGGCTCGTGCTGTTCGTGCTGCATTCGTTCGCGTTCGTGCCCGCGCTGCAGATCCACGTGCTGGCGCAGCGCCATCAGGCGCTCGGGCGCGACCTGACGCTCGCGCTGCTGCGCGACGGCGTGAGGCGCACGTGCGTGGTCGGCGTCGCGACCGCCATCGTGTTCGTCGCGTGGCCGCGCAACTTCCAGCGCGAAGGCTGGCTCGGCGGCACCTTCATGCTGCGCGAAGAGTTCGCCGCCGGCCTCGCCGATGAGATCCGCCTCGATCGTGAGCACCGTGTGCGCCTCAGCAACGAGGTCGTCATGCTGATCGAGCCGTCCTCGGGCCACGCCGAGGACGTGCCGACCCACTGGCGCGCGACGGCCTTCTCGGAGTTCGACGGCAACTCGTGGCACCCGCAGGACCTCACCTACTTCGGCTCACGCATCGCGAGCGACCCGATGTGGGACCGCAAGCCGGACGGCTCCTGGGACCGCAACCTGCCGCCCGGCAACGGCACCATGCGCGTCCGGCTCGTCGACTTCACCGCGAGGCGGCTGATCTGTCCGCTCGAGAGCCGCGCGATCCGCGTCAGCCGCGGCGACGGACTCGCGTTCGACCCGCAGCCGTACGGCGTGCTGGCCTTCGTGCAGCCCGACGACGCGCCGAGCGAGCCGCTCGGCTACACGGTGCAGCTCGGCGCGAACTCGGGCATCACGCGCGCGTCGCCGCGGGCCCGCGAGCGGCTGACCGCGCTGCCGAAGAGCCGCGTGCCCCCGTGCCTGCCCGAGCTCGCTGCGCGGCTGCGTGCCCAGGCGCCGCCGGACGCCGACCACGCCGCGATCGCCCGCGCGAGCTGCGCGTGGCTCGAGCAGCACAGGAACTACCAGCTGCCCGGCGAGCCGGGCTTCGCCGAGAACATCGAGTCGTTCCTGCTCGGCACGGGTTCGGGCCACTGCGAGTTCTTCGCGACGGCGCTCGCGCTCGTGCTGCGCCAGCAGGGCATCCCGTGCCGTCTGGTCGGCGGCTTCCTCGCGCACGAGTGGGATGCCGAGGCGAAGGCCGTCGTGACGCGCGCGCGCCACGCCCATGCCTGGGTCGAAGCGTTGATGCCCGACGGCTCGTGGATCACGCTCGACGCGACGCCCGCAGCCGACGTCACGCAGGGCCATACCGCACATGCTACGTGGTGGCAGGCCCTCACGACGGAGCTCGAACGCCTCTGGTCGGAGGTCACCGACTTCGACGGCGACAAGCGCAAGAAGTGGGTGCAGGGCCTGCTCGCGCTGCCGGTCGAGCACCCGCTGGGAACCGCCGCCGCGGCGGCCGCCGTGCTCGGCGCACTCTGGCTCGCGCGGCGGCGGCGGCAGGTCCTGCCCGCGATCGTGAGGCTGCACCGCGCCGTGCGGGCCGCCGGACTGACGCTGCACGCCGGCGAGACGCCGCGCGAACTGCTGGTCCGGGCAGCCGCGGCGCAGGTCGCACCCGACCGCCTCGCCAGGCTGAAGGCCGCTGCGCTCGAGCACGAGTCGCTGCGCTACGCGAGCGACGTTGCGCCGCGCCCGTGAGCCGGGCGCTCACCAGCGCCCATTCCTACTGCATCCAGCCCGGCTTGCGCTTGCCGAGGAACGCCGCGAAACCCTCGCGCGCCTCGGGCGTGCTGCGCAGCGCCGCGATCCACTTCGAGGTCACGGGAATCGCGTCCTCGAGCGTCAGGTCGGCCACCTCGCCGATCAGCTGCTTCGCGCTCGCGACCGCGGCCGGTCCCGACGACAACAGCTCGTCGGTCGCGCGCTGCACGGCCGCGTCGAGCTCCGCAGCGGGCACCGCGCGGTGCACGAGTCCGATGCGCTGCGCTTCGCGCCCGTCGAACCGCTCGCCGGTCAGGAACAGCGTGCGCGCGCGGCCCGCGCCGATCTTCTGCAGCACGAACGGCGAGATCACGGCCGGCACGATGCCGAGCTTGACCTCGGTGAGGCCGAACTGGCAGTCCTCGCTGCAGATCGCGACGTCGACCGCGGCCGTGAGTCCCGTGCCGCCGCCGAGCGCGTGGCCGTGCATGCGGCCGACGACGGGCTTCTTGCAGCGCGCGATCGACAAGAACATGCGCGCCATGCGCTCCGCGGACTGCTGGTTGCGATCGGGCGGCAGATCCGCCTGCTCCTGCATCCACGCGAGGTCGGCGCCGGCCGAGAAGCTCTTGCCGTTGCCGCTCAACACGACGACGCGTGCTTGGGCGTCACCGTCCGCCGCGCGGAACGCAGCCTGCAGCTCGTCGACGACGGTGCCGTTGAAGGCATTGCGGACGTCGGGGCGATTCAGGCGAACGTGCAGGATCGGCCCACTCGGAACGACCTCGAGCGTCTGGTAGCTGCTCATCTCGGCAGAAGGGTGGCGACGCGGCCGCTCCGATTCCAGTGGCAGCACGGCACACGCTGCGAACGGAATGGTGGACGCGCGGCGCGGGCCATGGGACAACCGCGACCCCCCGTGCCCGCCGCACTGAGCATCCTGCTCGCCGGGGCCCTGTTCGCGACCGGCGGGGCCCTGATCAAGAGCTGCGACTACCCCTCGCTGCAGCGCGCGGGAATGCGCGCCGCCATCGCGGCCATGGCGCTCTTCGTGCTGCTGCCCGAGGCGCGGCGCTGGCCGACCGCGCGCATCCTCCGGCTCGTCCCGGCCTACTTCGGCGCCACGTGCCTGTTCGTCGTCGCGAACACGCTGACCACGGCCGCCAACGCGATCTTCCTGCAGTCGGCGGCACCGCTGTGGCTGATCCTGCTGGGCCCGTGGCTGCTGCGCGAACGGCCGAGCCGGGCCGACCTGGTGGCGCTCGCCTGCATCGCCGTCGGCATGTCGCTGTTCCTGCTCTCCCCGACCGAGGCCGTTGCGACGGCGCCGGATCCGCAGCTCGGCGACTGGATCGCGATCGCGTCGGGCGTCAGCTACGCGCTCTTGCTGCTCGGCATGCGCTGGCTCGGGCGCGCCGGCCAGGGCGAAGCCTGCGCCGCCATCGCCTGGGGCAACGCGCTGACGTTCCCGATCGCGTTCGCGCTGATGCCGGCGGTCGGCCAGACTCCGGTCGTCGGCGACGCGCAGGACTGGGTCGTGATCCTCGTGCTCGGCGTGTTCCAGGTCGGCGTCGCCTACACGCTGCTCGTGCGCGCGATCGAACGTGTGCCCGCGATGCGCGCCTCGCTGCTGCTGATGATCGAGCCGGCGCTGAACCCGCTGATCACCTGGCTCGCGCACGGCGAGACGCCGCGCCCGACCGCGATCGCCGGCGGAGCGCTGATCGTCGGCGCCGTGCTGCTCGGCGGCCTGCTCGCGGGGCAGCGCACGCCGCAGCAAGACGAGCTGCCGGACAAGAAAGCGGGCGGCTAGCTACTTCTCGCGCCCGTTCGCGTCCTTCTCGTCGCTCCCGCCCTTGTCGCCCCTCTCGCGGGCCGCTTCGCGCGCGGCCTTGGCCTGTTCGCGCTCGCGCTTCTCGTTGGACTGCTGCGCGCGCGGGAAGGCCTTGCCTTTGTCGACGCCCATGTTGTTGTCGTAGTAGGGCCGGCCGTAGTCGACGAACGACTCCATGTCGAAGTCCGCGAGCTTCTTGAACGGCCGCGCCATCAGGCGCTCGTGCACGACCTGCATGATCGGCTTCAGCACCGGGCGGCGTTCGCCGTCGCCACTCACGAGGATCGTGTCGCGCGTCTCGGTCTTGCTGCGCTCGAACTCGGCCCACTGGTCGAACCCCTGCCACTCGCTGCGCGGCAGCGATTCGGCGACGTGGCGCCGCAAGTGGGAACGGTGCAGGGCCGTGAACATCGCGTTCCTGCCCGACTCCCTGATCGAGTCGTCCGTGTAGAGCCGGTGCAGCTCGAGCGCGAGCCGGAGCTCGGGGACCAGCTCCTCGGCATGCCAGAAGCCCGGCAGCACGTGCAGCACCGTCCCGTCACTGGCCATCGCGACGAGCTGCACGTTGCGGCCGCCGGCGCCGTTCGTGGTGCCGACCGCGGTCTGGTTCGGACGGTAGCCGTGCGACATGCCGACGTGCTTCTCGCGTTCGATGTTGTCGAACCCGATGACGAACCGATCCTTCAGCAGCGCCATCACCTCTTCGTTCGGCAGGGTCACGCCCCGCAGGCTTTGCAAGGCGCTTCAAGCCTCCCTGTCGATGTCACCGAGCGCATACAGCCAGAGCACCGGCTTGCCGGCAGCGCCAGCGAGAGTGCGGGCCTCCTTCAGGCTGTCGTGCCACTTCAGCGCGGCGACTTCCTTCACGGCCTTCTTCAGGTCCCGCCCGACGACCTTCGGTCCCTTGATCGCAGGGTCGTCGGGCTTCTCGGCCTTCGCCTTGGTCTTGGACTTCTTCTTCGTCGTCGTCGTCTCCTCACCCGAGCCCGTCTCGTTCATGAGCGGCTGCGCGCCGAGTGCCGGGTGATCGACCGGCGGCGGCACCGCCGGGAGGCCCGGCAGCGGTGCTGGCATGCCGCTGTGCAGCTGGGCGCTCGCCGAGGCGGTCAGGAACAGGATCGCTGCGGACGCGAGCAATGACGACAAGGACATTGGCGTTGGCATCTGGTCTCCGGGCAAATCAGGGAGTGCCCTCGTGAGGGGGAACGAGAGGCGCTCGTTGGACCGCGCGGGAGCATAGCGCGTAAGGGCATTTCTTGCCCGCCGGGCGCTACAGCCAGCGCCGCACGCGGCGGCAGTAGTCCTCGAAGGCCGCTCCGAACCGCTCGCGCAGGAAAACCTCCTCACGTCGCACGAAGCGGCGGTCGAGCACCAGGAAGAACAGCGGCGGCACACACAGGGCCGAGACGGTGCCGAGCCTGATGGCGACCCCGAGGCTCACACCGATCAGGCCCAGGTACATGGGATTGCGCGTGAACCGGTAGGCGCCGCCGACGACGAGCTGGTGGGCCGGCGTGAACGGGCGGATGCCGGTCTTCGCGCGGTGGAACTGCCACAGGCACACGAGCATCAGCAGCGTCGAGGCCGCGATGACCACGAACCCGAGCAGCGACCACGGCCAGTGCATCAGGGTCAGGACCGGCAGCTGCGTGTGCAGCGCTCCCATGACCAACAACGCAACCGCGAGCCACAGAGGCGGGATCTCGCGAGGGAGGCGCTCGGCCGCGATCATGAACGACCTACGTAGCCACGGGCCCGGCCCGCTGCAACCACGTCCACACCGGCTCAGCCCGTCCGTGCGCGTGCCGCGTGCCACTCGAAGAAGCGGAACGCCTGCGCCTCGGCCCACCGCTGCGGCCGCCACGGCGGGCCGCCGGCGAGGAAGCCGACGTGACCGCCGTGCTCGACGAACTGCGGCACCAGGAACGGATTCTCCGCGACCTCGCCGTGCGGCAAGACCTTGGCCGGCACGAGCGGATCGTCGGCCGCGGCGATCAGCAACGCCGGCCGCTCGATGCCGGCCAGGAACCGCTGGCAGCTCGAGTCGCGCCAGTAGTGGCGCGCGTCGCGGAAGCCGTGCAGCGGCGCCGTGACGAGGTCGTCGAACGCGGCGAACGTGCGGCAGCGGCGTACGGCGCCGGCGTCGATGCAGCCCGGGAACTGCTTCTCCTTCGCGATCGCCTTGGGCACCAGCGTGCGCAGGAAGTGCCGCGTGATGCGGCCGCCATAGCGCTCGTCACACTGCCGCGCGCAGACCTCGAGGTCGAACGGCGTCGAGATGGCCGCCGCCGCGCGCACGGCCGCCTGGCCGCGATGCCTCGCTTCGCCGAGCCACTTGAGCAGCACGTTGCCGCCGAGCGAGAAGCCGATCGCGTAGAGGTCGCGTCCGGGCTGTTCGACCGACAAGCGCTCGACGACGAACGCGAGGTCCGTCGTCTCGCCGCTGTGGTAGGTGCGCCGCGCGAGGTTCGGCTCCTTGCTGCACGAACGGAACTCGAGCACGACGAGCTGCCAGCCGCGCTGCACGGCCTCGGCCGCCACGTCGCCGACGTAGCGCGACTCGCGACTGCCCTCGAGCCCGTGCAGCAACAGCACGACGGGCCGCGAGCGCTCCCCGTCGAGCACGTGCACGCAGAGCCGGTCCCCGTCCGGCGTCGGCCACGTCTCGGTCCGCAGGTCCGACTGCCGCCGGCCGCGGCCCGCGAGCAAGAGCTGCACGGAGGTCGGCCGCGCCCACCAGGCCGGCCGGAACGGCGTCCGCGCCAGCTCGGCGAGGACCAGCTGCCGCTGCTGCTGTTGCGCGCCGTCCACGCTCACGGCAGCGGCGCCCGCAGCGCGCGCACGATCCTCGTCACGAGCAGCGCCACGAGGCCGATCACGACCAACGGCAGCACGAACCGGCCGCCGCCGCGCAGCCACAGCAGCACCAGCAGCGCGACCGCGACGAATCCGAGGAAGTAGCCGGCCGCGAGGCGCTGCGGCGATGTTCTGCGCGCCTCGGTCACTCGGCCCGTTCCGGCTGCGACAACACCGGCTGGCACTCGCGGAAGGCCTCGCGCACGCCCTCGCTCCACGGCCACCGGCCCTGCTTGTCGGGCCACACGAGCTGGACCGCGGAGAACGGCGCACCGTCGTAGGCCCAGGCAGCCGCCGTGAAGTACTCGCCGCGCAGGGACGCCGGCACGTCGAGGAACCGCACCGCGTAGTGCTGCAGCAGCCCATCGTGCTGGCTGCCGGAGAGGAACGTCTTGCCTTCGCTTGCCTCGTCGGCGATCGCGTCGAGCAGCATGTGCGCGACCTCGCGCGGCATGCCGAACACGATCACCTCGGGCTGCTCGAAGCTGTGCCAGAGCCCGACGGTCGCCGAGAACGGGGGCCGCTCCCCGCGCTCGGGCACGTGCACGATGTGCACACCGTGCTCCTCGACGTCGTCGAGGATCTGCCGCTCGGAGGGCTGCAGGTCCGCCGTGGTTTCACGCATCGCGGCATTGTGCCGGTCCGCGAACGGAGCGGCAATCGGCGCGGGCGGCGCCAGCGGCGCCAGCGTGGCAACTCACATGCGGAACACGGGCGCGCGCCAGTCGGGGATCGGCGCGTTGAGGCTCGCCGACAGCGCGAGCGCCAGCGCGCTGCGTGTCTGCCGCGGATCGATGACGCCGTCGTCCCAGAGCCGCGCCGAAGCGAACAGCGGGTGTCCCTCGGTCTCGTACTTCTCGAGGATCGGCGCCTTCATCTTGTGCTCTTCGTCGGCCGACAGGTTCTGCCCCTTCTCCTCGAGCTGGTCGCGCTTGACCTGCACGAGCACGCCGGCCGCCTGCTCGCCCCCCATCACGGAGATGCGCGAGTTCGGCCACGTGAACAGGAACCGCGGCTGGTAGGCGCGGCCGCACATGCCGTAGTTGCCGGCACCGAACGAGCCGCCGATCAGCACCGTGAGCTTCGGCACGGGTGCGGTCGCGACGGCCTGCACCATCTTCGCGCCGTCCTTCGCGATGCCGCCGGTCTCGTACTTGCGGCCGACCATGAAGCCCGTGATGTTCTGCAGGAACAGCAGCGGCACCTTGCGGTGGCAGCACAGCTCGATGAAGTGCGCGGCCTTCATCGCACTCTCGGAAAACAGGATGCCGTTGTTCGCGACGATGCCGACCGGCATGCCGTGCAGGTGCGCGAAGCCCGTGACCAGCGTCGTGCCGTAGCGCGTCTTGAACTCGTGCAGCCGGCTGCCGTCGACGAGCCGCGCGATGACCTCGCGCACGTCGTACGGCGTGCGCGTGTCGCGCGGGAGGACACCGAGCAGCTCCTCGGCGTCGTAGAGCGGATCCTCGGGCGCCTGCACCGCGAGCTGGTCGATCTTGCGCGCGTTCAGGTGCGAGACGATCGAGCGGCACATCTGCAGCGCGTGCGGCTCGTCCTCGGCGAAGTGGTCGGCGACGCCCGACAACCGCGTGTGCACGTCGGCGCCGCCGAGATCCTCGGCCGAGACGACCTCGCCGGTGGCAGCTCTCACGAGCGGCGGGCCGCCGAGGAAGATCGTGCCGTTGCCCTTCACGATGATGCTCTCGTCGCTCATCGCCGGCACGTAGGCACCGCCGGCCGTGCACGAGCCGAGCACGACGGCGACCTGCGGGATGCCGAGCGCCGACATGCGCGCCTGGTTGTAGAAGATGCGGCCGAAGTGGTCGCGGTCCGGGAAGACGTCGGCCTGCAGCGGTAGGAACGCCCCGCCGGAGTCGACGAGGTAGACGCACGGCAGCCGGTTCTCGAGCGCGATCTCCTGCGCGCGCACGTGCTTCTTGACCGTCATCGGGAAGTAGGTCCCGCCCTTCACGGTCGCGTCGTTCGCGACGATCATGACCTCGCGCCCCTGCACGAGGCCGATGCCCGTCACGATGCCTGCACTCGGCGCGTCGCCGCCGTAGAGGCCGTGCGCCGCGAGCGGCGACAGCTCGAGGAACGGACCGCCCGGATCGACGATCGCCGCGATGCGTTCGCGGGGCAGCAGCTTGCCGCGCTTGTGGTGCCGCGCCGTCGCCTCGGCGCCGCCGCCGAGCCGCGCTGCAGCGACGTGGGCCGCGATCTCGGAGATCGTGCGCAGGTGGTGTTCGCGGTTCTGCTGGTACTCGGGCGAGCTCGTCTCGACGTGACTGTGCAGGACTTCGGTCATCGGGCGCGTTCCAGGAGCCGCACGATAGCCAGCGCAACGGCGAAGCCCAGCCTCGAAACCCAGCCTCGAGATCCTGCCTCGAAACCCAGCCTCGAGAACTCACCCTGCAGAACGGCGGGCAGCCGCGGGCGGCGGCCTCGACCTGCTCACCGTGAGCGGCGGGAACGCCAGAGGCGCGTGCCGACGAACAACACGGTGCCCGCACCGATCAGCACCGCGGTCCGCCAGACCGTGGCGAAATCGACCTGCACCGCCAACCAGCAGCACAACACGAACGCGACGGCCGGGATCAGCAGCCCGCCCGGCAATCGCAGTCCCGTGGCCGCGGGGAAACGCCGCCGCAGCACCGGCACCGCGGCGACGCTCGCGATGTAGCCGAGCAACCGCGCCAGCGTGCTGATCACGGCCAGCTCCGCGAACGACCCCGAAGCGCCGAGCACGAATCCGAGTCCGCAGTAGAGCCAGATCGACACGTGCGGCGTCTGCGTGCGCGCGTGCACGGCGCCGAACACCGCCGGTAGCGAGCCTTCGCGTGCCAGCGCGTAGGTCATGCGCGGCGCCGACAGCGTCGCCGCCGCCGTGTTGCCGAGCACCGACAGGATCGCCGCCGCCGAGACCACGAGGATGGCGATTGTTCCGATCTGCGTGGTTGCCCCGGAGCCTGCCTGTTCGCCCGCCACCTGCCGCGCCATGGCCGCCGCCGCGTCCGCGAGCGGCCGTTCCGAAGTGGCCAGCCCCGGCAGCGCGCTGATGCACACGACCTGGATCGCCGCGTAGAGCAGCGTCGTGAACGCGGCCGTGATCAGCAGCACGCGCGGCAGGTCGCGGCGCGGATCGCGCGCTTCGCCGGCCGGCACGAGCGCGCCCTCGAAGCCGATGAACGCGTAGAACACGAGCAGCAGCGCCGGGCCGAACTCGCCGAGCGCCGGCATCTGCAGCGTTGCGAACGGCTCCGGCGACACGAACGCGAGCCCCGCGAGCGCGAACAGCAACAGCGGCGCGAACTTCACGAGCGTCAACGCGAGCAGCGACTGCGCGCCCGTGCGCACACCGTGCACGTTCAGCGCACCGAACCCGAGCGTGACGACCGCGATCACGACGACCCGCAGCACGCCGTCGCCGGCACCGGCATACGTCGCGAGCAGGTTCGTGTTGGCCGCGAGCGACACGACGCGGCCCGTATAGAGGCACCAGCCGGTCTGGAAGCCCGCGAACGGCCCGAACGCGGCGGTCACGTAGGCGACCGGGCCGCCGGTGCCCGAGAACCAGCTCGCGAGCTGCGCGAACGTCGCCATCAACGCCGTCATCAAGAGCCCGCCGAGAACGAACAGGAACGGACTGAAGGCGCCCGTCAGCGCGAACGCCTTGCCGGGCAGGCCGAAGATGCCGGCACCGACCATGCCGTTGATCGCGAGCGCGAGCAGCGCCACGCGCGACAACTCGCGCGCGAGCGGTTCGGGCGCCGAAGCCCCCGGCGTGGTCGCACTGCGCTCCGTGCCCGGGGCGGCCGGCGAACTCACGCGTTCGCCTGCCGCCAGACGTCCGAATCGGATGAACCGGGCGTGCGCACGTAGCCGAGGCTGCCCGCGAGCAACCGCGATGCGACGTCCGGCTCCGTGAGCGCCATCTCCTCGAGCAGTGCTTGCGCGAGCTTGTACTCGTGGTGCTCGTCGGCCTTGCGCACGAGCCAGTGCCGCAACTCTGCGCCGAGCGGCTCGAGCCCGCCGGTCTTCGCGGCGGTCAGGCACAGCGCCGCGGCCTTCGCGTGGTCTTCGCCTGCAGCCTCGAACACCGCCGCCGCCGTGACCTGCGCGTCGGCGGCAACGAGCGCGTCGAGTCCCGGCTTGTCGTGGTCGTAGTTCGGCCGCGCCGCGAGGTAGTCGCGATACAGCACGAGCCAGCTCGCCGCCTGCAGCAGCATCAGCCGCTGCGTCGAATCGGTGCGGCAGTGCTCGAGGCCGTAGCGCAGCGCGTTGCACGAGGTCAGCGCGTGGACCGCGAGGATGCCCGGCGCGCGCCACAGCTGCTCGACGGCGAACAGGCGCAGCGCGTCGAAGACCGAGCTCAGCGCGAGACCGCCCGCGATCTGCTCGACCACGGCGTCGGCAGCCTCGCCGGCGTCGACCTTGCGCAGCGTCGCGAGCAGCTCGGCCCGCGCGATGGCCGACGGCTTGCCGTGCCGCCAGTCCGCGCGCAGCCTGGCGGCGCGTTCGCGGTTCGGCAGGAACGTCGCGTCGTTCTTGCCGGGCCCGCCGTCGAGCAGGCCGTAGACGAGCGATCGCACGACGTCCTCACCACAGCGCCAGCCGACCTGCTGCAGCGTGCGGTGGGCCTGCGCGACGAAGATCGGGTTGTGGCCGATGTTCGTGAAGTCGCGCGCGCCGTAGAGCCACAACACCTCGAACACCTCGTCGAGGCTGCTGCAGCGCCACACCGCGGTCGCCGCTTCGTCTGCCGCATGCACGTCGTAGGCGTCGAGCCCCTCGCGCAGCTTCGCGAACGACGTGTTGCGATCGCCGGCCACCGCGGGTGCCGCCGGCATCGTCCAGTCGCGCCGGGCATCGAGCTCCTGCGACAGCTTGAGGTCGGCGAGGTTGAACAGCGCCGGCACGACGCGTTCGCCTTCAGGCAGCGCCTCGGCGATCTGGTACGCGGACGCGGTCATCAGCACGCAGTGGAACTGGTAGCCGACCGGCCGCGGCCTCACGTCGCGCACGCCGGCCAGGAACGCGGCGCCGAGCAGGTCGCGCCACGAGGCACCGCCGCGGTGCAGCGCGATCGCCTTGCCGACCATCTCGTCGCGCGGCGTGCTGCGCGCGATGGTGATCAGCTGCCCGAGGTCCGGCGGGCTGGCCGGGTCCTGCGGTTGCGTGGCACGGCCGGGCGGCGCGATGGCGATCGCTGCCAGGCCGCCGAGAAAGCCGCGACGATCGGTTTCTGGCATGGCCGCAATGCTACGTGCCGGCGTGCTGCAATGTTTGGCTCGGGTGGCTGCATCGCGTCGTGAGGCGGTGCTGGCGCTCACCGGATCTTGCCGCGCAACACCTGCCAGAGCAGGCCGAGGTGGCCGCGTATCGTGCGCAGCACGCGCATCTTGGACACGCCGAACAGCCGCGCCTCGAGCACGCACGGATGCTCCGCGATGCGGCCGCCGCGGCGCAACACGCGGACCAGCAGCTCGGCCGTGCCGAGGAAGCCGGGATTCACGAGCGGCAGGTCGACGACGGCGCTGCGGCGGTAGAGCCGGAAGCAGCTCGTCCACGTGCGGACCGGGCTCCGCAGCAACACCCGGTAGCAGAACGACAGCGTGCGCGACAGCAGGAGCCGCCAGCCCGGCACGTTCTGCACGCCGCCGGCCCGGTGGTACGGCGAGGCCGTCACGACGTCGGCGTTCGCGAGCAGCGGCAGCATGCGTTCGAGCTCCATCGGGTCGTACGAGAGGTCGCCGTCGATCGACGCGACGAACGGCGCATCGGTCGACTGCATGGCCGTGCGGATGGCCGCCGCGACGCCGGCGTTCTGCGCGTGCTGCACGAGGCGCACGTCGGACCGGCCCGCGAGCAGCTCCTGCAGCAGCGGCCACGTGCGGTCCTGGCTGCCGTCGTCGACGAACACGAACTCGCACGCCGCTCTGCCGCGCAGCTGCCGTGCGGCGGTGTCGAGCTCGACGACCAGCGAGCGCAGCCCGGCCTCTTCGTCCTTGAGCGGCACGAGGATCGCGAGACGCGGCACGTCGCGCCGCGGCCCGAGACGCAGCGGGCTTGGCGGCTGCACCTCGGGCCGCGGCGCGGCGGTACCAGGTCGCGAGCCGACGGCCGCCACGACGGGCAACACCTCGAGGCCGAGCACGCTGCGCACGGTAACGCCACCAGCCAACTGCGCGTCGAGCCTCGCTGCAGCGCGATCGAGACGGTCGTAGTGCGCGCGGAAGACCTGCTTCGGCAACCCCGTGAGCCGCGGCTGCTCGCGGTCGAGCTCCCACGCGGCCATCACAGCGGCCTCGGCCGTGCCGCCCGCGAACACGAACACGGACGCGCGAGCTGCACCGGCGTCGCGCGACGCGAGCTCCGTCGCGTCGTAGCCGAACCCGGCGGCGGCAAGCCCTTCGCGCCACCACGGCTCGGCGCCAGCCTGCGGCCACGCGGCGCGGAAGCCCTGGACCCGCTGCCCCGTCGCGGCTTCGATCGCCGCTCTCGTGCGCAGCAACGCCTCGAGCACCGCGGCCCGGCCCGGCGCCGCAACGCCGCCGAGGTCCATCGGTTCGTGGCCCGCGAGCGCAATCTCGTGGCCAGCCTGCACGAGCTCACGCAGCAGCTCGGGCCAACGCTCCGCCGTGGAGCCGAGCACGCAGAACGTCGCGGTCGCGCCACGCTGCGCACAGAGCTCGGCAGCCTTGCGCACCGCGATCACGGCGCGCGCTTCGAGCCGGCGCCAGTGCCGCCGCGACAGGTGACGCCGCAGTGCCGGGTCGTGGAACCACTCCGAGGCGTCGACGAGCAGCGCCTGCCGGCCGGGCACAGCTACCGGTTCACGCCGGCGTTCGGCGTGAGCTTCACGCCCATCTCGGCGAGCACGGCACCGGCCGCCGCCAGCAGCGCCTCGATCTCGGGCCGGCCGATGCGGCCGATGTTGCCGACGCGAAAGACGGCGGCCTGGCTCAGCTTGCCGGGGTAGATCACGTGGCCGCGCTGCGACAGCCGCGCATAGAAGTCGTCGAAGCGGAACCCGGGGTCGTCGGGGTAGTGGAACGACGTGATGATGTGCCCCTGCACGCTCTCGGGCAGGTAGGAGCGGAAGCCGAGCCGATGCATGCCTTCCTTCAGCACGCGGTGGTTGTCGAGGTAGCGTGCGGCGCGGCCGTTCACGCCGCCTTCCTGCTCGAGCTCGAGCAGCGCCTGATGGAACGCGAGGATCGCGTGCGTCGGCGGCGTGAAGCGGAACTGCCCCGACGCCTCGAGGCCGCGCCACTGCGCGACGACGTCGAGCGCGAGCGTGCGCGCCTGTCCGTCTGCCGCCACGAGCGCGCTGTTCTTCGCGATCACGAACGAGAACCCCGGCACACCCTCGATGCACTTGTTCGACGAGGAGATCATCCAGTCGGCGTCGACGGCATCGAGATCGATCGGCATGCCGCCGAACGAGCTCATCGCGTCGACGATCAGGCTGCGCTCGTGCTGTGCCACGGCCGCGCCGATCTCGGCGATCGGGTTCATCAGTCCGGTCGTGGTCTCGCAGTGCACGACCGCGACGTGCGTGATCGCCTTGTCGGTCGCGAGCCAACGCGACACGTCGGCGGCCGAGAACGCGCGGTCCTCGGCCAGCGTGTCGGCGCGGTGGTCGATGCCGTGGATCTGGGCCATCTTGACGATGCGCGCGCCGTAGGCGCCGTTCACCATCACGAGCAGCTTGCCGTCGCGCGGCACCGCGGTCGTGACCACGGCTTCGACGCCGTAGGTGCCGCTGCCCGGCATCAGAACCGCCTCGTAGCCCGCACCCTGCACGACGCCGGCGCAGGCGAGCAACCGCGTGCGGATGTCCCTGACGATCGAGATGAACTCGGTGTCGCGTGAACCGAGGTCACGCAGCATCGCGGATTTGACGGTAGGGCTCGTGGTCAGCGGGCCCGGTGTGAAGAGGGTCTTGTCGCGGCGTTGGGTCACGTGGGAATCGGGGTAGGCGGCGGGCGACGGTAGCGCCTTCGGGCGGCGAACAAAACCGTCGCTGCCGGGCAAACGTCTGCTCGCCGGGTCTACGACTTCTTCGACCCTTCACGACATGCGTGTGGAGCCGGCCGTGAAGCACGGATAGCATCGGGTCGCCGCTTGCACGCCAATCAGGGACGGCGGGCAGGCATCTCGTTACCGCTCGATGGAGTTCCCTCGTCCCTCGTTTTTCGGAGCCACCTCATGATCCGCACCTCCTTGCTCGCGCCGTGCCTCGCACTCGGCGCCACCCTGTCCCTCGACGCCCAGACGTGGGTCGAAGCCGGTGAAGCCGGCAACCTGCCGGCGACCGCTCAGACACCGGTCGGCGTCGGCGCGCTCACGCAGATCGACGGCAACCTCAACGACCCGGCGGAGCCCACGGGCGCCGGCAACGACCGCGACATGTACCTGATCCAGATCGACAACCCCGCGACGTTCACAGCGACGACCGTCGGCGGCACGGTGCTCGACACGCAGCTGTTCCTGTTCCAGCAGAGCGGGCTCGGCGTGAGCTTCAACGACGACTCGGGGATCACCACGCAGTCGGCCCTCTCCGGCGCGTTCGTGCCCGCACCCGGCCTCTACCTGATCGCGGTCTCGCGATTCGACCGCGACCCCACGGGGCTCGGCCTCGAGATCTGGGCCGACACGCCGTTCACGACGGAACGCGCGCCGGACGGTCCCGGCGCCGCGAATCCGATCGACGGCTGGAATGGCATCGGTGCCACCGGCATCACCGGCAGCTACTCGATCTTCCTGACGAGCGCTTCGTTCCCGAACCTCACGACGAGCTGCGCCGACCTCGCGGTCGGCGGCACCGGCGCGCCGGGCACGAACCTGACGTTCTCGCTGACCGGCGCGGATCCGAACGCGTTCGCGTGGCTCGTGATCGGCGCCGTCCCGGGCACGACCGTCATCAACATCGGTCCGCTCGGCACGCTCACGCTCGGGTTGGTGGATCCGTTCATCCCGCACCCGATCGGCCAGACGGACGCCAGCGGCGACGCGAGCGGCTCGATCTTCGTCCCGCCGGGCCTGCCGTTCTCGTTGGACCTGCTCGCGCAGGGCTTCTCGTGGTACGTGGACGTCCAGCACGGCCCCCCGGGCCCCGCAACCGTCAGCTTCGTGTTCTGCACGTCGGGCGTCGAGTCGTTCCACATCGGGAACTGATTGCCCGATCGCCGCAAATGCGGCGGCACGTCGCCGGCGACATCACGCCGGCGAGCGCAGCAGGTCGCGGAAGATCCCGAGCGAATCGCGCTCGGCGGGCACCACGCGACCGTCGGCTTCGACGGCGAGCTTCGCCGCCTCGAGGAACAGCTCGCGGTGCGCCCGCGGCACCTCGGTGGGGTCGACCTCGTCCTCGGGCGGCGGCACGGCCAACCATTGCTTGACCTGCTCCATCTCGTCGTCCGTCAGGTGCAGGTGCCCGACGATGCGCATGACCAGGTCGCGTTCCGCCTGATCGACCCTGAGATCGGTCCACACGAACGAGCACACGAACTTGAGCAGGTTCATGCGCTCTGCCGGGAGCAGGTCCATGCCGGCAGTGAACCATGGCGCACGGAGGCGCGCCACCCTCAACTGGCCGCGCGCTGAATCCATGCCCCGAGTGCTTGCGACGGCGCCGCTCGTGGCAGCAGAATCGGGTCATGAAGAACCTCCTACGCGCCGCAGTCGTGTGCCTTTCCCTCAGCCTGCTCGGTGGATGCGCGAACCAGAGCGACAAGAACGCGCCCGTCGCGATGAACGTCGCCTGCGTCCTCACCGGTGATGCGGTGGAGGCCAGCAGCCCGACGGTCGACTACATGGGTGGCAAGCTCGCGTTCTGCTGCGACAAGTGCGTCAGCAAGTGGAGCACGATGGACGACGCGGCCAAGAAGACGGCCTTCGACGCCAGGAAGAAGTGACCAGCTGAACATGCCCGCGGGGCGCTTCGCGGAGATTCTCGCAGGAAGTGCACGGGCTCATGCCACTACAGGCATGAACACCAGTCTCCTGTCCGCTCGTCTCTTCCTGCTCCTCGCAGCCGCGCACACTGCGCACCTGTCGGCCCAAGCGACCTGCGCCGACTTCGGCTCCACGCCGGTTGCGGCAACCTTCGAGGCGGGCCCGATTCCGCTCGGCTGCACGGGCGCTCCGCACTGGCCCTCGTGGCACCTGTTCACGCCCGCGCACCGAGCGCCGTCGCCGCACCCCGGCTTCCATCCGGGCAGTGCCTCTCCGCGGCCGCGTGTGATCGTGGTCTACCGCTGCACGGGCTTCCTGCTGCTGCCCGTCGTCCCCGTGGGCGTGCACACGATGGGCTACGTGATCGACCAGCCCGAGATCGCGTGTTCGGGTTCGTAGAACCGCGAGGAAGCGACGGCGGGTGAACGGGATGCATGGACGCTCGGCCATGGTGCTCGGGAGCGGCGGGCCCGCGAACTGTAGGCACGGCCTCCCGCTCCGGCTACGCCAGACTCGCGCGTGGTCTCACCGCACGCGAGCCAGCACGCGGCTCTGCCCGCCACCTTCGGGCAGCACTTCGACGACCGCCCCGATGCGCTCGGCGATCCCGTCGACGTGCGAGATCACCCCGACCTGGCAGCCAGTCGCCTGCAGCGTGTCGAGCGCGCCGAGCGCCTGTTCGAGGTGCTGCGCGTCGAGCGTGCCGAAACCCTCGTCGAGGAACAGCGTCTCGACGCGCGAGCGCGGCGCCGCGAGCGTCGCGAGGGCCAGCGCGAGGGCCAGCGACACTAGGAACGTCTCGCCGCCCGACAGGCTCTGCAGACTGCGCCGTGTGCCGCCGAGGTCGAGGTCGATCACGACGAAGTCCATCTCGCCGCCGGGGTTCTTCTGCAGCCGGTAGCGCCGCGCGAGCTCGGCGAGGCGACGATTCGCTTCGATCAGCAAGAGCTCGAGCGTCAGGCCCTGCGCGAACACGGCGAACGCATCGCCGCCGCTGCTGCCGATCAGGTCGTCGAGCGCGCGCCAAGTGGCCAGCGACTGCTCGAGCGCATGGATGCGCGGCGCGAGCTCGTCGCGCTGCCGCCGCAGCAGGTCGTCGGCGGCGAGCGTCATGCGGGCGTCGGCCAGCTGCCCATCGACGCGCGCTCGCGCCGTGCGCGCGTCGTCCCAGGCGCGCGCTGCATCGTCCTCCGCGATCGCGGGCCGGTTGCTGCTCTCGTGCTGCCGGCGCATCTCGGCGCAGGTCTGCACGACGGCGCGGTGCGCGACGACCTCCTCGTCGAGCTTGCGCAACGCTTCGGCTTCCTGCTGCACGCCGGCCACACCCGACGCCGCGGCCTCCTGCACGTCGGCGCCGGTCACGGGGAGACCCCGCGCACCGGGCCCCTGCAGGGCCGTCGCGAACGCGGCCTCGGCGGCCGCGAGCTGCTCCTGCAGGCGCGCGGCGTCCGCCGCGGCCGCGGCGCTGGCCGCGGCAGCTTCGTCGCGTGCTTTCGCGAGCAGCAACCGCTGCCGCTCGAGGTCCGCAAGCGACCGGAGCCGCGCGAGCGCGTCTTCACCGGCCGCGCGCAGATGGCCGGCCCAGTCCGCGATGCCGGCAAAGGCCGGCGCGAGCATCGACGCGATCTCCGCGAGCGAGGACTCGCGGCGCGCCTTCTCGGCCGTGGCCACCTCGAACGCATGCTGTTGCGCCACCGCCGCGTCCTTCTGCGACTGCCATCGTGCAATGTCGCGTTGGTGCTGCTCGACCGCGCGCCGTTCGTTGGCCGACGCGGCGTCGTGCGCCGCGCGCGCCGCATCGGCGGCTTTCGAGAGCCGCTCGAAGTCGGCCTCGCGCGCAGCCAGCTGCCGCGCCTCGCCCGCGATCCACGACGCGGCGGCCGTGACATCCATCCCCGCATGCGGCTCGCCGGCGGCGACGGCCCACTCGCGCTTTGCCGCCTGCTCGGCGGCCGCCGCCTGCTGCAGCGCAGCTTCGGCGAGCGAGCGCGCGCGTTCGGCCTCGACGCGTGCCAGCTCGCGTTCGGTGACACGCTGGCGCGCCTGGTCGAACCCGGCTTCGGCACGGACCACGGCGGCCTTCGCGGCGGCCAGCTCGCTGTCGCTGGCCTCGATCGGGGCCGGGTGTTCGAGCGCACCACAGAGCGGGCACGGCGCGCCGTCGTGCAGCTCGTGGCGGAACTGCATCAGGTCGACGCGCGTGCGCACCGCGTCGCAGCGGGCCCGCGCCGCGAGCAGCGCCTGCTCGTTCTCGTCGCGGCGCGCGACGAGATCCTCGAACCCGGCCGCAACGGCTTCGCGCTCTTCGACCTTGCGCCGCGCCGAGGTCCGCGCCTCCGTGAGCTCGCGGCAGCGCGCCTGCCACACGACGAACGCGTCGTGCCGGGCCCTCGCGGCGCGGCGCGCCTCGGCCAGTTGCTGGCGCACCGCAGCGAGCTCCGCGAATTCGGGAGCCGTCGCCGCGGCACGCGCGCTCTCGGCGGCCTGCACGGCCGCGGCGCGCGACTCCGCGGCGGCGACCACGACCTGCTCGGCCTTCGCCATGGCGGCCGCCGCGGCAGCGGCGCGCTCCTGCACGCGCGGCAGCTCTGCTTCGCTCTGCCGCAGGCCGCGCAGAGCACCCGACCATTGCTGCAGCGTGTCGGCCCAACGCTCGAGCTCCCGCACGATCGGCGGCACCGCGGAAGGTGCATCACCACGCCGCCACGCCGCGAGCTCGTCGAGCAGGCGCCGCTCGGCGGCCTGCACCTCCTCCGCGGCGTCGTCGCGGGCCCGTTCGGCCGCGGCGAGCTTCGCGCGGCCGCCCGCCAGCGTGGCCTGGCAGGCCTGTACGATCTCGAGGCGCGGCACGAGCGGCAGCGCCTGCTGCAGGCGCGCATGCCGTTCGCGCCGCGGCGCGGCCTCGGCCGCGGCCGTGACGGCGGCCTGCAGCGTCACACATGCCTCGCTCTCGCGCTGGCGATGCCGCGCCGCCGCGCGGTACCACTGCACGTAACCCTGCGCGATCTCGATGCCGAGCTGGCACGTCTTCAACTCGTGCTCGAGCTCGCGCACGCGCTCGACGAGCGCCTGCCGGTCGGCGTCGCCGAGCAGCACCTGCGCGTTGCCCTGTGCCTTCAGCGCTTCGAGCTCGAGCTCGCGCCGTTTGCGGGCCTCGTGCGCGGCGCGCGAGAGCTTGCGATAGACGTCGGCGCCGGTCAGGTTCTCGAGCAGCCGCGCGCGTTCGTCGGGTGACGCGCGCAGGAACGCGGCGAAGTCCCCCTGCGCGAGCAGCACCGAGCGGCAGAACTGGCCGAAGTCGAGGCCGAGCCGCGCTTCGATCGCCGCGAGCACCTCGGTCTTGCGGCCGCCGGCGACGAGCACGTTGCGGTCGAGATCGAGGAGCGTCATCTCCTGTTCCTGCACGCGGCCGTCGGGGCGGCGCCGAGCGCGGCGCACGGTCCAGCGCGCGCGGTAGCGGACGCCGTCGCGGCCCGTGAAGTCCGCCTCGGCATGCGCCTCCGCTGCGTCGCGTCGCAGCAGCGAACGCGGATCGCTGCTGCGCAGCCAGTCGCCCTCGGGCTCGCTGTCCTCGCCGACGAGCACGCCACCGCGGCCCGACAGCCGCGGCGTGCGGTCGAACAGCGCGAGGCAGAGTGCGTCGAGCAGCGTGCTCTTGCCGGCACCGACGGGTCCCGTGATTGCGAACAGGCCGACCGCGAGCGGGCCGTTCACGAAGTCGACCTCGAACGAACGCTGCAGGCTCGCGAGGTTGCGGCCGCGGATCGCGAGGATCCTCACGCGGTGCCTCCGTGCTGCACGGCGTCGAGCAGCTCGCGGAACGCCGCGAGCAGCGGCGCGGGGACCGGGCCCTCGTGGTCGCGACGGTAGCGGCGCACGAACACCTGCTCGGGGAGCAGCGATGCGAGCTCGGTGCTCCGCTCGCCGGCTTCGGACTGCGCGTCGCTGCCCGTCAGCACGACGTCGACGCGCACGAGGCGCGCGTCCTTGTCCGCGATGAGCCGCGCGATGCGTTCGCCGAGGTGCGGCGACGGCTGCGGCAGGCGCACCGCGACCTCGACGAACGGCCGCAGCTCGTCGGGGCGCGCCGCATCGCGCGCCGGCAGTGCCGCGACCGCGGCCAGTGCCGCGTCGGGCTCGAGCTCAGAGCGCTCCGGGATGCGCACGAGCGGCACGAGCCGCGGCACGCGCAGCGACCAGACCTTGCGCAGCTGCTCACCCTCGAAGTCCGCGAACACGACGTGGTGTGCGTGCACACGCTCGGGCATCGACAGCGGAACCGGCGACCCGCTGTAGCGCACGTGGTCGTGACCGGCCAGCGCCTGCGGGCGGTGCAGGTGTCCGAGCGCCACGTAGGCGCAGTCGGACGGGAACAGGTCGAGCGGCAGCGCGTGCTGGTTGCCGCCGAGCACCTTGCGTTCGCTGAGCTCGCTGAGCGCGCCGCCGACGAGGTAGCCGTGCGCCATCGCGACCAGCGCCTGGCCCGGCCGGAGCGCAGCGCGCGCCGCCGCGAACAGCTCGCCGTGCAGGGTGCGCATTCCCTCGATCAGCGGGTCGGCGTCGAGCGCGCCGGCGTCCAGCGCGTCGTTCGCGGCTTCGCCGGGGCGCGGCAGCACGTAGTCACCGCCTGCCGCTCTGGCCGGCGCCGGTGCCGGCGGCGGCACGAGCGCCAGCACGTCGCTGCTGCGCAGGAACGGGATCACGGCACAGAGCGCACACACCTCGCCGCTCGCGTCGCGCAGCGGCACGAGCAGGTTCCCGGTCGCGAGCTGGCCCGCCGCGTTGCGCGAGACGCTGCCGATCACGCGCACGCCGATCGTCGCGAGCAGGTCGGAAGGTGCTTCGAGCCTCGCGGCGCTGTCGTGATTGCCCGCGATGACGACGACCTGCAGCGTCGGCCGCGCGCGGCGCACCTGGTCGAGGAACTGGAACCACATGCGCCACGCCACGGGCGGCGGGTTGCCGCTGTCGAAGACGTCGCCTGCGATCAGCAGCGCGTCGACCTTGCGCTCGACGATCGTCTGCACGAGCCACTGCAGGAAGTGCGCGTGCTCGGCCTCGCGCGAGTGATCGCGCAGCGTGTGCCCCAGGTGCCAGTCTGCGGTGTGCAGGATGCGCATACAGCCCGGGCACCGCCCGGTGCCCGATGTCCGACGGTACCACCGAGGGGGCATGGAATCGCCGGGCCGGTCCCTGGTTTCGCGCCCACCGTGTTGCGATCCTCACGGCATGTCGTGCAGAGTCCGCCTCGTCGTCCTGTTCGCAATGGCCGGCTGCGTCGCGCTGTTTGGCTGTGCCGCAAAGGCACCGCAGCGCGGCGACTTCGCTGCGGACCAGGCACTGCTGGCCGAGGTGAAGCGCGCGATCGCCGAGCTCGGCCCGAACACGCGAGCCGCGGTCTGGCTGTCGGCACCTCCCGGCGAGCCGCTGCTCGCGATCGGCGCCGACGAGCCGATGCCGGTCGCCAGCGCGATCAAGGTCGGCTACCTCGTCGAGCTGTTCGGCTCGCGGCCCGACGATCTCTACCAGCCGCTGCCGGATGCTGCCGCGGTGCTGGCCAACGAGCGGCACCCGGCCATCAACCACTTCTCGCCGGCGCAACGCGAGACCGCCCTCGAGGCGCTCGGCAACGCGAGCGTGCGCCGCATCGGCGAGGCCATGATCACCGGCAAGGGCGTCGACAACGCGACCTACAACCTCGCCGCGAACCTCGTGACGGCGCACTTCGGCGGGCCGGCGTCGCTCGAGGCCAGGCTGCATGCGCGCGGCGCCGACTGGCAGGGCCTGCGCGTGCGGCGCTACATGCTGGCCGATCGCAAGCTGAACGGCGACAACGAGGCGACCGCGCGCTCGCTGGCCGCCGTGCACGGCCAGTTGGCGCTCGCCGACGTGCCGGGCCTCGACGGGCGCACGGTCGCCGAGGTCCGCAGCATCCTCGCGCGGCCTGCCGACGCGACGGGGCGGGCGAGCTTCGCGAAGGGTGGCTCGCTCGACAGCGATCCGGTCACGCGCGTCGAAGCGGGCTGGCACGAGGGGCCCGAGCACACGCTCGTTCACGTCGTCATGCTGGCGCAGGACGGCGTTCCGGCCGGCGAGCGCGCGGCGGCGGGGCAGCGGCTCGGCAATGCCGCGCGTTCCATCGCGGCCATGCTCGTGAAGGCCCGCTGACGACGGCAGCCGGCTCAGTGTCCCAGGCCGATCACGAGGCGCGTCCCGTTGCTCGACGCGAATCCGAGCGGGAGGATGGTCGCCGAGAGCGACAACGCCTGGGCCGACAACACGGTGCCGTTGATCGCCGGGTTGTTCGGGATCGCCAACGCGAACTCGCTCCGTTGCGACGAGACCATGCCGCTGTTGAAGATGCCGATGCCCAGGTTCGTGTACGCCTCGCACCCCGGCATGCCGAGGAACGAAAGCGAGACGCCAGGATCGACCACCACGTTGCCGAAGGCGAGCAGCGCGACCGGCGAGACGATCGGGATGCCCGACACGATCAGATTGAACGAGCTGTTGCCGATCGTGGGCAGGCCATGACCCCCCAGCTCCAAACCGTCGCAACCCGCGCCGTAGTTCGACTTCGCCGCGCAGGACGTCGGCGCACCCTGGAGCGAGTAGCTGTAGCCGGGGAACGTCGGGGTCATCAGCAGCGAGTTGTTGGCCATGTCGAACGTGTTCGCTACCACCCAGATCTCGTAGGTCGTGGCCGTCGTGGTCGCGCCGCCGGCCGAGAGATCGACCGCGGGGATCGGCGTAGCACCACCTCCCGGAGTGATGCCACAGATGCCGAAGACGGCCGACGTGCCGACGAACGCCGAGTTGTTGGTGACGCCGGGGCCATAGGTGAAGCGGACCACGCCGCTCGGATAGAGCGTCATCTGCAGCGTGAAGAGCACCTGCGGGTCCACGAAGTAGCACTCGGCGTTCTCCCACGTCACCGTGCACTGGGTCGGCGTGCTCTTGATGTAGACGCTGCCCTCCGGCACGACGATGTCCGCGTACAGCGCACAGACCTTCGGAGGACCGCCAAAGAAGTTCGCCAGCGTCGGTTCGAAGAGCGTCGTGACGAGTGGCGGTGCCGGAACGCCGTTGTTCGACAAGGTCGCGAACCCGTGCGTCGTGACGTGGATGTCGTTGTAGTTGACCCCGCCGATCGGGAACGGGAAGCCGATCGGCTGGATCTGGAAGATGACGTCGAACTCCTCGCCGCCCAGGCGCGTTCCGAAATCACCATCGAAGCAGTTCTGGGCCGTGACGGGAGACGCGACAGCCAACGCGAGAGGGAGGAGCAGCTTGATCATGGCTCGGGAAGGAAGTGCTGAGGGAACTGCGAGAACAAGAAACTAGCGGGGCAACCGGACGATGGCACCCCCCGGCGGGCAGCGGTGCGGATGCGCACACTCGACCGTGGCCGCCGCGGCCGTGGCACCCTGACCGCCGGCCCCTCGTCACTTGGAGCATCGCCGTTCCGCGAGGTTTCGCTGCTCGTGGAGCTCCCTGGGGAAGCTACCCTAGTCGCGTGCAACGAGTCTGCTTCGTCACCGGTGCGTCCGGTTTCGTCGGCCGCCACCTGCTGCCGCTGTTGCAGCCCGAGTTCCGGCTGCGGGTGCTCGTGCGGCCGGGCCAGGAGCTGCCGCAGATGACGGGCATCGAGCACGAACGGATCGAAGGCCGGCTCGCCGACACGCAGGCACTGCAGCGCGGTGTGCAAGGCGCCGACGTCGTCGTGCACCTCGCGGCGCTCGTGTCGTTTCGCAGCGAGGACCGGTCCGCGATGTTCGCGGCCAACACGAAGGCGACGGCCGAGCTCGCTGCCGCCGCGCGCATCGCCGGCGTGCGCCGTTTCCTGCACGTGTCGACGATCTCGGCCGTGGCGTTCCGCAACGCGCCCGAGGTCGTGAACGAGCAGGCGCCCTACAACTTCGGTCCGCTGCGCATCGGCTACTGCGACAGCAAGTTCGCGGCCGAGCAGCACGTGCTGACCGAGTTCACGCGCGGGCTCGACGCCGTGATCGTGAATCCCGCGTCGATGTACGGGGCCGGCGACCGGCGCAAGGGGGACGGTTCGCTGTTGACCTCGGTCATGCGCGGCGAGCTGCGCTTCGCGCCTCCGGGCGGCATCAACGTCGCGAACGTCGAGGACGTCTGCGCTGGCATCGTGGCGGCGCTGCACCGCGGCCGCAGCGGCCAGCGCTACATCCTCGGCGGCGAGAACCTGACCGGCCGCGACCTGCTGCAGCGCGTGGCCCGCATCGTCGGCGCTCGCCCGCCGCGCCGGACCCTCAGCCGGAGTCTCGTGCGCGCCGCGGCGCGCGCGATGGCGATCAAGGAACGCGCCTTCGGCAGCAAACCGCCGCTGACGAGCGAGATCCTGCGGCTGGCCCCCCGCTTCCTCTGGTTCTCGAGCCGGAAAGCGGAAGACGAGCTCGGCTGGCGGGCCAGCAGCGTCGACGCCGGCATCACCGCGGCCTGGCGCGAGATGCAGCGCACACCCTGACGCAGCCGCGACGGTTTTTTCGGCCCACACTGCAACCGCTGCGACTCTCGCGCCACTCATGCCACGGAGCGGCGAGGCGCAGCGGGCCGCGCTTCGACGCCGGCTTCCCGGCCCGCGACACGGGCGCCAAGGCGCCCCGACCAAGGAGAGTTGAAGATGAGCTCGAGTTCCATTCTTGCGCTGGCGTTCGCCAGCTTCCTCGCGGTGCCGGTGCTGGCACAGGCATCTTCCTGCCCGATGCAGAAGGCCAGGCACGTGCCGCTCGACGTGCGCTACGGACCGGCCCAGGACTGCGGCGGGTTCAGCTACGCCGTCGGTGGCGTGCAGATCGGCGCGCAGGCGAAGGGCTGCCCGCTGTTCGTCGTCGTCACGCCGCCCCACGAGGTCGCGGAGCCCTCGCCGCTCGACACCAAGGTGCAGGTGACGGGGACCTCTCCGGTCACCATGGTGAGCTTCATCTGCGACACCGACTGGATCCTGTTCATCCCGATCGGATCCTCGTGCACGCTCGACCGGACGGTCGTGGTCGGTGCGGTCCAGAGCCTCATCACCGTTCCGTGCAGCACCGTGCCCCCCTCGAACAACTAGAGGGCTGCCGCGTCGGGCAACACAGCCCGGCGCGGCACTGATCCAACGGAGGAACCCATGCACGAGCCGACCCCGTGCAGGCGAAGCCCCCTCGGGGCTCGCCTGCTCCCCGCCCTGATCCTGACCATGACCCTGGCCGTCGTCGTCCTGACGACGTGGTTCACACCGGATCCCGCCGGCCGCAGCGCCGCGCCCGGCGACGCGTCGTTCGACCAACCAACGGCGCGCGTCGTGGCCGAACCGACGCGTGAGACCGCAGGCAGCTCACCGAACGAGCGCCAGGCGGTGCCGGACCAGGAGCCGCCGGCCCTCGCGAGCTTCGAGGCAACGGTCGAACAGCTCGTCACGCTCGGCATGCGCGTCGCCGAGCTCGCCCAACAGGACGAGATCGACGCGGCAAAGGCCGCCGACCAGGAAGCGCGGCAGCTCTTCAGCGAACTGATGACGCGCTTTCCGGACGCCGGGGAGCGCGGCCTCGCGATGCTGGCCTGCGTGCAGGACGCCCCCGTGGATCCGGGCACACCCTCCGAGCCTTCGCGCGCCGAACCATCGCGCGCCGAACCGTCGCGCGCCGAGCCTTCGCGCGACCATGGGCGCTGCATCGTGCTGAAGCTCGTCCTCGAGACGGAGCTCGCGCGGCGTGACGCGGTCGCCGTGGCCGCCGCCGACCGGACCCGCATCGACCCGCTCGTGCAAGCACTGCTCGACCTGCTGCCGCTCGGATCGCGCATCGCGGACACCGGGGAGCAGGTGCTCTCGCATCGTCCCTGGCTGCGGCTCGTCCACGAGCCTGCCGTGCTCGGCCTCGTGCGCCTCGCCGCCGAGGCGAAGTTCTCGCGGGCGCACGCGACGAACCTCCTGCTGACGCTGTGGAACAATCTGCAGCAGAGCGGCGAACGATCGTCCGAGGAGCTGTCGCGGCTCGCGCTGATGCTGCTCGCGGATGCCGATCCGAGCCAGCGCACTGCCGCGTGCCGGCAACTGCTCGCCGACCCGCGCTACCGCGATCTCGTGCTGAGCTGGCTGCGCGAGCGCAACGACCAGGCCGTCGCGAGCGAGATCGCCTGCCTCGCCGCGCACGAGCTGCCCCCGGCCGACGCGCTGCACGTTCTGCGCGAGCTCGCTCCCGTGCTCCCGCGTTCCCCGGCCGCCTACGTGATGCTGGGTTACCGCGCGCCCGAGCTGCTCGCGGACTCCTACCGCGAACTGCTCGCGAGCAACACGCAGCCCGGTTGGCGCAGCGACCTGATCACTGGCATCGGGATGACCACGTCGGGACTCGCGATCGAGATGGCACAGCTCGCGCTCGAGAACGACCCGTCGCCCGACGTCCGCATCCAGGCCATGTTCACGCTCACGTCGAAGCGTCAGGCCGACGTCGCGGAACGCGCGATGCAGCTCGCCCTCGACGATCCGCGGATCGCGCAGGATCCGCTGCGTCTCGGCGCCGTGGTTCTCGCGCTGCAGAACCTCGAGGCGGGTGGCCACTGCAACGAGCTCGACCGGATCGGGCAGCGGCTGCGCGGCCTGCCGCTCGCGGACGGGAGCCGGCAAACGCTCGAAGCGATCCTCGCGCGGGCCTTGCCGGGCGGCGAAACGTCGGCGCCGGCACGGCTGCCGCGGTAGCCAGGGAAGCGGTGCCGCGGCGCCGCCTGCGCTACTTCTTCTTCTCGACGTGCTTCGTGTGCTTGCGCAGGCGAGGGCTGTACTTGGACAGCTCCAGCTTGTTGGTGCCCGGCTTCTTCATGATCGTGTAGTTCCGGTCACCGGTCTCCTCGCAGACGAGGAAGACGATCTCTTTCTTCTTCTTGGGCTTGGCCATGGCTCGAGCCGCGCGGGCGGGTTGGGGGGCGGAGCACAGTAGCGGACGACTTCGGGCATGCAAGGTCTTCCGCCTCACGAGGCGCGGCTACGGGCCCTTCCTAGCGAGCGAAGGCCGGGCACCCGCGCCGGCAGGAACGCCTGCAGAAAGTGAAAGGGCCCGGTTCCCGCCGGGCCCTTCCTGGGGTGTCCGCAACTCGGCTCCCCTGCTTCCCTTCCCTGACCTGCTATCGGAAAGGCCCGGACGGCAACCTTAGCGGCGCCGTCGAATGCGCGATGACAGGGCGCCGGTCCCTGTTGCGCGGCCCCGGCAGCCTCTGCGAGCATGGCCCGCCGAGCATGGCGCCAACGCTTCCGGTTCCGGTGACGATCGTGACAGGCGCGAGCCGCGGCATCGGCGCCGCGATCGCGGCGGCACTCGCCGAGGCGGGTCATCGCCTCGTGCTCGTCGCGCGCGACGGCACGCGCCTCGCCGCAACGGCCGCCTCTCTGCAGGCGCGCGGCGCCAGCGTGCAGTGCGTGACCGCCGACCTGCGCGAAGAAGGTGCCGCGGCCACCGTCGTCGCCGCAGCGGAACGGCACTTCGGTCCGCCGACCGCGGTCGTCAGCAACGCGGGCACCGCGCCGGCCGACAAGGTCGAGAACACGACGAGCAACACGCTGCGCGAGACCTTCGATCTGCACGTCGGCGCACCGCTGGCCTTCGCGCGCGCCTGCGTCCCGGCGATGAAGAAGAGCGGCCAGGGCTGCCTGCTGCACCTCGCGTCGACGGCCGGCCTGCGCGGCTATCCGTTCACGTCGGCGTACACGGCGGCCAAACACGGCATGGTCGGTCTCGCGCGCGCGCTGCACGCCGAGCTGTCCTCGGCCGGCATCCGCGTCTACGCGGTCTGTCCGGGCTTCGTCGACTCCGACATCACGCGCGGCGCAGCGGCCGCCGTGGCCGCCCGCGGCAAGACGACCGCCGCGGAGGCGTTCGCGCGCATGGCCGCGCAGAATCGCATCGGTCGCATGCACAGCACGGCCGAAGTCGCCGCGGCGGTGGCCCAGCTGCTGCGCGACCAGCCTCGCGGCTGCGTCTACGACCTCGATCGCGAGCCGCCGGCCTTCGTCGACTGACGCGCGGGCGGCCCGCTCACCAACCGATCACGAGCGTCGCGGCGTTCGACATCGTCAGGCCGAGCGCGTTCACGCCGGGATCCCACGACACACCCTGCACGTAGAGCGCCTGCCCGACGAGACCGGGCAGCGCCGGCACGTCCCAGGTCCAGGTCGCCGTGCCCCCGGATGCAGGCACGACGAGGAGCTGGTCGAGGCTCGTGTAGGAGCGGCAGTTCGGCATGCCGAGCGGCGTGAGCAGCACCGGCAGGCTGCCGCCCGCCCACTGCGTGCGGCTCAGACCCAGCGCCATCAGCGCGAACGGGCTGCCGAGCGGCAGGTTCGTGATGTCCGCGGTGCAGGTCGCACCGGGCTTCGCAGGCAGTCCGCCGACCAGCGCAGGAACCCCCGCGCTGCCGGCGCAGCCCATGCCGAACGGCTGGAACTGCGCGCCGTACTCCCACGTGTCGTCGCGCACCTCGTTGTTCGCGGTGACGCCGCCGAACGCGACGAGGCGATCCCGCACGAAGTCGTGCGCCACGCCGACCTCGGCCCGCGGCGGATAGATGCCGCCGTAGACGTTGTTCACGTGGATCCAGTTCGTGCCATCGTGCTCCCAGGTGTCGTTGAGGATCTCCATCGTCAACGGGTCGCGCCCGCCGAACAGCACACAGACGCCGCGCGTCAGGCTCGGCACGAAGCAGGCGCCGACGCGGGCCGGAGGCCGCACGCCGGTCGTGTTGATCTGCGTCCACGAGGTGCCGTCGTAGACCCACGTCTCGTCGCTCGCGGACTGCGACGTGCGCATGCCGCCGAACAACAGCGTCTGCTGCAGGCCCGGGTGGAAGGCCATCGCCGCGTCCGTGAGCGCCGGCGGCGAGTGAGTGGTGATCACGTGCGTCCAGTTGCCTGCGGCGAACTCCCACGTCTCGTCGTAGGCCTGGCTCGGGACCCAGCTGTTGCGGCGGCCGCCGAACAGCACGTGGACGTTCCGCACCAGATCGTAGGCCATCGCATGGCGCGCGAAGCCGCCCGGCGTCGTCGCCGGCGACTGCTGCTGCCAGCTCGTTCCGTTCCACAGCCAGGTCTCGTCGTTCGCGAACTGCGAGCTGCCGTCGTCACCGCCGTAGAGCAGGAACTCGCCCGTCAGCGGGTTCGTCGCGAGGTTCGCGCGCGCCCGCGCCGACGGCAGGACCGCGGGCGTCAGCTGCGTCCATACACCGTTCGAGAGCGACCAGAACTCGTTCGTCCAGTTGCCGCCGAACAGCAGCGTCCGGTTGCTCGTGAGGTCGAACGACATCAGCGCGCGCGTGCGCGGCGCCGGGGCGCCGTTCGTCACGAGCGGGCCCCATTGCGCCGGCAGCAGCGCCGTGGTGATCGTGGCGAGTGCAGCCGCGAGGACGAACGAGTTCACGTTGTGCATCGGAGTCACCAGTGGCTCATTGGCCGATCATTCCACCGAGCCCGTTCGAGGCGACGAGCCACGCCGGGTTGCCGGTCGGGTCGACCGAGATGCCCTGGCTGACCAGCTGCGTGCCGATCAGGCTCGGCGCCAGCGGGATCGCCAGCGAGTAGCTCGCGGTGCTGCCGATGCCCGTCAGCGTCACCATCACGTCGGGCGCCACGTAGGCGAAGCAGCCCGTCATGCCGAGGAAGTCGAGCGCCACCGGCGGGATCTCCTGGAGGCTCAACACGATCAGGCCGAGGCTGACCGCGGGGTTCAGGTTCGTCAGGTCCTGCACGTAGTTCTGGCCGAGGCGCGGCGCGATCGCGGCGTCGAGCGCCGGCACGCCGTTCGAACCGATGCAGCCGCTGCCGATCACGCGCGGCCTCGCGTACTCCCAGGTGTCACCGAGGTACGAGAACCCCGCGATGCCGCCGAACTGCACGACGCGCTGGCGGTTCGGCATGTAGACCAGCATCGCGTCGCGGCGGCCGGTCGTCACGCTCTGGACCTGCTTCCAGCTGGCACCGTCGAACTCCCAGCTGTCGACGATCGGATTGCCGGTCATCGGGTCGGCGCCGCCGGTCAACACGCAGACGTTGCGGTGGATGTCGTAGACCATCCTCGCGCCCGTGCGCGCGGACGGCTTCGGGCCGGAGACGGGGGCCGCGATCCAGTTCGTGCCGTCGTAGAGCCAGGTCGTGTCGACACCGCCGATCTGCGGATCGATGCCGCCGAACATCACGGTGCGGGCGATCCCGGCGTGGAAGCACATCGCGGGGCGCTCGAGCGGGCCGGGGCTGCCGGCCGTCGTGACCTGGGCCCAGTTGGTGCCGTCGTACTCCCAGGTGTTGCTCTCGGCGATCGGGAACATGCTGTTCGCGGTCCCGCCGTAGAGCACGACCTTGTTGCGCACGAGATCGAAGCACGCGCCATAGTTGCCGAGGCCGCCGGGCGTCGTCGTCGGGAAGATCTGCGTCCACGTCGCGCCGTCGAACTCCCAGTGCTGGTTGACCGAGGCGCCGCCGAACGCGCTCGTGTTCACGCTGCCGAACATCACGAACACGCCGCGGTTCTGGTCGTGCACGAGCTGCATCCCGACCTTGCCCGTCGGCGACGTCGCCGGAGTCAGCTGCGACCAGGTCGTGCCGTTGTAGCTCCAGGTCTGGTTGCTGGCCGGGCTCGGGAAGGCGCCCGTATCGCCGCCGAACATGATCAGGTTGCCCGACATCGGATCGAAGGCCGCGCCGGCGCCACCGCGTGCAGTGGGCGATGCGGTCGGAGTGACCTGGTGCCACTGGGCCGAGGCCGTGGCGGCAGCGAGGAGGAGTGCAGTGGTGCCGAGGAGTTTCTGGTTCATGAGGAGTGGGTAGGTAGGGAACGATGAGGAGTCTTTTTCGCCGGACCGGCCAACCCAGACCCGGAAAAGAAAGTGGCTCGCCGGGGCATCCGTCCGCGAGCGCCCAGACCCCATCACGCCCGCATCGCGAAAAGCCCGACGAGGAACCGATCAGCGGCGCATTGCGGCGAGTTGCAACCCGGTCGAGGACACGTGGAAGACCCTGCGCGTGCCCGTGCCGCGCGGCGCCGCAACCAGCAGTTCGGGCCAGCCATCACCATCGTCATCGGGAAGCGCAGCGACCGTGCCGCCGAACGCCCCAGGGCCTGCGGGACCGGGCAGGCTCGAAACGCGCTGGCCGGAGCGGGTGAGGAACTCGACGATGCCGACGCCGAGTCCCCCGGCGTTGGGCGAGCCGATGGCGAGCAACCACCGACCATCGTGGCAGGCATAGGGTGTCACCGACGTGCCGAAACCCGCGCCGGGGTGATCGCCCGACATCGCCGCGAGCTGCTTCCCGCTGCTGCCCGAGTAGATCGACACCTGATCGAGGCCCGCCTGCTGTCCTTGACGCACGGCGCTGATGACCACGTCCGAACGGCCGTCGCCGTCGAAGTCGTCGACGCCGCGCACGAGCTTGCCGAAACCGCTGGTTGCCGCCGAGTCGCTCCACGACTGCAACAATCCGCCGGTCCGTCCCGAGTGGAGGCGGACGAGGCCGGGCGCCAGGCCGAAGTTGCCGCCGACCAGCAGATCGGGAATCGCATCGCCATCGGCGTCGCCCGCGTTGGCGATGCAGGCGCCGAACCAGACACCGGGCACGTCGTTGCGCAGCGTGTGCAGGACCGCGCGGGTGCGCCCCGAGAAGATCTGCACGCTGCCCTGCGCAGCGCTGTTGAGCAGGAACGGTGCGGTCGCGACCGCGAACTCCGGAACGCCGTCCCCGTCGCAGTCGCCGAGCTCCGCGACGCTGACGCCGAAGCCAGGCTCTTCCCCTTCGAGCCGTTCCAACATGCGCCGGGTCTTGCCCGACCACAATTCGGCGTAGCCATGGCGTGCCGTCTCGGCAGCGGCCGTCTCAGCGGCGGCCATCTCACCGGCGCACGGAGCGCCGACGAGCCAATCCCGGCAGCCATCGCCATCGACGTCGCCGACCACGGCGAGCCCGCGGGCGAACATGTGCTGGTCCGATTCTCCGGTCACGCTGCCCAGCACCGCGGCGGTTCGGCCGTCGAGCAGCAGCAACCGTCCACGCGCTTCCTTGGGCTTGCGCGACGTGCAGGCGACCAGCACGTCGTCCACGCCGTCGCCCGAGAGGTCGTCGGCGCGCACGATCGTGTTGCCGAGGTCGAGGATCCCGGGCACGTCCGCGGGGACCTCGACCGCTGCCATGGGCACCGCGCTCGTGCCGCCCAGGTACGTGCGCCAGGTGCGCACCAGTGGCAGGCAGTACGGATAGCTCCACCCGACCGCCTCGGGCACGAGCCTGAACCCGATGTGCGCGGGCCAGGCAGGCAGCGAGAGGTAGAGCGGCAATCTCGCGAGGCCGATCGGCAGCGTGACGAACACGTGCGCCGAAACGCCTGCGAGCAGATGCGAAGCCGCCGCTGCCGCCGCCTCGCGGCGGACCATGTGCACGTACCGCAGCAGGGCCTCGAAGTTGTTCGCGACTCGCACAGGGACGAAGCCCTGGATCGGCATCTCGCCGCCCAGGAACGTGCGGCCCGTGTGTTCGAGGCCCGTCGCCGCGAGGCCCTCGCGGTACATGCTCTCGAGCCCGCCGATGCGCAGGATCTCGAGCAGGTCTGACATCGTGCCACGCGAGCGGTTGCGGCCGAACTCCTGGTAGGGCACCGCAAGGGCCTGGCGCGCATACGACGCGAGGTCGCGGCGTTGCAGCGCGACTCTCGCCCGGTCGAGGCGGAACCGCGCTGCCTCGGGCCAGAGGTCCAACAGCTCGTCGAGCCGGCGCGCCGCGTCGGCCAGGTCCCCGCGCCGCATCGCGAGCTGGGCGAGGCGATGCCGCGCAGTCGGGTCGCGTGGATCGGCCGCCGCGAGCGCTTCGTACTCGGCCGCGAGCCCGGCACCACCATCGACGGCTGCGCGCAGATCCAGCTCGAGACGCCGCCGCGGCAGCTCGACGTCGGGAGCCTGTGGCAACCGATCGAGCCACCGGTGCGCCATGGCCAGATCGCCGAGCCGCAGCGACGCGTCGGCGAGCTCCAGCGCGAGAGTCGCCGAGGCCGGGAAATGGCGTTGGGCCTGCAGCAGGCGCACTTGGGCGACCTCGGGCATGCCGTCGGCGAGCAGCAGGCGGCCGAGGCCGGCGTCGACGAGCGGCTGGTCGGCGACGTCGGGCCGCACCGTTCCCCACGCCTGCTCACAGAGGCGGAAGTCGCCGAACAGGAACGCGAGCAGGCCGAGGCTCATGCGGTCCGCGTCGCTCGTGCCGGCAATGTCCGCGGACCGGACCTCGACGCGACCCTCGCCTCTCGTCAGTCGGGTTCCACTCGTTGCCTTCTCGAGTGTCATCCCGGTCGCCAGGTTCCTCGCCGACTGCACGGTGAGCGGGCCGAGTCGCGCCGTGATGCCGGCGAACTCCGTTCCCGCGACCGCGCTGTTCGCGTCGCCCTGTTGCGTCACCGTGACCTGCTGCAGCCAGATCGCGAGCCGGACGACATCGCGTTCGCAGCGCGCGGCCGCGTCCTCGGGGTAGAGGTCCAGGCCATGGTCGTACTCGGCCAGGATCTCGCGCAGCGGCGGGACCCGCTCCGATGTGCTGTCCAGCCGCGGCTGCCCGGCGCTGCCCCACACGGCGTGGTGCCAGTCGAGTCGCCGCGAGTCGATCGAGATCAAGCGCTGCCTCGCGGAGCGGATGTGCTCGCGCCCCATCTCCCTCGCGCGGGTCGCCGCCTGCACGCTGTGCAGGATCGGGAACACCGCCGCCGCGACGAGGATCGCGCCCGCGCACCCGGCGAGCAGCGGCCTCTTGTTGCGGCGCAGGAACTTGCCGGCGCGGCGCAGCATGCCGGCCGGACGCGCCGCGATCGGCAGCAGCTCCAACAGGCGCTGCAGGTCGTCGGCGAACGCGCCCGCGTCGTGGTAGCGGCGCAGCGGGTCGACCTCCATCGCGTGCGCGACGATCGTCTCGAGGTCGCGGGGCGCGCCGGAGGCCAGACGGCGCAACGGGGGGAAGCTGCCCGACTCGATGCGGTACAGCAGCTCGGTCGTCGTGCGGCCCGCGAACGGCGTCACGAGCGTCAGGCACTCGTAGAGCGTGACCGCCAGGCTGTAGACGTCGGTCGCCGGACCGACCGTCGTCTCGCCGCGCAGCTGTTCGGGCGACGCGTAGACGGGCGTGCCCGCGAAGTTGCCGGCGTGCGTCATCTCGAGGCTGTGCATCCGCACGAGGCCGAAGTCGACGAGGACCGGCTCGCCGTTGCGCCGCAGCAGCACGTTCGCCGGCTTGACGTCGCGATGCACGAAGCCGGCCGCGTGCACGGTGGCCAGCGCGCGCGCGACCTTCAGCAGGAGCCGCACGAAGAACTGCGTCAGGTTCCGCGCGCCGAGCTGCGCCGGCGGCAGCCCGATCACCTCGCCGACCTCGGCGAGCCCCGCCGGCGTGCCGGTCCGGGCGCGGTGCGCGCGCAGCGCTTCGAGCAGGCCCTGCAGGCTCGGCCCGTCGATGAACTCCATCTCGAACGCGAGCAGCTCGCCGTCGTCGACGATGCGGTGGATGTCGACGATGTTCTCGTGCTTGACCCGCGCGAGGGCCCGCGCCTCCTCGAGGAACCGCTGCCGGCTCGCGGCCGAGAGGCCGAACGAGTGCGGCAGCACCTTCAGCGCCACGACGCGGTCGAGCGCCTCCTGGCGCGCGAGGTACACGGTGCCCATGCCGCCGCGCCCGAGCTCGCGCACGACCTCGTAGCCGCCGAGCGACGGGCGCGACACGACGCGCCTTCCTGCCACGCTGCCGGCCAGAGCCATGGCTTCGGAGATCCGGTGCGCGGCGTGCGGATGGCGCTCTGCCGCGGCGGCGAGGTCCGGCTCCGCTCCGTTCAACAACTGCGCGAGCAGCTCGTCGAGGAGGTCCGCGAAGTGCGGGTCTTCCTCGGCGGCGGTCACTTCGCCTCCATCGCGGTCGCGGGGCCTTCACCGAGCAGCTGCTCGAGCCTCGCGCGATAGGCCTGGACGCCGCGCACCAGCCGGTGTTTGGCCGTCGAGAGCGGAATGCCGAGACACGTCGCCGTCTCCTCCATGCCGAGCTCCTCGAACAGGCGCAGCCGCACGACTTCGCGCAGCGGCAGCTCGAGGCTCGCGAGCGCCCGCTCGAACACGCGCGCGCGCTCGAGATGCGAGGCGGTCCAGCTCGGCGTCGTCGATCGCGGCGGCAGCATGCTTCCGACCGTGTCGGACCCGCCGATCTCGGAGAACTTCGCGGTGTGCTTCGTGCCGCCGCGCTTCTTGCGCCGCAGGCCGCGCAGCATGTCCTGGATCCGGTTCTTCGCGATGCCGAGCAGCCATTGGCGATAGCGCGTCAGGTTGACCCACTCGTGCTGGTTCCGATCGCGCCAGGCCATCCAGAGCGTCTCCTGCCAGACGTCCTCGACCGACAGGTGGCTGCGCGCCTCGGTGCCGAGCCAGCCCGACAGCACGACGAAGACCGTCGCGACGTCGAGGCTGTCGACCAGCTCACCCCAGCGTGTCGGGTCGATGTGCGGCGGCCGGGAGTCGGACGGCGATGGCATGCGAGAGTCCCAGAGTATCGCACTCCTGCCGCGCCAGGACGGCTATGCGAATGGCAGCTCCATGGAGTTCTGCTTCGCCCGCGTCCGGCCGGTCGGATGGAGCCCATGGTACGCGGGCGTCACGCCGCTGGCCAAGTGCAGAAGTTGCCGCGACCGCGCCGACCAGTTGTGCTGTCTGCTGTGCGGTCGCAGGCCCGCCTGCGACTACGATCGCTCCCCGCCCCCACCCGCTCGCCCGACGCGGCCTCCCCACCCACCCCATGAGCCAATACGACTTCCGGTTCGAACGCGGCAGCGACGGCATCGCGGTCCTGACCTTCGACCGCCCCGAGACGCTGAACTCGCTGACCTTCGCGATCTACGGCCAGCTCGAGCGCCTCTTCCGCAACCTCGACGACGACGAGTCGGTCAAGGCCGTCGTGATGACCGGCCACGGGCGCGGCTTCTGCAGCGGCGGCAGCGTCGAGGAGATCATCGGTCCGCTGCTCGAGAGCGAGCTCGACGCGACGCTCGCGTTCACGCGCATGACCGGCGCCGTCGTGCGCAACATGCTGCGCCTCAGCAAGCCGATCGTCGCGGCCGTGAACGGCATCGCTGCCGGCGCCGGCGCCGTGCTCGCGCTGGCCAGCGACATCCGCGTGCTGTCGCAGAACGCCAGGTTCGCGTTCCTGTTCACGAAGGTCGGGCTCACGGGTGCCGACATGGGTGCCGCGTGGTTGCTGCCGAAGATCGTCGGCACGGGCCGCGCGCTCGAGCTGCTGATGCTCGGCGACCGCGTGTCGGCCGACGAGTGCCTGCGCATCGGCCTCGCGAACCGCGTCGTCGCCGACGACCAGTTGCTGCCCGAAGCGCTCGTGCTCGCGCGCCGGCTCGCCGCGGGACCCGGCCTCGCGCTCGGCATGACCAAGAAGATGGTCTGGAACGAGTGGGCCATGGACCTCGACGCCGCGATCGAACAGGAGGCGCAGGCCCAGGCGCTGCTGCTGCGCGGGCACGACCACCGCGAGTTCTACAACGCCTGGATGGAGAAGCGCGAGCCGCGCTTCCTCGGTCGATGAGCGGGACCGGTCCGATCAACTCAGCACTCTGGCTGCCCGACGGCGAGCTCGACGCATCGCACCGCGACTTCGTGTCGTCGATCCGCGCGTTCGCCGGGCAGAAGCTGCTGCCGCACGCGCGCGCGATCGACGAAGCGCGCCAGTTCCGCCGCGAGATGGTGACCGATCTCGCCGCCGCGGGCATCCTCGGCGGCCCGCTGCCGCGCGAACACGGCGGCAGCGCGTGGACGCCGCTGCAGCTCGCACTCGCGCACGAGGAGCTCGGCGCCCACTGCGGCAACGCGCGCGGCTTCTGCGCCGTGCAGACGGGCCTCACAGCACAGTGCCTCGCGAAGTACGGCACGAAACCGCAGCTCGAGCGCTGGCTGCCGGCACTCGTCTCGGGCAGGGCGATCGGCTGCTTCGCGCTGACCGAGCCCGAAGCCGGCAGCGACATCGCCTCGCTGCGCACGACGGCGCAACGCCAGGGCGACGGCGGCTACCGCGCGACGGGACAGAAGTGCTGGATCACGAACGGCGGCATCGCCGACGTCATGATCCTGTTCGCGACCATCGACCCCGCGCTCGGCCGCAACGGCATCACGGCCTTCCTCGTCGACACGAAGCGCGCGGGACTCGACCGCCAGCCGATGCCCGGCGTCGAGCTCGGGCACCGCGGCAGCGACCACGCCGTGCTGACCTTCGACCGCTTCGCGATCGCTGGCGACGAGGTGCTCGGCCCGATCGGCAAGGGCTTCGGCGTCGCGATGAGCGGACTCGCCGCGGGCCGCCTGTCCGTCGCGTCGGGCGCGGTCGGCATCCACCGCGCGGCACTCGCCGCGTCGGTCGCGTTCACGACCACCCGGCAGCAGTTCGGCCAACCGCTCGCGAGCTTCCAGATGGTGCAGGAACGGCTCGCGGACATGCTCACGACGCTGCACGCGAGTCGCGGCCTCGTGCACCGCTGTGCGCAACGCCGCGCCGCCGGCACCGAGACGCACGCCGACGTCGCGATGGCCAAGCTCTACGCGACCGAAGCCGCCGCGAAGGCCGCCGAAGAAGCCGTCATGCTGCACGGCGCGCGCGGCTACAGCTCGGCGTTCCCGGTCGAACGCCTGTGGCGCGACATCCAGGCGCTGCGCATCTACGAGGGCACGTCGCTGATCCAGAAGACGATCCTCGCGCGCATGCTGACGACCGCGCCGTGAGCGCCGTGGCCCGGCGGCCCTGGCCCCGGTTGCGAGAGTCGGCTACCGGTTCTCGGGCCGCGCGTTGCTGAAGGCGATGATCACGAGCGCCTTCTCTTCCCAGTTGCCGACGGGCTCTCCGGGCTTCGACAGCTGCGACACGAGCTCGATGTTGACCGTGTGCGCGAGCACCCTCGGGTTCTCGAGTGCCAGCAGCCGCAGCGCCATGACGCGCTTCGAGCAGAGGTCGATCGACGTCAGCGCCCTGCCGGTTTCGTCCTTGCCGATCAGCACGTCGGGCACCTCGAGCCGGATCCGGATCGTCGACGTGAACGTCAGCGAGGCATCGAACACGCGTTCGAGCCAAGCCTGCACCTCGCGCTTGACCGGCGACGGCAAGCCCGCCGCGAAGAAGTCCGACAGCGGCGCGGTCAGCGAAACCGAGTCGTCGGTCTGCACGATCTCGAGCGATCGCCCCGCGATCTCCTCGTAGTCGCGCAGCGCCTGCTGCAGGAACTCGCGCATCTCGCCGTCTTGCGCGGTGATCAGCGGCACCGACGCATCGAGGTCCCCGGCACCGCTCTGCCGGCTGAAGATGCCTTGTTGCTTCGTCTTGCCCTCACCGGAGATGTGGAACGCGAACTCGATCGACTTCTTGAGGTCCCTGAGCTTGTCGAGGTTCTGGACACCCATCGCGTAGAGCACGACGAACAGCGCGAACAGGAGCGTCATCATGTCCGCGAACGAGACGAGCCACCGTTCGTGGTTCACTCGCTCGTCGGGTCTGTGCTTCAGGGCCACGGCGGTTTCCGCTATCCGGGTTGCTTCTGTGCACTTTGCTGCTGGGCGCCAGCACCGTGGCTGCCGAGGTAGGCCCTGAGCCTGCTGCGCAACGCACCCGGCGCGATCCCCGATTGGATGCCGACGACGCCCTCGAGGATCATCGTCTTCAGCAGCTGGTCGTGCTCGACGTGCCGCCGCAGCTTGAACGCCATCGGCAGGCACACGAGGTTCGCGAAGCCGACGCCGTAGACCGTCGCGACGAACGCCGTCGCGATGCCGGGCCCGATCTCGCCGGGCTTGTCGAGCACGGTCATCACGTGCATCAGGCCGAGCACGGCGCCGAGCACGCCGATCGTCGGCGCGAGCGCGCCCCACGTCTCCCAGAACTTCAGGCCGGCCCGGTCGTCCTCTTCCTGGATGTGCATGTCGACCTCGACGGTCTCGCGGATCGTCTCGGCCGAGCTGCCGTCGATCGCGAGCGTCAGGCACTTCACGAGGAACGGATCGCCCTTGCCACTCGTCGCGTAGGCATCGAGCGCGAGCAGGCCCTCGCGGCGCGCGAGGTTCGCGAGCTCGAGGATCTTCTCGATGAGCCCGTGGAAGTCGTATCTGCCCGGCACGAAGATCCGCTTGAACGACCGCAGCGCGAACGGCAGGTCGGACGGCAGCGTCGCGACGATCGTGGCGCCGAACGAGCCGACGATGACGATCAGGAAGGCCCCGAGCCCGACCAGCGAGCCCGACTGGCCGCCGTCGTACAGGATGCCGCCGACGACGCCGACGAAGGCGAGCAGCAGACCGAGGATGCTGAAGATGTCCATTGCCTGCGGTCCTGCCCTCCTCTCGCGCTGCGGATCGATGATGCGCCACATGGATCATGGTCGGTTCGGCGCGTCACTTGAGCCGTGCGGCGCATTTCGCGGCATGGCGGCTGCGCGGAGACGGGCAGTGTCGTGCTTCGCAACAGTCGCGCGCGGTGGTTCCCGCGAGCGGACCGGCTACAGCCCGCCGAGGCGCAGCGCGATGCCGTTGCTCGCGGAGATGCCGGCCGGGTTCGCCGAAGGGTCGAGGCCGAAGCCCTGCAGCGACAGCTCGAGGCCGAGCGCCGTCGCGACGTACGGCAGGAACACGGCCTGCTGCAGCGTGCTGCCCGTCGTCACGCGCGCTTCGAGGTGGTCGAGCGATCGTCACCGTCGTGCCGAGCCACGGCCGATCCGCGGTCGCAATGCTCAGCGGACCAGCCGCGCCGCCGCAGCCCGCGCCGAACGACGTCGCAGCCGCGGAATGGACCGGCCCGAGCATCCAGGTGTCGCCCTTGCGCTGCTGCAGCGACGGCTGGCTGTCGTCGCGCCCGCCGAACACGACGCCGCGACGTGAGCCTGGTCCCTCCCGGGACAGCACGGCCTCGTAGGACCGCGACGTAGGATAGCGCCGCGGTTCGTCACCGTGACATGGCGCGTCGACTGCTGCAGAAACTGGCCGGCTAGACAGTGTTGCGCGGCTCGGGCCTCGCTTGCATGAGCCCGCTCCCGCGGCCGCGCAGCGCGGCCAGCGTCAACCGCGCGTACTCGACGACGAAGCTGCGCTGCGCGCGCCACATCCGCCACCACGACACGCGCCGCAGCGGTCGCAGGCGCCGCCGCTCGCGCAGGATCGCGGGCAGCTCGAGCAGCGCGCGGCACCGCCCGCGCACGAACGCCCAGGCGACGCCCGGCAGTCCGCAGAGCGGCATCAGCAGCACGATCGCGACGTTCGACAGCAACCAGCCCGGCAGGTTCAGCAGCAGCACGGGCAGCGGCAGGTTCACGAAGTACACCCACGTCGCGTTGCGCACCGAGCGCACGTTGAACGCGTGGTCGCGCACGCGGCCGATCGTCGCGTTGAGCCGGTGCCGCACCTCGGCGCGCGGCGCGTAGCGGAGCCGCCACCCGACGACGAACGCGCGCAGCGACAGGTCGGCGTCCTCGAAGTTCGCGAAGAAGTCCAAACGGAACAGCCCGATGCGCCGCAACATGTCGCAGCGTAGCAGCACGGCGCCGCCGCACGCCGCGAGCAGATCGTCGGCGCGCTCCCACTCGCTCGCGCGCTGGTGCCGGCCGCGCGGCGCGACGTCGCCGTTGCCTAGCAGCCACACGCCCGCGTTGTCGAGCAGGTCGGGCTGGTCGAAGAGCCGCATGCGGCTCGCGACGATGCCGATCCGTTCGTCGCTGCGCATCTCGCGCACGAGCTCCTGGACCCAGTTCGCGTCGGCGACGGCGTCGTTGTTCAGCAATGCCACGAACTCACAGCGGCCTTCGGCCAGCACGACCTCCATCGCCGCGTTGCAGCCGCCCGTGAAGCCGGCGTTCTGCGGCAGCTCGTGCAGCCGGATGCGCGCGCCGAACTGCGCACGCAGCGCCGCGGCCTCGGCGTTCGCCGAGCCGTTGTCGACGACGTGGATCTCGGCCGGCGGCCACGACTGCTCGAGCAGCGACTCGACGCAGGCGCGCGTGAGCTCGAGCCCGTTCCAGTTGAGCACGACGACCGCGACCGGCGCGTTCGTCACGACACGCCCCCGAAGCCGTAACGCACCGCGATGCGGCGGCCGAGCCCGAGCACGAGCCGCCCAGGCGCACCGAGCTGCCACAGACTGCGGAACACGCGCACGTACGGGTCGCGCCACAGCGCTGGTGCCTGCTGCCGCACGAAGTCGAGCTTGCGCACGACGGCATCGCGGCGGCCGGCCTGCAGGTCCGTGAAGGCTTCGTGCAGCAGGTTGTTGCGCAGCGCGGGGCTCGCGAGCGAGGTCGCGGGCAGCAGTCCAGCGGCGACGCCGGCAGCGCGCGCTTCGTCGAGCACGAGCATCTCCTCGCGGAAGCGCGAGTGATCGGCCGCAGCTCCGATGCTCGCGGCCGCCGCATGGCGGCGGTATTGCACGAGCAGCTCTGGCACGTCGGCGATGCCGTAGCCGCTCTTCAAGAGCCGGAACCAGTACTCCCAGTCGAGCGCGAAGCGCAGATCGGTCCGGAACGGGCCCGCCTGGCGCACTGCCTCGGTGCGGTAGAGCACGGTCGGGCAGCACAGGAAGTTGCCGCTCCAGAGCCGCGCGTAGTGTGCGCCGCGGTCCTGCCCCGGATCGCGCTTCCAGAAGTGCTCCTTGAAGCGTTCCGCCATCGACTGAAAGGCGCTGCCGGCCGCGTCCATCGCGGCAGCTCGGCAATGCGCGATGCCTGCATCGGGCCGCGCCTGCAGCGCCGCGAGCAGACGTTCGAGGTAACGCGGCTCGTAGACGTCGTCCTGGTGCGCGAGGCAGAAGAACGGCGTCTCGACGAGCTCGACGCAGCGGTTCCAGTTTGCGCCGATGCCGCTCGGCGACTCGTTGCGAACGATCTCGATCCGCGCCCCGGCGACCTCGCGCGCGACCGCGGCCGAACCGTCGCGCGATCCGTCGTCGACGAGCACCAAGCGGAATTCCTGGTGCGTCTGGCCGAGCAGCGACTGCAGCAGGGGACGCAAGAACGGCCCCGCGTCGCGGCATGGAATCGCAAACGTCACTGCCTGCACCGTCGCAGCAGACCCACGGCCGAGCAGCCGGTCAAGCGAAGCCGTTCGCCGCGCGTCCCTCCCGCGTGAGCAGCAAGAAGCTCACCCTGGTCGCCGACCGCCGGCATGTCCCCCTTTGCATAGTCTCGCCGTGCCAGACATTGCCTCGGTCGGCGCTCGAGATCGGTGGCCAGTTTGGTTTCATGCGGTACGGCTCGACGGTAACGGCATTGGAGCTACTGCAGAGACCCTCCATGGCAACTGCCTCCCGATACCGTGTCGCCGGACAAGGGCGTAATGGCTGCCCTCACTGCGGCTGGCTATGATCCGGCGCACCAGGGAAAGGAGTGCCATGGTCGAAGTGCCGCCAATCAGTCCGAATCCGGACGGCTTCACGAATGGAGAGCCGAGATGGGTCGGCAAGTACCGCATCCTCGAAGTGCTCGGGGAAGGCGGCATGGGCGTCGTCTACCTCGCGGAGGAGCGGGGAGCGGTCCAGCGTCGTGTCGCCCTGAAACTCGTCAAGGGCGGGAACGACGGCGAGAGCATGATCAGGCGATTCGAGATGGAGCGCCGGGCTCTTGCCGTGATGGAACACGAGAACATCGCGAAGGTGTTCTTCGCCGGCACGAGCGACGAGGGCAGGCCGTACTTCGTCATGGAGTACGTCATCGGTGTGCCAGTCACCGAGTACTGCAACAAGCAGTGTCTCGGCGTACGCGAGCGCATCGAACTCTTCCTGCCGATCTGCGCAGGCGTGCAACACGCGCACCACAAGGGCGTGATCCATCGCGACATCAAGCCATCCAACGTGCTCGTTGCGGTCCAGGATGGCGCGCCGTTGCCGAAGATCATCGACTTCGGCCTGGCCCGAGCTGCCGACGACGTGATCCACAAGCTGAACGACTGCACTCGGCCCGGCGCCGTGGTCGGAACCCCGGATTACATGAGCCCGGAACAGGCCGGAGTGAACAACCTGGACATCGACACGCGCACGGACATCTACTCGCTCGGGGCCGTGCTCTACGAGTTGCTGACGGGAGCAAGGCCCTTCAGGCTCGGTGGACTGCGCAACGTCGACCGCATCGACGAGGTCCTGCGCATCATTCACCAGGACGACCCACCGACGCCGAGCAGTCGCGTCGCATCGAACGACGAAGCCGTGCCTTCGATGCCGATCGACAAGCGCGCGCTTCGGCGCTGCCTGCGCGGCGACCTCGATTGGATCACGATGAAGGCGCTCGCGAAGGACCGCACGCAGCGCTACCAGAACGCATCGGAGCTGGCGACCGACCTGCGGCG
>DASVAL010000009.1:0-12204 GCA_036376355.1 Planctomycetota bacterium
CGATCGTCGTCCGCGACGCGGGCAACGCGGAGATCCGCCGGTTCCGCAGCGAGGTGCACCTCGGCCTGAATCGCATCGTGTGGCGGCTCGAACGCGACGGCACGCCGGGACCTGCGCGCGAGCTGCAGCAGGAGCCCGAGCTGCCGCCGCCAGGCCGCGAGGTGCTGCCTGGCGAGTACACGCTCGACGTGCAGTTCCAGGACCAGACCCAGAGCGTGAAGGTCACGGTGCAGCCCGACCCGCGCGTCGAGATCCCGATGCTCGACCGCCAGGCGAAGGACGCGCTGCGCGCGCAGCGTGAGCAGCTGCAGGCCGACTTGCGCCGCGCGACGCAGCGCCTCGCGCGCGGCAAGCGCGACATCGAGGTCGTCGAGAAGCGGCTCGCGATCGAGCCGAAGGCCAGGGACGGCGAGACCGACCCGCACAAGGCGCTGCGCGACGCAGTGGTCGCGGTGAACAAGGCGTTCACCGAGGTCGAAGAGAAGCTCTGGGGCAAGAAGGCACAGGGCATCGTGCGCAACGACGACACGCTGTTCGCGCAGGTCAACGCCGAGATGCGCATCACGAGCACCGACGACGCGCCGAACGCGACCGAGCTGCAGGGCATGGCCCGCGCGGCCAGGAAGGCACCCGAGATCACGGCCGCGGTCGACGCGTTCGCGACGGGGCCGCTCGCGACGTTCCGCACCGCGGTCGAGCAGAGCGGGCTCAGCCTGCTCCCGCAGATCGAGCCGGTGCCCGCGCGCAAATGACGCACCGGGCGGCCGCCGACGGCCAACCGGGCCTTGCTAGAAGCGAAGACCGCCGCCGATGACGAGGCCTCGGATCGCGACGTCCGCGTCGAGCTTGACGTCGTCGATGGGGCCGTCTGCCGTGAGCTCGAGCACGTTGTAGCCCACGAACAGATCGAGCACGGTGGTCGCACGCACCGTCAGCACGGTCTCGACGTCGAGGAGCCGCACCTGCACGTCATCGATCTCCACTTCGGTGCCGCCAACCTCCTCGGGAATGCTGAAGACCCCGAGGTCGATCGCGCTCTGCACGCACCCGATCGGCACGGGCGTCGCGAGCCCGGTCTCCGAAGCCAGGCCGTGCACCTCGCTCACGTCCAGGTTGCCATCGAAGTGGCCCGCAGCGAAGCCTCGTGAAGTCGTCGCGTGCTCGAACCAGGCATGGAGCGCCGGCGAAGCCTCGTCACTCGACCACTCGAAGTCCGAGTCGGCGTTCGCAACGTCCCTCGGCAACGGACCGACGAGGTCCTTCGCCAGCGTGCCGGCGCCCGGTTCGTCGAACCCGAAACCCGGCACTGCGAGTCCCGGCACGTCCATGTCGAACGCCGCGCGGCCGCACGCCACCGGATGCTCGCCGTGCCCGAACGCGTTCGCGACGACCGGGGCGACGCCCGCCGTCGTGCTCGCCGCGACGCTGACGGTCGGGTGATCGGGGGCCAACCGTGCATGCCCGTCGCTCTCGGATGCTCCAAGCAGGAGCACCGACAGCGCTGTGCATCGAGCCATGGTGCTCGAGGCCTCCTTCCGGTACCAGTGCATGCAAGAAGGTATCCCAAGCAGCCAGTCGCAGACTCCGCAGGCCGACAATGTCCCGCAATGGCGCACTTGCGCTGAAAGAGCGCCACGGGGCGAACCCGCGCGGCAGCAACGGCAAGGCGGACGCGTGCTCGTGCAGCCAGCCGCGCTGCAGGCGGGACAGCGCCGCGCCCCCCTACCGGCGGCCCGTGTCCCAGCGGCCCGTGTCCCTGCTGCGCGTGTCACTGTTGTGCGGTGCTGCGCAGGCCGTCGCTCGCGGCGATGCCGAACGGTGCCGCGGGGTCGATCACCGCGAGCTGCCACCAGTAGTTCGTGCCGGCCGGTTGCCCGGCGGGCCACGGGAACGTCAACGACCACGCCCCGCTCGGGTCGAGCAGGGCGACCAACGTCACGTCGAGGCTCGGTACCAGCGTGCCGCCGAACACCGGCACGTTGATCGCCGACGCGCCGAGCACGAGCAGCCCGACGCCGTTCGGCAGCGCGTTGACGGCCGCCACCGTCACCGGGTTGCCGACCGTCAGCGAGCCCGTGCCGCTCAGCACCGGCTCGCCATTCCCGCCCGGGATGCCGCCGGGCACCGGCAGCCAGGGACTCGCGGTGCGGTACGCGCGCAGGTCGCCGCCGACGCCGGCGACGACGAGCGTGCCGTCGGCGGCGAGGCACGGGCCGCCGATGTTGACGTTCGGCACCGGCACCGACCAGCGCAGCGTCAGGTCGGGCTCGAACGCGAACAGCCGGCCGGTCGCGAAGCCGCCGTTCGAGCAGAACACGCGGCCGTCGGCGTCGATCGCGAAGCGCGTCGTCGTGTAGCCGAGTGCTGTCGGGTAGGTGCTCAGCACCGCGCCGTTCGTCGGGTCGAGGCGGCTCAGGATCTCGCCGGGCTGCACCATGTAGACGCTGCCGTCCGGGCCGCAGCCGTACTCGGCGCCGGCACCGGGCAGCGACGCGCGCGACCACCGCTGCACGAAGGCGCTGCCGGTGTCGGTGAACGCGTAGAAGAAGTCGACCGCCGGATTGTTCTGGGCGCGGTTGTAGTAGACGGTGCCGTCGGGCCCGACCATCGGCGTGTGCTGGCTCAGGAAGCCCGGCATCACGGGGCTCGCGTACTGGAAGGCGCCGGTCGCGACGTCGTAGCGCTTCAGCACGTTGCCGCCGGCCGCCGCGTCGGCGACGTAGAGCGCGTTGCCGAAGCGCGCGGCGCCGCAGTTGCCGCTGACCGACGCCTGGCGCGTCGCGGTCCAGGCCGTCGTGCCGTCGCTGGCGCGGATGCGCCAGATCCGCGTGAACGACGCGACGAGCAGGTCGCCGTTGTCGGCGAAGACGACGCCGTCGTACGCGCCGGCGTCGATCGTGGTGACCGAGGTCCACACGGTGGCGCCGGTCGCCTCGTCGAGCGCGTACACGAGGCCGGACGACGACGCGCCGTTGCCCGAGCGCGAGGCGTAGACCTTGCCCTGGCTGTGGCCGAGCACCCACGTCGTCCACTGGCCGCTCGCGAACGGCAGATCCCGGCGCCACAGCTGCTGGCCCGTCGCGAGGTCGAACGCGAACACCGGCGACTCGTTGGGCGTGCCCGACGGCACGAAGCCCGTCTGCCGCACGACGAACACGCGGCCGCCGGCGACGGCGGGCTGCCACGCGATGATCGAGCTCGGCCCGGTCGACCACGCCGACGTCGCGGCGAGCGGACCGTAGCTCGCCGCGGCGAGTCCGTTGCGCTGCGCGTTGCCACCGGAGTTGCTCCAGTCCTGCGCGAGCGCGGACGAGGCGGCGACCAGGAACAGACCGGGGAACAGGACGCGCGGCGGCAGCATGGTCATCGGTGCCAGGCAGGGTTGCGTGGAGGGAAACAGCGTCCCGGACCGACCGGGGCCAACCGCGGCACGATCCGCGGTCCCGCCGACCTCGTCAACCTGCGCTCCCGCTCCCGCCGCTCCCGCCGCGGCCCGGTTCATCCCTCGGCGCCGACCGGCGGCTCATGCACCTCGCCGGCGGCCAGCAGCGATCGCCGCAGCGCCGCGGCCTCGGCTGCGGTCGCCGGATCGCGCTCGGCCCGGGCCAGCGATGCAGCGAGGCCCTCGAGCGTGTCGCGCGCCGCGCGCTGCGCCGCGGCGGCCTTGCCGCGGTCGGAGCACAGCTGCCGCAAGCGCGCGTACGTCGAGTGCACACGGAACGCTGCCAGCGGCACCGGGCCGCCGTCGAGCGCGCGCTGCGCGCTGTCCAGTTGTGCCGCCATGCCCGCGAGGTCGCCTTCCCGCTCGGCCACGAGCGCGAGCCGGCGGTGTCCCAGCGCCAGGTGCTGGCAGTCGCCGACCTGTCGCGCCAGCGCCAGCACGGCGGTGGCACGCCGGCGCGCAGCGGCAAGGTCGCCACTGAGCAAGTCGCATTCGCCGAGGCCGTGCGTGATCGGCAGGCGCCACATCCAGTCCATCAGCACGCGGCGCCCGGCCAGCAGGTGCTCGACGTCGTCGAAGCAGCCGCGCGCAGCGGCAACGTCGCCGGCGCTCAAGTTCGCGTAACCGAGCAGCACGCCGCCGACCATCTCGCCATAGTGGTGACCGGAGGCGCGCGAGGCCGCGAGGGCACTGTGGCTGGTCGCGCGCGCGAAGGGCAGGTCGAACGCGTGCTCGTGCAGCCAGCCGCGCTGCAGGCGGAACAGCGCCGCGAGGTTGCTGTGGCCGTTGCGCTCGGCCACCGCGTCGGCGTCGTGCAGGATCGCCAGCATCTCGCCCCATTCGCCGCAGTGCAGCGCGGCCCAGGCGCCGAAGAACGCGCAGAGCAGGTAGTCGAACCCGTTGCCGTTCTCGCGGCAGATGGCCTGCGCGTCGCGGGCCGTCGCGAGCGCTTCGCGGTAGCGCGAACCGAAGCAGAGGAAGAACGAATGGCGCGCCGTGAGCTCGGCGCACGACTCGTGCCGGCCTTCCGCGCGCAGCACGAGGATCGCCTCGCGGCACGCCGCTTCGTCCTCGGGCCGGTAGCCTTCGAGCACCAGGTGCCAGTAGCCGAGCCAGCCACGCACGTAGGCGCGGCCGCTCCCGGTCAGCGAAGGCAACAGCGCCTCTGCCTTCGCCGCCGCCACGGCTGCCGTGTGGCGGTCGACCCACGACGAAGCGCTCGTCACGTAGAGCCAGCCCGCCACCTCGCGCTCGGCGACGCCGCTGCGCGCCGCGGCCGCCGCCATCTTCTCGTAGTGCCGCGCGGCGCCGCGCATGTCGCCGGTCGCGCGCAGCGCGTTGCCGAGCTCTTCGTGCAGCTGTGCCTGGAGCGCGTGATCCTCGGCGAACTCCCCGTCCACGAGGGCCAGCGCGTGCTGCAGGTGCTCTGCCGCGGCCGCCGGCGCGAGCCGGCGGCTGGCATTGTGCGCCGCGAGGCGCAGGTAGCGCACCGCGCGCGGCCGGTCGAACGCCGTCGCGAAGTGGAACGCGAGCTCGGAAGCCGCCTCGTCGCTGCGCCCCGCGAAGCCGCGCTCGAGCCGCTCGCCGAGCCGGATGTGCAGGTCGCGGGTGCGCGCTGGTGGCACGGTCTCGGCGGCAACCTCGCGCAGCAACTCGTGCGCGAAGCGGAAGCGCGCCGTGACCGTGCCGTCCGGCCATTCGGCCGGTTCGAGCGCGACCAGGAGCCGCGCGTGCGCGAGCTCGAGGCACTGCGCCTCGGCCGCGAGCGGATCGAGCTCCAGCGCCGCGGCGACACTGGCCACCGCGAACCTGTTGTCGCTCAGCGCGGCGACCTGCAGCAGCGTGCGCGCGTGCGGCGGCAGCCGGTCGAGCTGCGCGGTCAGCAGCCGGTGCAGCGTCGCCGGCATTCGCAGCGTCGTCTTCCGGTCGGCCGGCGGCGCGGCCAGCAGGTCGTCGAGCAGGTGCGCGACGAACAGCGCGTGGCCACCGGTGCGGCGGTGGATGCTGTCGGCGAGCCAGGCGGCGTCCGGGGCCCTCGCGGCCACCACGTTGGCCACGTCGGCGCGCGACAGCGGCAGCACGTCGATCGCGGTGGCGCGTCCCGCCGTCGTCAGCTCGACCAGCAGCGTCGCGAGCCCGGGTGCTGCCCCCGCTTCGCCGGGAGGCCGCGTCGTCGCGACGACGAGGCACCGCGCCGGCTCGGTGCGGGCGGCCAGTGCAGCAAGCAGCCCCAACGTCGCCGCGTCGCTCCAGTGCAGGTCTTCGATCACGAGCACGAGCGGCGTCTCCGCTGCGACCGCTTCGACGAACTCGGCCAGTTCGCGCACCATGCGCTCGCGCGACGCCAGCCGCAGCTCGCGTTCGAGTGCACCGCGCGTGTCCTCGGTCACCAACCACGGCATCTGCAGCAGCCACGTCGGCGCCGTGCGCGTCAGCAGGCGCAGCAGCAGAGGCCCGCTCGGCCCGCGGCACAATCGCGCCAGCGCTTCGAGCACCGGCATGTACGGCTCGCCGGTGCCGACCATCGCGTTGCACTGGCCGATGCCGACCAGCAGTCCGTCCACGCACCTCGGCGCCAGCTCGCGACGGAACAGGGTGAGCAGCGACGACTTGCCGGCACCGGCCTCGCCGAGCACGAACACGAGCTGCCGCCGGCCTGCAAGCGCTTGCTCGAGGCGCCGTTTCAGCTCCGACAGCTCGCGATGCCGGCCGACCAGCGACGGGGGCGGAGGCTCGACGGCAGCGGGCGACGAGGTGTCGGCCGATGCCGAGCCTGCTGGTGCCGGGCCGGCCGCGGCCGGCTCGTCGCGCAGGCGGTAACCGCGCCGGTGCAGCGTCTCGATGAAGCCCGGCTCGCGCCCGGTCTCGCCGAGCGCCTTGCGGATCTCGAGCACGACGACCTTCAGCACCGCATCGACCACGACGGTGCCCGGCCAGACGAAGTCGAGCAGTTCCCGCTTCGGCACGAGCCGGCCGCGCCGTTCCACGAGCAGCCGCAGCACGGCGAACGCCTTCGGCGTCAAGCCGATCTCGCGACCGTCCTTGCGGACGCACTGGTTGTCCAGGTCGAGCCGGAACGGCCCGAATGCGAGAGAGTCCACGAGGGCGACGGGAGGGGGGCGATCACGGCATCTGACCGCGACCTGACCGCGATCTTACCGCGCCGTTGTCATTCGACGATCGGCCCAAACATAGCCGTAAGCATGAGAACGTCACTCCTCTCGCGTGACGGCCGCCCGCAGGCCAGAGCCTGCGGCCGGACCGTCTTCCTCGCCTTCCTCGTCCCCATCGTGCCGGCATTGCTGCTCTCGCTGGCTGGCTGCGACGGCAACAACGGCGGCAGCAACGTCGGTGTGCAGCCGGAGCCGGCGCCGGTGTTGGGCCCGCGCGGCTCCTCGACGATCGTGCGCACCGCCGACGACCGCAAGCTGCTCGTCGTCAACCCCGACGCCGACACGCTGTCGATCTTCGAGCTGGTCCAGCAGCAGCCGGTCAAGGACTGCGAGATCGCGGTCGGCGCCGACCCGCGCAGCGTCGCGGTGACCGCCAGCGGCACGAAGGCCTACGTCGCGAACGCCGCGTCCGGCACCGTGTCCGTGATAACGCTCGGCAACGACTCGCGCGTGGTCGACACGATCGCGGTCGGCACCGAGCCGCGCGCCGTGCTGATCGACGACGGCGACGAGCGCGTCTTCGTCGCGAACTCGGGCAGCGGCACGATCAGCGTGATCGACACGGCGACCGACACCGTCGAGGCGACGCTGACCATCGACGCGGCGATCGGCCGCGAGCCGCGCGCGCTCGCCTACAAGAACGACGACTCCGGCGAGCGGCTGTTCGCGGCGCTGTTCTTCGCCGAGCTGCGGCCCGGCAAGACGGGCCTCGACCAGCAGCAGGACGACAGCCAGGAGGGCCGCATCGCCGTGTTCGACGCGACCTCGCTGCAGCCGATCGGGCACGTCGCACTGGCCCCGATGCCGGTCACGGGCTTCCGGTCGAACGGCTCGGTGCTCGACCGCGTCGGCACCACGAACGGCGAGGGCGGCACCGACGCGCCGGATCCGGCGAACCCCGCGGTCGCTGCCTTCGACACGCCCGCGTATCCGAACCAGCTCGCGTCGATCGGCATCCACCCGCAGAACGGCAAGGCCTACGTCGTGTCGACGGGCGCCTCGCCGAACGGGCCGTTCGCGTTCAACGTCAACGCGCAGGGCCTGGTCTCGGTGTTCGACGTGGCGACGCGGCTCGAGGTCACCGGCGACGCCAGCAACGTCGTGCACCGCAAGGCGCCGCTGAACCTGAACCAGGGCCTCAGGCAGGACACGGCCACGACGCCCGTGTTGTTCCAGACCAACCCCGTGGCGATCGCGTGGACACCCGACGGCAGTGAAGCGTGGATCGCCGTGCAGCAGTCGGACCTGATCGTGCGCATGAAGGTCGACGCGGCCGGCCTGCCGACGATCGAAGCGCCGGTGCTGGCCGGCGGCGCGTCGATCACGCGCATCGACCTGCAGGCCGTGCCCGCAGCGCTGCTGCAGGGCAAGGCGCCGATCGGACTCGCGATCGACGGCGCCGGCCGGCGCGCGTTCGTGCACAACTTCGTGTCGCGCTCGATCAGCGTGATCGACCTGCTCGCGAACGAGATCGTCGCGACCACAGCGACCACGCCACAGCCAGCACCCGGCACGCCCGAGGCGGTCTCGCAGCTCGGCGCCGAGCTGTTCTTCGGCGGCCGCGGGCCGCAGGGCCGCATGTCGAGCGAGAGCTGGGGCAGCTGCATCGTGTGCCATCCGCTCGGGCTCAGCGACGGCGTGACCTGGGCATTCGACGCCGGACCGCGCCAGACGATCGCGCTCGACGGCATGTTCAACCGCTTCCACGGCAGCGACCAGCGCATCCTGAACTGGAGCGCCGTGCGCGACGAGAACCAGGACTTCGAGCTGAACACGCGCGGCGTCTTCGGCGGCGTCGGCCTGATCGACGACGACCGGCTCGTGTTCACGGCCGGCGGCGTTCCCGCGAGCGGCGCGGTCGACACGGCGGCCGTGTTGCAGTACCAGCAAGCGCGCAACCAGGTGGGCACCGGCAACGACCTCGCGGCCGGCGCAACGCTGCCGGCACTCGTGGCAGCGCGCCGCGACTTCGGCATGGCGACGCTCAGCGACGGGCGCATCGTGATCGCGGGCGGCCGCAGCGGCCCGGGTCAGGGCAACCTGATCGCAGCGAACGACGCGGTGCTGCTGTTCGATCCGCGCAGCAACACGATCGCCGTGCGCAGCACCACGGGCTTCACGTTGCGGCACTCGTTCGGCCTTGCTTCGGCCGACACCGTGGCCGGACCGCGCATCTACGCGGTCGGCGGCTACGACAGCACGCTCGCCGGTGCTTTGCCGGTCGCGCTCGTGCAGGAGTACGACCCCGCGCTCGATCGCTGGCGCAACGTCGCGTCGCTGCCCGTGCCGGTCGCGGAGTTCGGCATCGCGAGCAACGGCCCGCTGAACGCCGGCGAGCCGGCCACCGAGGTCAACGTGCTGTGCGGCAACACGGCCTCCGAGGCAGCACCCGCGGTGACCGGCGCGCTGCGCCGGTTCACGCCCGATCCGTTCGGCCCCGGCACCTGGCGCACGCTGGCCTTCACGTTCACGGCTCGGCGCAACCTCGGTGCGGCCGCAGTCGTGCGCGGCGTGTTCCCGAATCACGTGTTCGCGATCGGCGGCCGCGACGCGCAGGGCAACGCACTGGGGCTCGTCGAGGCGTTCGCAGCGACCACGTCGCAGGCCACGCCGACCGATCCGGCCGCGGGCGTCGCGATCCTGACCAACCTGCCGGTCCGCCGGCACTCGTTCGCGATCGGCACCTCCGGCAACCGCATCTACGTGATCGGCGGCGTCGACGAGAACTCGCTCGACGCGGCGACCGTGTTCGAGTTGAACCCGGGCGCCAATCCGGCCGGCGGCACGCCCGGCGCGCCCGGCACTCCGTCGGGAGTCTGGACCGCGAAGGCGAACCTGCCGGCCGCGCTGCGCTCGGCGCAGGCATCGACCCCGCCGCCGGTGGCCAACTTCCTGCCCGCGCGCAGCGCCGGCCGCGATCCGCGCCAGGACGCAATCGCCGAGTGGATCCGCCGCGTCGTGCGCACGCCCATCGCACCGGGCAAGGACGCTTCGCCCGCGTCGGTGCAGGAAGGCCGCGACCTGTTCGGCCAGTCGGACCTGACCGTGGTCGGCATGAGCTGTGCCAGCTGCCACGGCGGCGCGAAGTGGACGCGCTCCACGGTTGCTTACGCAGCACCGCCGTCGGCGGATCTCGCGCACGGCACCGAGCTGGTCGTCGGCGCGGAGTTGCGGCGCACACCGGCGCAGCCGTCGGTGCTGTTCGACGTCGGCACGTTCGTGCCGTTCACCGCGGGGCGCCTGCTCGAGAGCCGCCCGAACCCGGCCGACGTCGGCCAGCGCGTCAACGCACTCGGCGGCAACGGCTTCAACATCCCGTCGCTGCTCGGCATCGCATCCTCGGCACCGTACCTGCACCACGGCACCGCGCGCACGCTCGAAGAAGTGCTCGACGGCAGCCAGGACGGCAACGGCAATTCTCCGCTGCGCTCGGTGCACCGAGTCGGCAGTGCAGCGCAACGCCAGGCGCTCGTGGTGTTCCTGCGCACGATCGACGCCGAGACGGCGATCTTCCCGTGACGGCAGGCAACCGCTCCGGCGCCCGCTCTCCGGGCGCCGGACTCAGCTCGGACACACTCTCCGATCTGCTGCGCACGGTCCGCCTCACCGGCGCGGTGTTCTTCGACATCGAGGCCGCGGCCCCGTGGGCCGAGATGCAGCCGCCAGGACCGACGATCGCGAGAAGCGTGCTGCCCGGCGTGCAACACCTGATCTCGTACCACGTGGTCACGTCGGGCCACTGCTTCGGCGGCCGCGTCGGCGACGAGCCTGTGCGGCTCGAAGCGGGCGACGTGATCGTCTTCCCGCACGGCGACGCCCACGTCATGTCGAGCGCTCCGAACCTGCCGGCCAGGGTCGACCTCGACCACTACCGGCAGCCCAGCTCGCAACTGCCCGTGACCCTGCGGGTCGACGGCAACCCGGGCGAACGCTCCCACCTCGTGTGCGGGTTCCTCGGGTGCGACGTGCGTCCGTTCAATCCGCTGATCAACGCGCTGCCGCGCGTGTTGCTCGTGCGCCATCGGGCCGGTCCGGACGGCGGCTGGCTCGGGCAGTTCATCCAGGTCGCGCTGGCCGAGTCGCGCACCAGGCGTTCCGGCGGCGAGTCCGTGCTCGCGCGGATCAGCGAGCTGATGTTCGTCGAGGCGGTGCGGCGACACCTGGAGTCGCTTCCCGCGGACCGGACCGGCTGGCTGGCTGGCCTGCGCGATCCGCATGTCGGTAAGGCGCTCGCCTGCCTGCACGCACGGCCGGCCTTCGGCTGGACGCTCGCGGCGCTTGCACGCGAGGCGGGCCTCTCGCGCACAGCGCTCGCGGAGCGCTTCGCACACCTCGTCGGCCAACCGCCGATGCAGTACCTCACGAACTGGCGCATGCAGGTCGCCACCGCTTCGCTCGTGCGCGGCGACAAGGTCGGCAGCGTCGCGTTCGACGTCGGCTACGACTCCGAGGCAGCGTTCAGCCGCGCGTTCAAACGGCTCGTCGGACGTTCTCCCGCCGCGTGGCGCTCGACGCCGCGCAGCGCCTGAGGCAGCCGCGCGCGTGGCCCGCCTAGACGTCCGGCCGTAGCTCCGCGACTTCGAGCACCTTGTGCAGGCTCATGTGCACCTCGGGATCGTCGGGCATCTGCAACACGGCCAGCTCGGTGCCCGGTTCGGGCGGTACGTCGAGCTTCCGCCTCAACCGATCGGTTCCCTCGCGCTCGCCACCGGCCGGCGTGCGGAACGCGTAGCGCAGCCGATCGTGCTTCTTGCGGCTGCGGAACGACTCGAAGGCCACGACGCGGCCGGCCACGACGCGGCCGTCAGCGAGCAGCACGAGGCTGCGCCGCCACGCGCGCGCGAAGACGTACAGCGCGACTGCGAACAGCGCGAAGAACCCGCCGCAGCCGATCCAGCCGTCGGCCTCCTCGTCCTGCGCCATCGCCGCGGTGACGCGACCGATGCGAACCACTTGCGGATCATCGGGCCAGTACGTCACCGTGACGGTGGTGCCTGGCTCGAGGCGGTCGTACGTGCCACGACTCACCGAGCTGCGCGCGGCGTGGCGCTGTCCGCCGACGGGGAAGGAGTACTCGACGTAGAAGCGGCGCGACTTGGTGCTGCCGAGGCGATCGCGGTTTTCGACGCGCGCCTCTGCGGTCACGCCGTGGTCGGCCAGCAGCCACAGCTCCCGCGCAGCGTGGAGCTTGCTCCCGACGAACGCCGCCGGCACGCCGAGCATTGCCAGCACCAGCAGGATCCGCAGGATCCGGTAGCTGCGCTTCAGGCGAACGGCCCGCGGTGCCGGCGGCAGCGTGGGCGACTGCAGGCCAAGCTTCATCGACTGCCTCGGCGGAAGGAACTCCAAGGTGCAGTTCCGGACCGCCCGGAACCGAGCACCAACGGACCAAGAGCCGAGCTTGCTCGGCTCGCGGTCCGTAGCGCGAGGTCCCCTTGCGAGCCGGACGCGAGCGGCTTTGCCGCGAGCGGCCGGGTCGACGAGGGAACCGAGCACCAACGGACCAAGAGCCGAGCTTGCTCGGCTCGCGGTGCGTTGCACGAGGTCCCCTTGCGAGCCGGCTGCGAGCGGCTTTGCCGCGAGCGGCCG
>DASVAL010000014.1:0-2960 GCA_036376355.1 Planctomycetota bacterium
GCTTCGTCGGGCGGCGGCACGAGCAGCACGCGATCGAAGCGGCCCGGCCGGCGGAACGCGGGGTCGACGGCCCACGGCGTGTTCGTCGCGGCGACGATCAGGACACCCTCGTTGCTCGTCGTCGAGCCGTCCATCTCGACGAGCAGCTGGTTCACGAGCGTCTTCCAGTGCTGCGCCTCGCCGCGCTGCCGCTTGCTGCCGATCGCGTCGAACTCGTCGAAGAACAGGATCGCCGGCGTCTTGCGGCGCGCGGAGTCGAACAGCTTGTGCACCATCTTCTCGGCTTCGCCGAACCAGCGGTCGAGCACGTCGTGGATCGACACCGCGTGGAAGCGCGCGCCGACCTCGCCGGCGACGGCCCTCGCGAGGAACGTCTTGCCGCAGCCGGGCGGGCCGTAGAGCATCAGGCCGCCGCCGCTCTTGCGCGCGAAGGCCTCGTAGACCTTCTGGTTGTGCATCGGCGCGAGCACACGCAGGCGGATCTGCCGCTTCACGTCGTCGAGGCCGACGACGTCGTCGAGCCGGATCGCGAGGTCGTCCCAGACGAACTGCTCGGCCCAGTCCTGGTCGGCACTGGCGGAGTCGTCCGCTGCCGCGCCGCGCTGCGCCGCGAGCGGCTTCGGCTCGACCTGCTCGAGCGCCGTGTCGCGCACGGCCGGATCGAGCCGCCTGGCCTCGAGCCACGCGGCGTGCGCCTCTTCACCCTTGCCGCGCGCGAGCTGCACGTGCGCGAGCTCGACGTAGAGCGCGGCTTCGGCCTTCTCGGCGATCAGCGCCTCGACGCGGATCAGCGCCTCGGCCAGATCGCCGGCGGCGCGCAGCAGCGGCACGAGCAGGCGGTCGACCTGCCGCCGGTCGGCGCCGAGCTCGCGCGCGCGGCGAAGGGTCTGGATGCCGTCGGCGTGGCGAGCGGCCTTCGCGCACTGCTCCGCGTAGAGCAGCAGCAGCGGCACGTTGTCGGGAGAAGCCTGCAGCGCGGCAGCCAGCGCGCGAAGCGTGTCTTCGCTCATCGGGAAGGGCTCATCGGGAAGGCACCATTCGGATCCAGAGCCGCGTGACGGGATCGGCGACCCAGCTGTACAGCGCGAGCACGACGAACGCCACGAGCGGCACGAACGCGAGCGGCGACTGCACCTTCATCGTGCGCAGCACGATGCCGTAGCCCGCGAACACGATCCACAGCGTCGACGTGCCGCCGGGCAGTCGCCGTGCGAGCACGTTGAGCCAGTAGACCGGCTGGAAGGTCCAGCGGCAGACCTTGTCGGCTTCGAGCCACGCGCTCTCGAGCCCTTCGGACGGGTGCGCGGCGAGCGCTTCGCGCAGCAGGCGACGCGCCGTGAACGGCCGTCCGCTGGCGAGACACGACAGCGCGTGCTCGACGAGCGCACCGGGGTCGTCGGGCGCCTGCGCGAGCGCCTTCTTCGAGGCCGCGGCGGCGCGTCGGTCGCCGGCTGACTGCGACTGCAGGCTCCGCTCCTCGTCGCGCTCGATCTCGGCGAGGAGCTGCAGCGTGTCGGAGTCCTCGGGATCGAGCGAACGCGCGCGCTCGAGCAGCTCGCGCGCCTTTGCGAACCGGCCGACGCGCGACATCAGCCGCCCGTACTGCAGCCACGCATGCGCATCCTCGGGATCCTGCTTCAGTGCGTCGATCAGGCACTGCTCGGCCTCGCGGTTGCACCCGCGGTCCATCAGGATCACGGCCAGGAACGTCAGCGCGCCGGTGTTCGCGTCGGGATCGTGGCCCGCCGCCTCGCGCGTGATGCGCTCGGCTTCGGGCTTGCGGCCGAGGCTGAACAGCGCGATCGCCATCTGCAGCTCGAGGAACGGATCGCCGGCGTGCTGCGCGAGCCCCTTCTCCGCGTATTGCAGCGCGAGGTCGTGCCGGCCGATCACGTTCATCTCGCGGACGCGCGCGATGTGCGTCCACGCGTCGTCGACGTTGTGCGTTTCGGGTGCGTCGCTCATGTGCGCTTGATGGCGACGACGGTGGCCGCCAGGGCGAAGGCGATGATCAGGTTGACTACGAAGGCGGCGACGCCGGGTCCGTACAGCTTGCCGGTCGGCACGTCGTTCTTCTGCGCGATCCGGTAGCGCCGCCGCTGCTCGGCGAGCAGGACCCACGCGAGCGGAAGCGCGACGACGTTGCCGGCGTAGCGCACGATGGAGCGCGCGTTGCGCGCGTCTTCCGTCGACTTCTCGCCGAAGCCGGGGACGAGCAAGGCGACGGTCGTGACCACGGCGACGCCGACGGCCGCCATCGCGAGCAGGTGCTTCCAGCCGCCGGCGAGGCCGAGGCGCGACTGGTTGCGCATCATGAGCCAGCCGCCGCCGAACGGGCCGACGAGCAACATGATCCAACCGAGCGTCGAAGGGTCCCAGGGCTCGTGGAAACCCGTCGCGTCGTCGTCGTCGGTCAACGACGGACGCAGCAGTTCGTCGAGGGCGCGTGGCATGGCGACAAGCTATCGCAACTCGCGGAGTCCTGCTCCGCTGGCAGTCCCTTTCGGGGCTCGCGGCCGGGCGGCATCGACATTAGGCTGCATGCATCGCTCGTGATCCGGCCGCCGTCTGCCGCGAAAGGAGTCGCAAGGCTCGCAGCAATTCGCACGAATTCGTCCGCACGCGCCGCGGCGTTGTCTGACGCGGCAACCGCAGTCGTCGGCTTGTAGCGCCCGAACCCGACGCTCGCGCGTGCGCTACGCCAGTTCGTTTCCACGATCGTGGTCGTGACCGGCGACAGCGACCTGATCTCTGCATTCAAGTTCGCTCGCAGAGAGGGCGTGAGGGTCCACCTGGACCTCCTTGGATCACTCCAGGTGAAGCGCGACCTGAAGGCACACGTCGACATGATCCTGTAGGCGACGCGTGCGCGTTGCCACACCCACTTCCCCGCGCGCAGCGCGGGGAAGTGGTGGAGGCGGCGGGAATCGAACCCGCGTCCCGAGATGCTCCGTCCTGGG
>DASVAL010000015.1:0-22622 GCA_036376355.1 Planctomycetota bacterium
CAATGCCGGGCCCGACGTCACGGTCGCGCTCGCATCGGCCGCGAGCCTGAACGGCACCGTCACCGACGACGGCCTGCCTTCCGGCACCCTGACGAGGCAATGGAGCAAGCTCTCGGGTCCGGGCACGGTGACCTTCACGGCGCCCACGTCAGCCGTGACCAACGCCACGTTCTCGCTGGTCGGCAGCTACACGCTGCAGCTCAGCGCCAGCGATGGTGCGCTCACGGCGACGGACACGGTCGTGGTCACGGTGCAGTCAGCACCCGTGAACCAGGCGCCGGTCGTCAACGCCGGGCCCGACGTCACGGTCACGCTCCCGGCGGCAGCGAACCTGGCCGGCACCGTCACCGACGACGGCCTGCCTTCCGGCTCGCTGACGAGGCAATGGAGCAAGCTCACGGGTCCGGGCACCGTGACCTTCACGGCGCCGACGGCAGCCTCGACCAGCGCCACGTTCTCGCTGGCCGGCAGCTACACGCTGCAGCTCAGCGCCAGCGATGGCGCCCTCACGACCACGGACACGTGCGTGGTCACGGTGCAATCACAGCCGTCCGGCAACGGCACGGTGGAGCGGTTCATCGCGATCAGCGATGACGACGGCGAAGAGTCGCCGACCGCGGTGTCGCGCACGAGCACCGACCTCGAGCTGGTGGTCGACGGCGCGGTGACCCAGACCGTCGGACTCCGGTTCCAGAACCTCACGATCCCGGTCGGCTCCGTGATCTCGTCCGCCTTCGTGCAGTTCACCACCGACGAAGTGGGGTCGACTGCGGCCCAGCTGACGTTCGCGGGCGAGGCCAGCGACAACCCGGTCACGTTCGCGGGGGCGGCCGGCAACATCTCGACCCGGCCTCGCACGACGGCAACGGTCAACTGGACGCCCGCGGCCTGGACGATCGTCGGCGAAGCCGGCCCGAACCAGCGCACGCCCGACCTCAAGAGCATCGTGCAGGAGATCACGAACCGCGCCGGCTGGGTCTCCGGCAACTCGATGGTCTTCGTGATCACGGGCACTGGCACCCGCACTGCGGCCTCCTTCGAATCCGGCGCGACGCTCGCGCCGAAGCTCATCGTCAACTACCAGGCCGGGGCGCCGACGAACCAGGCGCCCGTCGTCAACGCCGGGCCCGACCTCACCGTCGCGCTCAGCCCGGCAGCGAACCTGGCCGGCACCGTCACCGACGACGGCCTGCCCGGCCCGGTGACGATCCAATGGAGCAAGCTCTCGGGTCCTGGCACGGTGACCTTCTCGGCGCCGACGCAGGCCTCGACCAACGCCACGTTCTCGCTGGCCGGCAGCTACACGCTGCAGCTCAGCGCCAACGATGGTGCGCTCACGACCACGGACACGGTCGTGGTCACGGTGCAGACCAACCAGGCGCCCGTCGTCAACGCCGGGCCCGACGTCACGACGCCGATCACCACGCCAGCGCACCTCGTGGGCACCGTCACCGACGACGGCCTGCCCGGCCCGGTGACGATCACCTGGACCAAGGCCTCGGGTCCTGGCACGGTGACCTTCACGGCGCCATCGCAGGCCGTGACCGACGCCACGTTCTCGGTCGCCGGCACCTACTCGCTCCGGCTCACCGCCAACGATGGTGCGTTGTCGGCCAATGACACGGTCACGGTCACGGTCACGGCCGTGAACCAGGCGCCCGTCGTCAGCGCTGGGCCCGATCTCACCGTTCCGATCTCCCCAGCAGCGCAGATCGTGGGCACCGTCACCGACGACGGCCTGCCTTCCGGCACTCTGACGAGGCAGTGGAGCAAGCTCTCGGGTCCTGGCACGGTGACCTTCTCGGCGCCAACGCAAGCCACGACCAACGCCACGTTCTCGCTGGTCGGCAGCTACACGCTGCAGCTCAGCGCCAGCGATGGCGCGTTGACCACCACGGACACGTGCGTGGTCACGGTGCAGGCGGTGAACACGGCGCCCGTCGTCAACGCCGGGCCCGACGTCACGACCCCGATCACCACGCCAGCGCACCTCGTGGGCACCGTCACCGACGACGGCCTGCCCGGCCCGGTGACGATCACCTGGACCAAGGCCTCGGGCCCTGGCACGGTGACCTTCACGGCGCCATCACAGGCCGTGACCGACGCCACGTTCTCGGTTGCCGGCAGCTACTCGCTCCGGCTCACCGCCAACGACGGTGCGTTGTCGGCGAATGACACGGTCACGGTCACGGTCACGGCCGTGAACCAGGCGCCTGTCGTCAATGCCGGACCGGACGTCACGGGCCCGATCACCACGGCAGCGCATCTGGCCGGCACCGCCACCGACGACGGCCTGCCGGGCCCGCTGACGATCCAGTGGAGCAAGCTCTCGGGTCCTGGCACGGCGACCTTCACGGCGCCGACGTCGGCCGCCACCAACGTCACGTTCTCGGCGTCCGGCGTCTACACGCTCCAGCTCAGCGCCAGCGACGGCGCGTTGACGAGCACGGACACCTGCGTGGTCACGGCGCAGTCGGTGGCGCCAGTCACGCTGACTCTCCCCATCAGTGGCAACAACGACGACGCCGAACAGCTCGGCACCACGATGGACCGCGGCGGCGCCATCCTCGAGATGGTGTTCAACGGCACGGTGAACCAGATCGTCGGACTCCGGTTCATCGGCGTCACGATTCCGAAGGACGCCGTCATCCAGTCGGCATACCTGCAGTTCGCCAACGCTGCGGACAACTCGAGCGTAACGCAGCTCGTGGTCGCCGGTGAGGCCAGCGACAACGCAGGCGCGTTCTCGAACAACGCCAACAACCTCTCCCTCCGAGCTCTCACCAGCGCTACGGTCGGCTGGGCCCCCGCGCCTTGGACCCCCGTCGGTGCGGCCGGCGTGGACCAGCGCACGCCCGACCTCACGAGCATCGTGCAGCAGATCGTGAACCGCCCGGCGTGGGTCTCCGGCAACGCGATGGCCTTCATCGTCACCGGGTCGGCTGGCACGCGCTCCGCGACCTCGCGCAACGCGAGCGCGGCCAACGCGCCGAAGCTCGTCGTCACCTACCAGCAGTGAACGATCGCGACGGCCACGCATCCGTCTTTTCGGCGACCTGAGTCGGGTAGATCCTCGCCAGGCAGCAGTGCGCTTCGTTGCGAGAAGGTGTGGCCCCCACCCATGCCCTTCATGCACCCGAATGCGCATACTCCTCGCCGCGTGTTTCGTCGCCACCGCTCTCGTCGCTCAAAACCAGCCCGGTCGCGCCACCGCAGCTCGCCCGCGTCCTGAGCCCCATCGCGCGCGGGACAGGCGCAGTTCCAGTCGACGCCGTTGCCGGCAGCGCCGGGCTCGCGGCGAAGCTGATCGTCAACTACCAGTGGCGAACACGCTCCAGCTGCAGAGTCGCGAGTCGCGCTGCAGTGCGCGCAGCGTCGCGCTCTGCTTCGGGCCTCCGTCGTTTCGGGCACCTGAATCAGGTAGTTCCTCGGTTGGCAGCAGAGCCTTCTGTTGGGAGGTGTGTGGCTTCGTCCTCTCGTCGGAGCCACACCTCATGCGCACACTGCTCGTCCACTGTCTCGCCGCCGCAGCCCTCGTCGCCCAGAGCAACCCGGACGAGCCGCGGTCGCGCGCCTCGCGGCTCATCGTCACCTACCACATGTGAGTGGCACGATCGCGCGCGCGGTCTCACGCTGGGATACATCGCTGGCCGCCGGCCGCCGCGACATTCGCCGGATGGTAACCTCGAGCATCCCCTGAAGACGGAACTCGTGGGCCTCTCGCGGGCCACCGAGGCCGGCCCTCCCCGATGCTCACTCCATTCGCTCTTTGTCTCGTTGCAACGGCCCCCGTTGCCCAAACAACTCCTCTCCTCGACGGGCCTCTCCAGGCTCCCGCGGCTGCGCAGTTCGAGCGGCCACTTCATGGGTCGGCCCTGCCGGTCGCGGCATCGACGCGCGCGAAGTCCCCCAACAAGCCGCCGATCGTCGCCGCCGGGCCCGACGTCACCGTCCTGTCGATCACCGCGGCGCAGCTCGCGGGCAGCGCCACGGACGACGGCCTGCCCGGCGGACCGATGGGGATCCAGTGGAAGCTGCTCGCCGGTCCTGGCTCGGTGACCTTCACGGCGCCGGCAGCAGCCGCGACCGACGCGTGGTTCTCGGCCGCGGGCAGCTACACGCTCGAGCTCAGCGCCAACGACGGTGAGCTCACGAGCACGGACACGGTCGTGGTCACCGTGTCCCAGGCCAACCTGCCGCCCGCCGTCAAGGCCGGACCCGACGTCAGCACCCTGCTCACCAACTCGGCGAACCTCGCGGGCACCGTCGACGACGACGGCCTGCCTGGCGGCGCCGTGACCGTGCAGTGGAGCAAGCTCGCGGGTCCGGGCACCGCGACGTTCACAGCGCCATCGCAGCTCGCGACCGAGGTCTCGTTCTCTGTCGCGGGCAAGTACACTCTCGAGCTCCGCGCCTACGATGGCGAGTTCGCGGGCGCGAACACGCTCGTCGTCTCGGTCGAGCCGCTCGTGACCGTGGAGCGCACCGTCGTCAACGGCAACGACGACGCCGAACAGTGGAACGCGACCATGGACCGCGGCAGCACCACGCTCGAGATGACCTGCAACGCGAAGGTCAACCAGCTCGTCGGCCTCCGGTTCACGAACCTCACGATCCCCGCCGGCGCCGTGATCACGTCGGCACACATCCAGTTCACGGCCGACAAGGCTTCGACGACGCCGACGCTGCTCTCGTTCGCCGCTGAGGCACGCGGCAACGCGCTCTCGTTCCAGCGGTCCACGAGCAACATCTCGATGCGCCCGCTCACGACGGCCAGGGTCGCGTGGGCACCCGCGTCCTGGACCCGCATGCGCGAGACCGGACCCAACCAGCGCACGCCCGACCTCAAGAGCATCGTGCAGGAGATCACGAGCCGCGCGGACTGGGCTTCGGGCAACGCGATGGCTTTCGTGATCAGCGGGACCGGCTCGCGCACCGCGACCTCGTACGAGCAGGGCAGTTCCGTCGCACCGAAGCTCGTCGTCACCTACCGCCTGTAGCTGGCGGCAGCGAGATCGAGCCCTGGACCTGCGCGCCACGCGGCAGCGCTTTGCAGGCTTTGCAGACCCCGAAGTCCCACCTTCCGGAGCTGCGCGTTAACCTGGAACCCACCCTTGGCAACGGGGCATCCATCATGCCCCGCTTCGGGAAGGAGACCAGCGATGCGCACTTTTCTCGTCAAGTGTCTCGCCGCAACGGCTCTCGTTGCACAGAGCAGTCCGAGCCCCGAGCCGCAGCTCGCAGGCGTGCACGAACCCACGGCTCGATTCTGGCGGCCGATCCGCGGCTTCGCTTCGGCGCAGCTCGCATACGCACCGGTGCCGCACCCGGTCCTGCGGGACGGGGCCGCGCTGCACTGGCTGCCGGATCCGCTCTTGGCTTCGGCGAGCTGGGCCGGTGGTGAGGTCGAGCAGCTCGTGTTCGCGTGGCCACACCGCGCGCTCGTGCTGCTCGATGCCTCGCGTTCCCCCGAGTGGCACGTGCTCGCGGTGCCCGCTTCGACGTGGACGTCGCCGGCGGGAATCTGCATCGACAGCGCGCGCGAGCAGGTCGTGCTGCTCGACGCCGCAGGACCGAGTCTGCTGCGCATCGACCTCGCGGACCTGCGCGGTGGTAACGCGGTGTTCGAGTCGACGCCGTTGCCGCCCTCGTGGAGCGCGGCCAAGGGCATCGCCTTCGACGTTGCGCGCGATCGCATCCTCGGCTTCGAGCCGCACACCGGCGCGCTGCTGCAGCATCCGGACACCGAGCCCGGCGCGAGCGCAGGCACGCTGCGGCCCGTGCCCGAACTGCTCGCATTCGGCTTCGCGCCGGCCGAGAACCTCGACCACGACCTGTTCGTCAGCAGCGGCGACCAGCGCATGCTGACCTCGCAGTGGACGTGGAATGCCGCGGGCATCGACGTCGAGACGGCGACGCTGCTCGGCACCGTGGCGACGAGCTCGTGGTCGCCGCCGAGCCCGGACCCGTCGGCGATCGCGTACGACGACCTGCGCGACAGGCTGATCGTCAACGACGGCGAAGTCGACGAGATGCCGATCTACGCGGGCGCGAACGCATTCGAGAGCAGTCGCACGGGCGTCGTGTCGCGGAGCACCACGACCGTGCCCTACACGCGCGAACCGGTCGGGGTCACGTTCCACAGCGCGACGCGGACCTTCTACATCAGCGACGACGACGCGGATCGCATCCACGTCCTGGACACGGGACCCGATGGGCTGCTGCACACCGCGGACGACACGAGGCGCTCGTTCGTCGTGAACAACTTCTGCACCGATCCCGAGGACCTCGCGTTCGACAACACGACCGGTGAGCTGTGGATCGCCGGCGGCGAAACCAATCTCGTGCACAGGCTGCGGCCCGGCAGCAACGGGATCTTCGACGGCACGGCGCCGAACGGCGACGACCTGCTGCTGACGGTCGCGGTGTCCCCGCTCGGAGTCAGCGATCCGGAGGGCATCGCGGTCCGTCCGAGCGACGGCGGCGTCTACGTGATCGGCATGCCGAAGACCACGCTGCTGCACGTCGATGCGGCGGGGCAGTTCGTGCGCACGATCACGCTGCCGAGCACCGGGCTGCGCAAGCCCGCGGGTCTCGTGTTCGCGCCGCGATCGTCCGGGACCGGCGACAGCCTCTACCTCGTCGACCGCGGCGTCGACAACGACTCCGATCCGAACGAGAACGACGGCATGCTGTTCGAGTACGGAGTGCCCGGGTCGACTCCGGGCAACCAGCCTCCGATCGCCAATGCCGGCCCCGACGTCACGACCGTGATCACGCAGCCGGCGCACCTCGCGGGCATCGCATCCGACGACGGCCTGCCCGGACCACTGACGATCCAATGGAGCCGGCTCTCGGGGCCGGGCTCGGCGACCTTCGCGACGCCGAACCAGGCGGCGACCGACGTCACGTTCTCGGCGGCCGGCAGCCACGTCTGCCAGCTGCTCGTCACCGATGGCGAGTTCGCGGCCAGCGACACGGTCACGGTCACGGTGCAGTCGGCGCCGGGCACGGCCGTGGAACGCGCGATCGCGCACGGCGACGACGACGCGGAGCAGAGGGGCACGACCATCGACCGCGCCAGCCGCAGCCTGGAGCTGGTCGTCGACGGCTCCGTGAGCCAGATCGTCGGAATGCGGTTCCAGAGCCTCGCGATCCCGCCGGGCGCCGTGATCACGTCGGCATACCTGCAGTTCACGACCGACAAGAACAAGTCGATCGCGACGCAGCTCTCGATCGCGGGCCAGGCCAGCGACAACGCTCCGGTGTTCCTCGCCGTCGCGAACAACATCTCGAGCCGTCCGCGCACGACGGCCACGGTCGGCTGGGCACCGGTGCCCTGGACCATCGTCGGCGAGGCCGGACCGAACCAGCGTTGCCCCGATCTCGCGAGCATCGTGCAGGAGATCGTGAGCAGGCCGGGCTGGGTCTCCGGCAACTCGATGGTGTTCGTGATCACCGGGACGGGCACGCGGACGGCGGCCTCCTTCAACAAGAACCCGTCGCGCGCACCGCGTCTGCTCGTCACCTACACGATGTGACGGCCCAGGCCCGCGCCGCGAGCGAGTCGCGAAGAGTCTCGCGGCGGGACGCACCGCTCGCCGCAGCCAGCCGCGGGATGGGCACGTGATACCGTTCGGCAACCTTCGGGAAGAAGGGCCTGCCCCGCCCTGCCTCCCGACTTTGCCGGCCTCTGCCGGCCCGAGCCTTCTCGATGCGCCCTCTTTCCGCGATGTGTCTCGCGGCAACGGCTCTCGTTGCACAGTCGACCCCGGTCGCCGACGAACCGCTCGCGGGCGTTCTCGACCCGTTCACGGCAGCACAGATGCTGCTGCCGGTGCAGGGGTTCAGTTCGGCGCAGCTCGCCTTCTCCCCGGTGCCTTACCAACCAAGATCGACCGCGGCAGCGGTCCCCTCGAGATCGTCGTGGAGCGCAACGTGACGCAGGTCATCGGGCTCCGCTTCGCGGGCGTCGCGATCCCGCGCGGCGCGGTCATCACGTCGGCGCACCTGCAGTTCACGACCGAGAAGGCGACGACGGGACCGGCACAGCTCGCGATCGGCGGTGAGGCCAGCGACAACGCGACCGCGTTCGGGACGACGCTCCGCAACATCTCCTACCGCGCCGACACCACGGCCAGCGTCGCCTGGTCACCCGCGCCGTGGACCCTCGCCGGCCAGGCCGGCCCCGACCAGCGCACGCCGAGCCTCTCGGGCATCGTGCAGGAGATCACGAGCCGACCGGGCTGGAACGCCGGCAACGCGATGGTCTTCGCGATCACCGGCACCGGCACCCGCACGGCGACCTCGTACAACAAGAACCGCCAGCGCGCACCGAAGCTGATCGTCACCTACTACCTGCCGTGACGATCGGCGGCGCGCCGCCGAAGAACCCGCCGTCCAAGCCGGCGCGTCGTTGACTTCGCGCAACCCATCGCCCAGCGTTCCGCGCGATGATTCGCCAGGAGCTGTTCGGGCACGGCCGTGGCCGCGTACTGCTGTTCTGCTGGCTCGGCTGGGTGTTCGACTTCTTCGATCTCTTCCTGTTCAGCCTGCTGAACAAGACGATCGCCAGGGACCTGGGCCTCGACGAGAACGTGGACATCGCCTGGATCGACGGCTGGGTCATGTTCGCGACGGCGTTCGGCGGCTTCGGGCTCGGCTGGGTCGCCGATCGCCACGGCCGCCGCCTCGCGATGGTCTGGAGCATCCTGATCTACTCGCTCGGCACGGTTGCGACGGGATTCGCGGACGGCTACTGGAGCCTGCTCGCGGCGCGCGTCGTCACCGCGATCGGCGTCGGCGGCGAATGGGGCATCGGCCATGCGCTGGTCGCCGAGACCTACCCGCCGCATCTGCGCGGCCGCGCCGGCGGCATCCTGCAGGCGGGCACGCCGTTCGCAATCGCGCTGGCCGCGGCGTTCGGCTGCTACTGCAGTCCCCAGATCGGTTGGCGGAACTGCTTCATGCTCGCCGGACTGCCGGCGATCCTCGTGTTCTTCGCGCGGCGCGCGGTGCCCGACGAGAGCGACCTGCGCACCCGCGAGCAGGGTTCGTTCCTCGAGCTCGTGCGCGGTGAGTACTGGTTCCGCAGCCTGGCCATCTGGGTGCTCGTCGCCGTGCACCTCGCGGCCTTCTGGAGCAGCTACAGCTGGATGCCGCGCATCCTGCTGGGCCGCGGCTTCACGATGCAGGAGCTCGGCAACTACCAGATCACGGTCGCGATGGCGCAGCTGGTCGGCAACGTCTCGTTCGGCTTCTTCGCCGACCGCTTCGGGCGCCGCCCCGTGTTCGCTGCCTACTGCATCGTGTTCACGGTCGGCTTGCTGTACATCGCCTTCTCGCTCGACGAGCTGGTCGGCGACGGCGTGAAGATCACTGCGGCCATGTCGTGCACGGCGCTCGGGCTCGGCACGTGGTCCGCGTTCGGCCCGCTGTTCGCCGCGAACTACCCGGAACGACTGCGCGCGATGGCGAGCTCGGGCATCTACAACCTCGGCCGCACGCAGCAGCTGATCGTGCAGCCGGTCGCCGGACACATCCGCAGCGGCGGCTCGGACGCCGGCGTGCTGCTGCTCGGCGCCTCGATGGCGGTCCTCAGCGCCCTCCTGATGCTCGCGGTGCCGCAAGGGCGCAAGCAGGATTGATCCGGCAGCCGCGCGGCGCCTCGAGGCGCGTCACTGGCCGGCGGCCTGGATGGCCCTGTCGACCGCGTCGGCCTGCGCCGCCCAGGCGTCGTCGAGGATGAGGTCGCGCATCGCCTGCACCTCCCTGCGGGCGTCGTCGAGGCGGCGCGAGCTCAGGAACTGGCGGGCCTGCGCCTCGCGGCGGTCGAACTCGGCGCGGGCCGACTTCAGGATCTCGTCGCGGCGAGCAATGAGCTTCGGGCCGTTCTTGTCGTTCGGACGCGTGGCGAGGTAGCCGTTGATCGCGGCGATGGCCTCGCGGTAGAGCGGGCGCTGCAGCGACAGGCGCCGGTCGACGGCGAACAGCACGTCGTTCGCGTCGTCGGGTTGCGTGAGCTGGGCCAGCGGCGACCAGCGGTTGAACAGGCTCTGCACCTTCGGCACGTCACCGGCCGTGTCGGGGTAGCGGGCCACGACCTCGCTGTAGAGCTTGAGCCATTGCTGCGCGTTGCGCGCGAGCTCGCGGACAGCGGCACGCGGCTGCTCGGCGCCGAGGTAGTTCTTCTCGAACTGCTCCATCGCCTCGAGCGAGTTCTTCGCGCTCGTGAGCGCCCCCTGGTCCTTGTCGCGCCCTCTGCGTGCCTCGATCTTCTTACGCAGCTCCTCGATGTTCTTCTGCGTCACGGCGTCGGGCTCGCGAGTCATCGCCATCTGGCACGACTCGAGCGCACGGTTGAACTCGCCCTTGTCGAGCTCGGCCTGTGCCACCTTCAGCCAGTGCTCGGGCGAGGCGTGCTCGCGATAGTACGAACCGGCGTCGAGCATCCACAGGATCAACAGCAAGGCCGCGAACGCAACCGTGCACCAGATCACCCAGTTCACCCACGGCGGCCGCTTGTCCTTCTCCTTCCTGTGGTGGTGGTGCGCGACGGAGTGGTGGCCAGCGTGATGACCTGCGGCGTGATGTCCGGCGGCCTGCTGCTTCGCCGCGGGCGGCGCGGCTCGCCGCTGCTGCTGAGGTGCTGCCGCTTGCGCCTGCCGCGGTGCGGTCGCCTGCGGTCTGCGCGGCGGCTGCGGCGCCGGCGCCTCCTGGACAGGCTGCCGCGGCGGCGCGGCCGCGGCCTGTTCGTCGAGGAACGTCAGCGTGCTGCCGCCGATCTCGATCCGATCGTTCGGCTTGAGCGCGCGGGCAATGCACTCCTCGCCGTTGATCCGGACCTTCAGCTCGGGGTTCGCGAGCTCGAGCCGGAAACCGCTCTGGCCATGGATCAGGCGCAGGTGCACGGGCGCGACGGCCGGATCACTCAATCGCAGGTGGTTGCCTGCGTCGCTGCCGATCGTCACGAACTCGTCGGTGATCTGATAGGAACTCTTGCCGCTCGGCGTTGAGAACTCGAACCGGGCCATTGGGGCAGAGGTTTAGGGGTGGAACGGAGCGCAGCGTGTGTGCCAGGACTCATCCGGCGCCTGCCCAGGGATGCTGTCGGCGCCTCGAAACCCCGTCAAAGCCAACTTCGAGAATCCGCAGCCTGCTGGACGGATCGGCCCACGACCAGCGCGGGGCACGGCGCGCGACGCTGTCAGTCGTCGCGACCGCCGGCGACCATCGTCGTGGCCGGCACCTTGGCCTCGGCAGAGGCCTTGACGAGCGCGGCCTGGGCGGCCTCGTAGGTGCGCAGGCGGCGGCGGTAGTCGTCATCGCGCCCGCCGTTCTCGACGGCCTGCTGCTGCAGGGTCACGGCGCGGTCGATCTGGCCGTTCAGGAAGTGTGCGAGCGCGGCCGTGTCGAGGTGCCGCGGTTCGAGCGTGTGGCCGCTGGCCTCCATGCGCGCGACATACGCGAGCGCGACCTCGTCGAACTTGCCGGCGGTCTCCTTGCCCGTCATCAGCTCCCACGCCGTGTTGTTCAGCTGGTGCATGTTGTCGCCCGCCTGCCCGACGACCTTGGCGAGCGTCACCTGGGCGCGCTGCGGGTGGCCGTTCGTGCGCAGCCACTGGTAGTGCGTCATCAGCGAACGCGAACGCGACGGTGAGCAGCTGCGATCACGCTGCGGCTCGTAGTTGCGATCCAACGCGTCGAGTGCCTGCTCGAGCTGCTGCCGCAGCGTGCCGAGCTCACCACGCGCGGCCTCGAGTTCGCGGCGCGCACCCGCGAGGTCGGAGGCGTTCTTGCGCGTCATCTCCTCGAGGCGCTGCACCTCCGCCCTGGCCTTCGCGAGCTCGCTCGCGGCAGTCGTTTCGGAAACGGCCGCTGCCTTGTGCGGGTCCTGGGTCGCGACGATGGCGAGGGGAGTCGAAGCAACGAGAGCGGTGAGCACGAGACCTTTGGCGAGCATCGGGAGTCCTCCGTGTGCAGGATGGGAACGCGCCGCAATCGCATCCGGGCGAACGCAGGCGCACCGGGTGATTGTGGCGCACCCGACCACCGTTGGGAGGGGGTAGGAAGAATCCCTCGCCGGGCCTGGCGGCGAACGCTGCAGCGCCGCCATGGGCGATGCCAGCAGCCGCCGGTAGCATGCCCGCCATGAAGAACGGCATCGCTGTCTGTCCTCTGCTGCTCGGCGTCCTGTTGTCAGGTGGTGCTTCGGCACAGGTCGACGCCACGCACTCTGTCGCGGCACCGACGCGCACCGTGCGCGTAGCCGCAACGATGCGCCACGTCGGTGCCCGCACGACACACGCCGTCGTCGCGCCGCCGAGCGCGGCCGCTGCGCCCGCACCGAGCACCTCGAGCACTCCAACGCGCGCCGTGCGTCTGCCCCCGGTCCACTTCCGCCACTCGTGATCTCCTGGTCGCCGCCGCAACGCGGGCGGCGCTCAGGGCGAGGCGCCGCATCCCCCCCGCGGCGGCGTCTCCAGCAGGGGGGCCCCGCCCGCAGCGGGCGGATCAGAACGTCGTGCTGGCTCCCAACGAGATGATCAGCTCGCTCGAGTCGCCACCGGTGCCGAAGCGCTCCTGGTTCGTGTCGCCGAGCACGAGCCAGTGCAGCCCCAGGTCCGCGGTCCACGGTCCGAGCCGCGAGGGCATCCACGGCAGCGCACACGAAGCCACGGCGCCGACGTCGAAGAAGCCGAAGAACTCGTCGTCACCGGCATTCTCGTAGTAGTCCTTCAGGCTGAAGCCCATCGTCACCGGCACGGCCAGCGTGACGTCGGTCTTGCCGATCTTGCCGATGTTCCACGAAGGCTCGACGCCGAGCTGCAGGTAGGTGCCGAGGTTGCCGGCTGTGCCGCCGTCGGCCTGCCCGTCCAGCTCGAACGCGAGCACGACCGAGGGCTGGAGCCCACTCTCGACCGAGCTGATGAGCTTGCCCTTCTCGTCGTTGTAGACGGCAGAGAAGGCGAGCTCCTGGACGTTCGGGCGGACGCCGTTCGCGCCGTAGTAGGAGGTGTAGGTCATCCCGAGGGTCAGGCGCTCGCCGACGTCGGCCGAGAGACCGATGTAGAAGTCGCTCTCGTACCACATCGACTGGCCGCTGCCGCCAGAGCCAGTCGGGCCATCGTGAAGGCTGTTCCAGAGGCCGAACGTCAGGTCGAGGTTCTTGACCGTGTCCTTGCCCTCGTAGAGGTCGTAGCCGAGCTCGAGCCACGGTTGTGCGATGATGCCCTGGTTCTCCTGCACGATGCCGCGGAAGAAGTACTGGCTCGTGAACCGCAGCCCCATCTCGCCGCTCACCACTTTGGGGCTGGCCGCGACGGCGGGCGGCGCCTGGGCGAACGCAAGAGGAGCGAGGAGTGGACTGGCGAGGAGGAGCCTCATGACTGGCCTTGGATTGTGGTGTGCCCTGCGCCTGTCGGCTGGCCGGGAAGTCCCCATCCCATCGACTGCTCTCGCTGGACGACTTGAGGCGACTCAGCGCACGGCGCGCAGCGCGGCAGCCAGTGCGGCATCGCGCGCGGCGAGCACGTCGTCGCGCGTCGGCTGCACGAGCACGTCGGGTTGCGTGCCGCGTCCTTCGATCAGCTCGCCGGCCGGACCGTAGACGCGCATCGTGCAGAAAGTGATCACTGCGCCACTGTGCGCCAGCGTCACGCAGGGTCGCGGCGCACCGGTGCCCCCACCGGTCGGGCGACCGACGAACGTGACGTCGCGGTGCAGATCGTCGAGGCAGCGGCACAGGTTGTCCGTGGTGCTGAAGACGCCCTCGTCGATCAGCACGACGAGCTGGCCCTCGAAACGCGGCGGCGTTCCCTCGACCTGCAAACGATGCTGCGACGGCTTGCTCCAGCCGAACCAACCGCGACTCGCGAGTCCGTAGTAGACCGAGTCCGCCGGCAGCAGGCAGGCGGCGACTTCCATGCCGAGCAGGTCCGTGCCGCCGCCGTTGCCGCGCAGGTCGAGCACGATGGCCCGGCAACCCAGTGCATCCGCGAACGCGGCGCGGATCGCCGCGACGTCCGGTTCGAGCAGGCGCGCGCGATCGGCGGCACGCGCGGTGGCCCAGGCCTTCTGGTCCGAGCAGGCGAACGTCGGGATGCGTATGCAGGCGACGCCTTCGGCGAGCCTGCGGCTCTCGATGGCCCGCGCGCGCACCTCGGCTTCCGGATGCCGCGACGCGGCGTGCGCCTCGACGACCGCCTCGGCACCGTCGCGTCGCCGCACCTTGTAGCGAGCCGGATCACCGTCGTGGAACCAGACCGCGCTCAACGCCGCCCGCCGGCGGCCGCCGTTCGTCGAGCCATATGCGCGCCGTTCGGCCGCGGAGACGAGTTGTGCAACCGGGACGCCGTCGACCTCGAGCAACAGGTCGCCGCGCACGACGTTCGCGGGCTCGCCGGTCCACGTCGCCAGCACTTCGTCGATCACGAGCCCCTCGGTGGTATCGACGACCGTGAACGGCCAGCGCCGGAACGCGTGCTGTTCCTTGCCCGACCACGCCACCCACGCGTGGCCATCCTGCAGGCCAGCGACGAACTCGCGAACGAGGCCGATGAAACCAGCCGTGTCCTGCACCGCGTCGAGGCGCGTGATCGCTGCATCGGCGAGCGCCTTCGTCGTCACTGCGGAGCGCTGGCGGCGATCTTCGGCGTAGGCCCACCTGGCCTCCGTCTCCCGCTCCAGCTGACGGAGGTCCGCCTCCATCTGCTCCCGCGTCAGCGGCGCAGGCTCCTGCGGAGCCGCCGCGATCGGCGAGGCCATCAGCGCGGCAGCGGCGAGCAGGAGGGGCATCCGCATGCCGGCGATCCTACCCCATGTCGTCGAGTTGCCGAAGCGGTGTGGCCGACGCGCATCTGACAAGTCCGATGGCTCGCGCGATGACTCCCGGACACGAGTGCAGCGCCAATGACGCAGCGGCAGCGAACTCGGCAATCAGCATTGCCGCGTGATTGTGCGCGACGATTGCCAACTGCGCCGACTCGATCGCACGCTGCGTGCTCGAGCCTCGAACGCATGCGACGTCGACGTCGGCCGACGCAGCTCCGCGAGAGCGCGCTTAAGCATGGAAGTCGCGAACGGATCGATCGCATCGGGGAGATTGACGCGAGTGGTGACCTCCCTACTGTGACCCGCACCACCCTGCTTCTGATCTTTCCTCCTGGCGAGAAACACCACCATGCGCGTATTCCGGCTTCCCCTGCTAACGCTCTCTGTCGCTGCGGCCCTTACCGGCCCCGCACTCGCTCAGAACAACGAGTGTGCGGGCGCCCTCCTCGTCTTCTCGGGCTCGAACGGCCCCTTTACGAACTCCGGCGCCACCACGTCGGCGCCCGCTTGGCCGTGCGGCCAGGGTGAGAACGACGTCTGGTTCCTCTACGTGCCGCCCAGTGGAGGCTCATTGACCGTCGACACGTGCTCACCCACGACCAACTATGACACCATCCTCGAAGTCTTCAACGGTTCAGGCGGCTGCGGTTCCTTGGTGAGCCTCGGATGCAACGACGATTCCTGCAGCTTCCAGTCGTCGGTGAGCTTGCCATCGGTGACGGCGTGCACGCCGTACTACATCCGAGTCGGCGGTTTCAGCAGCGCGACCGGATCGTTCATGCTGAACATCAACGGCCCTGGCGGCTCCAACTGCTCCGGGCTCGCCACGACCGTCCCGCAAGGCAATGGGTGCGTGAACTCGTTTGCTTCGTTCCGCGAGTTCTTCCCGACGGCCTCTGCATTCGATCTCGGCGGCAACAGCATCACGCTGACGAGCACACCCGGTGGCTACAACGTGTCCCGCGGCGGTGGCACCTATCGCCCGGTCGGCTTCCTCGGCGCACCGACGGTCCTTGCCCTCGTCGACGACAGCGAGATCGCCGCAGGATCGCTAGGCCTCTGGGTCGGTTCGAACGGGTGGGTTGCAACCAGCTCGGGCAACGACACGAGTTGGAACGTCTCGGTCGCGACCATGCTCGACAACCCGTCGACCGGTTGGTACGCGTGGCACGACATGAATCCGTCGCTGCCCGGCAGCGGTAGCGTCAAGTACGAACAGTCCGGCGCCATGGCGCACGTCACCTTCGACGGTGTTTGGGACTATGGCGGCACTGGGCCGGGCGATGCGAACAACATCCAGTTCCAGATCAACACTGCCACCGGCACCGTCGTCATCTGCTGGGGCTTCGTTTCGGGCGCCGGTGCAAGTGGAGTCGGTCACCTGGTCGGCTACTCGCCAGGCGGCCCGAGCGCGGATCCCGGCAACACGAACCTGTCGTCCACTGCTCCATTCTCGACCAGCCTTGCGGATCAACGCGCGCTGACGCTCGCGGGTGTCGGGCGCCCCATTCAGCGCTCCACGGCCGTGACCTACGGCGTCACGACGCAGAACATCCCCACCTCGGCCCTGCTCCACGTCGGGCTCGTGGGCCTGTCCAACCCGGGTACCTCGCTGGCGTCCCTCGGCATGCCCGGGTGCTTCCTCAATGCCAGCAGGGAGATCATGGTTGGCCCAGCGGTCTTCCCGGGACAGACGTTCAACTGGACGGCGCTCACGCTGCCCGCCCTGCCGCCCTCCTTCGTTGGTTTCCAGTTCCTGGCGCAGAGTGCGATTCTCGGGACGCCGCTCAACCAGGCCTTCGGCTTCGGCACTCTCTCGAGCAACGGCCTCCGGATGACAGTCGGAACGTTCTGATCGCCTGGGGCCAGCAGCCCCAACGCCTCGCATTGGCGAGCGCCGCGGCCGCAGCAGCCTCGTGGTGCTGCGGCCGCGCTCGTATCCGCGGTCGCGATCGATCGCGGCCTCGACTGTCTTTGTCTCAGCGCAGTCCTCAAGTGAGAAAGCAGCCTGGGCAACGCCGTTGCCTCGAGCGCTCATCATATCGCCCAGATCACCATGCCATCGGGATGGATGGTCGTCTCAGGTGAGCTGCACAGCCCACTTCTGATTGGCTTGCAGCATGGCCGCACTGATGTCGTGCACGCCTTCGCGTATGCGTCCATTTGACAACCGCAGATCATGAGTGATCTTTGACATGCGCCACTCGGCAATCACTGTCTCCTCTGCTCGACACCTCGTCTCGATCCAAGTCTCCACTGCTCTCTGTACTGATCTCATGAGAATCCCAGTCATCCTCGCATCCACACTGTTGGCATTGGGAGCGCCGCTGATGGCGCAATCGATGCCGCCGGCAACCATGCCGTTTCAAGGCCGGCTGACGCTGCAAGGCAGCGGCCTGGACGTCAACGCGTTCCTCGGGATGTCCTTCCGCATCTACGCGACGCCCGTTGGCGGCGCCGTGCTGTGGACCGAGACGCACCCGTTGGTCCAAGTGTCGAGGGGCCTGTTCAAGGTCGAGCTCGGCAGCGTCACGGGCATTCCCTCGACCCTGTTCGACAACGGCGACCTGTTCGTGAGCGTGCAGGTCGGAACGGACGCGGAGATGACGCCGCGCACGAAGCTGACGTCGCAGGCGTTTGCCCAGCTCGCGAAGAATGCCGTCGACGTCAGGAACCGCGATATCAATCCGCGCACCGTCACCGTGAACGGACTGCCGGTGATCGACCAGAATGGAAACTGGGTCGGCTCGCCGACTGGCCTGGTCGGCCCGCAGGGCCCGCAAGGTCCCGCTGGCGCAACCGGTGCCACGGGCGCGCAGGGTCTGCAGGGTGACGTTGGTCCCGCAGGCCCAACTGGTCCGCAGGGTCTGCAGGGCGTCGCTGGCCCGCAGGGTTTGCAGGGTCTGCAAGGTGACGTCGGTCCCGCGGGTGCAACTGGCCCGCAGGGCCTGCAGGGCGTAGCCGGCCCGCAGGGTTTGCAGGGTCTGCAGGGTGACGTTGGTCCCGCTGGTGCAACTGGCCCGCAGGGCCTCCAGGGCGTAGCCGGCCCGCAGGGTCTGCAGGGTGACGTCGGCCCCGCTGGCGCAACCGGCCCGCAAGGTCCGCAGGGTGACGCAGGCCCGATGGGCCCGCAAGGCCTGCAGGGTGACGTCGGACCCGCTGGCGCAACCGGCCCGCAAGGTCTGCAGGGCGACGCTGGCCCCGCTGGCCCGCAAGGTCCGCAGGGTGACGTCGGCCCCGCTGGCGCAACCGGCCCGCAAGGTCTGCAGGGTGACGCTGGCCCGATGGGCCCACAAGGCCTGCAGGGTGACGTCGGCCCCGCTGGCGCAGCCGGCCCGCAAGGTGCGCAGGGTGACGCCGGTCCGCAGGGCCCGCCGGGTCTGCAGGGCGACGTTGGCCCGCAAGGTGCGCAGGGCGACGCTGGCCCCATCGGCCCGCAGGGTCTGCAGGGTGACGTTGGCCCGCAAGGTCCGCAGGGCGAGACCGGCGCAACCGGCGCAACCGGCGCAACCGGCGCGACGGGTGCAACCGGCCCGACTGGCCCGCAAGGACCGCAAGGCGACACCGGCCCGCAAGGCCCGATCGGCTTGATGGGTCCCCAGGGTGCGACGGGTGCAACCGGTGCGGGTCACACCCTGGCTCGGAAGACCGCGTCCGAAACCCTGACCTCCGACAACACCGTCAACGACGACGCGCAGCTGTTCGTGGCGATGGGCGCCAACGAGACCTGGGAGTTCGAAGCCTTCATCATCACGAACGTCGGCAACAGCAACAACCCGGACTTCAAGTTCACGTTCGCCGTCCCACCGGAAGCCACGATCAGGTGGGTCGCCTCCCAGCAGAATGAAGCGAGCGCAACCGTGAACCACCAGGTCCCGGTGACCGTGAGCGGCGGCGAACGCATCATCGACATGAACTCCAACCACGTGTTCATCGTGCGCATCCGCGGCGTCGTGCAGAACGGAAGCAATGCAGGCAACCTGCAGTTCCAGTGGTCGCAGAACAACCTGAGCACCAACACCACCACGGTGCAGGCCAACAGCTTCCTGAAGGCAGGAAAGTTCTGAGCGCCCCGCAAGGAACAACCATGAGAACCCTACTCGTCTCGACACTGCTCCCGCTGCTCGGCACCGTCGGTGTCGCGCAGCAGCAGATCAGTGGTTCCGCGAGCAGCCAGACCTACTTCCTCGTCGCATCCGAATTCGCGAGCGGCGACGAGGCCAACACGCTGCTCTACAACCTGCGGCCCGCGCAAGGGGCCGGACTCGTCGCGGAGCCGACTTCGCAATCGGCGACCTACGCGATGTTCGGCGGCTTCCCGGCCGCGCTGTCGGCGTCCGTGATCGGGCGCCCGTGGCTGACCGGGGCGGAGCCGTTCTACGTGCCGCAGCTCGGCGGCTCGCAGTTGATCCTGCACGGCACGGAGATGTGGCTCGGTGGCACACCGACCGTGACGATCGGCGGACAGGTCGTGAACGTCGGTTCGCGCTCAGCCGACACGGTCGTGGTCACGAAGGTGAATCAGCCAGTGCCAGGTCTCCAGCGCGTCGAGATCACGAACAACCTCGGCACGACGGCTCTCGAAGAGGGCATCGGTGTGCTGCCGATGCTCGAGTTGCGGGAACCGATGAACGGCACCGATCCGAACAGGATCCGCTACCACGGCGCGCCCGGGGACCTCGTGCTGCTCGGCGTCGGTGTGAATCTCGCGCCGATCCCCTGGGTCTTCCCGGGGTTTGGCTACTCGCTGCAACTCGACCCCGCCAACTTGTTCCTGACGCTGCTCTACGTGTCCGATGCGGAGGGCAAGGTCAACATCCCGCTGCCGCCGCACCCGAGCGGCTTCTTCCGCGTGCAGGCGCTCGTGGCCACCAACGACCCGGGCTTTGCGCCGGGTTCGTGGACGAACCCGCTCCTGCTCTGATCCACGCACGCGGTGCGCCGGTGACCCGAGCGGCGTCTGCTCAGGTTGCGGGCGCGGGGTCGGGCGCCTTCGTCTCGATGCGCAAGGCCCCGTCTGCGACGTCGACGAGCACGCGACTGCCATCGGTGATCTCGCGCGCGATGAGCTTGCGGCCGATGCGCGTCTCGAGCTCGCGCTGCAGGTAGCGCTTCAAGGGCCGCGCACCGTAGACGGGGTCGTACCCCTGGTTGCCGAGGAAGGTCTTCGCGGCGTCGCTGACCTCGATCGTGATGCGGCGGTCGGCGAGTCGAGCGCGCAGGCCGACGAGCAGCAGATCGACGATGCGCCGGATCTCGGCGGACTGCAGCGGCTTGAACAGCACGATGTCGTCGATGCGGTTCAGGAACTCGGGCCGGAAGTGGCGGCGCAGCTCCGCCATGACCTGGTCGCGGGCTGCCTCGCGGATCGTGCCGTCGCGCGTGATGCCCTCGAGCAGGATCGGAGCTCCGATGTTCGAGGTCAGGATGATGACGGTGTTCTTGAAGTCGACCGTTCGGCCCTGGCTGTCGGTGGCACGGCCGTCGTCGAGGATCTGCAGCAGCACGTGGAACACGTCCGCGTGCGCTTTCTCGATCTCGTCGAAGAGCACGACGCAGTAGGGCTTGCGCCTCACGGCTTCGGTGAGCTGGCCGCCTTCGTCGTAGCCGATGTAGCCGGGCGGGGCGCCGATGAGCCTGCTGACCGCGTGCTTCTCCATGTACTCGGACATGTCGATGCGCACGAGGTTGTCTTCGCTGTCGAACAGTGCTTGGGCGAGCGTCTTCGCGAGCTCGGTCTTGCCGACGCCCGTCGGGCCGAGGAACAAGAAGCTGCCGATCGGGCGCTTCGGATCCTTGATGCCCGAGCGCGCGCGGATCACGGCGTCGGCGACGACCTGGACGGCCTCGTCCTGGCCGATCACGCGCTCGTGCAGGATCGCGTCGAGCTTCAGCAGCTTCTCGCGCTCGCCCTCGATGAGTCGCGCCACGGGAACGCCGGTCCAACGTGCGACGACCTGCGCGATCTCGTCCGCGGTCACCACCTCGCGCAGCAGTCGCTCGCCGCCGCTGTTCGAGAGCCTGGCCTCTTCGGCCGCGAGGCTCTTCTCGGCGTCGGGGATCCTGCCGTACTTGATCTCGGCGGCCTTGTTCATGTCGTATCGGCGTTCGGCCTCCTGCTGCTCGCGGCGCAGCGTCTCGATGCCCTCGCGGAGCGAGCGCACCTTCGCGATCGCCTTCTTCTCGGCTTCGTACTGGGCCCGCATCGCGTCGGCGCGCCCGCGCAGCTCCTGGATCTGCTTCTTGAGCTCGGCGAGTCGCGCCTTGCTCGCGGCGTCCTTCTCCTTCGCTAGAGCGGCCTCCTCGATCTCGAGCTGCATGACGCGCCGGTTCACGGTGTCGAGCTCGGTCGGCAGTGAGTCGATCTCGGTCCGGATCATCGCACAGGCCTCGTCGACCAGGTCGATTGCCTTGTCGGGCAGGAAGCGGTCGCTGATGTAGCGGTGCGAGAGCGTCGCGGCGCCGACGAGGGCAGCGTCCTGGATCTTGACGCCGTGGTGCACTTCGAAGCGGTCCTTGAGGCCGCGCAGGATGGAGATCGTGTCCTCGACGGTGGGCTGGTCGACGAGCACCGGCTGGAAGCGGCGCTCGAGCGCCGCGTCCTTCTCGATGTACTTGCGGTATTCGTCGAGCGTCGTCGCGCCAATGCAGTGCAGTTCCCCGCGCGCGAGCATCGGCTTCAGCATGTTGCCGGCGTCCATCGCGCCCTCGGCCTTGCCCGCGCCGACGATCGTGTGCAGCTCGTCGATGAACAGGATGATGCGGCCCTCGCTGTTCTTGACCTCGGTCAGCACGGCCTTGAGCCGTTCCTCGAACTCGCCGCGGTACTTCGCGCCCGCGACGAGACTGCCCATGTCGAGCGCGAAGACCGTCTTCTCGCGCATGCCCTCGGGCACGTCACCGCGCACGATGCGCTGGGCCAGACCCTCCGCGATCGCGGTCTTGCCGACGCCGGGCTCGCCGATCAGCACGGGGTTGTTCTTCGTCTTGCGCGACAGGATGCGGATCACGGACCGGATCTCGTCGTCGCGGCCGATGACCGGATCGAGCTTGCCCTGTCTGGCCATCTGCACGAGGTCGCGGCCGTAACGCTCGAGGGCTTCGTAGGTCGCCTCGGGATTCGCGCTCTGCACGCGCTGGTTGCCGCGCACCTCCTTCAGCGCGTTCAGGAAGCGGCTCTCGTCGATGCCGAGCTTGCGGAAGATCTCGCGCAGCCCGTTCTTGGCGCCCTGCAACAACACGAGGAACAGGTGCTCGACCGAGACGTACTCGTCGCGCATCTTCTGCGCCTGCTGCTCGGCGGCGTTCAGGGCCTGTGCCAGTGCCTCGGTCAGGAAGATCTTGTCGGCCGCGAACCCGGGACCCGAGACCTTCGGCTGCTTCTGCAGCTCCAGCTCGACTGCCTTGGCCAGCGCGTCCGCGGGGACCTCCATGCGCTGGAGCAGGCTGCGCACGAGCCCGTCTGCTGGCTCGAGCAGCGCAAGCAGCAGGTGCTTCGGATCGACTTGCTGGTGGCCGAAGGCGACGGCCTTGGCCTGTGCCGCTTGCAGTGCTTCCTGCGACTTCTGCGTGAACTTCTGGATATCCATGTGCCTCGTGGGTCGATGGGTCTCGCTGCCAAGCACTCCGCGTGCCGAACGACTTGCAGGCTCGAGATGCCCACACTACGCAGGTTTCGCGTGGCCAAGGCCAAGTCGAGGAGGCTCCGCGGCTGTCAGCGTGGCACTTCGAAGCGGGCGCCGGTGGCCACAGTGTCAGACGGACACGCGGCATGCGCAACCGCCGCACTA
>DASVAL010000016.1:0-5746 GCA_036376355.1 Planctomycetota bacterium
GTGCGGAACAGGCCGTCGCCCAGGAGCACGAGGTTGCCGTGGTCGTCCTTGACGATCTTGCCCGTGACCTTGAGCGCGTCGAGCAGCCGCAGGTCGGGCAGCGCAGGCGTCGCGATCGGCCTGCCGTCGGCGCCTCGCACCTCGACGAGCAGCGAGTTCGCGAGGATCGTGTCCTTGTTCTCGCAGCAGTAGTCCCACGGGGTGTTGCAGTTGTCTTCCTTGTTCTTCTCGCCGCAGTAGGGGAGCTCGGTGTCGACGAGCGTGAACATCGCGAGGCCCGGCTCGATGCGCATGCCGATGCGCCCCGAGACGACCACGTGGTCGGCGGCGCCCTTGGCCTTCGCGGCCTTCACGGTCATCGCGTCGCCTGGGTCCTTGGCGAGCACATACTTCGACATGGCCGGAGAGGCCGCGACGGTGGGCGGGCCATTCGAGGACGCATCGGCGCCGCAGGCGCCCAATGCGAGAAGCAGGCAGAACGACGAACCACGCGAAACGATCACGCTAGACCTCCAAGTGCATCGATCAGGGGAAGACGGACGGCTCGCACGGCGGGAACGATGCCACCGAGCAGCCCGGAAACCAATGCCGCGCCGAGCCCGATCGCGCGGCTCTGCAGGTCGGCCTCGAGCAGCAATGCGCCCATCGGATAACGCAGCGAAATGTCGCCGATCGCGAGCGCGAGCAGGATGCCGACGGCGCCGCCCGCGAACGCGACCATCGCCGACTCCTGCACGAGCCCGATCGCGACCGCCAGCGGTGAGTAGCCGAGCGCACGCAGCGTCGCGAGCTCGCGCGTGCGCGCGAGCACCGCGGCAAACATCGTGTTCGCGCACGCGAACGCGCCCGCGACGACGGCCAGCACGGCCATCCAGTACGCGAGCGCCGCGATCGGCGCGATGCTGCGCGCGACGCCCGCCATCAGCTCGCGTTCGGGCATGGCCGTGATCTCGAGGTCGACGCGCCGCGCCGCGAACAGGCGCACGTCGGGCAGGTTCGCGGCGTCGGCGAGCCGCAGCACGACGCACGAGACGTCCTCGCGCTTCGTCGCGAGCATCAGGTCCGGCAGGCGCGCCCAGAGCTCGGCTTCGTAGACGGTGCCCGGCGCGGCGAAGTGGCCGACGATCGTGAACTCGCGCCGTTCGAGCGGCAGCTTCGCGCCGATTTCGAGCGCCGACCGCGGTAGACCCATGCGGGCGCCCGCGAGTGCCCCGACCATGATCTCGAACGGCTCGCGCGGCTCGCGGCCGGAGACCACGGTGACGCGGTCGTGCACGAGGTACGCGGCCGGTGTGACGCCGCGCAATAGCCCGACCTGGTCGCCGCTGCGCGTCGCGATGTGCAGCTCGACCGAGGCCGCGCGCTGGCCGTCGACCGTCAGCACGCCGGGCGCGGCGGCGGCCGCGACCTCGGCGCTGCCGCGCGGGATCACGGAGCGCACGAGGTCGACCTCGGCCGACACGCCGAGCAGCACGACGACGTCGTCGTGCGCGCTGCCGGTCGCGGCCGTCGTCATGCCCTCGGCGAACGCGTGCATCGCGATCACGAGCAGCGTCGTCGCCGCGACGCCCAGGGTCGTGACGGCCGTACGCAGGCGCCGTCGCAGCAGGTTCCGCAGCAGGTAGGCGAAGGGAAGCATCGGCTATTCCGCCTTGACGCCGAGGTGCAGCGGCCGCCGCGCGACCGCGATCGCCGGCGCCAGAGAGGCCAGGACGCCGATCGTCAGCGCCGCGAGCAGCGAGTGCAGGACCGTCTGCACGCCCGGAGCGAGGTCGATGCCGTAACCCTCGACGCCGAGCGTCACGGGCCACGACGCGAGCAGCGCCACGACGAGACCCGTGCCGAGCACGCCGCCCGCGAGGCCGAGGCCGATGCCCTCGCTCGCGATCAGCGCCATGAGCCGGCCCTTCGTCATGCCGACGGTCTCGAGCACGCCCATCTCGCCGGTGCGCGACTCGGCGCTGATGAACACCGTGTTCGCGACGACGAGTGCGACGACGAGCACGGCCAGGTAGCCGAGCCAGCGCGCGAACTCGACGAGCTGCGAGACCTCGCCGACCGCCGCCGCGACGAACGCCTGCATGCTCTTCGTGTCGGTGCGCGCTTCGTCGGTGTGGAAGTGCGAGTCGATCGCGGCCGCGATCGCCTCGGGGTCGGCGCCCGGATCGAGCTTGACGAGGAACTGCGTCGCCGCGCCCTGGCGCTTGCGCGCGAGGCTCAGCAGGTCGAGGTGCACGAACGCGAGGTTCGCGACGCCGGCCGTCTCGCTGCGTACGACGCCGGAGACGTGCAAGTCGACTTCGCCGAGGCGCACGCGCTGGCCCGCCCGGAGCCCGCGCCGCTGCGCGAGGCGATCGCCGACCAGCGCGCCGTCGCTGCGCGCCTTCCAGTCCGCGACGGAGCCTTCGAGCACGTCGAGCTCGTAGAGCTTCTCGAGTTCGCCGGCCGTGACGCCGTGCAGCGTCACGAGGTCGAGGTTGCTGCGGCACGAGTTGATGAACACGAGCGTCGGCAGCACGGCGGAGACACCGGGCACCTCCTGGATGTCGCGCTCGTAGCGCACCGGCAGCTCCGAGGTCAGCGGACAGAACCGGCTGTCCTGGAACACGACGAGCACCGGCTGCGCCGAGCGCGCCGCGAGATCCGCGACGCCGTCGTCGACCGTGCGCACGAACGCGAACAGCGTCATCGCGAGCGTCGTGCCGAGCAGCGTCAGCAGCGAGCGCATGCGCGCGCGCAGCGTCGTGCGCGTCACGTAGGGCAGGAAGGCGAGCAGCTCACGCATGGTGGGCCTCCGCCGCGACGATGCGGCCCTTGTCGAGGTGCACGATGCGGTCCGCGGCGGCCGCCGCGAGCGGGTCGTGCGTGACCATGATCAGCGTCTTGCCGAACTCGTCGACGAGCCGGCGCAGCAGCTCGAGCGTCAGCGTGGCCGCCGTGCGGTCGAGGTTGCCCGTCGGCTCGTCGGCGAACATCGCGACCGGGTCGGCGACGATCGCGCGCGCGATCGCGACGCGCTGCTGTTGTCCGCCCGACAGCTGCCGCGGCAGGTGGTGCGCGCGGTCGCCGAGGCCGACCGCGGCGAGCGCCGTGCCGACCTTGCGTTCGCGATCGCGGCGCGACAGCTTCATCAAGAGCAGCGGGACCTCGACGTTCTCGTACGCGGTCAGCACCGGGATCAGGTTGTACTGCTGGAACACGTAGCCGACGGCGCGCGTGCGCCACTTCGCGAGCTGGCTCGGCGACAGCGCCGAGACCTCCTCGCCGGCGACGACCACGGTGCCCTGCGTCGGGCGGTCGATGCCGGCGAGCAGGTGCAGCAGCGTCGTCTTGCCGCTGCCGGACGGTCCCATCAGGCAGACGAACTCGCCCTTCTCGACGGTGAAGTCGAGGTCCGCGATCGGCGTCACGTCCTCCGAGGTGGAATGGAAGGTCTTCGTGACTCCGCGCACTTCGATCAGGCTCATCGGGCCCCTCCTGCGACACTCTGCTCGCGAATGCTCTCGCCGTCCGTCACGGGGTCGAGGACGACCTTCTGCGTGACCGAGAGATCGCCGCGCAGGACGACTTCTTCGGCCTGCTCCTGCACGACCTGCACCGGCACGGCGCGCGCACACTGCCGGCTCGGGTCGAACACGAACACGGTGTTGCCGCGCACCGCGGCCTTCGGCACGACGAACGCGGTGACTTCGGCGCGCTTCGTGGTCTCGTCGCCGAGGAAGCGGGCCCGGCACAGCGTCTCGGGGCGCAAGAGCGGCGGCGGCTCGATCAGCTGCACCTTGACCTGCAGCGTGTTCTTGAGCAGGTCCGACTCGTGCTGCAGGCGTTGCACGACGCCGCGGATCACGGTGCTGCCCGTGACCTCGCTGCGCAGCTCGACCTGCTGGCCGGGGGTGATCGCTCCGATCGAGCCGAGCGGCACGTCGATGCGCGCGCGAAGGCGCTGCGGATCGTAGAGCGCGAGGATCGCTTCCCCTTCGGGACCGACCTCGCCGCCCGGCGCGGACAGGAGCCGCAGCACGACGCCGTCGGCGGGCGCGCGCACGCTCGCCCACGCGAGCTCGCGCTTCGCGATGTCGCAATCGGTGCGCGCGCTCGCCACCGCGGCCTTGGCCTTCCCGACGTCGGCCCGCGCGAGCGCGACCGCACCCTCGAGATCGACGGGCTTCTCGAGCAGCTCTTTGGCCAGCGCGTGCTTGCTGTTCGCCGCGGCCAACTCGCGTTCGAGGCCCTGCACCTCGGCCGCCGACGTCGCGACCGCGGCGTCGGCCGCTGCGGCTGCGGCGCGCGCGCGTTCGAGGGCGAGCGGTGGGTGGTCGCCCGCCTTGTGCAGCTGCTCGTGCGCGAGGCTCGCGGCGTGGGCACCCCTGGCCTCGGCGGTCGTGCGTGCGACGCCGCTGCGCGCCATCGCGAGACGCGCCTCCGTCGCGGCAACGGCGGCAGCGGCTTCCACGACGGCCGTCCTCGCCTCGGCGCGCTGCGCCAGGCGTGCCGCGGCGAGCTCGTGCGCCGCGTTCGCCGCCGCAAGCATCGCCTCGCGTTCGGCGAGCATCGCGATCGCGCGGTCGCACGCGGCCTGCAGCGAAGCGCTCGCGAGCGTCGCGATCACGGTCTCGCCGGCCTTGACCGTGGCACCTTCGAGCACGGCGAGCGACTCGATGCGTCCGGCCACGAGCGGCCGCACGGTCACGGCGAACGGGTCGGCTTCGACCCAGCCGACCGCCTCGGCGATGCTCGTCGACGCTGCGGCCACGCTGCCGGCCGCGCGCACGGGCGTCATGCGCACCGTGCGCACCGATCGCAGCAGCGGCCAGGCGAACGTCGCGGCGACGGCGACCAGCAGCAGCGCGGCCGCGATGCCGAGCAGGCGCGGTCCGAGCGGCCGCCGCGGCAGCGCCCTCGGTTGCTGCTCCATCTGCAGCGCCGACAGGTCGACGTGGCTCATGATCCGTCCCCCGCGAGAGGCCAGCCGTAGGCGACCGCGCGTTGCACCCTGGCCCGCACGTGGGCCGTCGTCGCCGCGCGGTGCTCCATCGTGTCGCGCACGATCATCGTCGCGGCCTTCGCGAAGCGCTCGAAGCCTTCGATCTCGACCTGCAGTGCCAGGCGGGCCGTGGTCAGGTCCTTCGTGCTCGCACGCAGGCTCAGCGACGTCCCGGTCTCGCCGGCGGCCGCGGCCGCGAGGTTGCGTTCGGCAGTGCTGGCACCGTTGCTCGCTTGCAGCCAGGCAGCCGCCAGCGTCGCGCGCGCGGCCTCGCGGCGTTCGCGCGCGGCCTCGGCCCGACCGGCCATGCCGACCGGCACGCGCAGGATGGCCATCGCCTCGAGCGTGCCACCGCGCAGCGGGAACTCGGGGCCCAGCATCAGCGACGGATACTGGTCCGCGACGGCGGCGCGGAACTCGGCATCGGCGACGCGGAACCGCGCGGTCGCCAGCGCGAGATCGGGGCGTGCGAGCACCGCGGCGTCGTTCGCTTCGGGTTGTCGCAGCAGCTCGGCATCGGACGCCGCGAAGTCCACCGGCGTGCCGGCCGGCAGGCCGAGCAGGTAACGCAGCGCTGCGCGGTTCGCTTCGGCCTCGCGCGCGAGCTCGAGCGATTCGGCGGCCGCGCGGGCCTGCGCCGCGCGCACCATTTCGGCCGCGATCGGCGACGCGAGTCCCGCGCGTTCGAAGGCCGCGGCGTCGACCGCGAGGTCGGGCACCGAGAGCGAGCGGAGCGCACGATCCATCGCGAACGCCTCGGCG
>DASVAL010000018.1:0-22468 GCA_036376355.1 Planctomycetota bacterium
CGAAGCGAAGGAGACAGGGGTCTTCCAGGACTCGATCTGGACCGACCTCGGGACCGGCGATTGACGCGTTGCCGAGCGCGCAGCCCACCGAGACAGGAACTCCGATGAGCAAAGCCACCGACAAGCAGGAACCGGGTGCCGCGGCCAGCACGGGTCCGCTCCGGCCAGCGAGCCTCGAGACCTCGCCGCGCTTGCAGATCGTCGCGCGCGAGGACTACTCCGACGTCACCTACATGCTCGAGGTCCGGCACCCGCTGATGGCGCGCGCCGCGCAGCCGGGTCAGTTCGTGATCGCGATGTCGCACGCGGAGGGCGAGCGGATCCCGCTCACGATCGCCGACTTCGACCGCGCACGCGGCACGATCACGCTCGTGATCCAGGCGGTCGGCAAGACCACGAAGGAGATGCAGCAGACGTGCCGCCCAGGTACGGACCTGTACGGCCTTGCGGGCCCGCTCGGCATTCCGAGCCCGATCGGCCACGCGAAGAAGGTCGTCTGCATCGGCGGCGGTCTCGGCGTCGCCCCCGTGTTCCCGCAGGCGCGCGCGTGGAAGGAACGCGGCGCCTATGTGATCGGCATCCTCGGCTTCCGCAGCGAGAGGCTGGTGTTCTGGGAGAAGAAGTTCCGCAGCGTGTGCGACGAGCTGATCCTCTGCACCGACGACGGCTCGGCCGGCATCCGCGGCCTCGTCACCGACGGCTTGAAGCTCGCGCTCGCCAAGCACGCCGACGTCGGCGAGGTCGTCGCGATCGGTCCGCCGATCATGATGAAGGCGTGCGCCGAGACGACGCGGCCGCGCGGCATCAGGACGCTCGTCAGTCTCAACCCGATCATGGTGGACGGCACCGGCATGTGCGGCGGCTGCCGCGTGAAGATCGGCGATCAGGTCAAGTTCGCGTGCGTCGACGGCCCCGACTTCGACGCCCACAAGGTGGACTTCGCGGACCTCATGATGCGCTTGAAGCGCTACCAGGAGGAAGAGAGGGTCGCCTTGCAGCGCTGGTCCTCGGAGTGTCGCGTGACCGCGATGGCGTCGTCCCCTGCGGTGGTCTCGCCGTTGCCGCCTCGGGACACGCCGCAGCCGAAGGGCGGAGCCTGAACGACCATGGCAACCAAGCGAACGATCCGCACGATCCCGCAGGAGCGAACGCCGGTCGCGGAGCAGCCGCCGCTCGAGCGGATCCGCAACTTCCTCGAGGTGAACAAGGGCTACGACGAGCAGCAGGCGCTGCGCGAGGCGCAGCGCTGTCTGTTCTGCGAGGACTCGCCGTGCATCCGCGGTTGTCCGGTCTCGATCGACATCCCGGGGTTCATCCGCAAGGTCTGCGACAAGGACTACCGCGCGGCCTACGACAAGATCGCCGAGACGAACCTGCTGCCTGCCGTCTGCGGTCGCGTGTGCCCGCAGGAGACGCAGTGCGAGGCCGTGTGCACGGTCGGCGACTCGCTCGAGCCCGTGGCCATCGGCCGCCTCGAGCGCTTCGTCGGCGACCGGGCCATCGATCAGCGCTGGGCCAGGCAGCCCTACGTCGAGCCGGCCGCATTCCGCGTCGGCATCGTGGGCTCGGGTCCCGCGGGCATGGCGTGCGCGGCGGATCTCGCGAAAGCGGGCTGCAAGGTGACCGTGTTCGAAGCGTTCCACCAGCCGGGCGGCGTGCTGCGCTACGGCATCCCGGACTTCCGCCTGCCGAACGCGGTCGTCGATGCCGAGATCGAGAACCTCGGCAAGCTCGGCGTCGAGTTCGTCTGCAATACGGTCGTCGGCCGGCTGTTCACGATCGAGCAGATGCTCGAGGAGCAGAGGCTCGATGGCCAGATGCACGATGGACTGGGCTTCCACGCGGTCTTCATCGGCACGGGTGCTGGCTACCCCTCGATGCTCGGCATCCCCGGCGACTCGCTGAACGGCGTGCTCTCCGCGAACGAGCTGCTCACGCGGTGCAATCTGATGGTGGCGCGCGATTTCCCGAAGCACGACACGCCGATGCCGCTCGGCAGGCAGGTCGCCGTCGTCGGGGCCGGCAACACGGCGATGGACGCGATGCGCGTCTGCCTGCGGCTCGGTGCCGAGAAGGTCCACTGCATCTACCGGCGCTCGCGCACCGAGGCGCCGGCGCGCGCCGAGGAGCTGCATCACGCGGAACAGGAGGGCATCGAGTTCCACTGGCTGACCAACCCCGTGGAACTGCTGGACGACGGCCGCGGCAACGTGCGCGCGATGCGCTGCATCCGCATGGAGCTCGGCGAGCCCGACGATTCCGGGCGCCGCCGCCCGGTGCCGGTCGCAGGCAGCGAGTTCGAGCTCGAGACGGACCAGGTCGTGTTCGCGATCGGCACGAACGCGAATCCGATCATCGGCCAGACCTCGAAGCTCGGACTGAACAAACGCGGCTACCTGAAGGCCGACGACTCGCTCGCGACGTCGATGGCCGGCGTCTTCGCCGGCGGCGACATCGTCACGGGTGCTGCCACCGTGATCGAGGCGATGGGTGCCGGCCGCAAGGCCGCGGCCAGCATCAAGGCGTATCTCGGCATCCGCGACGCGAGGCGCCGCTACGACGAGGCCGAGGACCGGCTCTTCGGCATCGACCCGAAGGAACGCAACTTCGTGCGCGTGCACGTCGCGCGCGGCGCAGGCGCCACGCGCGAGCCAACCGCAACGGCATCGAGATGAAAACCACGTCCACTCCGCTGTCCGCGACTCCGGCGCGCGCCGCGTCCTCGAACGGCGCGCAGAAGCCGGTCACCACGCTCTCCGAGCACGTCGTCGAGATCGTCAGCGACTCGGGTGAGGGCGCGCAGCGCTGCGGGCAATCGTTCGGCGCGATCGCGGCACGCGCCGGCAACGGCATCTGGACCGTCGAGATCATCCCGGCCGAGATCCAGCCGCCCGCGCGCAGCGTGGCCGGTGCGAGCGGCAACCGGATCCGCCTGAGCTCGAAGAGCGTCACGAACGGCGGCGACGAGACGGACCTCGTCGTCGCCTTCAACGAGCAGGTGCTGCTCGGCCGCGTGCGCACGAAGGAGCTGAAGCCCGGATGCACGATCCTGCTCGAGAGCATGTGGCGCGAGCACCCCGATCCGAGAATCGCCGCGTCCTACGCGGAGACCCACGATGCGCTCGCCGCGGTGGGCTATCGCGTGATCGAGATCCCGATGGAGCGCGAGTGCAGGAAGCTCGTCGCCGATTCCAGGCGCGGCAAGAACATGTTCGTGCTCGGCATGCTGTGCGCGATCTACAGCTTCGACGCGAAGCTCGCGCGCGAGCAGGTGGCGCTCACGTTCGGCAAGAAGGCGACCAGCGTCGTCGAGACGAACGTGAAGCTGCTGATGGCCGGCTACGAGTGGGCCGAGTCGAATCTCGACTTCAAGTACCGGATCCAGGCCGCACCGGCGACCGAGCCGCAGATCGTCGTGAACGGCAACACCGCGATCGCGCTCGGCGTCATGGCGTCGGGCATGGAGGTCTGCGCGATGTATCCGATCACGCCGGCGACCTCGGCTTCGCACTACCTGAGCGAAGTGTTCGCGAAGATCGGCGGCGTCGTGCACCAGGCCGAGGACGAGATCGCGGCGTGCACGTTCGCGATCGGCGCGTCGTACGCGGGCAAGTGCGCGATCACGATCACGTCGGGGCCCGGGTACTCGCTCAAGCAGGAGGCGATCGGGCTCGCGGTGATGGCCGAGATCCCGCTCGTCGTCGTGAACGTGCAGCGCGGCGGGCCGAGCACGGGTCTGCCCACGAAGGTCGAGCAGGGTGATCTGCTGACGACCATCTTCGGCAGCCACGGCGACGCACCGAAGGTCGTGATCGCGCCGAGCTCGATCGAGGACTGCTTCTACTCGATCATCGCCGCGCGCAAGATCGCGGAGACGTTCAACATGGTCGTCGTGGTGCTCTCGGACGCGAGCCTCGCGACCGCGCAGCAGCCGTTCCCGCGGCCGAAGTTCGATCCGTCCTGGCTCGCGCCGCCCGTGGACCAGAGCGAGGTGCCCGCGGGCCTGCATCCGTACGCGTGGGATCCGCGCACGGGGCTCGCGCGCCGGTTCGTGCCCGGACAGCCGGGCGGCATGCACACCCTGACGGGGCTCGCGCACGACACGCAGAGCCGCGTCGCCTACGACCCCGAGACGAACGAGCAGGGCCTGCGGGCCCGGAGCCTCAAGCTCGCGGCGTTCCAGAAGACACTCAAGACGCCGCCTCTGTTCGGCGACGAGTCGGGCGAGCTGCTGGTCATCGGGTGGGGCAGCACGAAGGGCGCGATCGAGGAGGCCGTCGGGCGCGTGCGCGCCGAAGGTCACCGCGTCTCCTCGCTGCACCTGCGGTTCCTGTCGCCGATGGCGCCCGGTCTGCGCGAGATCATGCAGCGCTTCCACAAGGTCATGACGATCGAGAACAACTGGTGCGACCGCTTCGACGAGGAGATCGTCGACGAGAGCAACCGCCGGCACAGTGCGCTCGCGATGCTGCTGCGCGCGCGCTACCTGATCGACGTCGATTGCTGGAGCGAAGTGCGCGGCCAGCCCATCAAGCCGGGCAGCGTGCAGCGCGTGATTCTCGAGCGGCTGGGGCCGCAGTCGCGCGGCGCAACGAGGGGGCAGCCATGAGCGAGCGAGCGATCATGTCCGGTTCCGCGATGGCCGGTTCGGCGATGGACTGCCTGCTCCGGATCCACGACGAGCGCCACGAGATCGAGGACTTCCAGAAGGGCGTGCCACGCTGGTGCACGGGCTGCGGCGACAACGCCGTGCTCGCCGCGGTCCAGCGTTTGTGCCGCGACGAAGGGCTGCGTCCCGAGAAGACGGTGTTCGTCTCGGGCATCGGCTGCTCGAGCCGGCTGCCGCACTACATGAACACGTACGGGTTCCACGGCATCCACGGCCGAGCGCTGCCCGTGGCGGAAGGCATCCGCATGGCGCGCCCTGATCTGCACGTGTTCGTGAACACGGGCGACGGCGACTGCTGCAGCATCGGCGCCGGGCACTGGATCCACGCGATCCGCTACAACATGAAGATGGTCGTGATGCTGCACGACAACCAGATCTACGGCCTGACCAAGAAGCAGGCCTCGCCGACGTCGCCGCGCGGCCTCAAGAGCAACACTTCACCGCGCGGTTCGTACCTCGAAGCGCTGCAGCCGCTCACCGTGACGCTCGGCGTGCAGAACGTCTCGTTCGTCGCCCAGGCCGCCGATTGGATCCCCGAGCTGCTCTACGACATCGTGCGCGCGGCCTTCCACCACGACGGCTTCGCGTTCATCCGCATCGTGCAGCGCTGTCCGGAGTGGCTGCCGAAGCACCTCGACCCGTGGCTGCACGACCCGCAGAAGGTGCAGCTGCTGCACCACGAGAACGGCCTCTCGATCAGTCCTGCGCTCGCGCAGGTCTACAAGAACCGGCTCGAGCACGACCCGTCGGACATCCACCGCGCGCGCGAGATCGCGTCGACGGGCGATCCGATCCCCGTCGGCATCCTCTACCACGACCCCGACGTGCCGCGCTACGAGGACATCCGGCGCGGTGCCGCACTGCGCACGACCGAGCTGATCCAACGCGGCCTCGAAGCGGAGTTCGACAAGTTCGCGATCGCCTCGCGCGGCGATGGAGGATCCCGTGACTGAGATCGCCGAGACGAAGGGCCAGCACTCCAGGACAGAGCGCCCCGGTGCTCAGGCGCCGCCGCGGACGTCAACGACCGCGCGGCAGGCGCATGCGGCGTTCTACCTCGCGGGACGGCGCGGGGACGCGTTGCCTCCCGGGGCGGTGGGTGGCCTCTGTCCCGCGCTGATGGCGCGTCACCGCCGGCTCGCGGAGCTGCGTCACGACTATCCGCTGATCCTCGTCGACCAGCGTGATGCCGAGACCTGTGTGATCTCGTTGTCGGGCTGGTTCGACGCGATCCTGGTGGCCGTTGCCACCGGCGAAGACGCCGACCGCATCCGTCACCACGGCCTGCGTCTCGAGCGCGAGATCCGGGCCCGCACGGCGCCCGGCACGAGTGCCTCGCTCTCGCAGCTCTGGTCCGCAGCGGAGCGTTCGCTCTGCGAGGCGGGGGATGCGTCGCTTGCCGACAGCCTCTCGCGCCTGCGCGCCAAGTGGGAGATCGACGGTCTCGTGATCGCGTGCGACGGCGACGCGCCGCGGCGCTTCCTCGAACACGTCTGGCAGCTCGTGCAGCGTCGCCGACTCGCGCGGCTGCGCGCGCGCATCGACCGCCTGACGCACGGCCTCGCGGAGATCCTGCGGGCCGACGAGGCGGGTTCCGCGGCAGCGCTGCAGCCGGACCGGCTGCGGTCCTCGGTCGGCAGTGCCTTCGCGGCGGAGATCGACTGCGACGCGCTGGCGCGCCTGCTGGCCGTGGCACGGCCGGTCTGCTCGCTGTCCGCTGCGCGGCGCGAGCGCGTGCGGGGCCTGCTCGAGGCGCTCGCGTCGCAGCGATTCTGCGGCACACACGAGTCGCGGGGCGGGTGCGACGTCGCCCCTGCGCACGAGTTCGTCTTCCACTCCTGCAGCGCCGCGACCTACGCCTACCGCGAGCGGTTCCCGGCGATGCTCGAGCTCGCGAAGGCGCTCGCGATGGCCGAGCTCGAGGTGGATGGGCGCTATCGCGAGGAGACGCACGGCAGGCTGTTCGCGGCGTGGACCTCGGCGGATGCCGATCCGGAGGCCTTCGAGTCCTTCCCCGAGTACCTGGTTTGCGGCGACGCCGAGCGCATGAGCGACGTGGACAGCGTCCATTGTCTCGAAGCGATCGCCTCGGACCTGCCGATCAAGGTGCTCGTGCAGGCGAACGATCTCTTCGAGCCCGCGGGGCACGGCGCGGCGCTGCCCGCGCGGCTTCTGGCCAGCTCGGCGCTCGCCGCCGGCAGCGCGTTCGTCATGGAGTCCACGAGCTCGGAGCTGTATCGCGCTCGCGATCGGGTCCTGCGCGGGCTCGGAGTCCGCGGCCCGTCGCTGTTCGTCGTGTACTCGGGTGCCGATGGCCCGGTCCACAGCGGCCTGCCCGCCTACCTCGCGGCGGCAGCAGCGCTGGAGTCGCGCGCGTTCCCGGCGTTCTGCTACGACCCCTCGGCAGGGGCGACCTGGGCCGAGCGGTTCTCGCTGGAAGGCAACCCGCAGCCCGAACGCGACTGGCCCGTGCGCGAGCTGACCTGGGAGGACGAGGCCGTGCAGCGCGTCGCCGACGGCGTTGCGTTCACGATCGCCGACTTCCTGGCCTGTGATTCGCGCTACGCGGCCCACACCGCACTCGCAACGGGAGAGGCGGCTGGAGACATCGTGCCGGTTGCCGAACTCGTCGCGGCGGCGGGCAGCTTGCCGGAGCAGCTGCCGTACGTGCTCGCGGTGGACACGGAGGACACGCTGCATCGTGTGCTGGTCGACGGGCGGTTGATCCGTCTCGCGCGGCGCGGCCTCTCGCAGTGGCGCAGCCTGCAGGAGCTCGGCGGCATCCACAACTCGCACGCGGAGCGACAGCTCGCGCTCCGCCAGAAGGCGTGGGACGAGGAGCGTGCCCGACTGCAAGCGCTGCCCAGGGCCGAGGCCACAGCGCCGGAAACTGCCGCCCCGGCGACCGCGCCCCGGTCAGCAGGGGCAGGGGCAGCAGCGCCGGCGGCGCAGCCGGCCGCCGCGGTCGATCCGGATGCCGCTCGGATCGAGACGCCGCGCTGCTCGACGTGCAACGAGTGCACGCGGATCAACGACCGCATGTTCAAGTACAACGAGAACAAGCAGGCCTACATCGCCGATGCCGACGCCGGGACCTTCGCGCAGCTCGTGCAGGCGGCCGAGAGCTGCCAGGTCGCGATCATCCACCCCGGCAAACCGCGCAATCCCGCGGAGCCGGGACTCCCCGAGCTGCTCGAGCGCGCCGCGAAGTTCGCCTGACCGCCGCGAAGAAGCTCGCTCGCGTCACTGGTTGCCGAACACACCGTGGCCGGCGTTGCTGGCGACGAGGCCGAACGGATTGGCCGCCGGGTCCCAGACGAACGCCTGGTTGTAGAAGCTCGTGCCGAGCGCGTAGATGTCGTAGGGCAGCCAGTACTGCAGGTTCGCGGCGCCGGCGCCGTCCGTCAGCACCACGCTGCTGATCGCGTTCTCGACCAGCAGCGAACAACCCGGCGCGCCGAACGGTGCCAGCGAGAGCGGCAGCGGGATGCCGCTCCACCAGGTCGACGAGAAGCCGAACAGCAGCAGTGCCACCGTCGACGGCGCGGCCTGGTCCACGCGCACGCGGAACGTGTTGCCGATCTGCGGCGTGTCGTCGCTGAAGAGGCGCGGCACCGCCGTGTGCGTCTGCGCGTCGAAGCCCATCACGAGGCCGAAGCCGCGCAACCCGCTGTTCGCGACCGTCGCGGAGGCCGGCGTGCCGTAGAGGCTGTAGGTGCCGCCGAGGTTGTCGATCGGGTAGCCGTAGATGCCGCTGCCGTAGCTGTTGCCGAACACCGTGATCTCGACCAGCAGGTTGCGGCCCGGTTGCGGCACCCAGGCGAACGGCTGCGTCCACGGGATCGTGACGAGCACGTCGAGCTGGCCCGGCGGCGGCGTGGGCTGGTCCGGCAGGTCGACGAGCGCGCGCGGCAACACCGTGACCGGCGCGCCTGCATCCCAGTTGCTCGCGAAGGTCGCGGACAGTCCGGCTCCCCAACGCGTCGTGTAGCCGACGGTGATCTCGACGTCGACCGTGAAGTTGTGGGCGACCGGGCCGGTGTGCGGCTGGCGCAGCGACAGACCGGCCATCGTGAACGCGTTCGGCAGCTCGCTGCCCGAGAACACCTGTTGGTAGCGGTTCGGCGTCCAGCCGAGCGGGATCGCGTTGCCGCTGCCCCACGAGGTCGTGGCCGCGGCCGGCAGCAGCGTGCGGCCGCCGAGGCCGACGCCGGTGCCGGGACAGCCGGCGCCGAAGGTGTCGTAGGTCGCGGTGACCTGCGCGGTGGCAAGCGGGGCCGTGAGCGCGAACGCGAGAAGCAGGCACGAGCGTGGCATGGAGTTCCTGTTTGGCGGGAGTGTCATGCCGCAGACATAGGCCCCTCGCACCCGCGCGGCGATGCGCACAACAACCCGGGGCACGGGGCGCTGCCGGCGGCGAGCTGCCACCATCGGCGTACGCGGCAGCTCCAACGTGCGCATTGTCGCGCGCGCCAGGGTCCACGACAGTCGCGATCTTCGCTTGCCGGTGGTTGTCGTCGACGCGCCCGCGTCCCTGCAGCGCGCGCAGCGCCGCCCTCCACCGGCTGCGCGCGGAACCACGCCAATGAACCTCGAAGTGCAATCGACGCATCGAGCCGGCTTCGACGAGTTCTTCGTCACGGCCATCGCGACCGGGGCGGCCGAAGCACGCGCGACGTTCGACGCGATCGCCGGTGCGCTGCGCGCGCACCGCGTCGAACCGATCGCCGAGAAGATCTACGGAGGGGCGACCGCGCGCGAAGGCATCCTCGCGGCCCGGTCCGCAGCGCTGCAGTCCCACGACCTCGACCCGGCGCTGCCCTTCACGTTCGTCGATGGCGCGCCGCTTGGCGGCGGCGGCTTCGCGGGAGTGCAGATCCAGGGTGTTGCGGGCGGCGGGCGGCCGGCCGTGCGGACCGTGCCCGGGGGCCGCCTGTGGCAGGGACCGGGATTCCGCGCGCTGTATCTCGCCGGCGCGCACGGGCGCGCCGGCGATTGCGTCACGATGCAGGCCGAGCAGATGTTCGCGGCGGCAGCGGCGGCGGCGAAGCAGAACCGCTTCGACTACGCGCAGACCGTGCGCACGTGGATCTACCTCGCCCGGCTGCTCGACTGGTACGGCGAGCTGAACCGCGTGCGCAGCGCCTGCTATCGCCAGTACGACTTCAGGTTGCCGGCGAGCACGGGCATCCAGGGCAGGAGCGGCGATCACGAGTGCGTCATGGACGCGCTGCTGGTCGACGGCGTTCTGACTCACACGATCGATCGCAGCAGGCGCCAGGGGCCCGCGTCCGCCTACGGCTCGTCGTTCTCGCGCGCCACCGAGCTGGCATACGAGGGCGGCAGCACCGTGTACGTGTCGGGCACGGCGAGCATCGACGGCAACGGCCACAGCGTGCACCTCGGCGATCCGACGGCGCAGTTCGTCGAGATGGTGCTCGGAGTCGCCGCGGTGCTCGCCGAGACCGGCATGGGCCTCGCGGACATCCGGCAAGCGACGCTGTTCTGCAAGGACGCGCGCACGCTCCTGGCCTGCCGCGAGGCGCGCGAGCTGCTCGCGATGCCGGCATTCCCGACCGTCTGCGTGCAGGCCGACGTGTGCCGGCACGAGCTGCTCGTCGAACTGGAGGCGATAGCAAGCCGATGAAGACGATCCTCGCCTGCTGCTTCGAGTCCGATGCGCCGCCGGCCGCGGTCCGCGAATGCCTCGAGCTGCTCGGCTTCCCGGGGCCGGATCCGCGCTGGCGCTGGCATGCGCCGGGACTGCTCTGCGTGACGCTGGATGCAGCGCCGCCGCCAGCGGTGCGCGAACGGCTGCAGCGGCTGCCGGGCATGCAGCGCGTCCTCGACCGTTCGCTCGCGTCACGGCCGGCCGGGGCGCGGTCCGCGGTGCCGCTGGGCAAGACGAGCATCGGCGGCGGCCAGCTCGCGGTGATCGCGGGGCCGTGCAGCGTCGAGAGCCGGGAGCAGGTCGTCGAGATCGCGGCGATCGTCGCCGCGGCGGGGGCCGAAGCGCTGCGCGGCGGCGCCTACAAGCCGCGCACGTCGCCGTACGCGTTCGGCGGTCTCGGTGAGGCCGGCCTCGAGCACCTGGCCGCCGCGCGCGAACGAACCGGCCTGCCGGTCGTCACCGAGGTCCTCGACACCGACGACCTGCCGGTGGTCGCGCAGTACGCGGACGTGCTGCAGATCGGGTCGCGCAACATGCAGAACTTCCCGCTGCTGTTCCGCACCGGCGCGCATCCGCGCGGCCGGCCCGTGCTGCTGAAGCGCGGCATGGCGGCGACGCTCGAGGAGTTCCGGATGGCGGCCGAGTACGTGCGCCTCGGCCAGCTCTGGGCCGGCTTCGACGGGCGGCTGATCCTCTGCGAGCGCGGCATCCGCACGTTCGAACCGTCCGTGCGCAACGTGCTCGACGTGGCGGCGATCCCGCTGTTGCAGAAGACGACCGACCTGCCAGTGATCGCCGACCCGAGCCACGCCGCCGGCGTGCGCGAGCTCGTGCGACCGCTGGCGCGCGCGGCCGTGGCGGCCGGCGCCGACGGTCTGCTGGTCGAGGTGCACACCGACCCCGGCAGGGCCTGGTGCGACGGCGAGCAGACGCTCGATCCGGCCCAGTTCGAGCTGATGGTCCGCGAAGTGCGCGCGCTCGCGGCGCTGCGGCCGGCGCCGCCTGCGGGCCCGCGCCAGGCGCCGTCGCTCACCGCCGCGAGGTCGTCGTGAGGGCCTCGTTGCTGCCCGCATGCTCGTTGCTGCTGGCGCTCGGCGCGTTCGAGGCCGCGGCGACCGCGCAAGTGCCGCCGTTCGAGATGGCGGCCGCGACCACGACCACCGGGAACCGCATCGACGCGCTCGTCGGCGCGCGCCTGCAGCAGCTCGGCATCGCGACGGCGCTGCCCTGCTCGGACGAGGTGTTCGTGCGGCGCGCGTTCCTCGACGTCACGGGCACGCTGCCGACCGCGGCGGAGGCGCGCTGGTTCCTGCAGGATCGCGCCGCCGGCAAGCGCGCCGCGCTGATCGAGGGACTGCTGCAGCGGCCCGCGTTCGCCGACTACCAGGCGATGCGCTGGTGCGACCTGCTGCGCGTGAAGGCCGAGTTCCCGATCAACCTCTGGCCGAACGCGGTGCAGGCATACGAGCGCTGGATCCACGAGAGCCTGCGCCAGAACGTGCCGTACGACCGCTTCGTGCGCGCGCTGCTGCTGTCGAGCGGCAGCAACTTCCGCGTGCCCGAGGTCAACTTCTTCCGCGCCGTCCAGGAGAAGACGCCCTCGGGGCTCGCGAAGGCCGTCGCGCTGACCTTCCTCGGCGCGCGCTACGAGCGCTGGCCGGATGCGGCGCGCGAGGGTCTCGAGGCGTGCTTCGCGAAGGTCGCCTGGAAGGGCACGCAGGAGTGGAAAGAGGAGATCGTGCTGTTCGATCCGGACCGCACGGTCGGCGCCGCCAGGACGCGCGGCGCGTTCGACGCCGTGCTGCCCGACGGCAGCCGGGTGACGATCGCCGCCGGCGTCGATCCGCGGACCGTGTTCGCCGACTGGCTGCTGGGCAGGGACAACCTGTGGCTCGCGCGCGTGCAGTGCAACCGCATCTGGTGCTGGTTGCTGGGGCGCGGGATCGTGCACGAACCCGACGACTTCCGCGCCGACAACGAGCCCGCGAACCCTGAGCTGCTCGACTGGCTGGCGCGCGAACTGATCGACTCGGGCTTCGACCAGCGGCACGTCTTCCGCCTGATCCTCCTGTCGGCGACCTGGCAGCGGTCGTCGATCCCGGCGAGCCGGCAGCCCGCGGCAGCGGCGAACTTCGCGCACTACGCGATCCGGAGGCTCGAGGCCGAGGTGCTGATCGACGCGATCTGCCAGATCACCGGCACGACCGAGGAGTACTCGAGTCCGATCCCCGAGCCGTTCACGTTCCTGCCGAGGGGCCAGCGCGCGATCGCGCTCGGCGACGGCAGCACCACGAGCGCGTTCCTCGAGCTGTTCGGGCGGCCGCCGCGCGACACCGGCCTCGGACAGGAGCGCAACAACCAGCTCACGACCGCGCAGCGACTGCACCTGCTGAACTCGAGCCACCTGCGGCGCAAACTCCAGAACGGGCCGGGCCTCGCGGCACTGCTGCGCGGCAAACAGCCGCGGCGCGCCGCAGTCGAGCTCTGGCTCGCGTTCCTGTCGCGTTTCCCGACGCAGGCCGAGCTCGACGCGGTGCAGCAGTACGCGGCGTCCGGCGTCGCGAACGAGCGCCAGGTCGCCGAGGACGTGGCCTGGGCGCTGCTGAACAGCGCGGAGTTCCTCTACCGGCATTGAGCGAGGTGAGCGAGGTGACCCTTCGAGCGAGGTGATCATGACGACCACGAGGGCGAAGACGAACAGGCAGATGCGCGCGCCGACGCGCCGCGACCTGCTGGGCGGGTCTCTGTGTGCCGCGGGCAGCGCGTGGCTCGGGCCTTGGCTGCGCGCGGCTCCGCCGCCCGTGCGTCCGCCGCGCGCGCGGTCCGTGATCCAGATCTGGATGTGGGGCGGCCCTTCGCACCTGGACACGTTCGACCCGAAGCCGGCCGCCGGCAGCGACTACTGCGGCCCCCTGGACAAACCGATCGCGACCAACCAGGACGGCATCGTGATCGGCGAGCTGCTGCCGATGCTCTCAAAGCAGGCGGACAAGTACTCGCTGATCCGCAGCCTGACGCACGGCGTCAACGCGCACGAGACGGCCTCGTACCTCGTGCAGACCGGCCGCACCGCCGGCGACGGCATCGTCTACCCGTGCGCCGGTTCGGTGGTGTCTCTGTTCAAGGGCTACGGCGCCGGCTTCCAGGGCCTGATCCCGCCCTACGTCGTGCTCACGCAGCCGCAGGGGCGCTTCTCCGAGGCCGGCTTCCTCGGCTCGCGCCACAAGCCGTTCGCGACCGGCGGCAACCCGGCGCAGGACCCGTTCGTCGTCGAGGGCGTCGTCGCGCAGGGCGTCACCGAGGCGCGCCAGCAGCGCCGCCGCGAGCTGTTGCACGCGCTGGACACGTTCGGCCAGGCGGCCGGCGGGGACCCGGAACTCGCGGCGCTGCGGGCGGCCGAGGACGATGCCTACAGCCTGATCCTCGGCGACGCCGGCAAGGTGTTCGACCTCGCGCAGGAGCAGGCCGAGGTGCGCGAGCGGTACGGCCGCAACACGTTCGGCCAGTCGTGCCTGCTCGCGCGGCGCCTCGTCGAGTGCTCGATCCCTTGGATCACGATCGACTACCAGGGCTGGGACACGCACAAGGACCACTTCCAGACGATGCGGCGGCGTCTGCCGGAGATGGACCGCGCGATCGCGGCGCTGCTGCAGGACCTCGCGGACCGCGGTCTCTTGGCGACGACGATCGTCTGGTGGAGCGGCGAGTTCGGCCGCACGCCGAAGGTGCAGTGGGAGCCGCCGTGGAACGGCGGCCGCGGCCACCACGGCCGCGTGTTCTCGGCGCTCGTCGCCGGCGGCGGTTTCCGCGGCGGACGCGTCGTCGGTGCCTCCGATGCGCGCGGCGAAGAGGTGGCGGCGCGCCCCGTGCATCCGGTCGATCTGATCGGCGGCATCTACGAGCTGCTCGGCATCGATCCGGCCGCGAAGCTGCCGCACCCGCAAGGGCTCGACGTTCGCGTGCTGCCGCCCGCGGGCGCGGGCGTGGCCGGCGGCGGCCGGCTGCAGGAGCTGTTGTGAACAGCGGGGCGAAGCGTCGCTGTGGCGCGGGTGCCGTGCTGCTCTGCGCGAGCGCGGTGTTGGCGCAGACGGCAGCCGAGCCGCACGTCGGCTACGCGCATCCGGCCGGCCTGCAGCAGGGCACGACCGGCGAGGTCGTGGTCGGCGGCCGGACCCTGCAAGGGGTCACGGCGGTCGTGTGCTCGGGCCGCGGCATCACCGCGGAGGTGCTCGCCTACACGCGCCCGCTGACCAACCAGGAGCGGAACAAGGCACGCGAGCAGCTGCAGCAGCTCGAGCAGAAGCGGCGCAAGGAGGCGCTCACGCCCGAGGAGACCGCGACGGCCACGGAGCTGCGGCGCCAGCTGGCAATCAACCCGCGCCAGCAACCGAATCCGCAGATCGCCGAGATGGTCCGGCTGCGCCTCACCGTCGCCGCCGACGCGGTCCGCGGCGCCCAGGACCTGCGCCTGCTGACACCCGCCGGCCTGTCGAACCCGCTGCGCTTCGAAATCGGCGACTGCCGCGAGCACGGCGAGCGCGAGCCCAACGACCAGGCGGCCGACCGCCCCGCGGCGGAGCTGCCCGTGGTGCTGAACGGCCAGATCCTGCCGGGCGACGTCGACCGCTTCGTGATCCGCGCGCGGCAGGGCATGCACCTCGTCGCTGCGGCCGAGTGCCGCGCGCTGGTGCCCTACCTCGCCGACGCGGTGCCCGGCTGGTTCCAGGCCGTGCTCGAGCTCTACGACGCCGCGGGCCGCGAGGTCGCCTACGCCGACGACCACCGTTTCGCACCCGATCCGCTGCTCACCTACGACGTGCCGGCCGACGGCGACTACGTGCTCGCGATCCGCGACGCGATCTGGCGCGGCCGCGAGGACTTCGTCTATCGCGTCGCGGTCGGCGAACTGCCGTTCGTGACCGCCGGCGCGGACCTGGTCGGCGCGTGCGCCAGCGCCGTACCGTTCGCGTTCGGCAGCTGGCCGGAGGTCCGCGAGCGCGCGCCCGACGGTGGCGGCGCGCAGCGCGTCGAGCTGCCCGTGGTCGTGAACGGCGTCGTCGAGAGGCCCGGCGAGCAGGACGTCTTCGAGTTCGCCGGCAAGGCCGGCGATCGACTCGTCGCCGAGGTGCTGGCCCGGCGGCTCGGCTCGCCGCTCGACTCGGTGCTGCGCCTCAGCGACGCGCGCGGCCGCGAACTGGAGCACAACGACGACCATCCCGACGCGAGCGCGGGGTTGCTGACCCACCAGGCCGACTCGTGGCTGCAGCTCGTGCTGCCGGCCGACGGCGTCTACCGGCTCGTGCTCGCCGACGCGCAGCAGAAGGCGGGACCCGACCACGGTTACCGGCTGCGCGTGGGATCGCCGCAGCCCGACTTCGCACTGCGCATCACGCCGTCTGCGCTCAACGTGCGCGCCGGCGCGACTGCGGTGTTCACCGTGCACGCGCTGCGCCAGGACGGTTACGCGGGCGACATCACGCTCGAGCTGGTCGATGCGCCGGCCGGCTTCACGCTCGGCGGCGCGTGCGTGCCGGGGAACAGCGACAAGGCGCAGCTCACGCTGAAGGCACCGCCCGTGCCGGGCGACGCGCCCGTGCGGTTGCAGCTCGAGGGCCGCACCGTGATCGGCAAGAAGGAGGTCCGCCGCCGCGCCGTGCCGGCCGACGACATGATGCAGGCCTTCGCCTGGCATCACCTCGTGCCAGCCGACGAGTTCCTGTGCGCGGTCCTGCGCGGCGGCCAGGCCGGCGTCCGCCTCGTGCTGCACGACGACCAGCCCGTGCGGTTGCCGGCCGGCGGCACCGCCGCGGTCAGGCTCGACGGCGAAGGACGGCGGCCGTTGCCCGAGGGCCTCGAGTTCGTGCTGCGCGACCCGCCCGCCGGCATCCGCGTTGCTGGAGCGCGCCCCGGCAATGGCGGCGTCACCGTCGAGCTGGCAGCCGATGGCAAGACGGCCGCGGCCGGCATGCGCGGCAACCTGATCGTCGACGTGTTCGTGCAGCGGACCGTGCCCGCGCGCGACGGCCAGCAGAAACCGCGCACGCAGCGCAACCGGCTCGGCACGCTGCCCGCGATCCCGTTCGCGATCGTCGCGCGCTGAGGCCTGCGCCCTACGCCGCTGCGATCTTGGGCGGCTCGTTCCCCGCCTTTTGGCCGCGCAGCATGCGCAACACACTGGCTGCCTGTGCGGTGGAACTGCGTATGGAGCCCTTCATGCCTCACCGGGAGGATTGCGTCTCTCGGGCGGCTCCCGAGCATCCAAGCCTCCCAGCTTCCGAGCATCACTGGGGCCGCCCGAGAACGACGCAGGCCGTTCGGGCCTGCGCCGGACTTGACCCACGGAGGATCACATGCGTGCTTCACGGCGAGTTTGGGTTCTTGTTCTTCCGGCTCTTGGCGCCTGCGGTGGTGGTCACCGATCTTCGGTCAACCTCGAAGCGACACAGGTACGCATCGTGTCGACTGACCCGAGCGCCTCGCACGAGCTGACCATGGGTGTCACGATCCGGGCGACACGCACGTTCGAAAACGTGCCCGTGAGCTACATCCTGCTCAACAAGGAGGACGTCGACAACAAGGTCGGAGAACTCGGCGACGTCCGCCAGCATCAGGTCGCGTCGAGCGTGTTCCCCACGGTCGACGCCGGTGACCGCGAATACGAGACCCACGTGACGCTGCCGACGGAAGCCGCGGAGGCGGCGAGCTACTACATCGTCGCGCACGTCGATCCGGTCAACGCGATCGCCGAGGACAACGAGGACGACAACCTGCCGAAGGACACCACGAAGGTCGAGGTCGCGGTCTCCGCGGCCCACCTGCACATGCCCGACATCGTCATGGAGTTTGCCGTGACGCAGCAGGAAGCGGTCGTCCTGGAACGGACGCCGCCGGTCTGTGCGCCGAAGACGTTCGTGGACCCGCGGCAGCCGAATCCGCAGCAGCAGCAGGCGCAGGAGTCCCCGAACCACGACTTCGACGCGACGCTGGAGCTGACGACCACGGGGGGCGATCCGCGGCAGGTGCGCAACACGGCGGTGATCTTCGTCCCGGGCTGGGGGGCGATGCCGCTGCAGTTCTGGGCCGACGAAAGCCCGCAGCAGCGGAGCTACAAGGACGCGCTGCTCGTCACCGCGGAGCCCGGCGTGGCGACCACGGTCAACATGGACGTCTGCTTCCCGGCGGCGACGCGGGAGGCGATCTACCAGCACCTGAGCCAGCAGGGCACCAACACCTTCCAGGTCCGGTTCCGCACGCAGCTGAACAGCGGTCAGGAATGGGAGGACGGCGTCACGCGCTTTGCAAACCGCGCGACGGGTTCCGACAACGAGTGCGACGCCGAGATCGTCGTCGTGCTGCCCGTGGTCCCCGGCGCCTGCGATCCGCTCGACTGGAACGCCGAGTACGACAAGGACTGGGGCGGCCGCACGATCGGCGTGGGCGTCGAGTTCACTGGCGACGCCCACCTCGGCGCCGACGGCACGCGGGCCGGCATCGTCGCCGGCGTGCCGATCAAGCTGTTCGGCCTCGGCACGAAGGCGATCGACCTGCAGGCACATGGCGAGGTCGACCTGGCCGGATGGGACGCCGGCGTCTCGGTCGAGTTCAAGATGTTCGGGCTCACCCTGTTCAGCCAGACCCTCAGCGACCTCTCCCTCGACTACGAGCGCCAGGAGATGATCGAGAAGTCCTACGAGGCGAGCGGGCGCATGTTCGCGGGCCCGGTTCCGCTGCGGCTCGTGATCGGCGCTTCGGCCATGATGGGCTACGCGGTCGATGGCGAGATCCACCTGACGTCGCTCAGCGTGCAGGGTCAGGCGTTCGGCGGCGTGGACGTGTATGCGTCGGCGTCGGCGGACGTGGTGATCTTCCGCGCGGGAGTCGAAGGCAGTCTGACGCTGGTCGACGAGGTCTTCACGGTGCGCGGCGGCTGCGCGCTGGGCTACTCGGGCGGGCACCTGAACGGCACGCTGACGATGGATGCGATCAACCAGCTGTCGGGGCCGAGCGGCCGCGTCTACCTGTTCGAGGAGCACATGATGCCGAAGTGGTGCTGGAAGGTCATCCCGTGCGGGCTGCGGACCGTGCGCAACGAGTTCACGGTGGCCAGCTTCAAGACCTTCACCAAGACGGACGTGATCTTCTCGGGCCAGCGCCAGTTCACCATCTGCGACTGACCCTCGCGTGCTGCGATGAACGCAACATCATCGACGCGATGGTCTGCCACTCTCGCTGCCGCCGCCCTGCTGGCGGCGGCTGCGACGTGGTTCGTGTTCCGCGACGGCAGGCTCGGCGATCCTCCGCCCGCCGCGACGACGGCGCTCGAGCTGCAGTGGCGCGCCGAGGACCAGCTGGCCTACCTGCTGCAGATCGACTCGCAGGTGGCGTTCGGTGCCGACCCCGAGCGTGTGCCGTATCGCCTGCGCGCACGGCTCTGTCTGCGCGTGCTCGCGGCCGGCTCGGGTGGCGCCGACGCAGCCGTCCAGCTCCGCGACGTGGACTACCTGTTCGGCACCGATCGGCAGCCGGCCCGGCAGGCGGCGCTCGGCGCGGCGTTCGTCGTGCACTTCGAGGGCGGTGTGCCCGCGCGGTTCCAGTTCCCGCCGCCGCTCGCCCCGGAGATCCAGGATCAGCTGCGCGAAGTGCTGCGCACCTTCCAGGCCACCTCGCCGCCGGCTTCCGCCGACGGCTGGAGCGTGGTCGAAGAGGACGCGAACGGTCCGTTCCGCGCGAGCTACGTGCGCGATCCGTCGGGTGCGTGGCACCGGCAGAAGGTCGCGTACTTGACCGACGCCGAGGCCAAGACCCCGCTCGGTCGCGTCGCCGTGCTGGCCTCGGCCGCCGACTTGCGGCCCGCCGAGGCACACAGCTGGTGGCAGGCGGCCGAGGTGCGCGAGGAACTCGAGGTGCGCAGCAGCGGCATCGTCTCTGCGCGCGTCGCGACGCACGCGACGCTCGTGCCGGCGGCCTGGGACGCGACGTGCGAGCTGGCGCGGCCGCAGCTCGAGGTCGACACGCTGCTGCGGCAGCCGGTGGCCGCGATCGAGCCGGCCCAAGCGCCGGCGGTGGCGACCCGACCCATGACCCCCGCGGATCAGGCGGCGCTGCGGGAATTGCTGGCCGCATACACGGCCGCTGGTGGGCGGGACTCTTCGTTCGTGCGCCGCATCGCCGCGCTGCTGCGCGAGGTGCCGGAGCTCGCGATCGAGCTGCATCCGGTGCTGATCGACCCGGGCCAGCTCGGAACGGTTGCCGCTGGCGTCGCCCACGCGCTGGAACTCGCGGGGACACGCGAGAGCCAGTTCGTCCTGGCCACGATCGGCGGCGACGCCGCCGTGCCCGCGGCACAACGCCAGCGCGCCATCATCGCGCTGGGCGGTGTCCTGGCGCCCGAACCCGACAGCGTCGAGCTGCTCAGGCAGATCGGTCAGGGCACCGGCGATGCCGGCGCGACCGAGACCGCGCACGCCGCACTGCTCGCGCTCGGCAGCATGGGCAGGAAGCTCTCGGCGTCGGACTCGGAGTCGTACGCGGCCGTCTGCGCCGACCTCGGGCAGATGGCGGTCCGCCACCCCGACCCGCATCGACGCGCCGTCGCGCTCAGGGCCCTGGCCAACACGGGCGACAAGTGGAATGCGGCCGTCGCTGCCGAGGCGCTGCTGGACACGTCGCCGGTCGTGCGCGCCGCCGCCGTCGGGACGCTGGCGCTGCTCGACGACGCGCCGACGCTCGACCTGTTGACCGAACGGGTCGGCGCCGATCCGGACGGGCGCGTGCGCGCCGCGATCGGCAACGCCATGCGCGGCATGTCGACCACGAGCCCGGCGACGTTCGCGGCCTGCGCGCGGCAACTCGGGCACGAACCGCACGCCGACGCGCGCGGCGCACTGGCGTGTTACCTCGCCGACCACCTCGCGGACTATCCCGAGGGCCGGCCGGCCCTCGAAGCGCTGCTGCAGCGGGAGACCCGACGCGACACCGTCCGCTACGTCGCCGGGCGGGTCCACCGGACCCCGAGGCAGTAGCGCCGACTCGACGGAGACTGCCATGAGAACACAGACCATCTGTTCCGCCGGCATCGCGTTCCTGCTCGCGGCGTGCGCGACGACGACCGCGCCTGCCGAAGACGACCTGACGCGGAGCATCGTGCTGCACTGGGGCGCCCGCGACGCGAGCTCCGCCGGGTCGTCGGGCGCCGACGACGCTGGCGTCGTCATCGGGCTCGACTACAACTCCCGCAGCTGGGACTGGCTCGGGTGGGAGGCCGGGATCTCGTACTCGGAGCACGAGGACTTCCTGCTCTTCGGCGTGGAAGAGTCGCTCGACGTGGTCGAGGTCGACCTCGGCGGGCGGGCGACCTACTGCGGGTGGGCCGATGCCGGCGCCGGGCTGCTGCCGTATGGATCGGTCGGCGTGGCGGCGCTCGCGATGGAAGGGCGCGACGCGGACAGCGGCGCGGTCGGCGCTTACGTGCGCGGCGGGCTGTGCTACGTGTTCCGCGCCGGCTTCACGCTGGGATTCGATCTGAAGTTCCTCGCGAGCTCGAGCGACGACGTCGAGACCTACGGGCAGTTCACGCTGCAGTTCGGTTGGTCGTTCTGACGGCCCGGTTCAGAATCGAAGCTGCCCCAGCCGCTCCTCTGCCGCGCCGCGCGCCGCCGCGACTTCCTGTTCGAGTGCTGCAGGCAGCTGCACGCGCGCGAGGTTTGCATCACAGTCGCCGTCGATCGCGGCCGTCACCTTCGCCATGTCGAGCTGTTCCGGCGGCGTTGCCGGCATCAACCGCTCGGTGTCACCCTGCAGCACGACCAGCACGCCACTCTGCACGAGTACGTCCCCGACGCCGTTCACCCACTCCATCGGCACGTCGAGCCGCGCCGACAGCTCCGCCGCGGTCACGCCGCGCCGCCCGGTCCGGAAGCCCTCGCAGGCCGCGGCCACGAGGTGCCACGCGAGGCGCTGCTGCACCGCGCGCGGGGCCGGCGGCAGCTGCTCGCCGCCGCGCAGCGACGCGAGGTTCTGCACCGCGTAGGCAACCTCGGCGCCGGCCAGCACGAGCGTCCACAGCAGCTGCACGTAGACCAGCAGGATCGGCAGCGCCGCGAACGTCAGGTAGACCGCGTTCGCGTTCGCGACGCCGACGTTGAGCCGCAGGTAGAGGCCGTGCAACACGACGAGCAGCGAGCCGGCGACCACGCCGCCGACCGCTGCGGCGCGCCACTGCACGCGCGCGCTCGGCATGATCTTGTAGAGCGCGGTGAACGCGAGCCACGCGAGCACGTACGGCACGAAGCCGAGCCCGGCCCGGTACAGCCAGTCGAGCCACGGGATCTGGCGCAGCCACAGGATCAGCTGGCCGCCGTCGAGCAGCGAGCTCGACACCAGCGCGAGCAGTCCGAGGGGCGGGACGACGACGACGAGCGCGATGAAGTCCGAGATGCGCCGGTACCAGGGGCGGCTGTGGCGTGTGCGCCAGATGCGATTCGTCGCCTGCTCGACGCGCGTGAACAGCGTCAGCGCCGACCACAACACGATGACCGAGCCGACGGCGCCGAGCGCGCCGAAGTTGACCGTGCCGATCAGCTCGCGCAGCTTGTCGAACACGGGCGCCGTGTCCTGCGGAAACTGGTTCTGCCACGCGATGAGCTGCGCGTCGAGCTTGTCGCCGTAGCCGAGCGTCTTCGCGAGCGACGTGATCAGGGCCAGCATCGGCACGAGCGCCAGCAGCGTCAGCAGCGTCAGGCCCGCGGCCTGCAGCGACGCGAGGTTGGACGAGAAGCTGCGCACCACGTGCACGACGACGCGCAGGGCCCCGACGGCAAGGCGGCGGACCGGCGGCAGCTCGCGCAGTTTCTCGTCCCACATTCCGGTGTGCAGATAGCGGAGGCAGCGCGAGACGACGTTCACGTCAGCAGGTTAGCGCTTGCACCATGCAACTGCGTCATCGCTGTGGCAACGCCATCGTTGTCGCGACCCGCCTTCGCGTGCAGACTGGTCGCGATGCCAACCCCGCTGCCACCGCTGCCGGCCCTTGCCCTGTTGCTCGGCGGGGGCGCGGTCGCGCAGTGGCTCGCCTGGCGCCTGCGGATCCCGGCGATCCTGGTGCTGCTGCTCGCTGGCTTCGTGGTGGG
>DASVAL010000026.1:0-9397 GCA_036376355.1 Planctomycetota bacterium
GGTTGCCAGTCGCGGCAATCATCCGCAATGGAACGCGCCAATCCGCGGTGAGCAGCCGGTCCGGCGCAGAAGTCGCCGTTCCCATGGGACTGCGCGCGCCACCGAGAGTGCCGATGGACGAACGGGCGGACCACCGAGAAACTGCCGCCGGCGAGCTCGTACGAGAGTCTTCGAGAAGACGACAGCGGTGCGAGCCTGCAGGTGCAGGTGAACGACCAGCCCGGCATGGTCGGGCAGGTCATCGTTCCCGCCACGATCTTCGCGCGTGCAAGGAAGAACGGAAAGCCGAACGTCACCGAACACCTGACCAGCCGTGTGCGATCGGCGCTGCTCGAGAGTTGCCGCGACGGTCGGGCGCGCATGATGGTCTGATGCCGACGAGCAGTCGACGCCCGAGCACGAGGATTCGTGAGACGTTCTCCGAGCTCCATCCCCGCGGCCACCCGGGGAAGCGGGTCGTGCTCGTGCCCGACTTCCAGCCAGGGAACGACCGTCGCGCTGCGCGACCGCGTGCACAGCGCCAGGGCCGGCGTCAGCGGGCGAGTGCGCGGCCCTGCGCGTCGACCTCGAGGGCCACCGGCAGGCCGAGAGGCTCGAGCTGCTTGCCGATCGCAGAGCGGTCGCCGACGAGCACCAGCACGGAGTTCTCCAGCGGCACGGCGGTGCGCGCGAGCGTGTTGACCTCGGCCAGCGTCATCGCCGCGAGTGCTGCGAGGTCGTCGCGCACGGTCGTGAACGGCATCCCGTTGAGCACCAGTTCCGCGGCGGTGCCGACGATGCCCGCGAGCGTCGCCGCATCCTCGACGATCGCGGTCCGCAGCGTCTGCTGCGCCTTCTTCAGCTCGTCGGCGGTCACCTGACCCTCGGGCGTCGCGATCCGCCGCAGCTCGCCGAGCAACTCCTTCACGGAGGCACCGGTGACGTCGGTGCGCACGTCGGCCGCCGCACCGAACCAGCCGCTCTGCGGCGCCATCGACCAGCTGGCCCCGGCGCCGTACGTGTAGCCGTGCTGCTCGCGCAGGTTCTGGTTCAGCCGGCTCGTGAACGTGCCACCGAGCACCGTGGCCAGCACCCGGTGACGCAGGCGCTCCGGCGTGCGGTAGCGCGGGCCCGGCGCGTAGAGCCGCATCACGGTCTGCACGGCTTCGGGCCGGTGCACGATCACGACGCGCATGCCCTGGTGCGCTGCCGGCAACAGGTCGCGCGCCGCGGCAATCTCGCCGCGTTCGCCTTGCCAGTCGCCGAACGTCTTCTCGAGCACCGCCTGCGCGTCCGCGCGCGGCAGGCTGCCGGCCAACAGGATCACCGCGCGCGACGGCCGGAACAGGTCGGCCAGTGCTTGCTTCACGTCGGCGAGCGAGAACGGCGTGACCGTCTCGACCGTGCCACCCACCGGCCAGCCGTAGGCGTTCTCGCTGCCGAACAGCACGCGCATGCCGACGCGGTTGGCCACCACGGCCGCCTGGTCGTCGGCCTGCTGCAGCCCGGCCAGCGTCAGACGGTGCAGACGCTCGTACTCGGCGCTGCCGAGGCGCGGCCGCCGCAGCGCGTCCGCGGCGAGGGCCGCGGCGCGGTCGAAGTTGCGCTGCAACACCGACAACGCGGCGTTGGCGGTCTCGCGGTCCGCCCAGGTCCGGAAGCTGCCGCCGAGCGACCGCATCGCGTCCGCGAACGCGGGCGCGTCGAGCTCCTCGGTTCCCTCCTGCAGCATCGTCGCCGCCAGCGCCGCGAGACCCGCGCGGCCCGAGGCGTCCTGCGTGTGCCCGTCCTGGAACAGGATCCGCAGCTCCATGAGCGGCAGCTCGGCCCGCTGCCAGTAGTGCACCGCGACGCCGTTCTTCAGCTGGAACGTCTCCGGCATCAGCACCTCGAACGAGCCGGCCCCGCCGGTGCCAGGACGTCGGTCGCGCGCCGACACAGCGCGTTCCGGCTGCTCGGGCAGCACGCGGAAGATCGCGCGGCGCGCGAGATCCAGCGTCTGCTGCGCCTGCCGCTGCACACCCTGCGGCGTCGCCTTGCGGTAGCGGTCCAGGTCGCGCTCGAACGAGTCCGGCTCGCCCCACACGAACTCGTAGCGATTCATCGAGTCGGCCACCGAGCCGAGGCTCTGCAGCCGCGACAGGCGCCCGAGCTCGAGCCCCGCCTGATGGCGGCCCAGCTCGGTCGCGTCGGGCGGCTGTTCGCGCAGGCGCTGCAGCTCCTCGTCGACGATGCGTTCGATCTCGGTGAGATCGGCGCCGGGCACTCCGCTGACGTCGATCGTGAACAGGCCACCCAGCGACAGCGAGTCCTGGTTCGCGCTTACCATGGTCGCGAGACGCTCCTCGACCACGAGGCGCCGGTAGAGGCGGCTCGACTTGCCGCTCGTCAGCAGCATCGCGCACAGGGACATCTCGGCGTCGCCGTCCGTGTAGCCGGCGGGGCTGTGCCAGACCATCTTCAGCAGCGGCAGCTGCACGCGGTCCAGCATCGTCGTGCGCACGACACCCTGCAGCGCCGCCGGGAACGGCGGCTTGCGCGAGACGTCGCCGCCGCGCGGCAGCGTGCCGAACAGCTGCTGGATCAGCGGCTTCACCTGTGCTTTGTCGAAGTCGCCGGCGACGACCAGCGAGGCGTTGTTCGGCACGTAGAAGGTCGCGAAGAAGTCCTTCACGTCGCCGACGGTCGCGGCTTCGAGATCCTCGTGCGTGCCGTAGACCGCCTCGTGGTACGGATGGCCCTGCGGGAACATGACGCGGAACACACGCTCGCCGCAGCGCTGGTACGGCGTGTTCTCGACGTTCTGGCGGATCTCGTTGCGCACGACGTCGCGCTGGCGGTCGAGCTTCTCCTGCGTCATCGTGCGGCCGAGGTCCTCGAGCCGGTCGGCGTCGAGCCAGAGCAGCGTCGGCAGCAGCTCGGCCGGTCCCGAGGAGAAGTAGTTCGTGCGGTCCTCGGTGGTCGACGCGTTGTTGCTGCCGCCGCCGTTCTCCATCAGCACGTCGAAGTCGTTGCCCGGCACGCGCTGCGTGCCCATGAACATCAGGTGCTCGAACAAGTGCGCGAACCCGCTGCGGCCGCGCGGCTCGTCCTTGCTGCCCACGCGGTACCAGGTGTTGATGGTCACGATCGGCAGGCGGCGATCCACGTGCAGGATCACCGTCATGCCGTTGTCGAGCCGGTACTTCTCGTAGGCGAGGTGCTGGGAGACGGCGCCCGGTGCGAAGCAGAGCGAAAGGAACAGGACGGCCGCGAGCGGACGGATCGACATCGGGCGAGAACCACACTGCGAAGCCCGCGACGCGTCAAGGCAGAAGGACTACCTCCCGGCCGCTGCGGGCCCGCCTCGCCGAGGCCGCGGCCGCTCAGGGAGCCAGCACGAGCTTCAGGCCGTTGCTCGCCGCGAGGCCCAGCGTGGTCGCGGTGGAGAACGACAGGGCCTGCGTCGCGAGCGAGGCGCCCGTCAGCGCCGGGTCGTTCGGGATCGGGAACGGGAAGTTCGCGGAGGGGCCGACGACGACTGCCGGCCCGAGCAGGCCGATGTCGAGACTCGTGTAGGCCGCGCAGCCCGCCATGCCGATGAAGGTCAGATCGACCCCCGGGTTCAGCGCGAGGCCGCCGAACGCGAAGTACGCGAGCGGAACCGCCGGCGGCACGTTCGTCGCGACGAGCTCGAACAGCGGGTTGCCGAGCGAAGGCACGCCGTTGGCGCCCAGTGTCAGGCCGTCGCAGCCGCTGCCATACGCGAACGTGCCCGCGGTGACGCCGAGCGTCGTGTCGTTCGAGATGATCACGTTGCGGATGCAGCCGTTGTGGTTGCGACCGTTGCTGAAGTCGTTCGTCGTGAAGTTGCGGTTGTCGATCGTCGCACTGCCGGTGCTCAGCACGCCGACGGACACCGTCAGCACCAAGGTGCCGTCGATGTACAGCTCCACGGTGCCGTTCTCGTACTTGAGCCGCCCGGAGTACCACGTGCCGGTGCTCAACATCGTCGTCGACCACGCGAGGTTCGAGTTGTTGTGCTTGATGCCGACGGTGCCGTTCGGCTGCACGTAGATGCCGAGCCACCTCCACAGATGGCCGCCCATGAACACCGGCGCGCCGAACGAGGGCGGGAACGCGTTTACCAGGAACTCGACGTCGACCTGGAAGTCGGCCATGTTCAGCGAGGTGATGACCGGGAACCGCACGTCCTGGCCGCCTGCGCTCAACGAGTAGATTCCGTTGACGCACACGCCGTTGGCCGGCGGGTTCGGCGGGGTCGGGTTGCCGGTCAGCTGCGCCGGCGTGTAGGTGGCGGTCGTTTCGAGCAGGTCCGTCAACAGCGGATAGATCGCCTGTGGCTGCAGCTGCGCAGCGAGCGAGCCGGAGGAAGCGAGCGCCGCGAGCGCGAAGGCGCAGGCGGAGGGCAGGCGGAAGCGGGGAACAGCAGGCGAGGATTGGTCAGGCACGGTGCGCTCCTGGGGTGGAGGGAACTTGGGGGCAGAAGGAGGGCAGGATAGCGGTGCCGCGCGCTGCCCTGGCGACCCCAGATGTCCCATCTCGATATCGCCGGCACGACGTCGTGAGACCGGCGGCGGCGAGTGGACCGGTGCCGGCGGCAGGTGGCCTGGCGACGCGATCGGCCTGTACATCATCGTGCACAGCTGCACGTTGTCGAACTCGTGCAACGGCGCCGGCCCTGCCTGGTCTAGCATGGGAAGCCATGAGCGGCTCCGAACAACTGCTGATCAACAATCGAGCCTGGCGCGACCAGATGGAACGCGAGCGGCCGGGCTTCTTCCGCAGCCTGAACGAGCAGCAGCGCCCGCGCTACCTGTGGATCGGATGCGCCGACAGCCGCGTGCCGGCCAACCAGATCACCGGCCTCGAACCGGGCCAGGTGTTCGTGCACCGCAACGTCGCCAACCTCGTCGTGCACAGCGACCTGAACTGCCTCTCGGTGCTCGACTTCGCCGTCAACACGCTGGAGATCCAGGACGTGATCGTGTGCGGCCACTACAACTGCGGCGGCATCGCCGCGGCGTTGTCACCCGGCAACGGCCGCATCGTCGACCACTGGATCCGGCACGTGCGCGACATCGCCAAGTTCTATCGCAACGAGATCGAACGCGAGCCGACGGCGGTCGCGCGAGCGCGGCGGCTCGCGGAATTGAACGTCGCCGTCCAAGTCGTGCACGTGCGCGAGTGCCCGGTGCTGGCCACGCCGGCGGCGCGCGCGGTGCGTGTGCACGGCTGGATCTACGACGTGGCCGACGGGCTGCTGCGCGACCTCACGCACACGGTCGAAGCGTTGCGCGCGATCGAGCCATCGGCCCCCGACGCGTCGAGGTGAAGCTCCGGGACCGCGGCCGTTCGGCGCCGGTCACCAGAAGTCCGGCAGCTCCTGCCGCAGGCGGAACCCGGTCTGCAGCCGGAAGACCTTCTGGACGGTGTGCAGCTCGAGCTGCTGGCCCTGCCACTTGCCGGTCAGCACGAGCGTGCTCCGCTCGCCGTCGACCTTCTTGCCGCGATCCTCGTTGCGCAGCAGCAGCGGCGGATCGACCTTCGTGGTCTTCGCGCCACGCTCGCAGGTCCAGGTCTGCGCGTCGCCGCTCGAACGGTACTTGACCTGCGCCGTGCCCGCGGCGTCGTCCCACTTGAACTCGAACGAATGCCGCGCGCCGCCCGCCTCGCGCGACCAGGCCCGGTCGGCGGTGTCGATCGCGAAGTCGCGCCACCGACGCGCATCGGTGACCGGCACCTCGACGCCGTCGAGCCGCATCGTCTCGACGACCCAGAGGCCGTAGAGCGGCGGCTTCTCGAACCGCTTCGCGTTCGGGCTCGGCGCGACGCCCCGCAGGTGCGTCTGGACGAGCGACGCCAGCACCCAGAGCACGCCGAGCGCCAGCAGCCAGCGCGACGCGGGCGGCGTCGTCGCGACACGCAGGTCGACGGGTGCCGAGTCGCCGTTGCTGCCGAAAAGCGCCCACAGCCGGTGCCGGAACGGCAGCAGCAGCAGGATCGCGTAGAGCAGCAGGTGCAGTGAGTAGAGCTTGACCGGCACGCCGTGCAGCCAGTTCAGCGCGCAGACGTTGGTCATCACGCCGATCGCCACGAACGCGCCGAGCAGCGCCGTGCGCGAATGGAACAGCAGCAGGCCCGCGAGCACCTCGCCCAGGCCGCCGAACAGCTCGTACGGCTTCGACGCCTGCATGAAGGTGCCGACCATCGTCATCGGCCACGTGTCGCCGATCTCCTGCGTCAGCCTCGTCAGCGACAGCATGCCGAACTGGCCGCCGTAGAGCTTCGCGAAGCCGTAGCTGAACATCGTGAACGCGAGGTCGAAGCGCACGACCAAGTGCAGCCAGCGGCCCGTGCGCGGGTAGGCGCTCCCGGCGCGCGGCCACAGCGACCAGGCGATCGCCAGCAGCAGCGACGCCGCGAGGACCGCGAGCGTGCGCGCGAAGTCGTGGCCGGTGTCGCCGCTGCCCGTGGGCTGGTGGATCACTTCGTACGGCGCGAGGCCGTTCGCGTCCATCCAGCTGGTCAGGCCCTGCCAGCCCTGCTCGAGCCACGACAAGGGCGGGTGGGCCGTCACGTAGAAGTCGAGGTCGAACACTCGGGCAACCACGTTGGCCAGCGGACTCAGCGGTCCCGGGAACGCGAGCAACACGTAGTAGAGCAGCAGGAAGCGGAAGGTGATGCACTGCCAGCGCGGCCATGCGGCGGCAACCGGCTGCGCGCCGGCAACCGGCTGCGCGCCGGCGTCGATCGTCGCGGCCGATGAACCCGACCCGCTCTCGGTGTCCTTGTCCATGCGCCCGAAGTCTCGTCTTCGCCGGCGGCGCCGTCGAGAGTCACCTTGCCGCGATCGCGCCGCCGATCGCGCGCGCCGGGCTTCCTTTCCAGCCATTGCCTGGCCCGCACGGATGCCGGGGCAGAGGGCCGGTGATCGCTACGGAAACACGGGCTCGAAACCGTCGACCGTCGCATGCGTGTGCCGAGGCGGCGGCAGGTTCCCCGGGCGCCTGCTCGACAGGGTCTGCAGGCCAGCGGATCGCGCGGCTTCCCGTTCCGCCACTGCATCCCACGGCCTGTCGAACGCGATACACTCGCGCGCCTCAACGCAGACAGGACGGAGCCAATGCCTCGCGCCTCGAGCACGCTGGTTCGCACCACCCCCACCTCTCCACTCGCCCGCGGCGACCGGCGCCAGCAGCGTGATCCAGACGACGTGAAGAAGCGGCACCTGCCGTTGCTTGCTCTCGTACTGGTTGCGGCAGCCGCTCCGGCGCAGACCGTTCCGTTCGGCGACCCCGATCCGAGCACGCTCAATGGGCTTCCCTGGGGAGTGGCAACCGGCTCCACGTCACTGCACGTCTACTCGGCGAGCCTCCTGCGCGCGTGGGGCGTGTGTGGCGGCGCTCAGCTCGTCGACCTGTCGATCGCCGCGGCGACGTCCGGCAGCGGCGCCTACCACGCACCGCAGTGCACGCTCGCGATCGGCCACCTGCTGGTCTACCCGCCGGTCCCCGGCGCGTGGACGAATCATCTCGACGCGCCAGCCATCGTGCACGACCTCGCGTCCGGACCGTTCACCTTCGGCTGGACCCATGCGATCTGGAACCCGCTGCCCGGCGTTGCGGCCGCGGGCTTCGTCTGGGACGGCCAACGCGACATCGGGGTGCTGCTGTCGACTTCGCCGGGCACCACGGGCACGTTCCTGTCCGGGACGTCGGGGGGACTGCGCCACCACGTCGCCCTGTTCGGAGCGACCACCCAGGCGCCGACCGTGTTGCACGGCTACGCGATGGCGGCGCAGTTCACGTTCGCGCCGACCAGCCTCTGTGCGACGAAGGCACTCCTGGGCGCGGGCTGCTACGACGGAGCCTACAGCTTCTACCAGCAGTTCACGGGCTTGCCGGCCTTCGACCTGGCGGGCAGCGCGGCCAACCCGCGCACCGTGCTGGCCATCCCCGTGCCGGCGGGCTACCACGTCGCGAATGGCGCGAGCGCATGGTTTGCGCCGGGCGGCCCGCAGGTCTTGAACAACAGTCCCGTACCGGGCCCGATGCAGGACGACAGCATGAGCGGTCCGTTGGTCCTGCCGTTCACGTTCCAGTTCCCCGGCGGCAGCACGAACGTCGTGCATGCTGCCGCGAACGGATTCGTCGTGTTGGGCCCGACCGCCGCCGCGAGCAGCACGGAAACGCCGAGCACCAGCGCGCTGAGGAGCGGCCAGCCGCGCCTGGCTCCGCTGTGGTGCGATCTGGATCCGGCCCGCAATCTGCCGAGCAACCCGGCGGCCGGCATCTACTTCGACGTCGATCCGGGCAATCAAGCCGTCTACGTGACCTGGCTGGACGTCGCGGATGGCGGTTCGGTGCCTCTATCACCCCAGTCGCACATCAACCTGCAATGCGTGCTGCACGCCAATGGGGTCTTCGAGTACCGCTACGGCGCCTTCGTGTCGTCGCCGTCGCTCTTTCCCACCGCGGTGCTGGTCGGTTGGTCGCAGGGCAACTCATTGGGCGCGAATGCGCGCATGCTCGGTCCGGTCGACATCTCGGCCGCGATTCCGTTCGCGACCAACGGACCCGACAGCTGGCGACTCGGGCTGGACTCGAACCTGCCGATGCTCGGTACGACCCTGACGTTGACGGTGAGCAACGTGGAGAACCTGGTGCCGCTCGCCTTCTTCACGTTCGGCGACACCCAGATCCCGGGGATCGATCTCGGCTTCCTCGGGGCGCCGGGCTGTTCCGCCTACACGAGCGCAAACCTGCTGTGGGCTTCGGCGCCGGTGACCTTCGGCGCCGGCTCCTTGGGAACCGGCGCGTTGGCCGTGGCCCTGCCCGACGCGCAACCGTTGGTCGGGCTGCCGCTCTTCACGCAGGCCATCGCCTTCACGTTCCACAACAGCCTCCACCTCGCGACCTCGAACGGCCTGGCGTTGCAGCTCGGCAGGTGAGCCGGATCAGACCGGCGGCAGCGCGCGCATCTCCTGGATGATCGCCTCGGTGACGGAAGCGCACGTGCCGCTGCCACCCAGGTCGGGCGTCAGCTCCGCGCGCCGCTTCTGCGTGACGGCGGCGATGCCGCGGCGGATGCGGCGGTAGGCGTCCGCATGACCGAGGTCGTGGCACATCATCGCGGCCGACAGCGTCAAGGCGATCGGATTGGCGATGCCCTTGCCGGCGATGTCGAGGGCCGTGCCGTGGATCGCCTCGTAGACGGCGCAGCCTTCGCCGGTTGGTCGCGCTGGTGCCGCGGCCGCGGCGGCATCTGGTGACGTCTCACGGCGTGCTGGCACCAGCGGCTGGGATCCGGCCGTGGGTGGTGCCGCGAGTCGCCGCGGCGGAAGACGACGGTTGCCGGCACGAAGCTGCGGCAGCGGACGACGACGAACCAGGCCTCGGGAATGACGCGGCAGACG
>DASVAL010000039.1:0-4818 GCA_036376355.1 Planctomycetota bacterium
AGCCGCCGGCCTCGACGATCGCGGACGAGACGAACGGCTGCCCTGCCGGTGCCGTCGCGTAGTCGATCCAGAAGTGGTTCGGCGCCACGACGTCGGGTGTGCACTGCTCGAGGCGGCGGTGCCACCAGTTGTGCTCGACGAAAAGCCTCGTCGGCAGGACCCCACGGTAGAGCGCGCGCGGAGTGTCGCTCGGCAGCACGTCCTGGTCTTGAAGCTTCGGCGCAGCTTCCTTTTCCTTGCCCTCCTCGGTGGCCGGTCGCCCCGGCTCCGCCGAGTGCGCGGCGCCTCGTTCGAGCTGGTTCGCAGCCAGCGCCTGGTCGAGCAGCCGGTCGAGCGCCCTCGCGTCGACGGGACGCAGCTCGAGCGCCTCGCGCAGGCAGCGCACGATCGCGTCGCGCCGCGGCGCATCGAGGCGCCGCGCGAGCAGGATCTTCTCGATCAGGTTCAGCTGCTTGAACGCCCATGGCTCGAGGAACGACGTCAGGTCGTCGCCGAGCAGCCAGTGGTCGAGGAACGTCTTGTGGAGCTTGTTCGCGAGGAACGGCTTGCACACGGCCGCGAAGAACTCGGGATCCTTGTGGAACAGCAGGAAGTGCAGCTCGTGGCACGCGTGCTTGCTGTAGCGCTGGCGCTTCTGCTCCGGCGTCAGCTTCGGCCACGACAGCACGAACGCGAACTCGGCGAGTCCCGTCGTGCTGCCCGTCGACAGCAGTGTGTGAACGCTTGCCAGCGAGTCGAGCGCCGTGGCTGTGCCCTGCGCATCGGCGAACGGCGCGGCGCCGCCCGCGGCGACGAACTCGATGCCCTTCTGTTCCGTGAAGTGCTGCGCTGCGTCGAGGGCCTGCTGCAGGTGCCGGCGGCGCGGCACCAGCGGTTGCTCCTCGCGGAGGATCGTGTCGTAGACCGCCTGTTCGCCGTCGAGCGCGAGCACGTGCAGGCACTGGCCCTCGCCGAGATCGGCGAGCTTCACGCGCACGATGCCGTGCGTGTCCGGCACGAGGTTGGCCATCATCACGGACGCGCGCGGCAGGTAGTCGACGTTCGCCAGCGCGCCCGGATGCTGTGGGCTCGGAACGTTGCGGGCGCCGGGGTCCTGGCTGGCCTTGCCGCCGGCGCCGCCCTTGCCGAAGCGCGAGCCATACTTGCCGCCGCTCCTCCATCGCCCTTCGGTCAGGGCGAGATCGAGCGGGTTCAGCAGCAGGCTCGGTCGTGTCAGCATGTTGCCGGGGAACTTGGTCGCGAACCGCCGCTCCAGCACGTAGCGATCCTCCTCGCCGAGCGCGATGCCGGTCACGAGCTCGACCGCGTGGCGATGATCCCCGTGCCGGGCCAGCGGCTGCGGCGCCACGCCGAGCTGCGTGAACATCCGGAACGGCGCGTCGTAGCGCGTCGCCACGACCGCTAGCCGCGTGCGGCTCGTCGCGTTCGCGACCGTGACGCGCAGCTCGCCGTCCGCGAGCTCGAGCTTGGGCAGGTGCAATGGCTGGGGGTCGCTCGCCTCGAGCGAGAGCTCCCGATCGAGCAGCCAGCCGCCGTCGCGGACGCCGCGCGCGATCCGGACCTGCACCTTCACGTCGCGGTCGTGCAGCTGCAGCAGGTACTGACCCGCAGGCAGATCGCGCAGCTCGAGGAATCCGCCGGCGATCGCGAGGTGGTCGAACGCGTCGCGATCTTCGCCCAGCAGCGAGAGGTCGTCGCGCGTCGGCGCCGCCGACCGACCCTGGTACGGCAGGCGAAGCGTCGTGCCCGCGAGACCGTGCAGCTCGGCAGGCAGGTTGCAGCGCGCACGCGGCAGCGTCTGCACCCGCCAGTGCTCGCCGCGCGAGAACTGCAGCTCGTAGACGCCGGGCAGGTGCCCGAGGTGGATGCGGCCGCCGTCGTCCGTGCGCAGGCTTGCCGTGACCTCGTCCTGGAAGCCCTCGACCCAGAGCTTCACGGCGATCGCATGGTTGCTCTTCGGCTCGCCGTCCTTGCCGCGTACTTCGAGCACGTAGCCCTGGGCCGTGGGCACGAGCTGCTCGCCGGACGTCGCGGCCGTCTCATCGACGTGGTTGATCTCGAAGGTCTCGAGCCGGCTGCTGCAGAGCCGTTCGTTGCCCTCCAGGTCGTGCACGTTGCCCCACAGCATCGCTTCGATCGTGCGCAGGCGCTCGGGCACGGAGAACTCGTGCACGTAATCGCGGTCGGGCACCAGCTTCAGGTCGCGAACCGTCTGGCGCGTCGTTACGCCGTCGAGGTCCTTCGCGACGAGCGACAGCGTCGCGTCGCGCAGCCGCCCGATCGGGATCTCACGGCCCGCGAGCTCGAGCCGCGCCCGCACGAGCAGCCGCGCGTGCGCGCCCGCGACGAGCGATTCGCGGTCGACGTGGAACCGGCTCGTCAGCTGGTAGCTCTCGGCGGCGTGCCGGAAGCTCCGGAGATCGGAGCGTTCGCCGCGGTGCAGCACGACCTTGTGCGGGCCGGGCTCGGTCGTGAACGGCAGCACGATCTCGCCGTCCTGGTTCGCAGAGTAGTCGCGGCCGCCGAACCAGATCGCGGCGTCCTTCAGGTGCACGCCGGCTTCGTCGTAGACGCGGAACCGGTGGCCCGCGGCGTCGGGTTGCTCGGTGCAGCGCAGCTGGCCCTTGTGGATCAGCATGCGGCTGCGCACGCCGTTGCCGACGCATTCGACGATGTAGGTGCCCGGCGCATCGAGCTGCGGCAGCTCGAAGCGGCGGCGCACGCGGCGAATCGGCAGCTCCGTGTACGACTCCGTGAGCTCGTGCGTTGCGACGAGACTGGTCAGGTCGAGCGACAGGTCGACCGGCGTGCCCTTCTCCTGATGCCAGCGGAACGAGTCGATCGCGTAGAGGCGCACGAGCAGCGCCGGCACGTTCTTCGTGTCGATCTCGAGCACGACCCTGTCGTTCGCCGCGAACGTGCGCGGCAGCGTCGGTGCGAACGTGATCTCGATGCGCTGTGCGAGTTCGCGCGAGCGTTCCGCCGAGCCGATCAGCCTGTGCCAATGCCAGGCATCCCCCTGGCCGAGCAGCAGCTTCGTCTCCGCGAAGACGCGTTGCAGCCAGTCGGCTGCCACGTACGGCGCATAGGCCTCGGTGCTGTCCTCGGTCGCGAAGAGGTGCTCGAGACACCTTCGGGCGAGATCCTCTTCGGAGGCGATGGGCGGCATGCCGGTCACCGACGCGATCGAGCTGGTGTGCCAGTCGTCGCGGGGGCGCGTCCTCGCGAACTCCGCGTTGGCCCAAGGCTGGTCGCGCGGCAGCTGCAGCCACGCGAGGAAGCGTGCCTTGTCGGGTCCACCCTGGGTCACGTCGTGCTCGAGATGCTGCGACAGCACGTCCGCCTTCACCGAGTTGAACGAGGGAGCCAGCCGTTGCACGAACGTCCAGAGCTGCGTCAGGTACACGCCGCGCGCAGCCGGGTCGAGCCGCAGGTCCTCTGCGGATGGCCGCGCGATGCGCGCGATCGAAGCCTCGACGAAGTCGCGGTCCAGCAGCAGCTGCGGCTGCAATCGCGCGCATTCGTCGAGTTGTTCCGCGCGCAGGTGGCGGTGGATGCGCTGCGAGCCGAAGCCGCTGCTGGCGTTGTCGCCGAGGTGGCGCACGACCAGCGCGGGCAGGCCCGGCAGGCCGGCGCGCTCTTCCCTTCCGACGATGACGAGCAGTTCGCGCAACTGCTCGTCGTCGAGGTGCCTGGTCGCGAGCCACGGCAGCGCTTCGGGCGTGAAGCCCGTGAGCTTGCCGCCGTGCTTCGCGAGGGCCTTCAGGGTCAGCGTCTCGCGGTCGAGCAGCGCTGGATCGAGCCGTTTCGGCAGGTCGGACGGGGCATTCGGGTCGTTTCGCACCGCGTCGAACGCGAGGCCGAGCCGCTGCTGCAGGAACGCGAACGTCGCAGCGGGGTCCTTCGTGAAGGCGAGCAGCGCCTGCCGCGTCTCGATCTCGAGCCGGCGCGGACCGTCTTCGGGCAGCGCGCGTGTCCATTCGGCCAGCGTCTGCTGCACGGCGTCGAGATCGCCGGCCCCCTGCCGCTCGCGGCAGCGGAAGTAGAACCAGTCGCTGCTGCCCGGCGTCAGCGTTGCGACCGCCTGCGCGCGGTCGGCCGCGAGCGCATAGGTCTCTTCGAAACCGATCGGTGTCCCCTGTGCCGCCAGCGCAGCGGTGAGCAACGTGGACAGCAAGAGGGAAATTGCCGGACGAGCGATGGGGAGGGGGCGCATTCGTGGCGGAGCGGGGTCACTTCGCCGGGCGCACCTCGCGAATGACAGCACCGCGCTGATTCGCTGAGGACGAGACGACATGGCGAGTGGCCCCGGCATTGGGCTCGGAGAGGGCTGCTTGGTCGTAGTGACCACGCGGTTGCGTGTAACCGTCCTCGTGGAACGGCGCGCTGCAGGCACGCAGGCGACGCGAGAATCTTGACGCAGGTTTTAGGCGGTTGCGCGCCGGTGCCCGGTCTGGTCCGCGACGACGCGGACTACTTCGCGGGCGGGCTCGTCTCGCGGATCACGGCGCCGCGCTGCTCGCTGAGCACGAGCACGGCGTAGCGCACAGCGCCGGAGTTCGGGTCGTCGGACAACGACGCGTAGTCGAAGCGGCCGCGCAGGTCCGTGTAGCCGTCCTTGTGGAAGCGCACGTTGCCGTCGGGCATGCGCGCGAAGACCTTCACGTAGGTCTTGGACAGCGGTGCTTCGGTGCCCGGCTCGGTCACGGCGACCTGGCCCCAGGACTCGAGGAAGCGCACCGAGAGCGCGTTCGCGAAGTACTGCCGCGAGCGCACGAGGCCCGCGCCGCGCACCTCGACGAGCACGTTCTTCTGGTG
>DASVAL010000040.1:0-12124 GCA_036376355.1 Planctomycetota bacterium
GCGCGCCGTCGAGGCCGACGCAGGACCGCCCCTGCCCGAAGACGTGCTCGACGCCATCGGCTGCTATATTCTCGACACGAGCGACGTGACCGAGGAGCAGCTGCAGATGGCCTTTGCGAACAACCTGAACCAACCCGAAGGAACGCGAATGACCACTGGACAGAAACTGCGTCTCGAAGGCCGCATGCAAGGCCGCGCCGAGGGCCGCGCCGAGGGCCAGGCCAACGTATTGCTCCGCCAGCTCACGCGACGCTTTGGCCCGCTGCCCACCGAGGTCACGCAGCGCGTACAGGCGGCCACCCAGCCCGAGCTCGACCTCTGGATCGACCGCATCCTCGACGCCAAGAACCTCGCCGACGTGTTCGCCGCCTGACTGCGGGCACATCGAACGCTGACACACCGAAACGCCGGCACACTCGGGCTTGCACGGCCCGCCCGCTGCCGGCATGGTGCGCAGATGCAGGCGTGGCGCATCGATGTCCTCGTTCGACCCGAACAGCAGGACCCCATGGGCGCAGCCGCGTTGCGTGCCCTGCGCGGCAGCGGGCTCGAGGGTGTCGAGGACGTGCGCAGCCGGCGCGGGTACCTGCTCGCAGCCGAGCTGCCCGAAGCCAGGGTCCGCGAGTTCGCGCACGCGGTGCTCTGCGACCCCGTCGTGGACCAGTTCGTCGTGCACGCGCCCGGGACTTCGCCTCCCCCGCCAGCTGGCGCGCACCTCGTGACGATCGTGCCGCGGCCCGGCGTCACGGACCCGGTCGCACACTCGGTGCAGAAGGCGCTCGCCGACATGAACCTGCCGGTGGTCGCGACGGGCACCTACCGCGTCTACGACGTGCGCGGCCGGGTCGAAGCGCGTCACCTGCTGGCCGCCGCGCGCAAGGCGCTCGCGAACGACGTCGTGCAGGAGGTGCTGCTCGACGCGATGCCGGCAGGCCTGCCGGGCGCGTCCGCCGAGCCCGACCTCGCGGTGCAGACGATCGCGCTCGCGAACCTCGACCACGCGGGCCTCGAACGGTTGTCGCAACAGGGTGGCCTCGCGCTCGACGGCACCGAGATGACGGCGATCCAGCAGCACTTCCAGCAGCAGGGCCGCGCGCCGACGCGGCTCGAGCTCGAGACGCTCGCGCAGACCTGGAGCGAGCACTGCAAGCACAAGACGCTGACGGGCACCGTGCGCTACCAGGGCCGCACGATCGTGAACCTGCTCAAGAGCACGATCGCGAACGTCACGCACACGCTGAACCGCGACTTCTGCGTCAGCGTGTTCGTCGACAACGCCGGCGTCATCAGGTTCGACGACGAGGACTCGGTCTGCATCAAGGTCGAGACCCACAACCGGCCGTCCGCGATCGAGCCGTTCGGCGGCGCCGGCACCGGCGTCGGCGGAGTGATCCGGGACGTGCTCGGCACGGGCCTCGGCGCGCGTCCGATCGCGAGCACCGACGTGTTCTGCTTCGCGCCGCCGGACCTGAAGCCGGAGCAGGTCCCGCAGGGCTGTCTGCAGCCGCTTTCGGTGCTGAAAGGCGTCGTCGCCGGCGTGCGCGACTACGGCAATCCGATGGGCGTTCCGACCGTGAACGGCAGCGTGCATTTCGACGAGGATTTCGTCGGCAATCCGCTCGTCTACGTCGGCAACATCGGCATCTTGCCGACCGCGCGGGCCCGCAAGCAGGCCCGTTCCGGCGACGTCGTCGTGGCCCTCGGCGGCCGCACGGGCCGCGACGGAATCCACGGCGCCACGTTCAGCTCGCTCGAGCTGCACACAGAGAGCGAAAAACTGAGCTCGGGCGCGGTGCAGATCGGCGACCCGATCACCGAACGCAAGGTCATGGACGCCGTGCTGCGCGCGGCCGACGAGGACCTGTTCTCGGCGATCACGGACTGCGGTGCCGGAGGCTTCAGCTCCGCGGTCGGCGAGATGGCCGAAGGGCTCGGCGCCGAGATCGAATTGCAGACCGCACCGCTCAAGTACCAGGGCCTCGCGCCGTGGGAGATCTGGATCAGCGAAGCCCAGGAACGCATGGTGCTCGCGGTGCCGGAACCGAAGCTCGACCGCCTGCTGCAGGTCTGCCGCGAGGAGGCCTGCGAAGCGACGGTGCTGGGGCACTTCACGGACACCCAGCGCCTCGTCGTCAAGTACGCGGGCACCGTGCACGCCGACCTCGATCTGCACTTCCTGCACAAGGGCCTGCCGGTGCGCACGCGCGAGGCGGTCTGGGCGCCCCCCACCGTCGAAGAGGTGGTTCTCCCGGGGCCCGTCGACTGCGGCAAGGCTCTGCTCGCGGTGCTCGCCGACTACGCCGTCTGCAGCAAGGAGTGGATCGTGCGCCAGTACGACCACGAGGTGCAGGCCGCGTCCGCGGGCAAGCCGTTCTGCGGCCTGCGCGAGGACGGTCCGAGCGACGCGGCCGTGCTCGCGCCGAAGCTCGGCTCGCGGCGCGGCATCGTGCTCAGCAACGGACTCAATCCTCGCTACAGCAAGATCGATCCCGCGGCGATGGCCGAGTGTTCGCTCGACGAGGCGATGCGCAACAACGTCGCGGCCGGCGGCGACCCCGACTACACGGCCGTGCTCGACAACTACTGCTGGGGCAACACGCGCGATCCGCAGGCGCTCGGCGAGCTCGTGCGCGCGACCGAGGCCCTGTGTGCGCAGGCACTCCACTACCGCACGCCGTTCGTGTCCGGCAAGGACTCGCTGCACAACGAATTCCGGGCCGGCGACCGCACGATCCGGATCCCGGGCTGCATCCTCGTCACGGCGATGTCCGTGATCCCCGACGTCGCGCGCACGCTGACCAGCGATTGCAAGCGCGCGGGCTCCCTGCTGGTGCTCGTCGGCATCACGAAGGACGAGCTGGGCGGCAGCGTCTTCTACAAGACCAGGGGCCTGCTCGGCAGGAACGTCCCGCGCGTCGACCCTACCCTGGGCCACGACGTGCTGCGCGGGTGCCACCGCGCGATCTCGGCGCGCTGCGTGCTGTCCGCGCACGACCTCAGTGAAGGTGGGCTCGCGGTCGCGGTTGCCGAGATGGCGATCGGCGGCAAGCTCGGGGCCTCGATCGACCTCGACAAGGTGCCGCTGCAGGGCAGCCAGAGCCCGGGCTCGCTGCAGGACCACCAGGTGCTGTTCAGCGAGTCGCAGAGTCGCCTCCTGCTCGAGATCGCGCCGGACCGGCTCGCGGACCTGCAGGCCAACCTGCACCGCGTGCCGTTCGCGGTGATCGGCGAGGTCACGAAGCAGCCCGAGATCGTCTTCCACCGCGGCGGCGCGCAGGTCGCGAGCGTGTCGCTCGAAGCGGCCGAACGGGCCTGGAAACGCCCGCTCGACCTCGACGGCACGCTGCTGCCGGAGGTCGTCCGATGAGCTCGCCGAAGGTCCTCGTGCTGCGCGCACCCGGCATCAACTGCGAACGCGAGACGCACCACGCCTTCCAGCGCGCGGGCGGCAGTCCCGAGTTCCTGCACATCCAGCAGCTGCTCGAGGCTCCCGCGAAGCTCGACACGTTCCGCATCGTCGCGATCCCGGGCGGCTTCGCCTACGGCGACGACATCAGCTCGGGACGCGTGCTCGCGCAGGAGATGAAGCACAAGCTCGGCGACCGGATCCTGCGGTTCGTCGAACGCGGCGGCCTCGTGCTCGGCATCTGCAACGGCTTCCAGGTGCTCGTGCGCCTCGGCCTGCTGCCGTGCACGGCCGGCACGCTCGACGAGGAGGTCACGCTGACGCACAACCTCAGCAACCACTACGAGTGCCGCTGGGTCACGCTGAAGACCCAGAAATCGCGCTGCGTGTTCCTGCCCGCGGGCCTGACGCTGCGCTGGCCCGCGGCCCACGGCGAAGGCCGCCTGATTGCACGCGATGCGACGCTGCAGCGGCTCTTGCTCGACGAGGGGTATGCCGCGGTGCTCTACGTCGATGCGCAGGGCCAGCCGACCGAGCGTTACCCGCAGAATCCGAACGGCGCGCCGCTCGGTTTCGCGGGGCTCACGAACCGCAGCGGCCGTGTGCTCGGAGTCATGCCGCATCCCGACCGCAGCTACCTGCCGACGCACATGCCGCAGTGGCGCCGGAACGCTCTCGAGCAGGGTGAGCTGCCGAAGGATGGCGACGGCATGGTGCTGTTCCGTGAGATGGTGAAGGTCGCCGCCACCGAGGCCTAGCCGGCCGGAAACACTCGCGAAAGCCGGTGCCCGCCGAGACCCGCCCGGTATCCTGCGGCGATGCGCATTCTCGGCGTGCTCCTCGTGCTACTCGGCCTCGGATCTTCGATCGTGGAGTTCATGCACGTGGACACGGTCGTGCTGACGTGGATCGACACCTGGGGCGAAGGGGCTGGTTGGGGCATCCGCGCCGGCTGCTTCCTGGTCGGCGCGCTCCTGATCAAAGTCGGCAAGCCGAAGAAGAAGTGAGCAACACGCCCCCCCCCTCGCCCGACGGCACTCCGGAGTGGAACCACGCGCCGTGGAGCCACTCCGAGTGGGGCAAGAGCTCGCGCGATCCCGGGGAACGCAGCTTCCTCGAAGGGCCGCGCAGCCGCTTCGCCGAGCTCGCGCGCGCCGTGCGCATCTTCCTCGAGTTCATCAAGGGCTTCCGCGCGCTGCACTTCCTGCCACCGTGCGTGACCGTGTTCGGCTCGGCGCGCTTCGGCGAGGACAACCGGTGGTACAAGCTCGCGCGCGAGCTCGGCGCCGAGCTGTCGCACGTCGGCTTCACGATCATGACCGGCGGCGGCCCCGGCATCATGGCCGCGGCGAACCGCGGCGCGCGCGACGCAGGTGGCCTCAGCGTCGGCTGCAACATCACGCTGCCGCACGAGCAGGAGCCGAATCCCTGGCTCGACCACTTCGTCGAGTTCCGCTACTTCTTCGTCAGGAAGGTCATGCTGGTCAAGTACAGCTACGCGTTCGTCGCGCTGCCGGGCGGCTTCGGCACGCTCGACGAGCTGTTCGAGGCGCTGACGCTGATCCAGACCCGCAAGATCGACAACTTCCCGCTCGTGCTGATGGGCACCGGCTACTGGCAGCCGATGTTGGCGTTCCTGCGCGACACGATGGTGAAGCACGGCACGATCGACGCCGCGGACATCGATCGCCTGCTCGTGACCGACGACGTCGCGACGGCCGTCGCCCACGTGCGCGCCGGCGCCGAGCACCACCTCGGCAAGCGGCTGCAGCCGCTCAAGAAGCCGCAAGTGTGGCTCGGCGAGCGATGCCCCGTGAGCAAGGCGCCGTAGGTCGAGCCGCCTCGTCCCAGTTTGGATGGCCGGCCCGCTTCGCCGCGCCGATGCCACGGGCCGCTGCTCACGCGGCGGGGCGCGCCCGGAATGGGGTTTCACCTCGGCGCCTCCCGCATCCGAAATCGTGCAGGTGAAGAGTCAAGAGCTGCCTCCTCCAAGCGGACGAATGGGAACGCCGCCGCGGCGCTTGCTGATGTGGACCATCGTCGCGGTGTCGGCGACGCTCATCGTCACGATGGCCGTCCCGGCGGTCGTGCGGCCGAGCGCGCAGCGTGTGCGGCTCTCGAAGGACCGCATCGAGCTGCTCGACCTGCTCGGCGATTACCAGCGCGCCTGGCAGCCCGACACGAAGGCCCAGGCGCTCGATCGCATCGCGGGCGCGATCGACCACCTCGGCCATGCGATGCACTGGCTGTTGTCGCAGCCGATGCAGAAGTCGCTGCCGCACGCGATCGAGGTCGCGGGCCTGCTGCGCGTCGAGGTCGTGCTGCAGGACCTGAAGGCGCTGGCATTGCACCAGCACCTGCGGCCCGCCGCGCTGATCGCCGTCGACCGCATCGAGCCGCTGACGGACCAGGAGCTGCGTGATCTGTTCGGTGAGACCGACAAGAACGTGCAGCTCGCGGCGCTCGCGATCGCGAAGCGCCACCGCGAGCCTCCGGTCCACGCGATGATGCCGCTGCTGCGCTCGCGCGACGCCGAGGTGCGGAACGCGGTGCTGAAGGCCTTGCCACCGCAGCTGCCCGAAGAGTGTGTACCCGAAGTGCTCGCAGCCGCGGGCGACGTCGATCCGCAGGTCGCGGTCACGGGCCTGCTCGCGCTCGCGCACACGCCGATCACGCGCGAGATCGAGGTGTTCCTGGCCGAGCAGTGCACGCGCGAGGCTCTCGACGTCTCGGGCGCCGCGCTGACGGCGCTGGCCACGGTCCATGGCACGCTGCAGCCCGACACGATCACGCGGCTCTGGCAGGTCATCGAGCGCCGCGCGTCGCGGCAGCTCGTCGGCCGCGCGTTCCGCTGCCTCGAGCAGACCGGGTCGGTCGACGTGGCCGCCGTGCGCCGGACGCTGCCCGACCTCGATCACCACTCGCGCTACTTCGCGGCCCGCCTGCTGCTGCGCGCCGGTGAGGCCGATGGCGTCGAGCCTCTGTTCACGATCCTGGCTGCGGCAGCCGAGAATTCGTCGAGCAACCCGCCGGACGCGGAGGTGTTGTTCGCGACGCGCGGTCTGCTGGCCTCGCTGGCCGGCACATCCGCGAGTGCCAGCGTCGCCGAGTGGCAAGACTGGTTCGCGCGGAATCCGGTCCGCAGGGCGGCCCAGCTGCCGGCTCCGCAGCTGAACCTGTAGCGGCGCCGCCTCGTCCCGATCCAGGACTGCCGCCGCCGCCCGGGCGCCGATGCCATCGCGACCCGACCGCTGCCGCATCCCGGTCCCGTACTCGGCTCAAGACGCGCACTGGGGCTTCCGAATACATGCTGGTGAACAGTCCCAACCAGCGTGCGGGCGAAGCGGGCACGTCGCTGATCGATCTCATGTTCGCAGCGGCGGCCATCGTGACGATGCTGCTCGCAGTGTCGACCGCGGTGACCTCGCAGTCGCGCACGCGGCGGCTCGCCGACGAACGCAACCTCGCGATGGTCGCGTGCCGCAACGCGATCGAAGAAATCCGCAACCAGCCCTTCACGACGCTGCTGGCGCTGCACGGCACCGGCTTCGACATCCCCGGCACGAACGGCGGCCCCGGCGGGCTCAGGCCCGTGCCCGGCGACGCCGACGGCCTGCCGGGCCAGTTCAGCGTCGTCGTCGACCAGGCCGCCGCGGGCGAGACGCTCTACCGCGTCACGATCAGCGTCGACTGGACCGGCGTCGGCGGCCGCCAACACTTCGAGCTGCTGACCCTGGTCGCCAATCGCAAGGGATGAGCATGTCGACACGACCGCACAACTCGCAGCGTGGCTTCACACTGGTCGAGCTGATGATCGTGATGGTCGTGGCCATCCCGATCCTCGGCGCCATCACCGTGACCGGCACCCTCGTGCGCGACGAGATCCAGTCGACCGAGACGGCCGCGCTGACGGCCGAGAGCTGCCGCATCGCCGGCCAGCGTCTCGCGATGCTGGCCCGCCCGGGCCTGCTCTCGACGTGCGCCGTGCAGGCGACCCAGGCCGATGTCGACGCCGCCGCAGCAGCCGCGATGGTCAGCCCGGGCGTCGTGATCCCGGCACTCGGCGACTGGATCTCGCCGCCGCTGACCGGCAGCAGGCCGACGTTCCGGTTCCAGGGCGCGGACGGCGAGCTGTCGATGAACGCCCAGGAGCTGACGCCCGTGCGCCGGTTCATCTTCTCGCTCGACCCGACCGAGATGCCGAACGGCCTCGACGACGACGGCGACGGACTCGTCGACGAGGGTGGCCTGCAGCTGCTGATCGGCGATCTGCCCGTGCAGCTCGTGATCAGCGGCGTCGAGCGCTGCGAGTTCAGGCTGCGCGGGCGCGTGCTGACGCTGGTGCTCGCGGTCGCGCGCCGCGACGCCAAGGGGCACCTGTACCGGGCCACCACGACGCAGAGCATCCTGATGCGGAACACCTGAGCCGGAGCGAGACCTGATCGCCGGCCGCCGGGCCGGCGTGGCGAGGGCATATGAACAAGCACGACAATCTCTCCTCTACCGCCCGACCCGCTTGCGCTCGCAGCACCGGGCACCACGCGGACCAGGAGGGCTTCGCGCTCCTGATCGCGCTGATCGCGACCGTGATCCCGCTCTTGCTGATCATGGGTGCCAGCTCGATCAGCATGACCTCGCGCATGTCGCGCCTCGAGCGCGAGGCGAAGGACGAGCGCGCGCTGGCCGCGGCCGAATCCGGCATCGACCTCGCGATCTACATGGCGAGCACGCCGCTGGGCCTCGTGCACAAGAGCACCGTGACGCGCAACCTCGGCGGCGGAGTGTCGTTCACCTTCGTGCCGGAGTTCCTGCTGACCGACACCGTCGACAACGACAACGACTCTCCGCCGCTCGCGGACGAACCCGACGAGAACCTGTGGCTGGTCACGGTCACCGGAACCTACCGCGGCACCTCGCGCCGGATCGCGGCCTACCTCGGACCCGAGCCGCCGCTCCCGTTCGACGTGGTCGGCGCCTTGATGATGCTCGGCGTCCCGGACCCCGGAATGCTCGAGGTCGACGGCGCCTCGAGGATCCGCGGCATCAACTTCGATCCCGTCACGGGCTTGCCGACCGGCACCGGCGACGTGCCCGGCATCTCCGTGGCGGAACCGCACACCGTCGCCGAGCTGCTTACCGCGATCCCGCCCTCCGACCAGTCGAACATCATCGGATCGTCTCCGTCCCCGAGCCTCTCGACCACCGGGGAGGAGATCGACCTCGCGAAGATCCAGCTGTCGATCCAGAACTCGGCCAACGTGGTGCTGACGAACCACACCTACAACAACCTGCAGTTCGGCAACTCGTCGACCGGCGACTACCGGATCATCTACCGCGCCGGCGACGTGCGCTTCATGGGCAACACGCGCGGTGCGGGCGTCATGTTCATCACGGGCAACTTGCGCGTCGAGGGCACGTTCCGCTTCGACGGCATCGTCTACCTGCTCGGCAACGCGCAGCTCCACGGCACCTCGTGCAACTTCTACGGCGCCGTGATCACCGGCCCTAACACGAAGAGCTTCTCGCTCAACGGCACCTCGCACATCCGCTACTCGAGCCAGGCGATCACGCTCGCGACGGCCGTGCTCCCGACCAGGTACCTCGCGTTCAATGGCTGGCAGGAGCTCTCGCGCCCCTGAAACGCCTCGCAGCCCGAACCCCTGTACAATGGAGCGGATTTCACCGCTCGAGTGCCGAGCCCAATGAACAACACCCTCCCCACATCGTGGCGCGCAATCACCCTCGCCATGGCCGGTGTGGACCCCGCCGAGCTTCATCGCGGCGCCGACGCGCTGCGATAGTCAGCCACAAGTCGCTCGCAAGCTCTAGGTTCCGTCGGCGAGCTGCCGAAACGGAAACGTCTCTTTCGGGGAATGAAGGGAATGAATCTGGCCAGGTACTCCGTTTTCGTCTGGTGCTTGCTCCTCGCCACATTGGGTGGCTGCCTTCGCAACAAGAGCCTGCACGAGATAGCCGGCAGCCCATCGCCGACACTCGGGACAGCGACAGCGAACCCGGCGACAGGCGTGCTCGCGAACGGAGTCGAGGTCTCGACGATCTCGGTGACCGTCGTCGCGGGCAACGGCGCGCCGCTCGCGAACCGCGTCGTGCAGCTGACGGCCACGGGCACGAACAACACGATCGCGCAGCCCGCCGTCACGGACAGCAACGGCCAGACCTCGGGCACGATCGCGAGCACCACGGCCGAGATCAAGACGATCACGGTCACCATCGATCCGGGTGCGGACGCCGTCGTGCTGACACAGCAGCCGACCGTCCAGTTCGTCGCCGACTCGGGGAGCATCAGCGGCCTGCTGACGACCGCGACGGCGGCGCCGGCGACCGGAGTGCTCGCCAACGGCTCCGCGATCTCGATGATCACGGTCACGGTCCGCGACATCAACGGCAACCCGATCGCCGACCAGGCCGTGCAGTTGACGAGCACGGGATCGAACAACACGCTGGTCCAACCGTCGCTCACGAACGCGAGCGGCGTTGCGACGGGCACGATCGCGAGCACCACGGCCGAGGCGAAGACGATCACGGCCACGATCAACCCGGGCGCGAGTCAGGTGGTCTGTTCGCAGCAACCGACCGTGCAGTTCGTCGGCGATCCGAACAATCTCAGCGCCCTGCTGTCGACCGTGACCGCGGCACCCGCGACAGGCGTCATCGCCGACGGAACGGCGATCTCGCTGATCACCGTCACGCTGCGCGACACCAACGGGAACCTGGTCGCCGGGCAAGCAGTGCAGTTGAGCAGCACGGGGTCGAACAACACGTTCGTGCAGCCCTCGGTCACGAACTCGAGCGGTGTCGCGACCGGCACGATCGCGAGCACGACGGCCGAGACGAAGACGATCACCGCGACGGTCAACCCCGGCGCGACCCAGGTCGTGCTCACGCAGCAGCCGACGGTGCAGTTCGTCGGCGACCCGAGCACGATCAACGCGCTGCAGACGACGGCCACCGCGGCGCCGACGCTCGGCGTGCCGGCCGACGGCTCGACGACCTCGACGGTCACGGTGACCGTGCGCGACAGCAACGGCAACCCCGTCGCCGGCCAGGCCGTTCAGCTCGCGAGCACCGGTTCGAACAACACGCTCGTGCAGCCGGGCCTGACCGACGCGAGCGGCGTCGCGACCGGCACGATCGCGACCACGACCGCGGAGACGAAGACGATCACCGCGACGGTCAACCCGGGTGCGAACCAGGTCGTCGTGGCACAGCAGCCGACCGTGCAGTTCGTCGGCAACCCGACCAGCATCAGCGGCGTCCTGACGACGGCGACCGCAGCGCCGGCGGCCGGCGTGATCGCCGACGGCACGACGCTCTCGACGATCACGGTCACGGTGCGCGACATCAACGGCAACCCGGTCGCGGGCCAGGCCGTGCAGTTGGTCGCGACCGGCAGCAACAACACGCTGGTGCAGCCCTCGGTCACGAACGCGAGCGGCGTCGCGACCGGCACGATCGCTTCCACGACCGCCGAGACGAAGACGATCACGGCCACGGTCAACCCGGGCGCGAGCCAGGTCCTGGTCGCGCAGCAGCCGACCGTGCAGTTCGTCGGTGACCCGAGCACGATCAACGCGCTGCAGTCGACGGCCGCCGCGTCGCCCGCGACCGGCGTGATCGCCGACGGCACGACGCTCTCGACGATCACGGTGACCGTGCGCGACGTGAACGGCAACCCCGTCGCGGGTCAGGCGGTGCAGCTCGTCGCGACCGGCAGCAACAACACGCTGGTCCAGCCCGGTGTCACGAACGCGAGCGGCGTCGCGACCGGCACGATCGCTTCCACGACCGCCGAGACGAAGACGGTCACCGCGACGGTCAACCCGGGCGCCGGGCAGGTCGTCGCCTCGCAGCAGCCGACCGTGCAGTTCGTCGGCGACCCGAACAACGTCAGCGCCCTGCTGTCGACGGCGACCGCGGCGCCGGCCCTCGGCGTGATCGCCGATGGCACGGCACTCTCGACGATCACCGTCACGGTCCGCGACGTGAACGGCAACGCCGTCGCAGGCCTGCCGGTGCAGCTCGCCGCGACGGGCAGCAACAACACGCTGATCCAGCCCGGCCTCACGGACCCGAGCGGCGTCGCGACCGGCACCATCGCGAGCATCACGGCCGAGACGAAGACGATCACGGCCACCGTCGACCCGGGCGCGAGCCAGACCATCGTGGCCCAGCAGCCGACCGTGCAGTTCGTCGGTGACCCGAGCACGATCAACGCGCTGCAGTCGACGGCGACCGCGGCACCGGCAGTCGGCGTGATCGCCGACGGCACGGCGATCTCGACGATCACGGTCACTGTCCGCGACGTGAACGGCAACCCGGTGGCGGGTCAGGCCATCAGCCTCGCCGCGACCGGCAGCAACAACACGCTGGTCCAGCCCGGCCTCACGGACGCGTTCGGCGTGGCGACCGGCACGATCGCGTCGATCACGGCCGAGACGAAGACGATCACCGCGACGATCAACCCCGGCGCGAGCCAGGTCGTCGCAGCACAGCAGCCGACCGTGCAGTTCGTCGGTGACCCGAGCACGATCAACGCGCTGTTGTCGACGGCCACCGCAGCGCCGACGCTCGGCGTGCTCGCCGACGGCATCACGACCTCGACGATCACGGTCACCGTGCGCGACAGCAACGGCAACCCCGTCGCCGGCCAGGCCGTCGGCCTCGCCGCGACCGGCAGCAACAACACGCTGGTCCAGC
>DASVAL010000046.1:0-66829 GCA_036376355.1 Planctomycetota bacterium
GGCCGCCGACGATTCCGCCGCCGCCACCACCTGCGCCGACGCCGCCGATGGTCGCCGTGCTGCGACCGTCGATCAGTCCGACCACTCCGCGCACGTACCTGTTCCCGGAAGCGCTGGAGAACTACGCCGTACCGACCGAGCCGATCGGCCTCAGTCTCGTCGCCGACATCGACCAGGGAGCCCCGCCGTCCGTCGAGATGGTCGTCGCGATGCGTGGTGACCCGTTCCTGGTTTCGCTCGGCCTGCTGCAGCTTCGCGACGACGGCTTCCGCCCGATCAGCATCGTCGCGATCGGTGCCGAATCCCCGCGCAACATCCGAGCCCTCGCGTTCGATCGCGCCTTCCCGGCGACGCCGCTCTCCGGCGAGAGAAAGGGCGTGTTCATCGTGCACGAGACCGACATCGACAGTTCGACCGAGCGGCGCCTCTCGACGCTGCTGGTCGCGCCCGGCGCGGGGAGCGAACCACCGCGGCTGCTGCCGCCGGACGCGGGCAACACCGTCGGCTTCGGCATCGAGAACCTCGTCGGCGGCAACTTCCACGAGATCAGCGTGACGAGCGGCAGGGCGAAGCTCGATCTGGCGCTCGCGCAACGGGCGCCCGACGAGATCGTGCTGATCAAGAACGACGGCTTCGGCGGCTTCCCGGCTTTCAGCAACCGCCTCCCGTTCGCGGGACTGCTGCCCGATTCGCTGACCCTGCTGCCATCGCCGCCATCGACGCCGCCGCAGTTCGATCGCCTGCTGTTCTGCGGCAACGACTCGCGAGTCGGCGTGTGGCTGCGCGACGAGCCGACCCCCGACCCCGGTCCGGAGCTTCCCGACGCGCTTTCGCCGCCGGTGTGGCCCGGTGTGACGCTGTCCGATCGCACCCGCCTCCAGGTCGGCGACGTCGACGGCGATGGCCATCCCGATCTCGTCGTGCTGTTGTCGGTGACGCCGCCAGCACCCAGCGAGGGCGGCGCGCGGTTGGCGTTGTTGCGCGGCGGCAAGGTGGTCACCGCCGCGGACCCGTTCCCGTTCCACATGCCGACCACGCTGACGCCCGTGCACGGCAACGCGTCGTCGATCACGCTCGGCGACTTCCGGAATGCGGGAACGGGTCAGCCGCGCCGGCTCGAACTCGCGGTCGCGGTGCCCGTCGGCACGACGGCGACCGCGCAGGACGGCAATCACGTGCGCTTCTTCCGCTACGTGGCAGGGGCCTCGCCCCAGGACGATCACTTCGAGCCGAGCGCCGTGCCGAATGAAACGCAGGTGTTGGTCGCCGGCAGCGCTCCGACCCTGATCGTCTCCGGCGACTTCGATCGCGACGGCCTGGTCGACCTGTTGCTGGCGTGCGAGGCCGACAACACGCTGCGCCTCTTCCGCAACACGGCACCCGTGACGATCGTCCCGGGCCATGTCGACGTCGGCGCGTTCGAGGAAGGGCTGACGTCGCCGCGTCCGCTCGCACCCGGCATGCCCACCGCGCTCCGCCTCAGCGACGTCAACGGAGACGGCAGTCTCGACTGCGTAGTGTGGGTCGAGTTCACGTCGACCTCGGGCGTGCGCAGCACGACGGTGGCGTCCTACCTGAGCTCGGGAGCCGGTGAGTTCGTCGGACCGCGGTTCGCTTCGCCGACGCGCATCGGCAACCGCGACGCGACGCTGTCCGGCGACCTCGGCGACTGGAACCGCGACGGCTTGCCCGACCTGCTGCTCGGCTGGAACACCTCGGCGATCCCGAACGACATCAACCTGCGCGTCATGTTCGGCGGCACACGCTAGCCACGCCGGGAACCGGTCACGGCAGCATCTTCTGCAGTTCGGTCGCGATGCGCTGTGCGATCCAGACGAGCCCCGGCTTCGTGAAGTGCACGGTGTCGTTCAGGAACAGCTCGCGCAGGCGTTCCTTCGGCACCTCGACCGCGAGATCGAGCAGCCGCCACGACCGCCTCCGCGCGACCTCGCGAACGATCTCGTTGTACCTGCGGTGGCGGTCGAGGATCGCCTGCCCGCTCTCGGCGAATTCAGGGATCATCATCGCGGGCGGCCCGAGCACGTCCGCCGACGTCGGCGCCGTCATCAGCAGCACGCGCGCGCCGGCGCTCTCGGCGGTCTCGCCGATGCGCTCGAGGTTCGCCGCGTACTCGCTCTCCGAGACGCGCGTCACCGACAACGGCGGATCGGGCGGCAGCCTGCTCGCGACCCACTGTGTGATGCGCGTCGACCGCGTCGCGGCCTGGATCGTCTTCTGCCACGCCGTCTGCTTCTTCGCCGAGTCCGGCGCGCCGTAGGCGAGCCAGTGGTCGTTCCAGCCGTAGCAGACCACCACGATGTCGGGCTGCAGCTTGCCGGCCCAGCGTCGCGCGAGCACGACGCCCTGGTGCGTCGTGTAGCCGCCGACGCCGAGGTTGATCGCGTCGAACTCGACGCCGTCGCGGCTTGCCATGGCTTCCGGCACGAGGCCCGGATACCCCTGCATCGCGCACGAGTCGCCGAGGAACAGGAACCGCACCGTGCCGTCGGGCTTCGGGATCCGGAACTCGGGGCCGACGAAGCCCAGCGAGTTCGCGCCCGGATAGTCGGGCGGCGAGCGCCAGAACAGCTCCTCGTCGGGCGGCAGCTTGACGAGCATCTCGGGCCGCGGGAAGCCGAACTGCATCGTGAGCGCGTGGTCGTTCCGGAAGCCCGCGATGCGCAGCGCCATCTCGGGCCACGCCAGCAGCGCGAACGGCAGCGCCGCGAGCACGATGCGCGCACTGCGGCGCGCGCAGAGGACCAGCGCCGTGCCGGCCGCGCACAGCGACGCGGCGAGCAACCACGGCGCATCCTCGGGCCGCAGCGCCGCGAGCGCGACCGCAGCCAACGCCGGTGGTGCGGCCACGAGGCCGGCGAGCCACGGCAGGATTCGAGGAGTCGCGGTCCTGGCACTCATGCAACGGGTCCAGCGCCTGGCTGCTGGAGCCCGGCTGCGGGCCGACGCAGCTTTTCCCTGGGCCGCGCACCGGCGTCAAGCCAGTGTCTGCCATGTCTGCCACGGGGGCTCTGGCGGCGGATCCGTCGCGGTCTATGGTGCCGCGAATGAGCCTCTCGTCCCGTCCGGACACCGCCGCGCGCGGTGCCAAGCCCGTTATCAACGTCGCGATGGTCGGCCATGCCTTCATGGGGCGGGCGCACGGCAACGCGTATCGCCAGGCCAATCACTTCTTCGACCTGCCGTTTCAGATCGTGCCGGCCGTCGTCGTCGGCCGCGATGCCGCGCGCGCTGCTGCAGCTGCGCAGCGGCTCGGCTTCCGTTCCGCGAGCGCGAACCTCGAAGCCGTGCTGGCCGATCCCGAGATCCACCTCGTCGACGTCGCGACGCCGAACGACAGCCATCATGCGATCGTCATGCAGGCTCTCGCGGCGAAGAAGCACGTGCTGTGCGAGAAGCCGCTCGCGATGACGCTGCAGCAGGCGAAGGAGATGACGGCACTCGCGAGCAAGCAGAAGGTGCGCACGGGTCTCTGGCACAACTACCGCCGCGCGCCGGCGACGCGGCTCGCCGCGAGCATGATCGCGCGCGGCGACCTCGGCGAGGTGCGGCAGGTCCGTGCGGTCTACCTGCAGGACTGGCTCAGCGATCCGCAGGTTCCCGCGAGCTGGCGCACGAACAAGCAGACCTGCGGCAGCGGCGCGCACGGCGATCTGAACGCGCACCTGATCGACCTGACGCGCGCGCTGACGCAGCTCGAGTTCGAGGCCGTGATCGGCGTGCAGCAGACGTTCACGAAGCAGCGGCCGAACGGCGACGGCAAGGGCACGAGCAAGGTCGACGTCGACGACGCGTTCTGCTTCCTCGCGCGGTTCCGGGGCGGCGCGATCGGCACCTACGAGGCGACGCGCACGGCGCCGGGGCGCAAGAACCACAACTGCATCGAGATCTCGGGCAGCAAGGGCTCGCTGCGCTGGAACCTCGAACGCATGAACGAGCTCGAGGTGTTCTCGTTCGCCGACGCGCGCGACGGCCAGGGCTTCCGCACGATCATGTGCATGGACTCCGTGCACCCGTACGCGGCCCACTGGTGGCCCGACGGCCACATCGTCGGCTACGAGCACACGTTCGTGCACCATCTCGTCGACTTCGTGCAGGCACTCGGCTCGGGCCAACCGTTCGCGCCGGACTTCCAGGACGGCGTCGCGGCGCAGGCCGTGCTCGAGGCCGCGCTCGAGTCGACGCGGGCCGGCGCGTGGATCGACGTCGCGCGATAGAGAGCCGATGCTCCGGGTGGAGCAGAGCGCGGCTACGAACGGATCTGGAAGACCACTGGCTGGCGGAACGTGCCGCGCACCTCCGTGGCCTTCGCGCGCGGCCTCTGCTAGGTTTCAGGCGGCTCTTCCCGTCGAGGTTCCCGTCATGATCAAAGGCCCGGGCATCTTCCTTGCGCAGTTCATGGCCGACACGGCCCCGTTCAACCGCTTCGACTCGGCCTGCCGCTGGGCTGGCGGGCTCGACTACACCGGTGTGCAGGTGCCGTCGTGGGACGCGCGCTGCATGGACCTCAAGAAGGCCGGCGCGAGCAAGGGCTACTGCGACGAGCTGCGCGGCACCGCCGCGGCCGCCGGCGTCGAGATCAGCGAGCTCAGCACGCACCTGCAGGGCCAGCTCGTCGCCGTGCACCCGGCCTACACGTCGATGTTCCAGTGCTTCGCGCCTGGCGACGTGAACACGCCCGACGCGATGTGCCGCTACGGCTCGGAGCAGGTCAAGCTCTGCCTCAAGGCGAGCCAGCACCTGGGGCTCGAGGCGATGCCGACGTTCAGCGGTGCTCTGATGTGGCACACGATGTACCCGTGGCCGCAGCGGCCCGCCGGTCTCGTCGAGGAAGGGTTCAAGGAACTCGCGCGGCGCTGGCGGCCGCTGCTCGACTACGCCGACGAGTGCGGCGTCGACTGCGCGTTCGAAGTGCATCCCGGCGAGGACCTGCACGACGGCGCGAGCTACGAGACCTTCCTCGACCACGTCGACGAGCACCCGCGCGCCTGCCTGCTCTTCGACCCGAGCCACTTCGTGCTGCAGCAGCTCGACTACCTGCAGTACATCGAGCTCTATCACGAGCGCATCAAGTGCTTCCACGTCAAGGACGCCGAGTTCCGGCCGAACGGCCGCGTCGGCGTCTACGGCGGCTACCAGAACTGGCAGAACCGCGCGGGCAGGTTCCGCTCGACGGGCGACGGCCAGGTCGACTTCACGAGCATCTTCACGCTGCTCACGAAGTACAACTACGAGGGCTGGGCGACGATCGAGTGGGAATGCTGCTTCAAGGACAGCAAGCAGGGCGCCGAGGAAGGCGCGCCGTTCATCGCGCAGCACCTGATCACGCCGCCGTCGCGGGCATTCGACGACTTCGCGGGCGGCAAGGTCGACAAGTCCGCGGTGCGCAGGGCGCTCGGGCTCGAGTAGCCCGACCGGACGGCTCCGGTCGCCGCACGGTCGCCGCAAGCCACCTGCCAGAGCTGCAAAGCTTGCCAGAACCGCCCGCGAGGAACAGAATCGCGCTCCCCGAACCGCGCCTGCCCGGCGGGTTCGGCCCTGCCCAACACCATCGGCTGTTTCTGGAGGAACCATGCGCCGGCTGTCTTTGCTCTGTCTCGTGCTCGCGGGCTGCGCCACCGCGCCCGCGAATCGATACGGAACGTTCCAACGTTCGATCACGACCAGCTCGCCGCTGTGTCAGAACCGCTTCGACGAAGGGTTGCTGCTCTGCTACGGCTTCAACCACGACGAGGCCGTGCGCCGCTTCGAGGAGGCGCTTGCGGCCGATCCGGATTGTGCGATGGCCTGGTGGGGGATCGCCCACGCGCTCGGCCCGAACATCAATGCGCCGCTGACCGACAAGGCCGCTGCGCTCCGTGCGCACACTGCCGCGCAGAAGGCGAAGGCGCTCAGCGGCAAGTGCTCGCCCGTCGAGCAGCAGCTGATCACGGCGATGTGCACGCGCTACGCCGATCCGCCGCCCGACGACCGCGCGCCGCTCGATCGCGCGTGGGCCGCAGCGATGAAGCAGGTGCGCGCCGCGTTCCCGAACGATCCCGACGTCGGCGCGCTCTACGCCGAATCGCTCGTCGACCTCTCGCCGTGGGACTACTGGACCAAGGCGCAGGAGCCGAAGGCGAACACGCTCGAAGTGCTCGCGACGCTCGAGAACGTGCTGCAGAGTCACCCGAACCATCCGCAGGCGATCCACCTCTACATCCACGCGACCGAGCCGTCGAAGAACCCCGAGAAGGCGCTGCCCGCGGCGCGCCGGCTCGCCGCGCTCGCACCCGGCTGCGGCCACCTCGTGCACATGCCGGCACACACCTACCAGCGTGTCGGCCTCTACGCCGATGCCATCGAATCGAACCTGCGCGGCACCGAGATCGACCGCGAGTACTTCGCCGCCGCCGGCCCGCAGGTGATCTACCACTTCTACATGGCGCACAACCAGCACTTCGCGACCTGGTCGGCCATGTACGCGGGGGACAGCGCGACGGCGCTGCGCATGGCCCGCGAGTGCGTGGGCGACCTGCCGGCGCATTGCCTGAAGGACATGGCGCCGTTCTGCGACGGGTTCCTCGCCTTGCCGTGGCACGTCATGATCCGCTTCGGCCGCTGGCAGGAGATCCTCGCCGAGCCCCAGCCCGGCGCGCAGTTCCCGATCGCGCGGGCCTTCTGGCACTACGCACGCGGCATCGCCCACGTGAACCTCGGCGATCTGGCCAGCGCCGAGAGCGACGCCTCGCAGTTCGAGGTCGCCGCGAAGGCCGTTCCGGCCGACGCGATGCTCGGCTTCTCGCCGGCGGGACCGGCGCTCGACGTCGCGCGCCACATGCTCGCCGGCGAGTTCCAGTTCCGCTCCGGGAAGCGGGCCGAGGGCATCGCGTCGCTGCGCCGCGCCGTCGAGCTCGAGGACGACCTGCGCTACGACGAGCCGTCGTCGTGGATGACTCCGGTGCGCCACGCGTTGGGTGCCCTCCTGCTCGAGAGTGGAGACCACAAGGCCGCGGCCGCGGTCTACCGCGAAGACCTCGCGCGTCACGCCGACAACGGCTGGTCGCTGCACGGCCTCGCCGAGGCGCTGCGTCGGGCCGGCGATCCGGAAGCCGAGACGACCGATGCCGCGTTCCGCCGCGCGTTCGAGAACGCCGACGTCGCGATCACGGCGTCGTGCTTCTGCCGGAAGAAGTGATCCGTGTCGGATGGCTCGTCCCGGTGCGAGATGACGCCCCGGGCCTGACGCGAGGTCAGTACTCGCGGCGGTCCGGCGCCGCCGACCAGTCGCGGAACGCTGCGAGCGCTTCGTCGCGCAGCAGCGTCTCGGTCGGCAGCGTGCGCGCCGCCGGGGCCAGCGCAATCTCGCGGTAGATGTGGTCGTCGTCGAAGCCGATCGCAGCGGCGTCGGCACGAGTGCACGCGTAGACGAGGCGTTGTGCGCGCGCCCAGTAGATCGCGCCGAGGCACATGGGGCAGGGCTCGCAGCTCGCGTAGATCGTGCAGCCGTCGAGCTGGAACGAGCCGAGTGCGGTGCAGGCGGCGCGGATCGCGACGACCTCGGCGTGCGCGGTCGGATCGAGCGTCAGCGTGACTCGGTTGTGGCCCTCCGCGATCGTGCGGCCGTCGCGCGCGACGACGCAGCCGAACGGCCCGCCGCCGGCGCGGACCGAGCCGCGCGCGAGCTCGATCGCGCGGCGCATCATTAGGAGATCGGTCGGGTCGGTCACGAGCGCCCCTGCGGTTGTGCGCGAGCGGGCGGTGCGCTCACTCGCTCAGGTACTTGACGATCTTCGGGTCGCTCAACATCGCGACGACGACTCGCATCATCGCTCCATCGATCTGGCGTTCGACGTTGGCCATCATCGCGGAGCTGTTCAGGCCCGTGAAGGTCGCCTTGTAGCCGTCGCCGGTCTCGACCCGCATCACGACCTCGGACGAGATCTTGACGAAGCCCGATTCCGTCTTCGCGGACTCGAGGCACAGCTTCAGCGCCTTCGGCGCCCCGGTCGCGACCGTCATGCCGCGTGCCGTCAGCTCGCGTTGCGTGATCGCGATCGCGACGTCGGTCCATGCGTGGCGGTTCACGAGCCAATGACCACCCTCGACTTCCTCCGCCGCGGGCTGCGCGTTCTCGAGCGTCACGCGGTGGCTCGACTTGAACTCCGACGGCAGCGGCTCGAACGGGCGGTCGGGCTTCGGCGTGTAGGAAACCGCGCCACACGCGCCGAGCAACAGGGCGAGGCCAGCCGCCAGAAGGGACTTCATCGAGGATCCTTTCCGCGCCGCACCGGCGGCGGGGCGACGGATGATCGCGATCGCGCGAGCGCGAGTCAACGCGGTCCTCGAAAGGGACTCGGAGCGCCGCGAACCGTTGGCGTTAGCATGGCCTGCCGATGCCGTCCCCATCAGCAGCCGCTCCGGGCCAGACGACCGCGCGGCCGGCGGCCGCCAACGCAGGGCGCGGCGGTTGGCTGGTCCGCTTGCCGCTGCTGCTGACGCTGAGCCTGTTCGCGTTCCTGCTGCTGCATCGCGTGCAGCAGAACACGCACCTGCTGCTCGCCTTCGCCGGCGTGCCCGCGGCGATGCTGCTGTGGCAGGTCGCGCTCTGGTGGTTCTCACGCCGCAGCGGCCGGCCGCTGCAGGTCGAGTTCGCGCCGCCGGTGCGCCAGCACTACATCCAGGCCAGCGTGCAGCTCTGCCTCTACCTGTACTGGGGCTTCTGGTGGCAGCAGGAGGACGGCATCCGCCCGATCTACGCGCAGGCGCCGCTGATCGTCGCGCAAGCGATCTTCGTCTACGCGTTCGACGCCCTGCTCGCGTGGTCGCGCGGCCGCGCGTGGCGGCTCTCGTCGGGCCCGATGCCGATCGTGATGAGCACGAACCTGTTCATCTGGTTCCACGACGACTCGTTCGTGTTCCAGTTCGCGATGGTCGCCGCGGGCCTGCTCGGCAAGGAGTTCGTGAAGTGGCGGCGCGAGGGCCGGGCTACGCACATCTTCAATCCATCGGGCTTCGGCCTCGCCGTGACCGCGACCGTGCTGATCGCGACGGGCACGGTCGACCTCACGTGGGCCAAGCCGCTCGCGAGCACGATCGAGGTCCCGTTCGTGTTCCCGTTCATCTTCGTGCTCGGGCTCGTCGTGCAGTACTTCTTCTCCGTCACGCTGATGACGTTCGCGGCGGCGATGGTCTTCGTGCTGTTCAACGTCGCGTACACGCAGACGACCGGCGTCTACCTGTTCGGCAGCACGAACCTGCCTGCCGCGGCATTCCTGGGCCTGCACCTGCTGATGACGGATCCGTCGACGTCGCCGCGCACGAACCTGGGCCGCACGCTGTTCGGCCTCGGCTACGGCCTCGGCTACCTCGTGCTCTTCGAGGTGCTCGGTTGGATCGGCGCGCCCGAGCTGTTCGCGAAGCTCTATCCGGTCCCGATCCTCAACTGCACCGTGCAGTGGCTCGACCGCTTCGCGAGATCGGGTTGGCCGGGGCGCCTGAACCATCGCTGGGAGACCGCGGCGTCGCCGCGCGCCGTCAATCTCGCGCACATGGGGGTCTGGTCCGCGGTGTTCCTCGTGCTCATCGTCACGGGCTTCGTGCCGGGCTTCGGGCAAGCGACGCACCCGGGCAACTCGATCCTGTTCTGGAAGCAGGCGGTCGCAGATCACAAACCCGACGCCGAGCGCAAGCTCGTGATCGTCGCCGGCTCCCAGGCGATCGCCAGCGAGCGACCGGAGGCACGCGCGAGCGCCTACAACGAGCTCGGCTTGCTCAGTCTGCAGGGCACTGCGGATCCCGCTTCCGAGCAGGACAGGCTCGAGTCGGCGGCGGACCGGTTCGGTCTCGCGGCTCGAGGCGGCAGCCTGCACGCGAACGAGAACATCGCGATGATGTTCTTGTTCCTCTACGTGCACCGCAGCGACGCGGAGCTCGATGCCGTGCTGCAGCGGCTCGAACGAGAAGTCGGCAAACCGACGGGGAGGCGGGCCGCGTATCTGCTCGGGCTCGCGTTCGAGGCCGGTCGAGCCCGGCCGCTCGATCCGAGGCGTGCGTTGCTGCTCTATCGCGAGTGCGATCCCGGCGACGTCTTCGCGCAGAAGGGCATCGTGCGCATCGGCCTCACGGCCGGGCCGAACCTCGACCTCGCGCCGGCCGTCCCGCTGCTCGAGCAGGCCGCGGCGGCCGGAGACGGCGAGAGCTGCTACTACCTCGCCTACATGCACCAGCTGGGTCGGGGTGTCGCGCGCGATGCAGCGAAGGCCAGAGCGATGCTGGAGCGCGCGCGACAACTGGGCTTCGAGCCCGCGGCGCTCGTGGCGCAGCAGCCCGAGATGCCGGCGTTCAAGCCGCCGCGGGTCAAGTTCATGGCGCGCCCGGCGTGGTCGACCGCGTTCCCGCTGTAGCGCCGTCGAAGGGAGCACGCATTGCCGGCACGAGCTGCTGCGCCGCGCGCGGGGCTGTCGTGTCCGCACACGCGCCATTAGATTGCGAAGACTCTCCGGCCCTCGGCCTTCGGGCCACCTGCTCTCCTCATGCAACGCCTCGCCACTCTGCTTGCGGTCGGCGTCGTCGCCGTCGCGGCGTTATCGCAATCCACGCTCGTCGTCCCGAACGGCTGCGCCACGTCCGAGGGCTTCACGGGGAGTCCGTTCCCCTGGGGCCGCGGCGGGCTCGGCATGCGCCACCAGACCATCTACGACAGCTCGCACTTCACGAACCAGGGCGTCACCTACCCGATAGGGATCACCGCGCTCCGGTGGCGCCCCGACGCGAATGTCGGGCTCGTGCCGTCGAGCTACCCGGCGGGCTGCAGCGTGTTCCTGTCGACGTGCCCCGTCGACCAGAGTGCGGTGGTCGGCGCGTTCGCGAACAACCGCGGCGCCGACCACACGCAGGTCTTCTCGGGCGTCGTGTCGTGGGGGGCGCAGCCCGCGCAGTCCGGGCCGACGCCGTTCGGCATCGGCATCCAGCTCACCACGCCGTTCGTCTACGACCCGAACAGCGGCGACCTGAACATCGAGTGCGATCTGCCGATCCAGCTCTTCACGGGGACCGCCCCCATGCTCGACGTCGAGGACGGCCCGACCACGGCGCTCGCGAGCCGCGTGCACATGGCGAACGGCTTTCCCACCGGCCCGGTGTTCGTGACCAACAACCACGCCGTCGTCGTCGAGGTGACCTACGCGGCCACGGGCTACGCATACTCCTCGAACTACGGTGCCGGCTGCATCCACAGACTCGACGCGTCGACGTACGAGAACTTCCCCATTGCCACGTTCGACCTCGCCAACACCGCGATCTCGATGCTCCGCACCAACGGCGGCTACGTCGCGGTCCCTGGCCTCGTCGGCTTCGTGGCGCCGTCGGGCAGCGCGGCGACGCTGGGGCTGGCCGACGACTCGGAGCTGACGGTCCCGCTGTCGGCGGCGATGCCGATCGACGCGGGCCGTTCGACGAGCTCGCTCGTGGTCTGCTCGAACGGCTTCGTCTCCGCGGGTCCGGGCAACGGCGTCCAGTTCGCACCGATCGCGGCGCGTTTCCTGGACAGCGCGAGCCTGTGGTGGAGCGCGTGCTGGCACGACTTCGACCCGTCGCATCCCTTCGGCGGCAGGGTGAAGTTCGAGGAGGTTTCTGGCATTGCCTGCGTGACGTGGCACGGCGTCTGGGACTACGCAGGCACGTCGGCGGCCAACGCGAACACGTTCCAGATCCAGTTCGACCTCGCGACCGGTTCGGTGCACTACGTGTTCCAGACGATGAGCCTGCTCGGGAACGCGCGATTGGTCGGCGTCTCGGACGCCGGCTTCTCGGTCGACCCTGGCAGCATGGACATCTCGACGGCGCTGCCGGCGACGTACCAGGCCGCCGCGTTCGCGGTGTCGCCGCTCGGGCTCGCAGCGAGCGCGCGGCCCGTGATCGGCAACGTGATCAGCCTCGAGTCGAGCAACATCCCGGGCATGGGTGTGATCGGCCTCACGATCCTCGGCATGACCGAGTACACGGCCGGCATCGACCTCGGGTTCCTCGGCATGCCGACGTGCAGGCTGCATGCGTCGCTGGACGTGACTGCCGGTTTCATGCCGGCGCAGGGGGTGGGCAGCACGCCGTTCGCGATCCCCGCAGTGCCGTCGCTGGCCGGAACGATCGTGCGCGGCCAGTCGGCGGTGCTCGTGCCCGGCATCAATCCCTTCGGCTTCCTGACGTCGAACGGCTTGCGCCTCGTGCTCGACGTGTTGTGAAGTCCACCTGCCTCCAATGCAACGCTTCCTCACCCTGCTCGCGGCCGGCGCCCTCGGCGTCACCGCCTCGGCCCAGTTCACGCTCGTCATCCCGCAAGTCTGCGCGACCACCGAGGGCAACGGCGCGAACGCGTTCCCGTGGGGGCGTGGCGCAGGCGGCCTGCTGCATCAGGCCGTCTACGACAGCTCGCACTTCACGAACCAGGGCGTCAACTCACCGATCCTGATCACCGGGCTGGCGTGGCGCCCAAACACGACCGTTCCGCTGGTCGCGACCACCTACCCGACCGCGTGCTCGATCCGCTGCTCGACGTGCCCGGTCGACTGGAGCGCGGTCACGACGACCCTGTCGGACCAACGCGGGCCCGACGAGATGCTCTGCTTCCACGGCCCCGTCTCGTTCCCGGCGCAGGCGGGTGGTCCCGGACCGTTGCCGTTCGGCATCCGCATCCCGCTCCCGACGCCGTTCCGCTACGACCCGGGTCTCGGCGACCTCTGCATCGAGTGCGACCTGCCGATCCAGGCGGGCTTCGTCGGCAACCTGCCGCAGCTCGACGTGCACGCCACGGCCGGGCAGGCGAACGCGTCGCGGGTCTACTGGTCGCTCGGCTACTCGGCGTACCCGGGCCTGATCGCGACGGGCACGACGACGGATCACGCGGTCGTCGTCGAGGTGTCCTGGGTGCCCGCGTCGGGCCACGGCTATTCCGAGCACTACGGCACGGGCTGCGGCTTGCTCGAGGCGTCGTCGTACGAGTACTTCGCGACGTCCGCGGCGTTCGATCTCGGCAACAGGGCGGTATCGCTGGTCCACACCGGCAGCGGCTACCTCGCGGTTCCCGGCGCCGTCAGCTACGTCCCGCCGTCGGCCACGGCGATGAACCTGAACCTGCTCGACGACTCGGAGGCGTTCGTCGGTCTTTCCGCCCCGATGCCCCTCGGCGCGGGCGGCTCGACGACGGCCCTGATCGTCTGCTCGAACGGCTTCGTCTCGCCTGCCATGGGCAACGGCACGAGCTCCACGCCCGTGCCGGCGACGTTCCTGAACAGCACGCACATGTGGTGGAGCGGTTGCTGGGGCGACTTCGACCCGACGATCCCCGGCAGCGGTCGCGTGAAGTTCGAGCAGTTCGGCGGCATCGCCTTCGTGACGTGGGACGGCGTCTGGGACGACGGCGGAACGTCGGCGGCCAACGCGAACACGTTCCAGATGCAGTTCGAGCTCGCGACCGGCAACGTGCACTACGTGTACCAGACGATGAGCGCACTCGGGAACGCGCGCCTCGTCGGTGTCTCGGGCGCGGGCGCTTCGGCGGACCCGGGCAGCATGGACGTCTCGGCGGCCTTGCCGGCGACGTACAGCGCCGCCGTCTTCGCGGTGCAGCCGCTCCGGCTGGCAGCGGACGCGCGGCCGGTGATCGGCACCACGATCGGCCTCGATTCGAGCAACATCCCGGGCACGGGCCTGATCGGCCTCACGATCCTGGGCATGACCGAGTACACGGCGGGCATCGACCTCGCGTTCCTCGGCATGCCGACGTGCCGGCTCCACGCGTCGCTCGACGCGACCGCCGTCTTCGTGCCCGCCGCCAGCACGGCCAGCACTCCGTTCCCGATCCCGGCCTTGCCGTCGCTGGCCGGAACGATCGTGCGGAGCCAGTCGGCGGTGCTCGCGCCGGGCATCAATGCGTTCGGCTTCGTGACGTCGAACGGCCTGCGCCTCGTGCTCGACCTGTTGTGACCACCGCGTCCACCGCGTCCACCGCGTCCAGAGCACCGGCGGGGTGTCGCGTCAGCACACCCGTGATTGGATTCCACGTGCCGCGACCTTGGCCCTCGCCGGACCCCGTTCACGAGCCACCCATGCAACGCCTCGTCATCCTGCCTCGCCGTCGCTGCGCTCGCCGTCTCCACGCCTGCCCAGTTCACCATCGTCGTGCCGAACGTCTGCGCGACGACCGAAGGCAGCTCATCGAACGCGTTCCCGTGGGGGCGCGGTTCGATGGGCCTGCTGCATCAGGCCATCTACGACAGCTCGCACTTCACGGGGCAGGGCGTCACCTACCCGATCGTGATCATGGGGGTGAAGTGGCGCCCGAATGCCAACATTGCGCTGGCCGCGACCTCGTACCCGACGCCGTGTTCGGTGCGCTGCTCGACGTGCCCGATCGACTGGAGCGCGGTCTCGACGACTCTGGCGAACCAGCGCGGGGCCGACGAGACGCTCTGCTTCCAGGGACCGGTCTCGTTCGCGGCCCAGGCGCCTCAGGCTGGACCGACGACGTTCGGCATCGACATCCCGTTCACGACGGCCTTCCCCTACGACCCGAACCTCGGCGACCTGAACATCGAGTGCGACCTGCCGGTCCAGACCGGCTACGTCGGCGGCACGCCGCTGCCCGACGTGCACTCGGGCGTGCAGGCGAGCGCGTCGCGTGTGTTCGCGTCGGCCGGCTACACGGGCTACCCCGGTACGACCGCGTTCGGCACCACAGTGGACCATGCGGTCGTCATCGAGATCACGTACACGCCGGCAAGCGGCTATTCCTACTCGACCGGCTACGGCACCGGCTGCGGCAACGCGGCGGACACGTCGTCGTACGAGCACTTCGCGACGTCCGCGGCGTTCGACCTCGGCAACTCCGGGATCTCGCTGATCAACGTCGGCACCGGCTACCTCGCGGTGCCGGGCTCCGTCGGCTTCGTCCCGCCGCCGCCCCTCGCGATACCGCTGTCCCTGGCCGACGACTCCGAGGAGACGATCATGCTGTCCCAGCCGATGCCCGTCGGTGCGAGCAACTCCACGACGATGCTGACGATCCGTTCCAACGGCTTCGTCTCGGGCGGCCCGTGATCGGCAGTTCGATCACCGTGAACTCGAGCAACGTCCCGAGCTTCGCGCTGATCGGTCTCACGATCCTCGGCATGACCGAGCACACGGCGGGCATCGACCTCACGAGCCTCGGCATGCCGTCGTGCCGGCTCTACACGTCGATCGACGTCATGGCCGGCTTCATTCCGGGGGTGGGCACGGGCAGCACGCCGTTCTCGATCCCGGCGATCCGTCGCTGGCCGGGACCAGCGTGCTCGGCCAGTCGGCGGTGTTCGTGCCCGGCATCAATCGGTTCGGCTTCGTCACGTCGAACGGCTTGCGCATGGTACTGGACCTCCTGTGATGCGCGCGGATCGCGCAGCCGCGTCAGCGGCGGGCGCGCAGCGCGCGCGCGGGCCGCAGCCCGATCGCGCCGTCGCGCGAACCAGGTGGCTTCGCGTCGCGCGCCGACGAGCGCGAGAGCATCGGATCCAGATCGCACGCGCCGCCGCGCACGACGCGCAGCGCATCGGCCGGCGTGTCGGGCCGGCTGCGTTGTCCGTCGCCGGCGCGAGGCACGAAGTCGGCGTAGGGCAGCTTCTCGTCGGCGCACCACTCGGCGACGTTGCCGTGCATGTCGAACAGGCCGAAGTCGTTCGGCCGCAGCATGCCGACCTGCTGCGGGCGCGAGCCGAACCAGCCGACGGACGCGACGCGGTTCCACTCGCGGCCCGTGCACCACGGCGTCGTCGTTCCGGCGCGGCACGCGTACTCCCACTGGGCTTCGGTCGGCAGCACCTGGTCGAAGCCGCGCAGCACCTGGCGCGCCTCGTTCCAGTCGATGCCCGTGGCCGGCAGCGCCGCCGCGGATTCGGCGAGCGGGCGCCCCGAGAGGCGCGCCCACTGGCCCTCGGTCAGCTCGGTGCGCGCGAGCAGGAAGGCGTCGAGGATCACGAGCTTCTCGTCGAGCTCGTCGTCCTTCGCGGCGTCGTCGTTCTGCGCGATGCCGGGATCGCCGCGGTGCGCGCCGATGCGCGCGCTGCCCGGCGGGATCAGCACGAACACGACGCCGGTTCCGGCGTCCGGCCGCAGGCGGCCTGTCGTCACGTCGCGTCCGGGCAGGGGGTGCCCCGGCACGTGGCTCGCGATGTCGAGGAACTCGAACAGCTTCGTGCCCGGATCGGGGCCGAGCGGCACGAGGCCCGGCAGCCGCGGCACCTGAAGACCGCGGTACGATGTGCTCGCGGCACTGCCGTCGCTCGCCTTGATCGCGGCGATCGCCGCGCGCCAGCTCGCTTCGTGCGCGGCCACCGCCGGTTGCAGGACCTCGCGCATGAAGTGCAGCCTCTGGTGCACCTTGGCCAGCGTGCCGCCTTCGCCGACGAACGTGTGCAGGTCGGCCTGCAGGCGCAGCAGAGCCTTCTCGAGGTGCTGGTCCTCCGGTTGCCGGGCCGGCTTCGATGCGCGCCGCGCCGCGAGGGCTTCGAGGCCCTGAGCCACGCGCGGCAGTTCCTTCGTCAGCGGGTCGGCGTGCTGCGTGAGCCAGGCCGAGTAGGTCGCGGCGTGCTCGGGCCACGGTGGGGGCAGTGCCTGGGCCGCGGCGTTCGCGGCGTGCAGCAGCTCCTCGTTCGCGAGCAGCTTGAAGCCGGCGTCGGCCTTCGCGGTGATCACTTCCTTCTGCTCCGCGAGCTCGGCGCGATCCTCGCGCGCGATCTGCAGCGCCCAGAACAGCACGGCGAGCGCGCCGAGCAGGCCGCCACCGACGATCGCCGCCGCGGCCGATTGCGCGCGGTGCCGGCGCACGAACTTGCGCAGGCGGTACCAGGTCGTGGGCGAAGCGACCTGAACGGGTTCGTCGGCGAGGTAGCGGCGCAGGTCCGCGGCGAAGTCGCCGACCGACGCGTAGCGTTCGTCGTGCGCCTTCTCGATCGCCTTCATCACGATGCTGTCGAGATCGCCGCGCAACGCGGCGCTGCGATGCGGCGGCGCAGCTTCGCTGGGCCGGACCGGCTCGTGCTGCTGGATCACGTTCGCCATGCCGGGCAGGCCTTGCGAGCGCAGCACGACGCCGGGGATCGGCAGCTGGTCGGTCAGCAGCTCGTAGAGCTGGGCGCCGAGTGCGTAGACATCGGTGCGGGTGTCGATGTCCGAGACGCGGCCCGAAGCCTGCTCGGGGCTCATGAACTCCGGCGTGCCCATCAGCGTGCCCTGGAACGTCATCGCGCCGCCTTGCAGCAGCGGGTCGCGCAGCGACTTCGCGATCCCGAAGTCGATGATCTTCGGCTGCGCGCGGCCCTGCGGATCGGCGACGAGGACGTTGTTGGAGCTCAGATCGCGGTGAAGCACGGACTTCTGGTGCGCGTGCTGCATCGCGTCGAGCACGCAGAGGAACAGTTGCAATCGCTCCTTCAGCTGGAGGTTCGCCTGGCGGCAGTGGTTCACGAGCGTCGGGCCGACGACGAGCTCCATCACGAAGAACGGCCGGCCCTGCGGCGTCGTGCCGGCGTCGAGCAGGCGCGCGATGCCCGGGTGGTCCATGCGATTCAGCGCCTCGCGCTCGGCCGCGAAGCGCGCGAGCACTTCGCGCGAGTCCATGCCCGGATTCAGGATCTTGACGGCGACCGGGCGCCGGATCGGCTCCTGCTGCTCGGCGCGATAGACGGTGCCGAAGCCACCGCGCCCGAGCACCGACTGCAGCAGGTACGCGCCGAGACGGTGCGGCAGCGCGATGTCGCGCGACGCCGTGGCAGCCGCAGGAGCCGCAGGAGCTGCAGGAGCCGCAGGAGCCGCCGGCGCCCGGGGTGCGGCGTCCGGCACGTCGACGCCCGCGGCCGTGAGCCAGTGGCGGATTGCCGCTTCGTGCTGCGGATGCGAGGCCAGCAATGCCTGCAACGCACCGGGGCGGGCGGGTTCTTCGCCCTCGAGGATCGCGAGCACGGCGTCTTCGATCGACTGCGGCAGTCCGGGGTCGCGCGAACCTGTCATCGAGGCGGGATCATCGCAGGCCCTGGGTTGCGGAGCCATGCTGCAGCGTGCTCACTGCCTCGCAGTGGCTCCGTCGGTTCCGACGGCGCGCCGCACCTTGTCGAGCAGATCCTGCCCGATCGGATGCAGCGTGCGGAACACGCGCACCCGCGCGCGTTCGCGCACCCACAGGCCGTAGATGCCGATCGCGAGCACGCCGAGCATCAACAGCGTGCGCCCGCGTCCGCGCCAGGGCTCAGGCGCCGGTTGCTGCCCGCCGCTGTCGATCGTGCCGGCGTGGAACCGGCGCAGCTCCGTGCTCTGGCTCGCAGCGATCGCGGCTCGCGTGCGCTGTCGGACGGCAGGCGAAGCAGAAGGCAGCAGCTCGCGCAGTGCATCGGATGCGGCCAACGACGCCCAAGGCATCGACGGGCCCGCGGCGGCGACGATGCGCGGCAGTTCGTCGGCCTCGCGACGGCGGACCAGAGCGTCGATCGCCGCGAGTCGTACGGAGTCTTCGGCGTGCAGCAGCGCGCGCAGGGCCGTCAGCGACTCGGCGCTCGTCGCGCGGCCGAGCTGGCGCGCTGCTTCGGCGCGGTCGGTGTCGCGGGCCGCGAAGGCGCGCAGCGACAGGTCGTCCAGCGGGTGCCCGGCGCCCTGGCGACCGAGCAGCGCGAGCGCGATCGGCAGGCCGAGGCCGCCGGCGCTGCGCCCGCGCACGCGCAGGTGGGCCGCCGTGTTCCAGCACACCCAGGTGACTTCCCCACACAGCGAGGCTCCGATGCGCAGGTTGTTGCGCGGATCGCCGTCGACCGCGGCGCCGGCCAGGTGCGCGAACACGACGGGCAGGTCGAGACTGCGTGGTACGTCGACCAGGTCCGCATCGAGCACGTCGAGCAGGTTGCGCCACTCGGGCGGGATGTCGAAACCGTGCGGCACGTACCAGTCCTCGATCCCGTCGCTCGCACAGGTCCACAGCATCTCGGCGGCACCGAAGGAGCACGAACCGACCGCGACGACGCCGTCCGGCAGCGGGATCGAGCTGCGGACGATCCCGAGTCGGCCGTTCGACAGCACGGCGCTGAACGGGCCCTTCGGATCCAGGTCGCGAGGCCACTCGGGCCGCTGCGCGATGAAGTCGAGACACCACCACGCGATCGCGGCGACGGTCTGTCGCTGCGGCTCGGCCGCGAACGCCGCATGGACGGTCGGCAGCGACGGAACCGACTGACAGGGGGCGGCTGCTCCGGCAGCCACCACCCAGAGAGCCGCGAGCTCAGCGGCGATGCGTACCATGGGGCTCGTACTGGCCGGCGCCAGCGAACTCCTCGTCGCCGTTCTCGCCTTCGTATTGCTGCTGCTCGGCGTCGGCCGACATCTGCTCGAGGTACTCCTCGGACGGAGCGACGAGCGCGGCCGTCGCGACGGCGACGTTCTGGGCGGCGCGCTTGCGGTTCCAGCGACGCAGGACCCACCCGAGCACCAGCAGGCCGAACGGGACGCTGCCGACGAGCCAGCGCTGCGTCTCGTCGAGCGCGGCCCAGCGGGACTCCGCCATCGCACCGAGGGTCTTCAGGTTCGCCATCGCACGCTCTAACTCGTCGTACGACTGCTTCGCGCGGTCGCTGCGGACCTGCCCGAGCGCGACCTCGACGAGCGGCCGCAGCTCGGCGGACTCGGTGCCGAGCCTGCCTTCGAGCGCGTTCGCAGTGGCCGGATCGCCGATCTCGGCCAGCCTGCCGATCGCGTAGCGGCGGAGCAGCGGCTCGCGGTGGTCCAGCACCGCGAGCAGCGTCGTGATCTCCTGGGCCTTGTCGAGCTCGGGCGACAGGCTCTGGAAGCAGAACGCGAGCGCTTCGCCGGTGCCCGCGACCTTGCTGTCGTGGATCGCAGTGGCCGCGCGCAGCAGGCTCCTGGCGGCCTTGATGTCGTTCAGCGCGAGCAGCGCCGCCTGCACGTCGGGTGCCTGGCCCACGGTTCCGTCGGTGCGGCTGCGCTCGATCATCGTGAGCAGCGGATCGACCGCGGTCGGCCGGCGCAGCCTGCCGAGCAGTTGCGCGGCCAGCGTGCGGACGCGCCGGTCGTTGTCCTGCAGCGCGGTCACGGCGGTCGCGAGCGAGCTCGCGTCCTTCTGCAGCATCAGGGCGTTCATCGCCTGCGTCCGCGCCTCCGCATGTGGGCTTCCGGTCGCGACCTCACCGCAGAGCACCGTCGCCTGCGGATCCTTCGAGCGGCCGAGCAACCACGCGGCGCGCGCAGCGATCGCTTCGGACTTGCTCTCGCAGAGCCGCCTCAGGACCACGATGTCGGCCTTGTCACCGGCCCTCTCGGCCGACAGCAGGCTCTGCAGCTCCTCCGGCGACGGGGCTTTGTCAGCAACCGCGGCGCGGGGCGTCTCGGGAGCCGTGCTGACAGGGGGCTCTTGGGGCGACAGCAACGTCAGAAGGCAGAGTTCGATCAGGCCCATGCAGATCCTCACTGGACCTGCTCATCGGTCGAACCGCGCCGCGACCTACAGCCGTTTCCACGCCGAGCCGCCGCGAGTCCGGAATCGATACGGTGAGCCGGCCGCAGCGCGGTGTCGGTTGCACGTTCGAGTGCGCGACCGTATGGCAACCACATGGCCGAACCGCTGCATGCCCATACGATCGACGACGCGCCGAGCGCCCCGGTAGGACTCCGTGTCATCGAGTCGAGCGGCCGCGGTCGCGGCCTCGCCGCAGCGCGTCCGTTCCGCCGCGGGGAAGTGCTCGAACGCGCCCCCGTGATCCTCGTGCCGCGGACGCTGCTGCGGACGCTGCGCGGCAGCCTGCTCGACGACTATTGGTTCTGGTGGGATGAGCAGCACAACGCCTGCGCGCTCGGCTGGGCCGCGCTCTACAACCACGCGTGTCCCGCGAACACGCGGTTCCGACTGCAGCGCGCTGCGCGGTTGATCGTGTTCGAAGCCGTCGTGGACATCGAGGCCGGCCAGGAAGTCACGATCAACTACCACGGCGAACCGGACGACCCGCGTCCGGTGTGGTTTCCCGCGCGCTGAGGTGCGTGCCCGCGTCGCGCGTGGGCGGGCTACGTCGCGATCTGCGCTTGCACCGCGGTGCTCACCGCGGGGACGGCAGGCGCCGGCGCGCCGTTCGTCGGGGGGGCCGCCGGTGCGGACGCTGCCTCCGAGCGGAGCGGCAGGCGGTGTGCACAGACCGCCTGCAGGACGCGCACGGCATCGGCGGTCACCCCGTTGAGCCGCTGCTGCGGTTCCTTCGCGGCCGCAACCGCGAGGTCGTTCAGCGACAGGATGCCTACGAGCTTGCCGGCCGCGTCGACGACCGGCAGGCGCCGCACGCCGTGTTTCGCCATGCGCAGCGCGGCCGAGTTGACCTCCTCCTGCGCGCGGCAGGTCACGACCTGCTTCGACATCGATTCCGGGACGCGCAGGTCCTCGAGTGTCTTCCCAGTCGTGAACGCAGCCATGCAGACGTCCCGGTCGGTGATGACCGCGAGTGGACGGCTGTCGGCGTCGACGACCGGCAGCGCGCCGCAATCTCCTTCCCACAGCTTCTGGGCCACGGTGTTCAACGTGTCCTGCATCGTGCAAGTCGCCACGGACTTGCTCATCATGTCCTGCACCTTCATGGGGGCACCTCCTCTTGGTGAACCCGGAAAGCGTAGCGCGCGAGCGCAGGGCCGGGGCAGGGCGGCCGCGATCGCAACCGCGCGGCGGAGTCGCTGGCTCCCGCGCACGGCCGGTGCGAGGTTGCATCACGGTGTGCGGGACCCGAAGCTGGTGCCGAGGGCCCGCCATGCCATCGACCACCGCTTCGCTCTCGAGACTCTTCGCACTGTTCGTCCTCACGTGTGGAACGTTCACCTCGTGCTACTCGGCTTCGAACAAGGTGACACGCGGGGAGATCTTCGACCCGATCGAACCACAGCCGAGGTCCGTGCCTGTCGAGGTGCTCGTGCCGGCCGATGGCGAGTACGCGGGCAAGGCCTATCCGGGCTCCGGCAAGGCCGTCGCGCTGCGCATCCAGCAGACAGCGGCGACGCGCTTCGGCGACGTGAAGCTCGTCGAGTCCACTGGCGTCACCGGCGCGAAGAGCAGGCTGCGCATCCAGGCCGTGCTGCAGCAGTGGGAGGACAGGAACACCACCTGGTCGGGAAAGGCCGACGAGATCCAGGTCCAGCTCAGCCTGCACGATGCGACGCGCGTGCGGCGGACGCTGACCTACTACGCGCACAGCAGCTGGCGGAGCTTCGTGAACACGCCGCCCGAAGACCTGCTGAACTCGGACTTCGATGCGGCGGTCCTCGAGCTGCTGCCGGACTCGCGGTGAGGCGCCGCCGCTGCGCTGATGGGACTCGGGTTCTTCGCCGGCGGCGCGCTGCTCGCCAGCGGACGCGAGCCGCGCGCGGTGATCACTTCAGGATCGTGAAGCGCGTGCGCACGAGCACCTTGCCCCGGCTCCTGTAGGTCTCGAGCTGGTCGATGCAGTCCTTCGCGAACTTGAACCCCTGGTTGCCGTGGTTGCCGTTGCCCTCGACGTAGATCCCGGCGCCGCCGATCACGATGCCGTTGACGTATTGGACCTGGCCCGAAGTCTTGTTCTCGACCTCGACGAACGACGGGCCGTAGATGGCGCCCGACACGTTGAGCGGGCCGTTGACGTCGATGACGCCGTTCTCGTACATCAGCGCGGGCAGGTCGCCATTCCTGGTGAAGTTGTCGTGGCTCGGCGCGATGTCGACCTCCCACGCCTTCCTGGTGCCAAGCGTGTACACAGGCGGGTAACCAGTCGTGTACGTGGCCTCGTTCGTAGGCACCCAGGACGCCAGGTTCGCGGCGTTCACGCTCATCGCCGTGTTGATCTTGATCTTGTAGAGCGGGTCGACACCGGGCTTGAAGCGGAAGACCAGGCAGCCACGGACGTTGATTCCGCCCGGGATCCTGCTGGTGTCGAGGTCGAAGTCCGTCTTGGTGTCGGTCTTCACCACGATGATTCCCTCGAGCGGCTGGCCGGCGTTGTTCGCGGCGTTCATCGCGGTCTGGAACGCGGCCAATCCGACGTAGACCTTGCCGGCGCCGGCGGCAGCGGCGGCCTCGAACCGGTCGAAGTCGAACAGCTGGTCGTTGATCTTGCCCGTGAAGTCCGGGATCTCCAGATCGGTGCCGCCGAGCCTGTCGGCGACCTCGCCCGAGAACGCACCGAGTTCCGACTTCGCGAGGGCCGTCGTCAGTTGCCGGAAGCCGCCGCTGCCGTCCACCCAGGCGGTGCCGTTCGCCTTGATGCCGCCGAACACGAACTGTTGTTTGGCTCGGCCCCTGTCGTCGAGCACGACGTCGCCCGTCTGCGCCTGGCTCTTGCCGCCGCCGACCTTCGCTCCAGACGTCTTCGCATCGGAGAGAATCGCGGCGCCGAACCCGGGTCCGAGCTCGAGGCGGTACCAGGTCGCCACGCGGCGCTCCAGGCCCGCGACCGTCGCCCTGCTCGTGACCTGCAGCAGGTCCCAGCTCTCCCTCGGGTTGCCCCGGCTCGTGAACTCGATCGGCACGCCCGCTTGCAGGTACTGGAAGCTCAGCGTGAACTCCAACCGCGTCGAGCCGACGCTGACTCTCTCGCCCTTCCCGACGTATTGTGTCGTCTCGCTCGCGAAGTTGAAGCCGGCGGCATCGCGGACCGGGTACAACGCATCGACCTGCAGACGGCCGTAGGCGACGTTGAGCCCGCTCTCCGCCGTCATCAGCAGGCGCGATTCCGTCGTGTTCCGCGCCGCCGCCTTGCTCGACGAAGTGCTGCGGATGTACATCGCGCCCGCGATCCCTGCCATCAGCATCACGATGAACAACACGCCGAGGATCACACTGCCGCTCTGCCGGCCCGTTTCGCATCGCGTTGGCATGAGAGTATTCTGATTCAGTTGCGCTGGTGCACCGAGACCGAGGAAGACTGCGGTGCCTCGCTCGAACCAACCGACATGCTGACGGTCATCTGGGTTCCCGACGCGAGCACCGAGAACGCGAGCACGCGTCCAGCTACCGACGCGGTTTCCGTCGCACCACCCGCAACCATCTTGGAGCGCATGAGCCGGCCGCCCTGCAGGCTGTAGGTGATCGGCAGCGAGAACGTGCCGTCGCGCAGCACGCGGTTGAAGCGGACCGAGGTCGGCGTGACGGCCCAGTCCTTCTCGAGGCGGCCATTGCCGTTCAGGTCCTCACCTTCGTCGAGGATGCCGTTGGCGTTCACGTCCTCGCCGGTCTGGCTGCTGCAGGTCAGATCCTCGCCGATGCGGCGCAGCATCTCGCGCAGCTTGTCCACGGACGAGGACGACTCCATGACGTCGGTCGCGAGCTTGCACGAGCTGTGCAGCGTCATCGTGCCGATCCCCAGGACCAACGGGACGATGACGACGGCGAACAGGAGCTCGAGCAATGTGACGCCCCGACAGCTTGCGTTCCGTTGGTCCATGTCCCTCCCGTGTCTTCCCGATCCGTGTCCTGGTGGGGGCCTAGTTGATCACGACCAGGCGGTCGCCGCCTTCGGTGAGGAACACGATCGACAGCGTGGCCTTCGACACGTCCGTCTTGCCTCCGGACGGCGAGCCGGCGAAGGCGATGGTGTCGATGCTCTGGCTGCCGGGCGGCATCGTGAACGGGCTCGTGACGATCAGCTGCCCCGTCGGCGGCAGGTTCGTCGTCTGCTTGAAGACGTCCTTGCCGTTGACCCTGATCTGCTTCACGTACGCGGGCACCGACGAGTAGATCGTCATGCCCGCGACGTTGAGCTGCTCCGCCGTCATCAACTTGGCCGTCAGCGAATCCGTGCTGACGTTGGACGAGGTCAGCGTGATGCCGGGCGGCGTGTCCTCGCTGACGGCCGACCCGGGCAGCTGGTCACCGTCACCAGCGACGTCGGCGCGCGCGATGATGGTCGCGAACCGCTCCACTTGCTTGCCGCTCTGCCAGGTGATTCTCGCAGTCATGCACACGACGGCAAGCTCGTTGGCCGTCAGGCTGTTGTCGATCGTGTCCCCGTCGCCGTTGAGGTCCATCGGCGGCGACACGGCCGATTCGTCGAGCACGATCTCGGTCTGCACCTTGGCCGAGTCCTTGCCGACGGCGATTCTCTGGCACGCGACTTCGCGACCCGCGTACTCGGTGACTGCCGCGGCAAAGCCATTGCGGCAGATGTTGCGGAAGTCCTCGATGACGGTGACTGCCTCGTCGCGCGCGAGCGTGCGGACCCGCGCGTCCTCGCTGACGCGCGCGCTCGTGAGCAGCAACGTCATCAGGGCCAGCGAGCCGACGATCAGGACCGTTGCGCCCATGAACAGCTCCACGAGTGCGAAGCCGCCCTCGCGGTTTGGCCTGACAGCAAGAGTGTTGCGCATGTGCCCTTCGAAAGAGAGTTCCGGCGCGCGATGGGCTTCCCCTTGCCGCACGCACCGGGACGACACCACGGCCTTGTTTCGACTGTTCGCAGGACGGACCTGAGGCTGCCGCGGGCCTACCAGGCGAGGCGCGGCGGACGCGCCAGCTGGCTCGGCCGCAGTTTCGGGTTTCGACGATGCCACGCCTGCCAGTCGTCGGGTCGCGGACCGAGATCTTCGCCGGCGAGCTCGGTCAGGATGCGGAGCGATTCGCCGCGCGCACAGTTCATGTCCTCGTCGTCGACGCCCGGCCCCTCCTGCGTGGTCAAGAGCGCGATCAGCGTGGTGACACCTTCGGCCGCGCCCGCGCGAACGAGGCAGCGTGCTGCTTGGAGTTTCACGACGGGGTGCATGCCCGGCAGCCGCGCGACCAGACGCGGGGCATCGACGAGGTTGCGCTGCTCGAGCACCGCCAGCGCATGCACCTGCTCGGTGACGGACGCAGTTGCGTCCTCGATCCGGCACCAGACCGCGCTGGCGTCGCGCAGCGGCGTCGTGCCTTGCATCAGCGCCTGCAGACTGGCCTGCCGCTGCGGCCAGTCGTCGGTGGCAAGGGCCCGTAGCAGGCTCTCGTCCCGGGCCGGGTTGGCCTCGATCCGGCCGAGCATGCGCAGCGCGTCGATGCGCTTGATCCCCTCGGCGGCATCGGTGAACGCCGCCAGCGCGGCCACGGTCTCGTGGTCCTTCGATCCGTCGAACGTCGCGGCCGCGGCCTCGCGCACGCGCTGGTCCGCGTGATCCAGCAGCGGCAGGATCAGCGTCGTAGGCGGCTTGTCCACGGTCGCAGCGACGCCGAGCAGAGCGAGCAGGCAGTCGACGTCCTTGGCCTCGGTCCGCAGGCGCGCTTCGAGGCGGTCCGTCCTCCACCAGTCGAGGCGGTGCAGCGCGCGTATGGCTGCGGCGCGCACCTCCGACGGACCGTCGTCGAGCAGGACGACCAGATCATCCTCGGCCTGCCACAGGCGCAGCCAGCCGGCGACGCCAATGGCGGGCACGAGCAGGTCGGCCGGAGCTTCGGTTCGCTCGGCCAGGATTCGCAGCAACGGTCTCTCGAGCTCGTGCTGGCGCTGCCGGATTCCGTGCACGACCCGCGCGCGCAACGTCTCGCCCGCAACGCCGAATCTGCGCAGCAAGCCCTCGAGTTCGGGGCGCAGGTCGGGGGCGAGCCGTGGGATGTAGAGAGCCGCTTCCTCTTCTGGGCCCGCACCCGACGCGCGCGGAACTGCGGCCTTGGAGTCCGAGACTTCCTCTCTGTAATCCGGCTTCCAGGTTGCAACGGCGATCAGCACGACAACGCCGGCGATGAGCGTTCCTCGAATCACCGGGCTGCCCTCCCGGGTCGGGGGCGGAGTCTTCTTCCCGGCCCTGCGGGCGCGAACCCTCGCCGCGTCGTCGCGGGATTGATCTCTCTTCGCGACCGTCCGCGAGGAGACCTTCATCGCTGGCCACCCGGAGTCAGGTTGCTCGGCACGGTCTGCGGGATCGTGTCCAGCGGCCGGCTGCTGCTCAGCGACTCGAGGAACGCGAGCAGGTCCTGCCGCTCGTCGGGCGAGAGGCGCAGCGGGTGCACGTGCTCGTCCTGGTTCGGCGAGTGGAGCCCGAAGCCGGCCGCTCCACCGCGGTCGTAGAAGTCGATGACCTCGGCCAGCGTCGCGAACACGCCGTTGTGCATGTACGGAGCCGTGTGCTTCAGTCCTCGCAGGCTCATGGACCGGAACGCGCCGCGGTGCCGCGGATCGCCGGTCAACGTCTCGAGGCCGCGATCGCTGGATGCCGTGAACCTGCCGTCGGGGCGCCGTTCGACGGAGCCGATCGGGTCGATGTCATCGGCGCCGAACAACGGCGCCGGGTGGCACTCGGCGCAGTCGGCCTTGCCGTGAAACAACGCGAAACCGCGCTTGGCCGCCGGCGACAGCGCGTTCTGGTCGCCGGCCGCCCACCGGTCGTACGGCGTCTGTGCATCGATCAGCGTACGCTCGTAGGCGGCGATCGCGCGCGCGATGCGTACGAGGCTGATGCCGGGGCTGCCGAACGCCGCCGCGAACCGTCTCGTGTACTCGGCGTTTCCGCGCAGCGCAGCGAGCAGCGCCGTCGGATCGGCGGCCATCTCGTTCTCGGCGAACAGCGGCTCCAACGCCTGTTCCTCGAGCGACGCGGCGCGCCCGTCGCGGAACAGCGCGGTCGTGAACGCGAGGTTCGCGACGGTCGGCGTGTCGCGATCCAGCACTTCGCCCGTGACACCGATCGAGAACCCGCGCGGGTCGGCGAAGCCGTGCGCGGGATCGTGGCAGGTCGAGCAGGCGACGCGCTGGTTGCTGCTCAGCAGCGGGTCGTGGAACAACAACCGGCCGAGCTCGACCTTTGCGGCCGTCGGCGGGTTGCCGACCGGATGCGCGACCGGCTGCAGCATCGGCGCGCGCAGCGGCGGCTCGGATGGGATCGCCATCAGCAGCAAGGGGCCCACGCACGCAGCCCCGACCAGCAGCGGCAGGCGGGATCTCATGGCCGGTGTATCGGCGCCGCCGATCGGCGACTGAGCACAATTCGGCCCGCCATGTGCGGTCGCGGACACCTGCTTATCGGGTGCCCGGCGCGGTCAGCTGTTCCTGCTTTCCAGTCTGCATGGCGTCGGCGAGCGACGGCAAGGCGTCCACGCTGCCGGCGTTCGCCGCCGGCACGGCGCCGGTTGTCGCAGGCGCCTGCGCCGCGAGGGCCTCCTTCACGATCTCGCGCACGCGGCCCGACGTTTCCGCGGGCAGCGCGGACTCGATGTCGAGCAGCAGCTGTCGCTGGCGCGCCGTGCGCTGCTGCAGGTGTTCGGTCAGCGCGCTGGTTGCCGCCGCGAGATCCTGCAGGTAATCGCCGGAGCGCAGGGTCGTGCGGTGGTGATACTCACCATTGCGCAGCCCGACCAGTGCCTGCGTCAACAACCTCGCGGGGCCCGCGACCCTCTGCGTGATGCGCACGGTCGCGTACCACAGCACACCGGCGAGCAGCGCGAAGAACGCCGTGTTCAGCAGGACGGCGAGAGTGCCCACTTCGCCGCCGCTCATCTCCTCGATCGGCATCCAGGTGGCCGCCACGACCGCGACCAGCATGTAGCCGAAGCCCGCGGCGAGCGCGGCACCGGTCGTGATCCCCCAGACGCGGGTCTGCCACTTGCGATCGACGACCAGTTGGCGGCGAGCGTTTTCCCTTGTCATTGCTTGTCTCCTCTCCTGACCCTGGCATCCTCCGCACGGAACCGCGGCGCGAGGACGCGCGCGATGCCGTGGGCAATGCGGGGGATCCGGTGCTGCTATCGGTGCTCGGCCGACGGAACCTGAGCGCTCCAGGTGCCGGAAGCCCGGCGACACGGCCGCGGTGGGATCAGTTGGCGCTGCGGTTGTTCATTCGCCGGCTGCGGCGCAGCGGGCGTGCTAAGTGCCAGGATCTGTCTGCATGAACCGTGGGGACACCATGTTTCATCGCTACGATTCTCAGATGGTCTCCTATCGCCTGGGCCGGGCCGCGAAGATCCTCGGAGTCAGTGTGGACACCGTTCGCCGCCTCGCGGACGGCGGCCGCCTCAAGGCCACGCGCACGCGCGGACAACACCGGTTGATCGACGGAGCCCAACTCGCCCGTCTGGCCGAGGCCACGCACGCGGCGCCGGGCGCCGACACGGAGTCCTCGGCCCGCAACCACATGCTCGGCATCGTGACGCGCGTCGTGCGCGACAAGGTTGCCGCACAGGTGGAGCTGCGTTGCGGGCCGTTCCGGATCGTGTCGCTGCTGACACGCGAGTCGGTGGACTCGTTGAAGCTGGCCCCCGGAGTGATCGCCTACGCCGTGGTCAAGGCCACGAACGTCGTCGTCGAGCTCGCGACCGACGTGAACACGACGTCGCTCGAAACATGACGATCCTGCGCGCGAGACCCGGTGCGTTGTGTGCGCTGCTGCTGCTGTCGCTCGACGCATGCGGCAACCAGGCGGCCGCGGAAGCGCCGGTGATGGTCTTCGCGGCGGCTTCCCTGTCCGCGCCGTTCCAGCCGCTGGCCAGGGCCTTCGAAGCGCGGACTCCGGGCTGCAAGCTCGAGCTGCACTTCGCGGGCACCTCGCAGCTCGTCGTGCAGGTCGAGCAAGGGGCCGCGGTCGACGTGTTCGCGTCGGCGGACGACGCGAACATGCAGAAGCTCGTGGCGGCGGGGCTCGTCGGCTCGGAGCCGAGGCTCTTCGCGCGGAACGCGCTGGCGATCGCGACGGCTGCGGGCAATCCGAAGGGCATCCGGTCCCTCTTGGATCTCGCGCGCGCCGACCTCAGGGTCCTGCTGTGCGGTCCCGAAGTGCCGGCCGGCCGGTACGCGCGCGAAGCGCTCGCCAAGGCCGCGGTGACCGTGCGATCCGTGTCCGACGAGCCGAGCGTCAAGGCAGTCGTCAGCAAGGTGCAGCTCGGCGAGGTCGATGCGGGCATCGTCTACGCGACCGATGCCGCGACCGCCGGCGCGAAGGTCGCCGCGGTCGCCATTCCCGGCGAGCACAACGTCGTCGCGACCTGTCCGATCGCCGTCTTGTCCAAAGGCAGGAATCGCGCCGTCGGTGAGCAGTTCGTGGCCTTCGTGCTGTCGCGGCAGGGGCAGGACATCCTGAAGTCGTTCGGCTTCCAGAGCCCGTGACCAGCAGGCGGACAACACGGTCTCTCGCGCTGCCGCTCACGGCCGGCGTGCTCGCGCTGTTCTTCGCACTGCCGCTGCTCGGCCTGCTGCTGCGAGCGCCGTGGAGCCGCACCGGCTCCGTGTTGGGCTCGGGGCCCGTGCTCGACGCGCTGTGGCTCTCGCTGCAGTGCTCGACGGCCGCGGCCGTGTTGTCGGCGCTGTGCGGACTGCCGCTCGCGGCCTGGCTGGCCGCCGGCGCCGGATGGCAGCGCACCGTGGTCCGCGTGCTCGTCACGCTGCCGATGGTGCTGCCGCCGGTCGTCGCCGGTGTCGCCCTGCTGCTCGCGTACGGACGCGGCGGGATCGCCGGCGGCCAGCTCGAGGCATGGTTCGCGTTCTCGCTTCCGTTCACGGTGCCCGGCGTGATCGTCGCGGAGACCTACGTCGCGATGCCGTTCTTCGTGCTGACGGCCGAAGCCGGCCTGCGTTCGTTCGACCGCCGCTACGCGCAGGCGGCCGCGACGCTCGGCGCCAGCCCGTGGCACTCGTTCTGGCTCGTGACCGTGCCGATGATCGCGCCGTCGCTGCGCGCGGGAATCGTCGTGGCCTGGGCCAGGGCTCTCGGCGAGTTCGGCGCCACGATCATGTTCGCCGGCAACCTCGCCGGACACACGCGCACGATGCCGCTCGCGGTCTACGTCGCGCTCGAGAACGACACCGACGCCGCGATCGTGCTGAGTCTCGTGCTCGTCGCGGTGTCGGCAGCCTTCCTGTTCCTGCTGCGAAGGCAGTGGTTCCCGGTCCGATGAGCCTCGTCGCTTCGTTCGGCCTGGCGCGAGGCACGTTGTCGCTCGACGTCGAGCTCGCGGTGCGCCAGCGCGAGACGCTGGCGCTCGTCGGGCCGAACGGCGCCGGCAAGACCTCGTTCCTGCTCGCCGTCGCGGGGCTGCTGCCGGTCGACCGCGGCTCGATCCGCTTCGGCGATCAGGTGCTCGACGGCGGCCCCGCGGGCGCATTCGTGCCGCCGGAGCGCCGCGGCGTCGGCTTCGTGTTCCAGGATCACCTGCTGTTCCCGCACCTGACCGCGCTCGACAACGTCGGTTTCGGCTTGCGCCGCCGCGGCCTTCCGCGTGCCGAGGCGCGCGAGGCCGCGCGCGACTGGCTCGCGCGTGTCGGCCTCGCCGAGCAGGCGGCGTCCCTGCCCGGCGAGCTGTCGGGTGGGCAGGCGCAGCGTGTCGCACTGGCGCGCGCGCTGGCGCTCGAGCCGCGCATCCTGCTGCTCGACGAACCGCTCGCCGCCGTCGACGCCTCGAGCCGGCTCGAGCTCCGCCGCGATCTGCTGCGGCACCTGCACGACTTCGACGGCGTGCGCATCCTCGTCGCGCACGCCTCCGTCGATGCGTTCGCGATCGCGGACCGCATCGCGGTGCTCGAAGCGGGGCGCATCGTGCAACAGGGCAGCGTCGCCGACATCTGCCGCCAGCCGCGCACGCGCTACGTCGCGGACCTCGTCGGGCTGAACCTGTTCCGCGGAGACGCTGCCGACGGTGTCGTGAGCGTCGACGGTGGGGGGCGCCTGCTCGTCGCCGACGTGCGCGCGGGTCCCGTGCTGGCCACCGTGCATCCGCGCTCGGTCGCGCTGTTCCGCGCGCGGCCCGACGGCTCGCCGCGCAACGTCTTCGAGGCGCCCGTGCTCGCGCTCGAGCCGGCGATGGACTCGCTGCGCGTCCGGCTGGGCGGGCCGCTGCCGCTCGTCGCCGAGATCACTCCGGCCGCGCGCGCCGACCTGCAGCTCGCGATCGATCAGAGAGTGTGGGTCGCGATCAAGGCGACCGAGATCACGGTCTGGCCTGCATAGCGAGCCTTGGCGCAGCCAGTCGCTGCACGAGGCCGGGCGATTGCCTGGCGGATCAGCACGTTACCCGAGCACGTTCACCGCACGGTCACGTCGCGCATCGACTCGCTGCCGGCGGCGAGCTCGACCTCACCCGCATCCAGGTCCTTCCCGCCGGCGCGCACGACGATGCGGTAGCGCGCCGGGAACAGGCGCCCGAACGTGCGTTCGCGGCCGCCTGCTTCGCTGGTGCTCTGCAGCGCGCCGGCAATCAGCCGGATCTCCGCTCCAGCACACGCCTCCTCGTCGCCGAGCAGCCGCAGCACGAGCCGCGCCGGGCGTTCGCCCTGCACGCTCGCGAGATCGCGGCTCTCGTTGGCCGCCAGCTCGAGCACGACGGGCCGGAACACCAACTGCCGGTGGAACGGTTGCAGCAGGTAGCTGCCGGGCGGCAGCGGCCCGAGTGCGAACGTGCCGTCGGCGCCGCACTGCCTCTGCTCGCCGGTGATCGGCCAGCCGTCCTGCCCGAGCTCGAGGCCGATGCCGTCGAGCGGCATCCCGGCCGGCACGATGCAGCGCCCCGTGACGCGCGCGCTCGGCGCCGAATCCGCGGGCACGGTGAAGACCTGCTCCTGCTCGCTCGCGGCGACGCCCGTGATGCGGCAGCGCTCGGGCACGAAGCCGTGCTGGTCGCGCACGATCAGCGTGTTGCCGGCGGCCTGGCACTCCGCGAGCAGGAAGCGCCCCTCTGCGTCGGTCTTCGTGCGGCGGTCGGCGCGCGGCAGCTGCACGAACCAGTTCGCCAGCGCAGCCCCGGCGTGGTCGACGAGGCGGCCGCGGATCGCGTGTTCACGCTTCAGCACGACCTGCCACTCGTGCGTCTCCGTGCCGGCGATCGCGAACGTGCGCGACTGGCGCGGGAAGTCCTTCGCGATCACTTCCAGCGTCGTCTCGCCGGGCGGCAGGTCCTCGATGCGGAACGTGCCGTCGGCCGCGGTCTCACCACCTGTCGCCCACGGGAACTGGTAGACCTCGTGCTCGACCTCGGCGCCGCGGACCGGATTGCCGGCCGCGTCGTGCACGCTGCCGGTGATCACGGCACCGGGATGCAGCGTGATCGTGAGTGCGGCCGTGAAGATCCCGGACGGAGGACTCCACACCGGGCCGTGCGCGGCGGCGCGAACCGTCCCGCGGAATGGCGCAAACCCGGCGTGGTAGACCAGGAGGGGGCAGTCCTCTTCGGCGAGGCCGTTCGCGGTGAATGCGCCGTCGGCATCGGTCGTCAGCAGGCTTGCCGGCTGCGGTTGCCAGAGGCCGCCGCCCTCGTCCTGACGCATGGCCTCGCGATAGCAGCCGAGCTCGACCCAGGCACCGGCCACCGGCCTCGCTGCGGCATCGACGACGCGACCCGTCACCGTGATGCTGGCGGCCGGCAGCCTGAGCACGATCTGCTCGGGCCGTTCCACTCCCTGCTCGTCGATCAGCATCCGGAACTCCGACGTGCCGCGCGCCGGATGGCTCGCGCCGACGAGGCCGCCGTAGCCCAGGCCGCGGCAGGAGAACCGGCCGGCCTGGTCGCTGCGTCCCGCGGTGAAGGTCCACTGCGGCACGATGCCGGATGCCGAGACGAGGATCGAGGCATCCGCGACCGGCTTGCCGAGGTGATCGACGACGAGGCCCTCGGCCGAACGTCCGCGCTCGAGCGAGTGCTCGACGCGGGCCTCGCTGCCCGCGGCGATCACGATCCGTTCCGTGTGCCAGTCGTAGGTGCCGGCCTGGTACTCGCCGGGCTCGAGGCCGAGGAACGTCGCTTCGCCGGCTTCGTTCGTCGTCGCGAAGACGCCGGCGCGCTTCCCGCGGTGGCAGATCACGTCGACGCCGGTCACGGGCGTTCCGTCCTCGCGCCAGGTCAGGTGCACGGTGAGCGACGCGAGGTCCGCGGTCGCGGCCGCAGAGGCCACCTCGGTGCGCGCCGGTGCGACGGCGGTCGACGCGGCAGGCGCGCTCTGCGTCACGGCAGCGCGAACCGGTGCCGCCGGCGCGGACCGTTCGCCCGGCTCGAGCGCGTCGCGCTGCAACCAGAACGGGACGGCGAGCAGCAGCGCGAACAACGCGGCGGCGCCGACGGCAACGGCGTGTTTGGACTTCATGGCGACTCCGGAGGCAACGAGGCCACCGAGGAGCACCGCGAGGCCGCGGCGCTGCCGGCCCTCCGGCGCGAGCTGCGCGCGCAGCATCCGCAGCGCCCGCTGCTGCCGCGTGCGCACGCTCTCCTCGGGAACGCCCATGGCCTGCGACGTCGCCTGCAGGGACAGCCCCCGCATGAAGCGCAACAGCACCGTGTCGCGGTAGACCTGCGGCAGCGCCAGCACCGCCGCGACCGCCTTCTGCTGCAGCTCCGCCTCGGCGGCCAGCGCCGCCGGCTGTGGCACCTGCTCGCGCACCGGCAGCCGCGTCAACGCACGCTGTTCCAGCGCGCGACGGCGCCGCCGCGAGACCGCGAGGTTGTGGGCCACCGCCGCGAGCCACGAACGACCGGCCGCGGCCGCGAGCGGTTGCGCGAGGGCCGCGACCGCGACGTCCTGCTGCAGGTCGTCCGCCAACGCTGCATCGCCGGTCAGGTGGTGCGTGAGCCGGCGCAGCCAGGCGGCATCGGCGAGCAGGCGGTCGGGTGCGGGCACGCTGGTCATGGACGCAGGAGGAGTCGCACGAACGGCGCCGGCGGGTTCATCGCGGTGCAAGACTACACGACGTGGCTACCGTGCTGCGGCCGCCGGGGCTGCCGCACCTGCGAGACGAGTCACGGCGTCATGCCCGCAGCAAAGGAACAAGTGCCGCGCCGGAGTATTGCCGCCTGCGGCCGCGTTGAGCGCGCCCATGACCTCGTTCACCGCGTCCCTCGTCCTGTTCTCGTTGTGGCTCGCGCAGGATCCGCCGCCGCCGCGCGCGCTGCCGAAGGTCGGCGACCGTGCGCCGGCGCTGCAGTTCGACCATGTGCTCGGTGCTCAGGGCGCGCTCGAGCTCGGCGGCAAGGTCGTCGTGCTCGAGTTCTCGACGAGCTGGTGCGGCGGCTGCCGCGCCTCGGTTCCGCACTGGAACGCGCTCGCGAAGGACCTCGCCGGCGAAGCGGTCGTGTTCGTGTCGGTCACGAACGAGGACAAGGCCGCGGCCGAGCGCTTCGCCGCGGACACCGGACTCGCGACCGCGCTGGCCGTCGACGCCGACGGGTCGGTGTTCGAGGCCTTCGGCGTCCCCGGCCTGCCCGACGTCGCCGTGATCGGCGCCGACGGCAAGATCGCGGGCTTCACGCGTCCCGCGAACCTCGAAGCGGCCGCGATCCGGCAGCTGCTCGCCGGCAAGCCCGCGACGCTCGAGGGCGGCCTGCCGCGCGCGAACCGTTCGTGGAACCACGGCGTCGAGCTCTCGGCGAACGACGTCGCCCCGGGCACGCTGGTCGTGCGGCCGTGTGCGAAGCCGTCGGGCGTGCAGAGGATGGACCCGAAGACCGGCATCGTGTCCGTCGGCGGCCTGCCGATGCGCACGCTGTTCGCGACTGCGCTCGATTGCGTGCCCGACGACATCGAGCTCGATGCCGCGTTGCCCGCGAAGACGCTGTGGGAGCTGAGTGCACGCGGCGAGGGCAACACGCTCGCGGGCACGCGTGCGATGCTGCGCGCGCGGCTGCCGGCCGAGCTCGGCGTCGTGTTGACGACGAGCATGGTCGAGAGCAAGGCGCTGATCCTGCGCCGCGACGAGCGCGTCGCGACGCTGCCCGCGGCGGACGAGAACGCGAAGGGCGGCAGCATCCGCGCGGGTGAGATCCAGTTCGGCGCCGCGACCGGCGCGCAGCTGGCGAACGCGCTGCGGCGAGCGCTGTCGGTCGCCGTGATCGACGAGACGGGCGTCGTGAAGCCGTTCGCGATCGACATGAAGTGGGACGCCGGCGAAGGACTGACCGCGTTGCGCGTTGCGCTCGCGAAGATGGGGTTCTCGCTCGCTGAGGAGAAACGACCGCTGCCGCGCCACCGGCTCGCGCCGCCGAAGTGATCGCGCCGTCCAGCTGGCGATCGGAGATCAGGGCAGCTTCCAGACGCCCCAAGCGACGGCGTTGTCCGCGGCTTCGAGGTCGACCGCGAGGCCGAGCACGAAGTCCGCGGCCATCCGGGTGCCACCCGGCGAGCGCAGACCGCCGGGCCCGCCGGCGACCTGCAGCGTGTAGTCGGCGCGGAACGCACCGTTCGCCTCCTTGCGCGCGGCACGGATCGCCGCGCGCATCGCACCCTGCATCGGCAGGCCGAGCGGCGGCACGAAGCGGAACACCGTGCCGGTCTCGTCGGCGGCCACGATGCGCACCGGCACCTGGTGCGGCACTGGCGCCAGCATCGTGCGTAGCGTCACCGCGCCCAGCGTCGCGTTGTCGACCGGGCGCTGGAACCGCAGCGTGAACGCGACGTGCGTCGGCACGTTGCGCCGGTTGCCGTCGGTGTCGCTGACCGCGCCTTCGCCGAGGCGCACGAAGTTCGCCGCGTCGTCGCCACGCTCGGGCTCGAACGGTGCGACGATCGTGACGCGCGGTGCGTTCGCCTGCAGGAACAACTCGCGCGCGGCGCCACGCTGCGGCAGGTCGGCGCGGTGAGACGGATCGAACCGCTCGAGGTCGAGCCTGCCCTCGTCGTGCACGAGCACGTGCGTGGTGCGCATGTCGGCCGCCGGCGCGTCGGCGAGCACCTCGAGTGCTTCGCACGGCAGGCCGGTCGCCGCGTCGTGCAGCCGCAGCACGTCGCCGCGGTCGAGCGGGTGGCGCACGTTGCCAGTGAGCAGCGTCAGCACCCACGTGCGGTCGTCGCGGCGCGCGACGCTCGCGAGCCTGGCGTCGAGCTCGCCGACGAGCCTCGGCGGCTCGGCGCCGTCGAGCCGGCCGGCGACGGCGAACTGCCGCAGCGACGAGCCGTTCGCATGGCGCACGACGAGCTGCATCGGGCCTGCCGGCAGGCCCGATGCCGCGCGGCTGGACCGCAGCGCCGCCGTGCCGAGCACGACCGGATCGACGCACAGCCATTCACCGTGCAAGGCCGTGCGCACCGGCAGTGGTGTGCCGCCGGGCGCGGACAGCTCGACCGTCAGCTCGGCGGCCGGAATGCCGGGCCACGACACGGTGAAGCTGGCGTCGGCCGGCGCCGATTCCGCGAGCGGTTCGGCCGTGGCCGCGAGGTGCTCCACGGCTGCTGCGAACGCGGGAGTGTCGACGGCATGCGGGACGAGCAGCCGCGCGCGGCCGTCGTCGGGATTCGGCTGCAGCAAGCACCCGGACGTTTCGATCGCTGCCGGTGCGACGATCACCTCGCGGCGCCCCGGCGCGATCGCGCGGCCTCCAGGCCCGGCCTCGCCGTAGACGTCGACGAGCCGGCCGCAGCGCACGGTCGGCTGCGTGGCGACGATGGGCGGCTCGGCGGCCACGATGCGTGGTGCGGGCGCGGCGGCCCGGCGCTCGACGGGCGGATTCGCGCACGCAACGAGCACCGCGAACAGCGCCAGGGAGGCGAGGCATGGGCGACGCATGACGGCGATAGTACGCGGCGGCGATCGCGTAACGCGCACGATTGTATGTTCGCGGTCACCGCCGCGCCGCGTCAGCGCGGGTACCAACGCCGCCAGACCTCGAGGTCGGGGCCGGTCGCGAACTGCCAGACGACTTCGTAGAAGTTGCGCGCGCCGGTCGCGGTCGGCGCCGAGCCGAGCAGGAACGGCGGGTCGCCGGTCAGCGAGGTGATGCCGAAGAACGGCCGCAGCCAGAACGCGAGCTGGCCCCCGACCGCGAGCGTCAGCAGGAGCCAGCAGCCGCTGATCGCGAGCGCTCGGCTGCGTGGCACGTCGCCTCCGCCGAGCAGCGTCCGCGCCTGCCGCCGGAGCGCCAGCGCGCCGGCGACGGCCAGGAACAGCATGTTGACCGCGACGAAACCCGTGTAGCCGCCGAGGCCGTCGTCGCCGGGGCTCGCCATCGTGCGGCCGAGGAACAGGCTGACCGGCGCGAGTGCGCTGAGCAGCACCGCGGTGCCGCGGAACAGCTCGAACGCGGCGGCCTGCACACGCCGCACGTCGAGCCGGTGGCCGAGTGCCAGCGCCGTGACCTGGTAGGCGAGGCCGCACAGCACCGCCGTGCCGAGCAGCAGCAGCGGCATCTTGACGGCGCTGCGCCACGCGTAGGTCAGGTTCTTGCCGGCGCCGATCGCGAAGCCGAATGCGGCAGCGCCCGCGGCCAGTTCGAGCAGCGCGCGTGCTGGCCGCCCAGCCGTTGTGCCGGCACCGTTCACAGCAGCTCGAGCGCGCGCGCCATGCGCAGCGTGACGAACCCGACCAGCACTTGCCAGCCGAGCAGCAGCCAGCGTGTGCCCCGGCTGCAGAGCTCGGAGGTGCCGTCGAGGCAGCGCAGCAGCCACGCGAGGCCGGCCAGCAGCGCGATCGCGAGCAGTGCGAGCGAGGCGCCGTGTCCCGTGACGAGGTCGCCGTCGCGCATCGTCGCGAGCAGGAACCAGAGGATCGGGAAGAAGCCGAACGTGAACAGCCCCGCGATGCTGCCGATCGACAGCGCGAGCATGAGCATCTGCAGCGGACGCAGGCGGCAGCCGACGTAGCTGCCGAACACGCACAACGACGGCCAGCAGAGCAGCAGCGAGCCCGTGAACAGCAGAGCGATCCGATAGCCGTGTTGCGGCGACAGCACGAGCCCGTATGGCAGCGCCGTCAGCACCGAGCTGCCGAGCAGCAGCACGGCCGGCAAACGCAGCTCCTGCCCGCGCGCGACCGACGCGCCGAAGCGTTCGCGCTGCGCGAACAACAGTTCGAGCAGGCGAGCCGGTTGCGCGACCGCGGCCTGCCACTCGGCCGGCGCGAACGGCTCGGGCGGAGTGGGGGCAGTGGGGGTCTCGGGCCGCGGCTCGGGTTCCAGCTTGGTCATGGTGCGATACTTTGTATTGCCAAGCTAAAGCGCCTGCAAGCCCCGTCGTTGCGCGCCGGCGGGCTCACCGCGCCGGCGGCCGCGGACCCGATTCGCCGCTGAGCTGGCGCCGGCTCGCCTCGAGCAGCGAAGGCGGCATGCGCGGCGGGTCGCGGTCGAGCTCGCGGCGCAGCGCGTCGGGCAGTGGGGCTGGCTCGGCGCCGAGCGCGCGCGCGAGGTCGCCGAGCTGCTGCCGCAGGCGGCGTTCCCACATCCAGCCGAAGCGGTACCACTCGGGCCCGTAGTAGTAGCCTTCGGTCCAGTCGTCGGAGTCGAACACGGTCGCGGCCCAGGCGACGCGCCCGCTGCTCGCTTCGACGAGCTCGAGGTCGACGCAGAATCCGTTCGCCGAGGTGCCCATCGGCAGCCCGAGCGCCCACACGACCGGCGCGTAGATCGAGAGCCCGTAGGTCCAGCGCTCCTCCGCGACGAAGAACGCGCGCAGCGTGCCGCGCAGCACGTGCGTCTCGCCGCGGCCGCGCTGGTAGTCGCTCGTGAACTCGGCGTGTTCGACGAGGCCCTGGCGCCGCAGCTCGATGACGATCGCGCGCGCGAGATCGAAGCACGGGTCGGCCGTGTAGCGCGTCGTGTCGGGGTCGGGCACCGTGGCCTCGGGCCGGTCGAAGTGCGTCCAGCCGAACGGGAAGACCGGCACGTAGGACCACGCCATGCAGGATCGGTTGTCGGTGCCGCGCTGGTCGAGCAGCGGCTCGACGAGCACGAAGGCCTTTGCCGCCCGGTGGCTCGCCGTCGTCGGATAGCGGCCCGACGGATAGGTCCACTTGCCGACCGACGTGAAGCAGGACGACGACAGCGCCGCAAGGGCAACGAGTGCGGCAGTGCGGCAGCTGTTGTGCATGCGAGGGCGCCGGGTCCGTGTCGCGGACAGCCGTCGCGTGATCATGCGTGCAGGGCTTGCACCATCAAGCTCGCGCTGCCGTGGGGGGCCGTAGCACATCGCTGTTCGGATCGGCCCCCGGTGGCCCCGGACTCCAGCTCACTTGCTCGGCGCTCCTCGACGATGACGTGATGCCCGATGCCGGTGTCATGCTGCGGACCGGTTCGGCGGAGTCCGCGCCAATGCGGGTCAAACCGGTGCGGCGACTCGGGTCAATTCCCTAGTCGCGGACTTGGCGAGATGCGCAGGGACGATGCATCTTGCGCCAGGAGCCTCGACCCCAGCAGCCACGACCGACGCCGCGGAAGTGGTCGTCCTCCCACCGCCGGCGAAGGCAACTCCACTTGCAGGCCATTCCGACCTTCCACGAATCGCAGCAGACCTGGCCGATGACCGAACACACGGTCATGGTGACCGTGGGCATCGACGAGCAGGAGATCGAGCGCCGCAAGCGACTGGTCGGCATTCACCAGCACGACCTGGACCGCGTCGCCCAGGTCCGCGAGGTCGTCGAACGCCACGTCGACCAGCTTGCCGGCGCGTTCTTCGACTACCTGCGCGACGCGGACTCGCGGGTGCCGATGAGCGAGCAACTGACCGCGGAGGCGCGGCCGCTCAAGCACGAGCACCTGCTAGCCATGGTGCAGGGCCGCTACGACGTCGCCTATGTCGAGCAGCGGATCCGCCTCGCGCTGGTCTACGGCCGCTTCGGCATCGAGACGAGCGTGTTCCTCGGCGCCTACCACCAGCTGTTCGCGAACATGGGCCGCGCGATCCTGCTCGAGTCGCCGCTGTCCGCGGCGGACGCGCTCGAGTGCTTCCTGTCGCTGCGCCGCATCGGGTTCTTCGACCTGAGCCTGCAGATCGACGTCCTGATCCACGAACGCGAACGCGTGATCCGCGAGCAGGCACTCGCGATCCGCGAGCTGTCGACGCCGGTGCTGCAGATCCGCGACCGGCTGCTGCTGATGCCGATGATCGGCGTGGTGGACGCCGAGCGCGTCAGGATGATGGCAGACAGACTGCTGTCGGCGATCCGGGGCACGCGCGCGCTCGCCGTCGTGCTCGACATCACCGGCGTCGCGACGATGCAGGAGGCCGTCGCGAGCGAATTGAGCCAGGCGATCGGTGCGGCGCGGTTGATGGGCACCAGCGTGATCATCACCGGCATCTCCGAGCTGACGACGAACGCGATCCGCTGGCTGCCGATCGGCACGGACCTCTTCAGGACGGCTAGCGACCTCCAGGCCGGCATCGAGCAAGCGGAACGGATGCTCGCCGACGGCGGCGGCCGCGCGGCCGAGGCAGGTGCGGCACGCCCCAAGAGCGCAGGGACCATGTGATCTGACCGGAGCCGCGGCACGGTCGTGATTCTTCCACGACCTCGCGCGACGAAGTTCGCCGGCGCGTCGTTGACAGCCGGCGCGCGGTGCGTCAACTGCCGCACACGAGCGGCGGCTGCGGTCATGGCCTCCAGCTCGTTCGAGTTCCGGCGGCCGACATCGCTCCACGGAGGCAGTCGTGGTGAGTTCACCTGCTGAACAGCTTCCTCGCCTCGACGTCCTGGTTGCCGTGCACGGCATCGGCGACCAGGTCCCGTACGAGACGCTGCAGCACCTGATCGATCGCTGCTTCGAGCACCGGAAGCTGCCTGCCGGGGTCCCGCTCGGCGAGATCGCCACGCGGCTCGCCGCCCCCAGCGCCGGTGCGCCAGGACCAGCGGGTTCGCCAGGAGCAGCATGGGCAGAGTTCACGCGGCTGCCGGGGCTCGCGTTCGCCGAGGTCTTCTGGGCCGACATCGGCCGCGCGAACCAGGAGTACGTGCTCGAGGACACGGTGTCGTGGGCCAGGACGCTGACGGGTCGGCTGCAGGTCCTGCAGAACCGGCTGCCGGCGTCAGCGGGCCCTGACCACGCGAGGTATGTCGATCTCGCGGCCGTCGAGCGCACGATCGGCGACATCGGCGTCGTCGTGCAGCTCGTGCGCGCGGTCAACCGCGGTTGCGCTGCGATCGGCCTCGGCAGCGTCGACCTCGATCGCATGCTGACGAACTTCCTCGGCGACGTGCAGCTGCTCGCGGAGTTCGCGCCGCAGCGGGTCCAGATCCGGCGGCGGTTCGACGACGTGATGTCGGCGATCGAGAAGCGCGCGGCCGAGACGAAGAAGGACGTGCGCATCCACGTCTGTGCGCACAGCCAGGGTTCCGCGGTGGCGCTGCTCGGCCTGCTCGAGGGCTGGGCGGCCCGCGCGCCGTGGCTCGCGCGCGTTCGCAGCCTGATGACGATCGGCTCGCCGATCGACAAGTTCCTGATCCTCTGGCCCGACCTGTGGAACGACTTCTTCACCAAGGATCCGTGGCGCAGCGCGCAGGCCCCGATCAAGTGGCGCAACTACGCCGATCGCGGCGACCCGGTCGGCTACGAGCTCGACACGGCGCGCGTCATGGTCGCGCAGCTCGATCCGAACCTGTTCGAGGCCGGCTCGCCCAAGGACGTGATCTACTCGCGCTACCCGCTGCCCGGCAAGGCGCACGTCGACTACTGGTCCGACCAACACGTGTTCGACGACTGGCTCGGCTCGTGCGTCGACGGCGGCAGCGGTGTGCCGGTGCCGAGCCGGTTCGGCATCGCGCCGGTCCGGCTCGCAATCACGTTCGGCCTGCCGATCGGTCTCGCGGTGCTCTGTTCGCGCACCTTCGTCGAAGCCGTGAACTGCGTGCTCGGCTCCGACGTGATCGGCTCCTCGCACGTCGCCGCGATCGCGGCGGCGGTCGTCGGCTCCGTCGCGATGGCCGGGGCCGCGCGCGCATCGAAGCGCTGGTACTGGCCTGCACTCGGCGCCGCCGTATTCGCGTGCGGCGCGTCCTGGATCGTCGTCGAGGGACCGCGAGCCATCGCGATCGCGGGCTGCCTCGCGCTGCTGATCACGTCGTTGCTCCCGGTCTGGTGGCACAGGCTGCGCACGTCGGCAGGTCTTCGCGCCTGCATGCGCGCCGTCGTGGTACTCGGCAGCGTGGGAGCCGTGCTCTTCCACGCCGGGGCGTCCGCGGGCAGCAGTCCGTGGGTCGCGCTGCTGTGGCTCGCTGCCTCGATGGCCGCCTGGTGGCTCGCCACGCTGCTCTGGGACACCGCCGTCGTGTGGGTCGAGTACGTCGGCCGCGGCCGGCACCTCGACTACCTGCGGTCCACGCTGCACGTGCCCGTGTCGCGTGAGAAGGCCCCTGGTGCGGCGGAGTCGCGAACCCGGGCTCGCAAGACCGGCTCCGAGGCGAAGAAGACGCGCCTGTGGTGGATCGACTGCAGCAGCGGCGCCTGAAGCAGCCCGGCCCACGCGGCAGATTCTGTAACGTCCGGCGACCGGCGCGCGAAACCACCGACCCCCGGCCCGACCTCCATATCCCACCTCCCCGATCCACCATGCGTTTCCTCGCCACGTCCCTGTTCGCCGCACTGCTTCCCGCGCAGGGCTACGCAGTCATCCTGTATGCCGGTCTCGACGGCGGGGCCAACGTCCCGTTCCACGCCGCGATGGTGCCGCCGACCGGCCTCACGGTCGAAGCGTGGGTCCGGTTCGACGACGCGACGATGCTGACCGGCCTGCCGTACTTCCCGACCATCGTGAGCCAGAACCCCGACACGGCGCCGAGCTGGCACTTGCGCGTCGCCTCCGGCGCCACGAACAACCGCCTCGTCGAGTTCGCGGTCCGCGACGGGAGCGGCGCGCTGCAGGTGCTGCCCTGGCCGTTCGCCGCCGGTGAGATCGCCAACTGGACGCACCTCGCGGCGACCTACGACGGTGCTTCGATGACGCTGTACAAGAACAGTGTCCAGGTCGCTGCGCTCACGCTCGGCGCCATGCACGAGGTGCAGAACCTCGGCGGCGTGCTGCGCATCGGCAACGGCAGCCGCGCGATTCCGGGTCGTGAGACCTGGAACGGCTACATCGACGAACTGCGCATCTGGCCGATGCCGCGCACAGCGGCCGAGATCGCGGCGACCTGGAACCAGACGCTGCTGTCGATGCCCGGCAAGGTCTTGACCTACAACCTCGAAGGGGACTTCTACGAGACCAGCCTCGGACTCTCGGGCACGGGGTTCGGCACGTTCAATACCTTCGTCGACGGTCCGTTCCTGAGCGGCGGCGGGTACTCGGCCTCTTCGGACTACGGCCCGAGCACGACGACGTGCCCGCGCTCGATCGACATCGCGATCGGCAGCCTCGCATCGGTCGGCAACAGCGCGTTCAACATCTGGTGCACGAAAGTGCCGGCGAGCAGCCTGATCAGCCTGTTCGTCTTCGCCGCGCAGCAGGCGCCCGTGCAGCCGCCGTTCCTCGGCGTGAACCTCGCGTTCACGCCGCAGAGCATCATCACGAGCGTCGCGCACGCGCCCGGTTCGTTCGGCCTCGGCCTGCAGACGCAGCCGCTGCCGATCCCGAACAGCATGGCGCTGATCGGCTTCACGATGTTCGGGCAGTTCGTGTTCTTCGACGCGCAGTGCGGGCCGCAGGGACTCTCGGCCAGCAACGGCCTGACGATCGCGATCCAGTCGCCCTGACCTTCGCCAGCGGCAGCGCGGCGTTGGCGCCGCGCGCGCTAGTGGATGCGGGCGAGCAGGCCGTTCGTCGCGCTGAAGCCCTCCGGACCACCGAGGTCGAGCGCGAACGCCTGCATCGTCAACGACAGGTTGCCGAGGCCGGGCGGCAGCGGCACCGAGAAGCTGCTGGCGCCGCTCCCGTCGAACGCGACGACGGTCGTCAGCAGCAGCGGAGCGATCAGCAGCTCGCAGCCGAAGATCGGGAAGCTGAACTGCTGGTCGCCGAAGCCCAGCACCGCGAGCGATCCCGGCGGGCCGTTCGTCAGCAGGAGGTCGAGGGTGCCCGGTGAGGTCGGGCAGTCGTCGACCGCGTCGAGCACCGGGATGCCGAACGTGCCCGCGCAGCCGGTGCCGTAGGCGCCGTTGCACTCGACGGTCACGCACGGGCTGAAGACGCCCGGGTTGTTGCCGTGCACCATGAACACAGTGACGTCGGGGCCGAAGCCGGCGACGAACGCCGAGAGCGGCACGGTGATCGTGACGTTGGTACCCGAGGTACAGAAGTGGTTCTGCACGTGCGTCAGCACGCCGGACTGCGTGCACGTGGCGTTGTTGAACCGCATGTGGGCGCAGGTCGCGAAGTTCTTCGAGTAGACGACGACGACGTTGTTGCTCGCGTTGATCGTCACGCTGTGCAGCGTCACGGCGTCCTGCGCGCAGAGTTCAGGACCGGACGCGAGAACGAGAGCGAGCGAGAAGGCCAGGGAGGTGTGCTTCATGGTGAGAAACGTCAGGTGCGGCGGGGGCGAGCCTCGCATGCTAACACGGTTCCGAGGGACGCGTGGGCACGAGCACACAGCCGCGAAGTGCACGCGCCGCGGCCGCCGGTCGCGCTGCGTCGCGCTGCAACGTCACGCGGATCACATTCGCAGCATGCGGTGAGGACGTTCACCTCACGCCGCGGAGGATTGCCGCCGCATCGTCACAGCACGACCACGCCCGAGACCCACGGCAGATCGCGAGCCAGCTGCTCCCAGCCAACGGTGCCCGACCGTGAGCACCAGAGGTTGCCGCCGCCGTCGACGAGCGCTGCGCTCGCGTGGTTCGCGCCGATGTGCGCCGTGTCCACCTTGCCGCGCAGCCACTCGGGCAGCCCCTCGCGGACCGGTTCGAGCCCGCGGCTGCCGGGCCGCCAGCGCCAGATCTGCGCACGTTCCGCGAACGCACCGTCCTGGATGCTGACGGCGCGCCCCGCGAACTCGACGGTCTCGCGTGCACCAGCGAACACGCGACACCCGGAGCTTGTCCCGACGAGGATCATCGCTACATGCCATGCCGCGGCTTGCCGGCCCGAGTGGTTGCGGCGAGTCCGCGGCGATAGGCTGCCGGACGCGCGAAGCGCCGCCGTCCGGCGCATCGTCCGAAGATTGCCGAGACAGCGAATCCGCAGGGGAATCGAGATGAAGTGGGTCGTCGTCCACATGAAGTGGATCATGTTGGTGTCCGGAGCACTCACGTGCACCATGCTCCATGCCGCGATTGCACCGCAGGCGGCATTGCGGAGCACGTTCGGCGAGGAGCTGCAGGGTCCCGTTGCCGAGATCGTCGTTCGCAACTGGGGCGTGCTGATCACCCTGATGGGCGCACTGCTGATCTACGGTGCATTCCATACCGCAGCCCGTCCGCTCGTCCTGACCGTGGCCGGTCTCAGCAAGGTGGCGTTCCTGACGCTGCTGCTCGTGTTCGGCAGGCCTTTCCTCGGTCATCAGGCGGGCATCGCGGTCGTCAGCGACGTGATCCAGGTGGCCCTCTTCATCGCGTACCTGATTTCCGTGCGAAGCTCGCGTCAGGCCTCGGTCTGACGCGCGGGGGTCGTCAGCGCGGAACCAGCTCGGTGCGCAGCTTGTTCAGCATGGCGGTGACCTTGGGGTCGTTGGCGTGGATCATCGCGAGCTCGTCGATCAACGGCGTGACCTCGGTCGCCGCGACGCCGGCCAACAGCGCCTTCACGGCGCGGACCTGCGCGTGTGCGAGCCCGCCGTTGCGCTGCCCCGGCAGCGCCTGCAGCAGCGCTCGCGCCGAACGCAGCCGTTCGTGGAGCCCGAGCCCCGACAGTCGGCCGAGCCCCCAGACCAGCGTGCCGGCCTGCGGTTCGTCCTTGGTGCGCAGCAGGCTCTCGACGAGGACCTGTGCGAGCTGGTCGTGCTCGGCGGCGGCGCGTTGGCCGGCGAGCCACGCGAGCGAGCCGGTCTTCTTGCGCGTGCCGTCGCGATCGGCCTCCTGCGCGAGCGGATCCTCGAAGACGCCGAGTGCGGCCTGCAGCGACGAGCGCAGCTCACGCTGCACGGTTTCGTGGTGCTCGGCGCCGAGGTTGGCCAGCACCGAAGCGGCTCTGCCGGCGGCGTCGGGCGTGGTGGTGCGGTTGGCGAGGAACGCGCCGAGCGGCCTCGCGGCGAGGGCACCCAACGCGCCGAGTCCCGTGATGGCCCCTCGGCCTGCCGCGGGTCCTGTTCCCTGCCGGCGAGGGCCGCGAGGAAGCGGCGCCGCGCGGCGGCGCCCGAGGATCAGCTTGCGTGCGATGCCGCAGATCCACGTCCACGCGGTCGACTCGCCGCGAAAACGCGGTGCCGCTCGCAGCGCGTGCAGGAACGTCTCCTGGACGACTTCGGCGGCCGCGGTGCGGTCGCGGTCGACGCGATGGAACACGAACGCGAACAGCGGATCGATGTGGTCCTCGACCAGCGGCCGCAGCGCAGCGGGGTCCCGCGTCCGGATCGCCTGGCTCGAGGTCTCGGTGGGCTGCCGCGGGAAGAGCATGGAGGGTTGGTGACCGTAGGCGCGGAAAACCCTCGGCCGGATCGCGGCGAGGTGCCGGCGTCACTTCTTCGCCGGCAGGCGGCTCTTGTCGACGGTCAGCACGGGTCGCACGATCAGCGAGCCGTCCGGTTGCTTCACCGGCTTCGTGACTGCGCTGGCGCCCACCTCCTGCCGTGCGGCCGGTGTCAGGCGTGGATCGTCGTCGAACACGATCTCACCGCCGGCAACCGGCTTGCCGTCGACCGCGAGGTGCCAGTGGATGTGCTCGGGCAGGTCCGAGTCCGGGTAACCACCAGGCCGGATCGTCCTGAGCTCGAAGCGACCCTGGTCGTCGGTGCGCACGTAGCCGAACAGCCGCGCGTGGCCGAAGTCGCCACCCTGCCCGCCGGCGCTGTACAGGTGCGGCGCGCGGTCGCTGTACCAGCCCTTCGCCGACGTGTGGTACGCATACAGCAAGGCACCGGCGAGCGGCTTCTTGTCCGAGTCCACGACGAGCCCGCGCACGACGAGCGGCGTGCCCGGTTCGCCGGCCGGCGCGATCGCGACGTCGCGCAGCGGCGCACGGTCGCGCACCTCCTGGCGGAACTTCGTGACCTCACGCAGCGGCTGCAGCTCCTTCGCGGCGAGCAGCGCTGCTCCGTCGGCGCCGGCCTTGACCATCTCCGCCATCTTCGCGAGCAGCGGTGCGAGGTCGGCGTCGGCCTCGGTGCGCGGCGAGACGACGCGCTCGGTCGGGCTCTCTGCTGGGCGCGCAGCCGGCGGCGGATCCTGCGCGAGGGCGAGGGTGAACGGCAGGAACGCGAGGAGGAGGTGGCGCATGCCCGCAGGACGGAACCCGGTGTGGCGCTGTCAGCGAACCGGGCAACGTTCCCCGCGCGAGGCGTCAACGCAGCCGGATCACGAGGTCGGGCGTGCCCGCGGCGACGTTCTCGACGGCTGCTTCGCGGCTCCCGCTCGCATCGCGCGCCGAGATCGTGCCGACGTAGCCCGGCGGGACCTCGAGCCGGAACCGGCCCTCGGCGTCGGTTTGGTGGTTCGCGGCGGAACCACCGACGTCCTCGCCGGGCCAATAGCAGACGAGGCCGAGGACCGGCTTGCCGTCGGCATCGACCAGCTTGCCTTCGATGACCGCGGCTGGTTGCAGCCGGAGCTCGATGTCGCTCGCGCCGGCCGCCACGCCGCGCACCGGCACGAGCGCGAAGCCCGCCGGCGGCCTGCTCGCGCTGAGCACGTGGCCGCCGCGCGCAAGGCGATCGAAGCGGAAGGTCCCGTCCGCATTCACCTGCGCGACCTGGCTGCTGCCGGCACCGGAACGCGCGCGCAGCCGGAACTGTGCGTTCGCAGGCATCGCAGCCAGGTCGGCGCCGCGCACGCGGCCCGTGATCGAGAGCCCGAAGTCGATCACGACCTGCTCGGAACGCACCTCGCCGTCTCGCAGCGTGTACGGCCCCGAGTCGGCGGTCCAGCTGACGCCGGCGGGTTGCACGGACAGCGTGTAGCTGCCGGCGGCGAGCCCCGCGAATCCGAACGTGCCGTCGCTCGCCGTGCTCGTCCGGCGCGTCGTGAACGAATGCAGGACCTGGACGCCGGCATGCGGCAGGCCCACGCGCTTGCGGTACTCGAGCGCGTCGCCATTGTGGCCACGCCACGTGACCGCGGCGCCGGCGAGCGGCCGTCCCTCGCCGTCGACGACGCGCGCCTCGAACAGCGTTGCCGGCTGCAGCACGATGTCGCCGAGGTCGACCGTCGTACCTTCAGCGGCCCTGCGCGGCAGCGCGTAGACGCGCGAGCCGAAGCCATCGCCGCGGGCGTGGATCTGATAGAGCGGCCGCGGGTCGAGCTGGCCGACCTCGAAGCGGCCATCGTGCGCGACAGTGATCGGCAGCCAGTCACAGTCCGGGGACCCGGGCCACTCCGCGGCCGCGGCGGCGTAGATCGCGCTGACCGGCAGGCCTGTGCCATCGACGAACCGACCGCGCACGGCGCCGCCGCGCACGAGCTCGAAGTCGATGCGCGGTGCGTCCGCTTCCGCAGGGACCCGCTGCACCTGCCGCGCAAAGCCCTGCGCGCGCACGAACACCCTGTTGTACGTGAACACATCGCCAGCCCAGCCGAGCCCGTGGAGTTCGTACTCGCCGTCTGCCGTGGTCCGGACCGTGCGGTCGAAGTTCCACACGTCCGAGATCTCGGCGCCTTCGATCGCTGCGCCGGTCTCCGCTTCCGTGACCCTGCCGCTCATGGTGCGACCGCGGGCGACCGACAGCTCGACGAACTGCACGCGCGAGGCCTCGAGCATCACGCGTACGGAAGCGAGGCAGAGGTCCTGGGGCTGGGCCGCCACCACCATCTCGCCCGGTGGCAGGTCGCCGAACCGGAACGAGCCGTCGGGTGCCGTCTCGGTGCTCGCGAGCTCCTGGTAGCGGCCGGCGCCGAACACGTAGACCCCGACCCTGGCGCCGCCGAGCGGCAACCCGGTCTCCTTCTCGCGCACGACTCCCTCGAGTGCTGTGGCCGGCGCCACGCGGACGATCTGCTCACTGCCGCCGACACACCGGAACACGGTGGCCTCGGCGAAGCCCGAAGCACGCACGCCGAGCCGATGGTGGCAGGCGCGCGCGACGCGGAACGCGAAGCGGCCCGCGGCATCGCTGCGCGCCGTCGCGAGCGTCGCGACGCGCTTCTGGTACTCGACGTCGTAGTTGTCGAGCTCGTCGGCGTCGCATCGCAGCAGGCGCACTTCGGCGCCGGCAACGGGCCGCTCGTCGGCCGCTGTCACGACGATGCCCCACAGATCCTCGCGGCCGCGCGCCGGATCCGCGGCGACGATCGCGGGCGCGGCGGTGCGTTCGTTCGCGGCAGCTGCTGGCGCCGCGTCCCGGCGCGGTGCTTCGCTCGCGATCGTCGTCGGCGGCAACGGCCGCGGACCCGCGCCGGGTTGCAGCAGCGGCGGCACACCGAACAACCCGACGAGAACCAGCGCCGCGAGCAGCGCCGCGCGCACGGGCCAGACCACACGCAGCATTCCCGTGACCTCCGCCGCCGGCCGCCAGCGCAGCAGCGGCAGGGCCCACAGAGCGCGCCGTTCGCCGTGCTCCGCGTCCAGGCGCCGGCGCAGGCGTTCGAGCGCCGTCGCCAGCTGCGTGCGCACCGTGCTGTCCGCGCGGCCCAGGCGCCGGCCGATCGCCGGCGAGTCGAGGCCTTCGTAGAAGCGCAACAGCACGACCTCGCGAAGCGGTGCTGCCAGCTGGAGCACGGCGGCAACGACGCGCGCCCGCACTTCCTCGCGTTCGGCGATCTCGTCGGCGGCAGGCAGCGCGGGCTGGACCTCTGCTGCGCCCTCGTGCCGACGGCGCCGGGCCGCAGTGCGAAGGCGATTGTGCAGCACGTTGCGCGTGATCGCCGCGAGCCACGCGCGCAGGTTGCCGGCCCGCGCGGGTGGGGACTGCAGCGCCGACACGAACGCGTCCTGCGCGAGGTCGTCGCCCTCGGCGCCGGCCAGGCCATGCGCGAGCCGCCGCACGAAGTCGGCATGCGTGAGCAGGACGTCGGCTATGGAAGGATTGCTCATCGGCGAGCAGAACACCGCGCGGCCTGGCGGCGTCGGTGGATTCTGCGCGATGGCATGGTGGCAGGGGGGCCTGTCGTGTCGCCGCTGGCACAGTCGATCGCCGAAGCAGCCGGTGCGCTCTCACGATTGCATCGAAGCGCATTTCCGAACGGAGGCTTCGCAGCAAGGTCCGGCGCACTCGCCGCGCGGACCACCGCAGTCCAATTGCGCACCCCACTCGCCGGATTCAGGTCGCGTCGTATGCTTGCGGCCCGTTTCACTCCCCCCCTGATTCATCGCACAGGATCCAGACATGCAACAGAGACTCGTTCTCGCAGCCGCAACGGCAGCGTTTCTCGCCGGCCTCACCTCCGCACAGAACGTGATCACGCCGCCCGGCTATGGCGCCATCGCCGGCAACACGAACAACGCGTTCCCATGGAATCGCGCCGCCGCGAGCATGCGAATCCAGTTCATCCACGACGCGTCGAACTTCACGCTCCAGGGCATCACGACGCCGATCGTCATCACGGGGATCAACTACAGGCCCGACGATGGGACGGCGACGACCACGTGGGCAGGTGGCTCGTGGCCGAACGTGCGCATCGATCTCTCGACTTGTCCGGTCGACTTCTCCGCGGCGACCTCGACGTTCTCGAGCAACCTCGGCCTGGACGCGCGCACGGTCCACCAGGGACCGGTCACGGTCCTGCCGGGCTCCTGCCTCGGAGCTGGCGTGCCGTGTACGAACTACATCACCATCCCGACCGGGGTGTTCGTCTACGACCCCAACCTCGGTGACCTGGTCGTCGACATCCATCTCGACGGCACCGGCTGGACCGGCTCGGGCCGCGCGGCCGACCACGTGCAGACCACGACCACGCCGCCGATCCCGCCACCGCCGCTCGGCTGCCGCGTCTACAACACGAGCAGTCTCACCGCGACGACCGGCACGATCACGCAGAACTACGCGCCATGCTGCGAGTTCACGTACGTGCCCGCGGTCGGGCTGTTCCCGTACTTCCACGCCACGCCGATCTCCGGCAGCTCGCCGCTGCTGGTGCAGTTCACGGACCAGTCCTTCACGTCGGCCGTGGGTGGCGTGCAAGCGTGGGCGTGGGACCTCAACGGTGACTCGATCATCGACTCGACGGCGCAGAATCCGACGTTCACCTACGGCTGCGGCGACTTCAACGTCACGTTGACGGCGACCGACTCGCAGGGATCGCAGACGATCACGCGGAACAACGTCGTGCGGACCGACCTGCTGACACCGAACTTCACGGCGGCGCCCATCGCGATCGGTTTGTGGCAGTTCACCGACACGACGGTACCGATACCGACGAGCTGGGCCTGGGACTTCAACGGCGACACCATCATCGACTCGAATGCCCAGAACCCCGTGTGGCCGTTCGGCACCGCCTGCGATGCGACCGTCAAGCTCGACGTCGGCCTGAACTGTCGCACCGCCTCGACCACGAAGGTAGTGCTGCTCGCACCGGCGACGCACAGCACGGCGCACACCGGCACGGGTGCCGGCACGCTGACCGGAGGTGGCACGCCGAACCTCGGCCTGTTCTGGGACCTGCAGGTGCTCGCGCCCGAGGGCGTGACCGTCTGCGGCCTGACGGACCCGACGCACAGTGGCTTCGGTCCCTACACGTGCAACGTCTACATCACGGCCGACACCTACGTCGGCAAGGACGCGACTGCCGCGCTGTGGCGTCTCGTCGCGAGCGGCCCCGGCGTCATGGCCGGCGGTACCGGCACGGCACCGAGCAACAACCAGATCGTGTTCGACGCGCCGTTCTACCTGCCGCCGGGCAACTACGGCGTCGCGGTCTACCACACGGTGGTGCTGCCGTCGTCGAACTACCTCGTCTACCACACGGTGGCGCAGGGTCCGTTCTCGAACGCCGACCTCGTGTTCCACCCGAACCCGACCACGGCCCCGGGCATCTACCGCACGAACCTGTTCTCCGGTTCGGTCGGGACCCCGCGCTCGTGGAAGGGCACGTTCCACTACACGAAGGTGTCGCTGAGCGGGCTCGGCGGCTACGGCTTCCTGGGGCTCGGCTGCAACGGCACGCTCGGCGTGCCGCGCAACATCGGCCTCACCTCGCCGACGATCGGCCAGAATCTGTCGATCAACATGACGAACCTGCCGCTCGACCTCGTGCTGTTCTTCCTCGGCTCGACGAGGCTCGCGCCGCCGGTCGACATCGGGTTCCTCGGCGCTCCGGGCTGCCTGCTCTACAACACGCTCGACGCCTCGGTGCTCGTCGGCGGCGTCGGCGGTGTCGCGAACGTGCTGGTGCCGATCCCGGCGAATCCGGCGATGGTCGGACAGCTCTTCTACGCGCAGGGTGCGTCGATCGACCTGGTCGCGAACCCGTTCGGTGTCGTCCTCAGCGACGGCGCCGCCCTGATCATCGGCCAGTAACAGCCGACGGTCTCCCGCCGCGCCATTCGCCGCGGCGCGCGGCGGCAGCGTCGGTCGCTGCCGCCGCCCCGATTGCCCGGTGTCGGGTCATCGCCTCAGCACGAACTCGACCGGCACGACCACGCGTCCGGGGCCACGTGATCTCCGGCAAGTCGGGGACGCGGCCTCGACGGAGCCGCCAGTCAGCGAATGCCGAGAATCAGGCGCAGGCCGTTGCTCGCGGTCACTCCGAGCGGATTGACTCCGGGCTCGAACGGGAACGCCTGTTGGTAGATCGACAGGCCAGCGAGTGCGACGCTGTAGGGAATCGACAGCGTCCAGTCCGCGGCGCCTTCGCTCACGATCTCGAACGCGAGGAGATCCGGTTGCAGCAGCAGATCGCAGCCAGGAGCCCCGATCGGTGCCAGGCTCATCGGCAGCACGCTCGGCGCGAGGCTCGTGACGAAGATGACCCCGGGCGTGATGGGTGCTCGTGCTGACCGCCGGCGAGGTCGTCGCGGTGCGGCTCGGTCTGCCGCCGGCGGGCTCGGTCCGCGGTACGGTCGTCGACGCCGAGGGCAGGCCCGTGGCCGGCGCCGACGTGGCGATCGGTTCGGGCCACCCCGACGACGCGATGCTGCCCGGCACGCGGACGAGTCGCGCCGGCGCGTTCGTCGTCGATGGTGTGCCGGCCGGCGAGGTGATGCTCCGTGTCAGCGCCCACGGGTTCTGGCGAGCGACGCTGCGTGCTCTGGCAGGCAGCGAGCCGGAGTCGTTGACCATCACGCTCTGCGCGGCTCCGCGTCTCGATGGTGTGGTCGTGGACGACGCAGGCAGGCCGCAGCCGGGAGTCCTCGTCGAAGCTCGCGAGCCAGGCACGAACCGCCCGCTCTCGACGCGAGTGCGCACCGACGCGGCTGGCCGGTTCAGCCTGCCGTGCGAAGCGGACGGTCCCGTGGTGCCGTGGCTCAGGCGCGAAGGTGCGAACGTCGAGACCGTGTTGCAGGAGACGTTCGTCGTGCCGCGATCCGGCGTCGTGGTGCGGCTCGCGCAGCCCGCCGGCAGCGTCCAGGGCCGGTTGTGTCGCGACGGGGTTCCGTTGCCGGACGTGGCGCTGCTGCTGCTGACCGACGACGGCAGGCGACGTGCCGTGGGCACGAGTGCGCGCGGCACGGGCCGCTTCGCGTTCGGTCAGCTGCCGCCTGGCAGCTACTCGCTGAGGGCACGGCACTCCGATCGCGAGTTCGAGCTCGTGCGCCTCACGGCCGCGAGCTGCGTCGACGTCGAGCTCGGGGACGTGGCCTTCGAGACTCCGTCGCCGCGCTGATGCTCCGCGCCTCGTTGGCGCATGCCATGCCCGCGGGCAGCGCTCGCGTCAGCGCTTGCGTTCCGTTCCCCTCGCTTCGACGGCCTGCTTCGCTGCGGCGAGGCGCGCGGCACAGCCCTCGGGATCGACGTCGGCCGCGATCGCCACGAGTCGAAGTGCCGCGCGGTCTTGCCCGGCCGCTGCGTAGCGATCGGCGACGGCGACGAGCGAGCGCGCACCTTCCTGGGTCATCCTCTTCCAGCGCGGATACAGCAGGTCGCTCTTGTTCAGCAGATCTTCGACTGTCTTCGTCAGGCTGGTGCGCAGGACGCTCGCGGGGAGCGTCAGCAGGTCGCGGCGCGCGGCGCGCAATCGCAACGTCGCGACCTCGGGCTTCGTCTTGATCATCCAGTTCGCCGTGTCGATGGCCTTCGCGACGCGCTGCTGCGTCGCTGCGTTCGCGTTGGTCCTCACCTCCTCCTCGGTGAGCGGCGGCCACGGCCCGATGCGCAGATCGCGCAGCGTGATCGGGACCGAGGCCTGGTTCTTGAGCCCGACGGTCAGGCCGAAGCGGCCGCGCGGCGCGTCGCCCACCTTCACCTCGAGGGCCGGCGCGTCGTCGAGGCGCGCGAGCAGGTTCGTGCCTTGCACGCGGAACGTCAGCCGATGGAATCCACTCGCGGTCGGCAGCAGCTTGACGTCGTGGTTGCCGAGGCTCTTCGCGCCGCCGTCCTTGTGCTCGATGATCACGAGGTCGTAGCACGCGTCCTCGGCGTAATAGGCGGCGACGACCTGGTAGAAGGGCACGTGGCTGTCGACGCCGACGAGCAGCGCACAGTCGTGTGCGGCCTTCGGATCACTGCTGCGGAACTCGACCGACAGCTCGCAGTCGGCGTGCGTCGCGTCGACGATCCACTCGAACCAACCCGTGTTGGCCTCGTGCGCGCCGCACTCGAGCGTGTCGCCGCGTTCCTGCCAGGGGCCGTCGGTGCGCACGGCCGACGCGCGCTGCAGCAGCGTCGGTGTCTCCGGGAGCGCGGTGTCCGCAGACTTCGGTTTCGCCGCAGCGAGCTGCGCACGCTCCCTGGTCGCGGCGGTCGCGTCGAAGCGGTCGGCGACGTCGAGCTGGACCGCGGCGGCGCTGAACCACTTCTTCCCGCGGTAGACGATCGCGAGATCGACCTGCGTGCGCGCGAACGCCGTGAACGCCGCGAGCCGTTCGCCGTGCAGCGGGTCGTTGTCCTGCAACAGCTTCGAAGCCGCTGCGGTTCCCGAGGCGCTCGTCGGTTGCATGGCTTGCTGTCGCAGCAGCTCCAGCGCGTCCCAGAGCAGCAGGATCCCGTCCTCGTTCTGCGCGCCCGCGAACGAGCGCTCGGCGCGAACGATGAGCTCGAGTGGGTTCGCGGCGGCGCTTTGCGCCACGCCTTGCATGCAGCAGGCAACAGCCGCGAACGACGATGCGAGGGCCTTCCTCATGGCCGTCGCGCAAGGTAGCGCGCCTGGGTCGAGCCGGCTACCCCGAAGAGCCTGCAAGGTGCATGCGCTTCGAGCGAGCAACGCGAATAGAATGGCCGGCCCGAGCCATCCAAGGGCGTGACGTGATATTCGGTGACCGCCAAGGGTTTGCCATCGAGGCCTTCCACGAGCCTGAGGGACCGGAATGGAAGGGGTTCGGAAGGTTGTGCATGCATGTCGAGGGCGTGCGCGTCGGGGACATCGCGGAGCAGCACGTCTCCTTGCACCACGCTGCCGATCGGTTCCGGGACCTGTGCTCGAATGCAGATGTCCTGTGGGACGACGCCTTCACTGGACTCGACCCGACAGCCGTCTTCCATTTGATCGAGGATGCTCTGTATGGCACTCCGACGGGATCATTGGAGGAGGCGATTGCGGGCATGCATCGCTTCGGGCGGTTCGACCTGCTCACGGGGACGGGCGAGCATTCGGACGGCTACCAATCGTTCGTCTATCGTGACCAGGGCGGCATGCTGCGGTTGCTGTATCGGTTGCCAGACGGCATGCCGCAGCACGCATGCTTCGACAAGGCCGAGGTCCTGGCTCCTGCCGCGGCGTTCGTTCGATGGTTGGAAGCGACGGCGGGGCTCACCAGCGAGTGATGAAGTCGATGGTGACGCGCTCGTCCATGATGTCGTCGTCCGGATCGGTCCGGTGCTCTGGAGCCGTGACCAGGTGAGGACGCTCGACGCTACTTGCCGTCGCCCTTCATCTCGCCGCCGACCTTCGCGCGCAGCAGTTCGAGCGCCTTGCCGAGGATAGGGTCGCCGGACTCGAGGTCCTTGCTCGTGCACGGCACCTCGACGTCGGGCTTCAGGCCTTCGCCTTCGAACGGCGTGCCGTCGAGCCGCAGGTCCTGCCACGACGAGAGGTAGACCGTGACGCCGTTGCTGAGCTCGACCGGCTTGGGGTTGCCGCTGCTTCCGAACGTGGGCTGCCCGACGACGACGCAGTCCTTCGCCTGCTGCAGCATCATCACGAACGACTCGTTGCTGCTCATCACGTAGCGGCTCGTCAGCACGGCGATCGGCTTGTCGTAGCGGCGCTTGTCCGGGTTGCCGGTGATCTTGCGCTCGTAGACCGCGCCGAAGCCGTCCTTGCCCGGGCGCTCGCGGTAGCGGTTCTTCGCGTAGGTCTTCGTGCCGTCGACGAACCACGCTGCGACCTTCTGTGCGAGGCCCTCGTCGCCGCCGCTGTTCGGACGCACGTCGATCACCATCGCGTGCGTGTCGGCGAGATCGGTGATCGCCCGCCCGATCGCCTCGGGATCCACTTCGTTGGTCCAGCCGCCGATCATCAGGTAGCCGATGCCGTCCCCCGTGCGGCCCGCGAGTGCCTGCGGACCGACCGGGGCGACCCGCACGTGGCGATCGATCTGCTCGCGGCGGAACAGCGAGTCGACCGAGCGGCGCCCGCCGGCGAACGTCTGGTCGCCGAGCTTCAGCCACACGTGGATGTCCTCGGTCGCACGCAGCATCTCGCCGACGGCTGCCGCGAAACCGCGATCCGTGCGCGTCGCGAGGATGGCCGGCGCGTGCTGCTTCTCGAGCTTGCCCCAGTCCTTCACGCGCAGGTCGTAGTACGAGTAGCGCGTGGGCAGCTCCTTCATCAGCAGCGCCAGCGCCTGCTTGTTGCGCGCCTTCTGCTCGGCCGCGGGGCGCGCCTTCGCCGGCAGCGTCGTGAACGACCACGGCGTTGGTTCGACCGGCGTGCCGTCGGCTCCGCGCGTGTTCTGGAACGACGGGCTGTTGATGCTCATGTGGTACTCGTGGTCCGGCTCCAGCTCGACGTCGGCGACGAGCGTCGTGTCGTCCTTCCAGCGGAACCCGCCCTTCAGCTTCGGGAACGTGTCGCCGCCGCCGCAGATCGAGAACCCGGTGCGGCTCATCTTGCGATCGAACACGACGACGACCTCCTTCAGGGTCTTCGCATCGACTTCGGCGCCGGGCGCAGGCGTCATCGACACGACCTTCGGCGCTTCCTGCGCCCCGATGGCGGACAGCGAGCAGAGAACGGCCACGGCGAGACGTGTGAGCATGCCGCAAGGATAACGATCGCGGCGGGCGGCGGTTCAGCGCAGCATGGCGCGAACACGGCCGGCGCAGGGCCAGCCTCCTCCTGGTCCGACCTATCGGATCTCGAACCGCATCGGTGCCGAGACCGACACGATGGCGCCGTCGCGCAGCGACATGAACACGGTGTGGATCGACTGGCCCCGCAGCCACTCGATCGGCGGAATCTCGATCTGCACCGTGGCGGTGCCGCGTTCGTCGAGCCGGCCCGTGTAGCCGCGAAACAGGGCGGACAACTGGTCACCGAGCGTGATCTGCAGCAGTGCGTCGGCGCTCAAGGGGATCTCGCGGCCGAACACGTTGCTCGGCCCCGGGCCGAACGACGATGCCGCGCGGTAAGCGAGTCCGGCGTCGGCGGGGCTCGACCAGACCAGCGTCGCGGTGCGCCCCGCGACCGAGACGCCGTCGCTGCTCGTGGAGAGCAGGAGCGGCGCGCGTCTTGCGAGGTCGACGTGCGCGAAGGCCCGTTCGACCCACGCGGGATCCGGCGAATCGAAGGGCATCCAGAGGTCTTCGGCGAAGCGGAGCGCGAACGGTGCTACTGCGAGTGCCGTGGCAAGCGAGGTCGCGGGCGGCTTGACGTCGACGTTGATGCCACGCTGCTCGAGGTAGCCAGGCGGGGCGCGCCGATCGTGGGCGAGGATGCGATCGCGGTTCGGAGTCGTGACCGGCGAGCGTGCTATGACGCGGTCGCAGAGACCGAGCCGGTCGATCACCGTGAGGTCCGCGAGGTAGAACGGCATGGCGCCGGCGGCGTTGGTGGCGGCGACGGCGTCGCGCGGCAGCAGACCGCGAGGCAGGCGTTCGTAGGGACTCCAGTCCCGCTGCCGCTGGCGGCCGAACACCACGTGCTCGCGGACGCGCTGTCCGACGAGGTGGCGGACGTTGTCGAACCGCGCGCGGTTCGAGATCGCCGCGAGGTCGAGGCTCCCGGGCAGCCACGTGAGCCAGGGAGCGGTTGCTGCACTCAGCTCGATGTGCAGGTACTCGGTCTCCTGGCGCGTGTCGAGGTTGCGGCTCAGCCACACCATCGAGACTTGCAGCGCCGCGCAGTACGCGAGGACCACGGCGCCCAGCACGACGGCGATCTGCCGCCGGCCGCGCGCGAGCCAGACGATGGCGTCCGCGGACGCGATCGCGAGCAGCGGCCAGTAGAAGTCGAGGAACCGGTACTCGAAGAAGTCGCCGCCGATGTGGGCGCAGTACGCGGCGTGGGGGACGACGCAGAGCAGCGACAGCAGGTGCAAGCGCCCGCGCACGCTGTTCCGGAACACCCACGCGGCGAGCATCGCCAGCGGCATCTGCAGGTAGAGGCCGGTGTCGAGCGTCGCCGAGGCGAGATACCGCGAGCCGGCTTCGTACCAGGGCCGGATGTGCTTCGCGTACCAGGTGTTCGGCAGCCAGTCTCCGTAGTACAGCAGCCGGAACGCGAGCTGGGCGCAGGCGAGGACGACCACCGGCCCGGCGGCGGCGAGCACGCTCCGCCACGTGAGCGAACCGCGGGCGCGCGCACTCGAGAGATGCCAGCCGATGCACACGGCCGCGAGCAGCGCGCCCTCCGGTCGCGTCCACGTCGCGAGGCCGAGCGCGAGACTGCCCCACGCCGTCCTTCCGCGCGCGAACAGGTCGAGCGCTGCCAGCGCCAGGAACGTGAACTGCCGCGTCTCCATGCCGCTCGTCGTCCAGGCGCAGAATGACGAGTTGATCGCGAGCAGCCCCGCGGCGAGCCAGGTCGCGACGTGACGCATCGGCGCGAAAGGCGTCGCGTGCGCGAGCCGCAGCGTCCAGAAGCCCGTGCCGAGCGTGAACGCGACCGACACCAGCAGGCTCGCGTGCTCGGGGCGGATGCCGAGCCAACCCCACAGCGCCGCGATCTCGAGCACCCAGGCGAGTTGCGTGTAGCCCTCGACCCGTTCGCCGTGGTTGAACACGAGGCCGTGGCCTTCGATCAGGTTCCGCGCGTAGCGGAAGCAGATGAACGCGTCGTCGCACAGGAACCACGCGTCCAGCACCTGGGCCACGGCCAGCGCGAGCCATGGCAGGCATGCGAGCGCGAGGAGCCGCGTCGCGGCGGTGCGACTCGTTGGTCGAGTGGCGGAGGGGAGTTCGATGGGGCACGAGTTGACGCAACCCGCAAGCGGCCGGCAAGCGCGGCCGGGTTCTTCGGCTGGAGCCTCCGGCCTCGTCCTTGCGTCCTTGCACTCGGAGGGTGCGTTGCGAACGGTCTCTCGGCTCGCGGCCGCACGCGGCCACGTTGCTTCGGGGCGATGCCGAGCGTGCCGGGGCAATCATCAGCGTCGTAGTTGGAGTATCCTTCGACAGTGGAGGCGGGCCACGCGCGGTACCCGATGGTCGAGCGTGCCTGCAGTGGAACGACATTTCATGGTGCCGATGACCAGGGTGAACGCATCGAACCGATGAGCAAGGTTGCCGTGGGACACCGGAAGCTGCCGAGGGCGCTCCACGACACGGGCCGGTGGGCCCTGTGCGGCGTGCTCGCGCTTTCGGCAGCCGCAAAGCTGCTGACGCCGTACGAAGACTCCTATGTCGTGCCCGAGCAGCTCTACTACCTCGGCAGCCTCGTGGAACTGTGCGCCGCCCTGCTCCTGCACACGAAGTACCGGCACCACGCGGCGGCGGCGTGTGTCGTGCTCGCGCTCGCGGGGATCGCGCTCGCGACTGCCGTCCCGGGCCGGCTGTGCGGTTGCTTCGGCAGCCTGCTGCCGCTCGAAGGCTCCTCACACGTCCTCGTGTCCGGGATCGTCGGCACACTCGCCTGTTTGAGCTTCCGGGTCGATGGTTCGAGGGCTGTCGGGTCGTAGGGCGATCACGCCCGCCGACTCGCAGGGTCCCTGCCATTGCGATTGGGCTTCGCGTTCCGCGCCACCGTCGCATCGGCGCTGGCCGTCGAGACCACTGTCGAAGGTGTCGCACATCCACGCCGCTACGGAACCGCCCCGCGGTCGTTCGAAATCTTCATCTTGAGCACGGCCCAGCGCGTCGCGCTCGCGGCCCGATCACCGCCTGCTTCCAGACGTCGCTCGCATCGCAGCCGCGGCCCAGCGCGCAGCCGAGCCATGCGCGCGACGGGGCGTGACAGTGGATCGCGATGGCGGCTCGCCAATCAGCATCAAGATCTCATACGGGGACGTCGTGTTATCATTTCGTATCGGAACATTGTGGTTTCCATGCGGCTGCTAACGCCGGCCACAATGGCCATCCTCAACCCGTTTCGACTATACAGACACTAGACTATGCGACTAATGAAATCCGTTCGTCTCGGTGCCGCCGGCACTTTCGTCGCGGCAGCCTCTTATCTCGCTCTCGGTGGCGTCACCGTCACTGAGACCGCCAATGCCTGGGCAAACCTGCACGGCAGCGTGACCACGGTGGTTGGTACCAACAACCCCGGTCCCTACATCACGTTCAATGGCGCGCTCGCGCTCGGTGCCATCGACGCCGTGCTGATCTTCCGCAACAACGAGCAAGGCACGCACGAGCGCGAGGAACCGATCACTGTCCGGGTCCCGCTGTGCCCGGCGCAGGTGATCCAGTTCAACAAGCAGCCGCCGTTGGGCGGCGTGGGTGGCAACCCGTTCATCTTCCTGCAGCTCTTCGACGAGGGCGGAGACCCGATCTCGGACAAGGTCCTGCTGGGCCGGATCGTCCAGGGTGTGTTCCCGGTCGACCTGGACTTCGGCAGCCCCGTCGGCATCCTGGCGCAGATCGCGGGCAGCTGCTCGAACAGCCCCGGGCCGTTCATCACGCTGGACGGTGACCTGACCTTCAGCGGCGTCACCGCCAGGCTGATCTTCCAGAACAGCCCTCATGCGAACGCGCCGCACCAGAGGGAAGAGACGGTCGAACTGAACGTCGAGCTCACGCCTCCCGGCGGCGTGATCCAGTTCTCGAAGCAGCCGCCGCTCGGCGGCGTGGGCGGCAACCCGCGCATCTGGGTGCGGTTCGAGAGCAACGGCGAGTCCAGCGACGAGATCTATCTGGGCCGCTGCGTCCAGCTCTCGCGGCAATAGACGGCACTTGCGTGTCAGCGCGCGAGTGCTGCCGCGGTAGCTTCGTCGCGCGCCACATCGACGATCCGTCGGCCGTCGGGCAGCGTTGCGGTGGCGAACGAGCTCTTCAGTTGCTCGAGCAGTTGGTTCGACGTCCTTGCATGGGCGTCGCGCTTCGTGCGATGCGGCACTTCCCGCGGGTTCGCGTCCGCCAGATCGCGGTACATGCGATAGAGCTTCGAGTTGATCTGCAGGCGCGAGCGCAGCGCCGCGGCACGCAGCGAGCTGCCTTCCCTCGCGGTGCCGAAGTCGTCGCCGGTCAGGCGCGCGAACTCGCGGTCGGCTTCGCCGAGGTCTACCAGGGCGTCGGCATCATTGCGCATGACGAGTGCCTTCTGCATGCCCATCCGTTGCAAGGACTCGGCCAGGCGATACCTCGTCACCGCGATCATGCGCTGCGTCGTCGCATCGGCCGGCACGCGTGTGGCCGCGTCCTTCATCACCGCCCGGAAGGCGTTGCGCGCTTTGTCGAAGCGTCCGAGATCGAGCTCGGCCGTGGCCGCGCGCAGGTCCTTTCCCTGCGGCAGGGCGTCGTCGAACTCGACCAACGGGGGCGCCACCGGAGCCGGTTGTCGGGGCGTCGGGTCGAATGGTCGGAGAGGGTCAGCCGCCCGCGCTTCGCCCGCCGCCGCCGAGCGCGGCGCGGGTTCGGGTTCGCCGGGCTCGTCCGCCGTCGGCTGCAGCTTGAACTCGCTGCGCCGCTTGTTCACGGCGTCGATCTGGCCCTGTAGCTCGTTCCGCTGCGCTTCGAGGCGGGCCTTCGTTTCGAGCTCCTTCTTCGCGTCGCCCTCGCACTTCTCGATCTCGCGGTTCTTCTCGTCGATGTCTTCGCGCCAACCGCGCACCTCGCGGCGCATGCCGACGATGCGCTCGTACTTCTTGATCTTGCGTTCCAGCTCCACGATGTCCTCGCGCAGGTTCTGCGCCTTGTCGACCTTCTTGGTGTGCGCCTGCTGGGCGGCGTTGATCGGCGCATCGAGTTCCTTCACGCGCTTGACGAGGTCCGTGCGGAAGAAATCGAGCGTGTCGCGCGGTGCTTGCGCGACCGCCACGACGCTCTGGCCGGGTGCGACGATCGCGAGGCCGAGGTGTTGGAGTCGCGCGTCGATTGCGGCGCGCTCGGCCGGGCTCGCTTCCTTGTAGCGGTCCACGAACCGCGCGCCCTTGACCTGGCCACCGCACGCCTCGAGCATCAGCTGCGCAGCGAGATCCTTCGGGTTCGCCAGCAGCATCGTCTCGAGGCATTTCGTCGCCCGGCCGAAGTCACCGAGCTGCATCGCGAGCTCGTAGTCCTTCTCGAACTCGGCGACGAGCGCGCGGCCCAGCGCGAAGGCACCGAGTGGCGCTCCCTTGTCGAGTTTGCCGGCGCAGAGCTGGTCCACGAGACGCTGTGCTGTGCCGGCCTTGCCGGCCGGGAACGCCTTCGCTTCGAACAAGAACTTGCTCAGCGGCGCCTCGTCGAGCTTCTCGAGCCGCTTCGCCGCGGCTTTGCTCGCGTTGCAGTCGAGCGCGCCCGTGCCCCACGCTTCGAACAGACACAGCTCGACGCGCGCGTCGGGGGTGCCGCGCTTCTGCAGCAGCAGCAGCCAGGGCAGCAGCGGTTCGAGCGAGTCGCCGTTCGCGCGGAACGCGGCCGCGAGGTTCAGCAGCTTGTCGGGGCTGCCTGCCGGCAACGCGCCAGCGTTCTGTGCGGCGAAGGACTCCATCCCGCTGTCGAGCGGCTCGATCGCGGACACGACGTCGTAGAGCAGCGCATCGGTGCCGCCATTCGGAACGAGCGAGCACTTCGTGCTCTTCGCGAGCAGCAGCGCCTTGCGGAACGGCACGAACAAGTCCTCGTACTGCGACGGACCGTCCTTCTGCGCGAGCCAGGCCTGCAGCGGAGCGCGCAGGCTCGTCTGGGCGAACACAGGCGCGCACGCGGCGCCGAGCAGAGCGAGTTTCGCGAGGAGGTGGGCGGGCATGTCACTTGGCGGCAGACAGCGGGAGCAGCGCGATGCGGAAGCCGATCTTCTTCTTCGAGGTCCCTTCTGGCCAGCCCTGTCTCACTTGCGCGGACGGTGGCTCGAGGTCGGTGTAGGCGACGCCGCGCGCGACCTGCTCCCTGGTGCCGGTGGCGATCGGATCGCGGACCCTGGGCGGCCAGGCCACCGATGCGAGGTTGTCTGCACACCACTCGGCGACGTTGCCGTGCATGTTGCGCAGGCGTGCGGCGCCGGGCTGGCCCTCGTGCACCGGCACCAGCCGGTCGACGTGTGCTGCGGGCAGCGCCCCGTCGTCGTTCGCGCGGCAGGCGCACTCCCACCAGGCCTCGGGCGGCAGCCCGTACTGGTGACCCTTCGGCAGGCGGCCCGAAGCGCGCTCGCGCAGCGTCAGGCGCCGGCAGAACTCGACCGCCGCGGACCACGGGATGTTCGCGACCGGCATCGCGTCGTCACCGGCGCCGTCTGCTGCTTCCATCAGCGTCCGCCACTGGCCGCGCGACACTTCGTTCTCGCCGATCCAGAACGGGCGCGAGATCTCGACGAGCGAAGAGCCGGTCTTGAACTCCGCGGACTCGATCGGCTGCACGACGATGCCGATCGTCGTCGTGATCGCGCTGCCGGCGAGGTCGATGCCGACGCGCGCCGACTCGATCGATGTCTTGCGGCCTGCGGCGTAGACGACCTGCACGACGATCGGCCGGCCTTCGGCTGCGAGCTCGACGTCGGCAGACCAGTGCGCCGTGCCCCGGTTCGCTGCCGTCTTGGAGGTCGCGTTCTCGTTGCCGATGCGCACTGCCTCGACGGGGACCGTGCTCGCGACCGCGACCTCGACGGTCACCTTGCCCGACAGCGGCACGCCGATCTCCGGCTGCAGCCACTCGATCGTCGGCGGAGCGGCTTCGACGCGTGCGGGCTCGGGGGGTGGTTCGTTCCCGGGCGCCGGCGTTGGGGTGGATGCGGTCGTGGACGGGGGTGTGGGCGGGGGCTCGGGCGCTGTCGGCGGCGTGATGCGCGTCGTTTCGCGCGTCTCGACGCGTGTGTCTGGAACCGCCGGCACCGACTTCGGCTTCGAAGCCGGCGGCTCGGTGAGCGGCGGTGCGGTCGCGACGGGAGCCGCGGCCTTGCCGTCGCGACCGCTGCCGACGCGCATGAGCGCGAAGGTGCCGATGCCGATGGCCGCGAGAACGAGGACGGCGACCGGGACGCCGGACCTCTTCGTCGCGGGACGCCGCCGCGCCGGCGGGGGTGACGGCGGGCGCGACGGCGGGTTCGACCGCGGGTGCGGCTGCGAATGGGACTGCGGCTGTGATTTCGGCTGCGACACCGGCTGCGGCGCGACGGTGCCCTTGAGGCGCGCGTCGATCCGGCCGAGCACTTCCGCGGGCGGCAGATCCGATGCGACGCGCGCGGGGTCGTAGTCCTTGTCGCGCAGCAACGCCTCGTCGTGCAGGCCGAGCGATTGCAGTGCTGTGTGCAGCTCGCCCGCGTTCTGGAAGCGCTGCTCCGGGTCGCGCTCGACGCAGCGTTCGTAGATGCGGTGCAGCTCGGCGGGCAGATCGGGGCAGCGGTCGCGCAGCGTCGGGAATGCGTTCTGTTGCGCCCATTGCCGCACCTGCGCCGTCGGCAGCCGCGGCACGCCGTGTTCGGCGGTCAGCAGGTAGTACAGCGTCGCGCCGACCGCCCAGACGTCGGCGGCAGGATGCACGTCGCGCGATCCCCACTGCTCGGGCGCCATGTACTGCTTCGTGCCGAGCATGACAGACTTCTCTCCAGGCGCTGCTTCGTCCTTTGCCTCGAGGGCAGGGCGAACGAGGCCGAGGTCGGCGACCTTGACGCGGCCCGACCGCGCGATCAGCACATTGCTCGGTTTCACGTCGCGGTGCACGAGCCCGTGACCGTGCGCCTCGGCGAGGCCCGCGGCCGTCGCCGTGATCGCCGTGATCGCTTCGCGCGTGTTCATGCGACCGAACCGCCGCACCCGCCGCCCCGCCGACTCGCCGTCGACGAACTCCATGACGAGGAAGTGCAGCCCGTGGCGCTCCTCGACGTCGTAGGCGCGCACGACGTGCTGGTGCGTGATGCGCAGCGAAGCCTCGGCTTCGTGGCGGAAGCGCTGCACGTAATCGCGGTCCGCGGCGAGAGACGCCTTCAGCACCTTCACGGCGACGGGGATGCGGAACGCGAGGTGCCAGCCGCGGTAGACGACGCCCATGCCGCCGGTGCCTACCGGTGCGAGCAGGACGGTCTTGCCGAGGACCTTGTACCCTTCGATCGCGGGCACTTGCTGCAGAAGCGCGTCCTGCATCGGGGTCGCGGCGTGGTCAGGCTGTGGGGAAAGGACCATCGACGTCCCGTGCCCACACCATCCCCAGTGTGCGGGACGTCGTCAAGTCGCTCGCCGAGGCGCTGCACGGGTGGCGGTTGGCGCACGGCGGTCGTGCGCGGTTGCTGCGCGGGGTCGGCTCCCGTCGGAACCGGCGACGGGAGAGTTGGCTTCCGATTCGCGCGGAGCTGCCGCGCCCGTTGCGTTGGAACCAGCTCGGTCAGCAATCGCCTCCCGTCGAGCGAGAGCTGCAAGCGTGGTCGCCGGATGGGAGGATCTGGTACAGCTTCGAGCCAAGCAGGGACGCGCGACGGAAGCCGGCCGTGATGCCATGCGATTGGCCGGCGAGGCGGCTGATCTGTTCCAGTACAAGGGAGTCCACCGATGAGCACGAGCGGTAACACAGATGGCGAGACTGCCACGTGGTGGGCGGTCGGCGG